>DATJNV010000027.1:0-53778 GCA_035507705.1 Acidobacteriaceae bacterium
CTTCCCGGTCAGCATGGCCAGCGGTGGAGATTTCGCCCTGACCAACATCGGGCTTGATTATCCAACTCAGATCGCTCCCATCAAGAAGCTCAACCCTCATCTGCCGGCACACGACTACTTCGATACCAGCTCGTTTGCCAGTGACCTGATTGGTTGCGGCGGCCAAGCCAGTTATGAAACCTGCGGCCAGACCGGCACGGCTCGTCAGTACCTGTTCCACGGTCCCGGCACCATCAACACCGATGCCGGCGTGGAGAAAGACACCAAGATCACCGAGCGGACGCAGTTGAACCTGCGCATCGAAATGTTCAACGTCTTCAACCACCCCAACTTCCTCAGCAATGCGGTGAGCGGCAATGCCAACAGCGGTCAATTCGGCCAGGTCACCAACACCGCCCCGGCTCGCGTCGGCCAGGTCAGCGGCAAAATTATCTTCTAGCCGGCGTGTGCGATGCGCGGCCTCCCAAAAGCGGAGGTCGCGCCGTCGTTTTTATGAAGGAGTCTTTTCATGAGAATTTCCTGCTTGGCTTGTCTCACCGCTGCTTTGCTCACGCTTGCCGGCCCCGCCATCGCGCAGGCGCCTGCTTCCGCGAAAAAACATCTCCTGGTTCTCGGTGAGGAGAAGGGATACCGGCATGAATCCGTCTCCCACGCCATGGCAGTGATCGAGCGCCTGGGCGAGGAAACTGGTTTGTGGGACACAACCATCCGCACCGACACCGAGCCGCTCACCAAGAAAAAGTTGGAATTCAATGCCAAAAACCTCAACGACTTCGACGCCATCTTCATGTTCACCGGCGGAGACCCCGAGATGGACGCGCAGCAGAAGGCCGACTTCCTTTCCTTCATCCATGACGACGGAAAGGGTTTGATCGGTGTTCACGCCGCGGCAATCACCTGGGTCCACTGGCCCGAATTTGTGGATCTGCTCGGCGGGGATTTCGATGAGCATCCCTGGCGCACCTTCGATGCGCCCATCCTTGTCGAAGACCCCAACTTCCCGGGCATGCAGCAGTTCCCCCGCGAGTTCACCATGCACGACGAGATCTACCAGATGAAAGATTTTTCCCGCAGCAAGGTGCGCGTCCTCATGCGGCTTGACCCCTGCAAGCTCGATCTAACAAACCCTAAGGTGCACCGTCAGGATCGTGATTTCGCCGTCACCTGGGTGAAAACTTATGGCAAGGGCCGTGTTTACTATTCCGTTCTCGGCCATCCCAAAGAGAACTGGGATGATCCGCGCATCCAGAAGATGTACACCGAGGCAATTAAGTGGGCCATGGGCCTCGAATCAGCCGACATCACCCCCCGGCCGGCGCCTCCCGTCACTTGCAAGTAGAACGATGTAATCTAGTTTGTAAGGATTGTTTGTAAAGGGGTTCCCAATATGTGGAAGTTGCTGGCAGTTTTCTTGGTTGCTGTCGGGATGGCCTCGGCAGCCGAAGTCCATCCTATTCTTCCTCTCGGTTCATCGGCTCCCGATTTTTCTCTTCCCGGTGTAGACGGCAAGATTCACAAATTGAGCGATTACGCCTCCAGCCCTGTCCTGGTAGTGGTCTTCACCTGCGATCACTGCCCCATCGCACAGATGTACGAGCGCCGCATCCAGCAATTGGCCGACGACTACAAGAACAAGGGCGTGGCCGTAGTGGCCATTCAGCCCAATGATCCCAAGGCTATCCGCATCGACGAACTGGACTCTTCCGACATCAGCGACTCTTTAGCGGAAATGAAGATTCGCGTGCAATATAAGCATCTGACTTACCCCTACCTGTACGACGGCGATACACAACAGGTGGCGCGCGCCTACGGCCCTCAAGCAACGCCTCACGTCTTCATCTTCGACCAGCAAAGAAAGCTGCGCTACGAAGGCCGCATGGATAACAGCTACCGCATCGAGCTGGTCAAGACGCAGGATGCGCGCAATGCCATTGATGCGCTGCTCGCTCATAAGGAAGTTCCGGTGAAGCACACCGGAGTATTTGGCTGCTCGACCAAATGGCAGGAAAAGTCGGCCGACAGGATCGCGGCGCTGGAGAAAATCGATGAGCAGCCCGTCACCGTGGAAATGATTTCCAAAACCGAACTGTCAAGGTTACGCACCAATCCAACCCATCAGATGATGCTGATCGATTTCTGGGCCACCTGGTGCGGTTCCTGCGTAGCCGAATTCGCCGATCTGCAAAACACTCTGCGCATGTACGGAGCTCGTGAGTTCAGTTTGGTGACAGTTTCGGCCAACATGCCGGACGAAAAGCCCAGCGTGACCCGCTTCCTCCAGAAGCAGCATGCAACCAGCCGCAACTACCTCTTCGACTCGCAGGACACCACCGCCATGCAGTTGGCCTTCGATCCAAAATGGGATTCCGCGGTGCCCTATACCGTCCTCCTCTCGGGAGACGGCAAGGTCCTCTACAAGCAACTGGGCTCCGCCGACATGCTCGAGCTAAGGCGCACCATCCTGGCCAATTTGCCCTCAGACTACAAAGGCTTCAACCAATACTGGAAAACCAACTAACCGGTCCACCCGCGAGGCCCAGCCAAAAGGAGCGCGAAAGCGCTCCTTTTTCCATTCCAAGCACCGGGTTCCAGCCTGTCGTGGAAGGATCTGCCGTTTGCTCCGCGGCGACATTTCTTCGACCGAACACAACCCGTCGCTCTAAGCCGTCACCACCCGGGAACTCGCCGCCTCCAACGCGAGGCAAACCGCTCCATTCACCTGCGCATCCCCGCCAAGCACACTCCGCACCAACCTCGGTTGAACGCGCTTGTCCCTCTGCTGCAATATCTCCTGCGTCTCTTTCCACAGAGCAGGGTGCATACCAACACTCCCGCCCAAAACAAAAAGCGGGCAATTGAGCACCACCGCAAGATCGTAAATCGCATAAGCCAGAATCTCCGCGGACTGCCGAAGAACCTTCTGGGCCAGCGCATCACCCTCGAGCGCATAGTCAAATATTTGCGTGGCCATCAAATCCCTGGGAAGCGGAGTAGCATCCTCGCGCCATAAGCGCAGCCACTGCCCTTTGATTCCCTCGCCTCCGATCAGGTCCTCGAGCGCCCCAGGTTCCCCTGTCTCCACCGGCTTCACCGACGTTCCCGGAACAAGCAAATACCCGATTTCCCCGGCTGACCAACCCATCCCATGAAACAGTCGGCTGTTGAGGATGACCCCTGCCCCGATTCCCGTGCCGATCGCAATGAAGACAAAATCCCGGACGCCTTTTCCAGCGCCAATCTGGCTCTCCGCAATAGCCGCCGTGTTCACGTCGTTTTCTACTGCCGCGGGAACCCCCAGCTTCGCTTCCAGAAGCGCGCGCAGCGGAACGTTGCGCCAACCCATGAGATACGAAGTGGCAATCACCACACCGTCCTCAACATTCGTGACTCCCGGGGCGCCGGCCGCCACCGCCCGTAGCAGGTTGCGCGGCAACTGTTTCTCCCGGAACAGCTCATCCGTGCCCTGTTGCACCAGGCCAACAACGACATTCGGGTCGCGGATGCCGGCCGTGGAAACCTTCCACATTCCCAAAACCTTGCCGTCCATACTCGCAAGTGCAATACGCAGGCTGGTACCGCCGATGTCGGCGCCAACCACATAGCCTGCTTCGATCTCCTGCGTGCGCTGCAATATCAACTTGAAATCCTCAGAAAATTTTTATGGAGCGGCCACGGTTTGCCGCGCGCTGATGCTTTCCAGTTCTCTGCCCTTCGTCTCCGGGATCACGTAGCGCACGAAGACCAAAGTCAGCACGCAAAACGTTCCATAGATAACAAAGGTGAGCGACGTGCCCGCAGCCTTCAGCAGTGACAGAAACGTCAGGGAAACCAGGAAATTCGAGGTGCCGAACGCGAGAGTCGCGGCGGCAACTCCCCGGCCGCGCACGCGCAGAGGAAATACTTCGGAGACCAGGATCCAGGCGATCGGACCAATGCTGAACGCGTAGCAGGTAATGAAAAACATCAGGCAAGCGGTAGCAATGATGCCCAGCGAATGTCCCAGCATCGCCTGCCGGAAGAAGCAGACGGAAAGCGCGAACAGCGAGAGGGTCATCCCGCCAACGCCCACGTAGAGCAACGGTTTCCGTCCCGCGCGGTCAACCAGCACCAGTGCGATTACCGTCGCCAGCACATTGGTAATCGCAACCAGGAAAGTAGCAAAAATCGCGCTCTTGTTGGAATTGATCCCCGCAAGCGTAAAGATTTGCGGCCCGTAATACAGCACCGCGTTGATACCCGTAGCCGGTATCAACAGCATGAAACCTAGAGCGATGAAGAGCGACCCGCGCACCGCGGGGCTCCAAAGCGCGCTCCAGCGCCGCTCCATTTTCGTCATCAGGCTGACGCGAATGTCTTCCAGCAGCAGCCGCGCGCCGGCCTCATCTGTATACGTCTTAAGCACAGATTCGGCTTCTGCCAGCCGGTTCTGCACAAATAGCCAGCGCGGACTTTCCGGAACCGTCAGCACCATGAACAGAAAGAAAATCGCAGGCAGCAGGCCGAATGCAAACATCCATCGCCATCCCTGCGATGCGGCAAACCAGTACCCGACCAGATCTGCCATGGCAATCCCCAAAGTCAGGGCGAACTGGTACAAACCGATGAGCATTCCCCTCGACTGCGGAGGCGAAAGCTCGGAAACATAGACCGGGGCCGTAACCGAGGTAAAGCCCACGGCGATCCCAAGCAGCGCCCGGGCAACGAACAGCACGTAAACATTGGGAGACAGCGGAGCAAGGATAGATCCCGCGATGAAAAGCAGCGCTCCCCAAACCAGCGTTTTCCGTCGTCCGATCCGGTCGGCGACGGCTCCGCCTATCAGAGCGCCGATCATCACCCCGATCAGCACCGCAATCACCAGCACCTCTTGCATCACGGTCGATAGATGAAACGACTCGCGCACATAGACCAGCGCGGCAGCGATGACGCCCATGTCAAAACCGTAAAGAATGCCTCCCAATCCGGCGATGAAAGACACTCGTCGCACGAATGCCTGATTTACATACGGCCGCGTGCCGGTTGCGTCATTCACTTGGCTTCGTACCTGTCGAACATCTATCGAATGATACCTTTATCTGGATAGCTTTCTACCAGATTTCGCACCGCTTTTTAAGGAATCTTTTCTAACAAAGTAGCCCGTTTTAGTAACCAGAGAAGGTGACATGGACGACAATAAACAGCAACCGCAGGGCTCCAGCCCGCGTTGGGTGGGCGGAATCGAGCCGCCAAAAGAACTGCTCAGTGCCACCGGGACCCAAATTCTCGAAATGGAGTGCCGCCAGCAACCGGAGCGGCTTCGCGAGCTGCTCACACAATACGCCACCGATCCTGCAATTCAGGCTGAGCTGAAAGAATTCCGCCGCCTCGCCGCGAAACCCGGGCCGGTGCTCTGGATCGGCATGGGCGCCTCCTATTGCTCGTCCATCAGCGGATCTGTTCTGTTGCAGTCCAGCGGGCGCCTGTCTTTTTACGTCGATGCCGGCGAATGGCTCCATTACGCCATGCCCACCTGGCCCGACGCAGCCCTTTCGATCCTGCTCACCACTTCAGGGGAAAGCGCCGAACTGGTTGCCCTCTTCGAAGCTGGCAAAGATAAGTCCCTTGGCCTGATCTGCGGAAACCCGGCAAGCACCTGCTGGAATTTGGCGGAACACAAGCTCCCCATCCTCGCCGGGCCCGAATACGGCAATGCCACCAAGACCTATACCAATGCCACCGCAGCGGCCATCATCGCCGCCTCGGAAATCCTGGGCCGCCCATGGCAACGGGACGCAGACCGCGCCGCCGAAATCTTCTCGGCCCACCTGGATCCCATCTTTGCCATGCGCGGCGATCTGGAAAGCTTTTGCCGCGGCGCCGCGAATATCGAGGTGATCGGCCGTGGCGCCGGCTACGGAGGTGCGTTCATGAGCGCCCTCTGCATCCGTGAAATGAGCGGCCACCGCGCCGCGCCCCACACCGGCGCCGGTTTCAAGCACGGTCCCAATCTCGATGTGGATGCCACGCACGTCGCCATCATTTTTGCTCTGGGCCACACCGCCGATCTCGGCATCAAGCTGGCCCAGGAATGTAACCGTCGCGGCGGCAAAGTAGTCCTGGTCTCAAGCCAGGAGCAACCGGCCACCGAAAACCTCTTTCCCGTCCGCATCGACGCCGTTCCCGAACCCTGGGAAGGAATCACCTCCCTGCTCGTTCCCCAGGCCCTCACACTGGCCATGGTCGAGCGAACCGGCAGCAGGCTGAAACCCCGCTTCCAATACGGCGTCATGGAACAATAAACCAGGATCCGTGCAGTCGCGGAGAAACAACCTCATAACAGGAACCCGATCGTGCCTCAAAACTAGTCCCGAAGGGACGGGACATCCAGGGCCCGGCACGGTAGTGCCGGGAGGTCGAAGAATACAAGACAACCGGGCCCCCCTCAGGGGACGGCACGCCCTGGACTCACGCGCCCAACAGCCACACCCCACACCCTACGGCGTATGCGGCAAGGTCAAAACCGGATTCTGATCAAAGAAATTGATCGGCCGAATCATGAAGTCATGCCATAACGTCGGCATCACCGGCCAGTCTTCCAACCGAACCACGTGATGGAACCCGAGCGTATACCAGCCAACAATGTCTGTATTCTCAATCGATCGATTTGCCTTGGTCCATTCGGGCAACCCGCGCAGGCCGTCGCTATTGGTGACGTACGTGCCCGCGGCGTAGCGCTCATCCGGGCTGTAAGGCGTCACCCATAGCTGGTGCGCCGAAAACGCTCCCACACGCTGCGCCGGGTCGTCATCGCTAATGCTGGAAACCGCCGTAGCCCCGGGCATGATTTCCCACCCGGTGGGATAGCCCCGAGCATCATGCTGGTTCGGATTGATAAATTCCCACATCCCCGGATTCCGCAAATCAACATCGAGCATTGCGTCCTTCTCACGATGAAGAATCGAGGCCTGCGAAGCCCAGATCATCTTGCGGGTGGATCCAGTGAGCGTCTGATGCACCAGGCGATCAACCATAAAGCTGTTCGCCGGGCCGTCCACATCAAGATCGATCCGATACGAAAAATAGTGATCGTGATTCACTGCAAGCAGATTGGGGGCAACCAGCGTGCCGTGCTCCAGCTTGCCCGGACCGTCGTCCATCGTGCTGTCAATCGTCGTTTCTTTGACGCCTTTGGTCTCCACAATGCCGGTCGCGCCAACCGCAACCCGGATGGTGCCATCCTGCTGAAACTCCCAATCGAGCAGGTAGTCATAGTTTCCGGCCACCGCCGCAGTGCGCAACACCAGTTCGCGGCTGGGTCTGCCACTGATGATGTCTCCTTCGATATGTCTCCATGCCGGACCCCTGCCGGGCCGCTCAAACATGCAAGCCAGCTGCGGCCGCAGCACCGGCGCGCCTTTGTCCGAAGGCACCAGCCCGGTGAAGTACTCAGCATTCGGCGGGCAGTCATCCGGCCCAACGGGCTTGATCAGTCCGCCAAGAAGAAATTCGCCCGCATCGACAAAAGCACGCGAATTCCATCCCACATCGGAATCCATGTAGGGTACATACATTTCGGAGAGGGAGCCTTCGTACATCACCGAGCGAAGCCGGTTTCCATCCTGGTAGCGCACCAGATTCAGAACGGCGCCGACCCGAGGATCGAGCCGAAAATGAAAATGCCAGTCCTGCCACTCCACCTCGCCATCTTTGATCGTGTAGCTGGGTCCCTCCGGCTGGGTCACCTCCAAAGGCTTCGTACCCGGACGCGGGATCGCAGGCCCGACTTCGTAGTTGATATCCGATGTCGACATCGGAACCGGCTCGCCGTCGATCACCCTGAGGACCTTCTGGCTCGTCAGGTCGGCAAGAATGTAGACGCCTTCGATGGCGCGGCCCCAGGGATGATACACGCCATGCGAGTCGGTGCAATCACCAAAGCCGATGCGGCTGCTCGACTGCTCGGGAAAAATCATCCAGGTGATGGGAATGGGCTCACAGCGGACGCCCGACAGGTCCGTCACTCCATGGTGCTTCAGAGCAGCAATCACCCGTGGGTCCTGCTTGACGATGTCATTCATGGTGTCAAGCTCAGATTCTGTAATCGGTGCCTGAACTCCGGGCACTTCTTTCCAGAACTCGAGCCTGTGTGCCGAAATGTCGACCCTTGCCTCGATGGTCTTTCCACCGTCTTCGAGAATGACGTCCGCTTCCCGCGGAATGTTGTCCCCCGGTTTCCAGGCCAGGACTTTTTCTTTATCCGGTTCGTGCAGTAAAACGCTCGAGAAAAGCGTTTTAGTTGTTAGGTGCCCACTCTGCTCCAGCACGTCGTGGACGGTCCAGTATTCCTCGGTCGTGAGGGCGTCGAGCGGGTGGTGTGGGACGACGGTCTGGGCACAGAGCGAAGCCCCTACAGTCAGGAATACGGTCAGTCCAGTTAGGAGGGTTTTCATCGGTTGTCGGAATTCCTGGCCGGAATCATAGCACACTTTTTAAACTTTATTTAGAATCATTCGGCTCCCCGGGTCCGGCCTTTGTAATCGGTGGTATAAAAGTTTAGGTTCGAGGGGCCTCAGGACTTTTTCTAAACCGGTTTCCATTGAAAAGCGAATCCATTGCAGTTGGCAGGCCGTCACTCTTACGCCACACGAACGCGCTGCGCGTACTCAAGCTTCTGCGCGAATGCGGTTCCTGCTCCAAAGCCGACCTGGTGCGTGCTTCGGGCCTGAGTGCTCCCACCATCACCAATGTGGTCGGCGACTTGTTGTCTGCCGGCCTGATCAAGCCGCTCGGTGAGGGCGAATCCAACGGCGGCCGCCCACCCGACATGATTGCTTTCAAGGCCGAGCGCGGATGCGTGCTCGCCGTGAAGATCACCGCCGACAAAATCTCGTTCCTGCTCGCGGACCTGAACGGGCGTGATCTCGACAACCTGGAAATATCCCTGGCTGGCCGCAAAACCACTCCGGACGCTATCTGTAACTACATCGGTGAGGAAGCGCGGCGGTTGCTGCGCAAGCATAAGAAAAAGCGGGAACAACTGCTTGCTGTGGTCGTTGGCGTTCCAGCCATCACCAATGTGGATGAAGGCGTCGTCCTCTCCATTAGCACGCTGGAAAACTGGCGTTCCGTTCCGCTGCGCGCCAAGCTGACCCAAATTCTGGAATGCCCGGTAATCGTCGAGAACGACATCAACCTTGCCGCCCAGGGAGAACGCTATTGCGGAGCGGCCCAGGCGGAGGAAACCTTCATCCTCATTCATATCGGCCCCAATGTCGGCGCGGGCATTGTCCTCAACGGGCAGATCTATCACGGTTCCCAATGGTCCGCGGGAGAGATCGGCTACCTCCGTTTACCTAACACTTCCCGCCGTCGGCCCACACTGCACGAGTTTGGGGAATTGGAAACCGTGCTCACCAGTGCGGGAATCCTCGAGAGCTGGCAGGAAGGAAAAAAGAAATCCGGCCACGATGCAGACGAGAAAAGCGAGCCCAGAGATGCGCTGGGAGTCCTGAACTTAGCGCAAGCCGGCGACGCTCAAGCCGAAAAAATCATCCAGCAACGCGCCGCCATCGTCGCCGACATCCTCGTGAACGTCTCCTTGATTCTGAACCCTGCCCTGATCCTGCTGGAGGGCGAAGTAGGCAGTCATCCCGCGCTCATCAGCGCCGTCCAGAAGCAACTTCAGGAAAGTGAGTTCGCCGTAGCCCGAATCGACGCCGGCAAACTCGGCAACACCTCCGTGCTCTGGGGCGGAATCGCCATAGCCCTGGAGATGATCCCTACCGTACTCCTCCCCAGCCCCTAGCTAGCAGTGAAAGGTGCGGGCTTCAACCCACAACCAAAAACAGCCACGAAACGCAGGCCAAATCACCGCAGCGCGAATGCCACATAAACACTCCCCGTCTTCCCCTTGGTGAACTGCGTTCCACCACTGGCGATCACCACATACTGCTTCCCCTCAACCATGTAGGTGGCCGGCGTAGCCGTACCCGCAAAGGGGAGCACGGTCTCCCATAGCACCTTCCCGGTCCTGCTGTCGAACGCTCGGAATTTCTTGTCATACGCCGATGCCCCGATAAACAGCAGGTCGCTCGCGGTAATCATCGGACCGCCATAATTTTCCGATCCGGTATTCGTAATGCCTTTCGCTGCAAGTTCCGGATATTCCCCCAACGGAGTCTTCCACAAATATCGCCCCGTATTCAGATCGATTGCATTCAGAGTGCCCCATGGAGGAGTAATCGCCGGATAGCCATCCGCATCGACAAAATCTCGCGACCCTGTCACTTCATAGCGCATGGTGGTGCCGTCGGCTGCGGCGGAATAGATCCCGCCTTCGTCCGGATCATGCTCATCCTTTTCTGGTCCCTTAGTCAGATAGCGGACGAGTGCCTGAAGATGGGTATCGCGAAGATTGGGAAAGGAAGGCATACGGCCGCCGCCCTGCGCAATCTTGTCTTCAATCTGCTGGGTAGTAAGACGTTTCCCCACATCGACCAGAGACGGATACAGTCCCGGCGTGCCGCCAAGATCCTTACCGTGACACAGGCTGCATTGATTGTGATAAATCCTTTCGCCGGTGCTCGCCGTAGGCCGGTTCTCCGTTAACCCAAGAACACAGGCTGCCTCATTGGCGTTCACATAAATCACGCCGCGCTCTCGATCGACGGCCGGCCCTCCCCATTCGGCGCCGCCAAGAAAGCACGGAAAAACGACCGTCTCCTGATTCAGCCCGATGGGAATGAATTGTCCGCCGCTGTGGAAGGTGGCAAACTCTTTGAGTGCCTTTTCGTGGGCCTCAGGTGTACGCGTCGTCAGCATGTCCTGCGTGAGTATCTGCCGCGTGTACGGAGCCGGCGACAAGGGCGCGGGCTGCGTCGGCGACGTGACCTCTCCCGGAACATCGCTCGCCGGGTAAGGCTTCTCCTCGATCGGAAAGAGCGGTTTCCCGTTCGCCCGGTCGAATAAATAAAGGTACCCCTGTTTCGTGGTCTGCGCGACCGCATCCACGCAACTGCCGTTGTGTCTTACTGTGAGCAGCGCGGGGGGCGAAGGAAAGTCACGGTCCCAGAGGTCGTGATGTACGCCCTGGAAATGCCACAGTCGTTTTCCCGTTTTCGCATCCAGGGCCAAAAGCGTATCCGCGAACAGGTCGTTCCCCACGCGGTCCGCACCATAGAAATCAAACACTGCAGATCCGGTGGGCACGTAAACTATCCCGCGCTGTTCGTCGAGCGCCATCCCCGCCCAGTTATTCGCCGCGCCCGCGGTCTTCCATGCGTTGGCAGGCCATGTTTCGTAACCAACTTCGCCCGGATGAGGAATGGTGTGAAAGGTCCAGCGAACAGCGCCGGTGCGCACGTCGAAGGCACGAATGTCGCCGGGAGGCGACGGATACGTCTCGGGATTCCGCCCGCCGACAATGATCAGATCCTGGTAGATGATCCCCGGGCTGGTGAGCGAGACGGACTGCAGGAGATAGTCTCCGCGAAGCCCTTTCCGCAAATCGATTCTTCCCTGCTCGCCGAATGAGGGGATCGGCTTGCCCGTCTTCGCATCCAGCGCATAAAGGTAATTCATCACCCCCGCCAGGATTCGCGCTTGATGGCCATCGCTCCAGTAGGCAACACCGCGCGCAGGCTGGCTGCTATGAACCCCGGAATCGAACTTCCACATCAGCTTTCCGGTGCCCGCATCGAGCGCAATGACCTTTTGCGTAGCGGTATAGGCATAGAGAGTCCTGCCGATGACGACCGGGTTCGTCTCCAGTCCTCCCTCCTCCCCCGCGTCGAATCGCCAGGCCTCCGCGAGCAGATGCACGTTGTCGCGGTTAATCTGCGTGAGAGAAGAGTAGTGATCCCCGGCAGCCTGTCCGCCATACACCGGCCATTCCGAACCATGGGGCAAAGGATCGCTTTTGCAGACCTGACCGCTAGCCCCAGCGGCCAAGGGAACAACCAACACCAAGGCTGCAATAATCCTATTCACCAACTACAACCTCGCCCGAGGGGTTAAGAGAAGAACGAACCGTAGCAACAGAATTCTCATCCAATCAACCGAAGCGCGGCGCAGTGTAGCGAAGTGGAGAGACCTGCAGTTCGCCTATCCCTCGACAGCCAATGACGGACCGTTAATTCTTCACTCGCCCTTCCGAGCCAAAGACAGCAGCCACTCCGTCGCATTTTGAATCAGCCGATTCTGCACCGGACTGGTAAAAATCCTATCCCCGTGCCCCATATTCATATAGACCATCTTGTACTGTGTATTCGTCCAGACAACCGGAATATCCCCATAGGTCAACAAGCCCTTGATCCCCAGTGGATAATTCTCCGGATCCAGAGTCACCAGCACATGAATGTGGCTGTCCGCGCGGGGACTCGGCTTCCACCTGTACCACTCATTCGTCGGCGACACAAACTTCTCCGGCAAGCCCCGCGTAACCGGGCTATTCTTATCGTCCACAACCAATTGCGCCGGCAGTGGCGGCCAACTGTTGGCGTCAAACACGCCTTCACCAATGAACGTCAGAAACCAGGGCCACTGTGTGTGCTTATCGTTGTACGCGGACACGTGGAAGCCCAGCCACGCCCCACCCCCGGTCATATATCTCTCGAACGCATCCCGCTCCGCCTGATTGTGCGGAAACTCATTGAGCCAGATCACCAACCGATACTGTTTCAGGTTGCTGTCGTTGAGCTCCTCCCAGTTCGTCGTTGCCTGTAGTTCAAAATTGTCTTTCTGCGCCAGCGCAGCAAAGAACCTCAACGCATCCACGGCAAACAGGACGTGGTCGTTCTCGACATTCAGGGAATACAAAACCAGCACCTTAGGCCGGGTGGTCTGCGCGCCCGCGGCCATCGCGAAAACCAGACCCGCGCAAACAGCCAGCACTACCAGCAACCGCTTCACAGACCCGCGCCCCAGAGTATGGCATTGCGAAATAACTGCGTGTAGTACTTGTTGTCGAACAGCCCCGGGTAGTGGCCCATGAAGATATAAACATTCCTTGCCTTTACATGCTCATTGGTCCAGATGATGGGGTGATCGCCCATCGTAATCATGCTTCGCGGCTTGTACGTGGACTCGTCGACACTGGCCAGAACGTGCACCCTGGAGCGATTCGACTGGCTCCACGTGTACCACTCCTCCTTATCGATCACAAAAGAAGACGGCAGACCTTTCATTACCGGGTGCGACGGGTCGTCCACCTTCACGGTTGCGGCAGCGAACTGCGCGATATAGCTGGTATAGCGAATATCCCCCATGAAATGCGAATACCATTGCCACATCGGGTAGCCGTCGAATTCGCCCAGCAGCATGGCGTGGTGGAATCCCACCCAACCCCCGAGTCCCTGGGTGATGTAGCGCTCAAAAGCTTTTTTAGCTACTGGGGTCCAGCGGTACGGCGGATAGTTGAGCTGGATGAAAAGCTTGTATTTAGCCAGGAATGCATCGTTGATCTGATCGGTATTCGATATGTAGTCCACCGCGAAGTCATGCTCGGCCGCCAACTGTTGCAGTTGCAATTTCGCCGCCTCAACAAAATCGTTGTGCGGTCCCTTGACAGCTTCGGCAATGGCAACCACTCGGAACTTGACCGGATGGTCGGCGGCCGCCTGGGCCCTTGCCATGGCAGCGGTTGTACACATCAACAGGGACAAAACGAAGACTGACAATTTCATTTTTGCTTTGAACCTCGAATCACCGTCACGTTGTTACTGCTGTAGTTGGCGGCATAGATTAAGCCCGCCGGCGCATCAATCCCCAGCGCATAAGGAATCGTCCCCACCGCCACTTTCGCCATAGGAAGATTCGTTTTGCCGTCGAACACCGTAACACTGCCGGCCCTTTGATTGGCCACGTAGATTTGATCGCTCTGCTCATCCACAGCAATCGCCTGGGGATGTGTTCCCAGTTCAATCGTCTTGCTCACCGAATCAGTGGCGCCGTCGATGACCGCCATGCTGTCGTTGCCGTAGCTCAAGACATATGCCTTCCCCGTCAGCGAATTCACATCCACGGCAAAGGGAATCTCCCCCACGGTCAACGCCGTTGGCTTATTTGTAGCCCCATCGATGACCGTGACGCTGGCGCTGTCCTCGCTTACGGCGTAAACCTTGTCCGCTTTCGGGTCCACCGCGATAGCCCAGGGATGCTTGCCGATATCCACGGACGTTGTCGATCCGGTCGCTCCATCAATGACGGTCACCGTCTGGCTTCCATAATTGACCGTATAGACCTTATCGGTCACCGGGTTGAGCGCAATGGCCCGCGGCCCCTGTCCCACCTGGATGGTCGCGGTGGCATTGCTCGCACCATCGATCACCGTCACACTATGGCTGAAGTTATTAGCTACGTAGATTTTATTCGTAACCGTATTGACTACCAGTGTCTGCGGGTAGGTCTGCGTGTGCACGGTCGCGCTTACGGCGTTGGTCGATCCGTCAATCACGGAGACCGAATCGCCGCCGGCATTCGCTACGTAGATCCTGTTTGTCTTCGGGTTGACAGCTACCCCTTCGGGCCGATCCTCGACATTCACGGTCGAGGTTTGGCGGGAAGATCCATCGATGACGGTTACCGAGTGGCTCCCGTGGTTGACTACATAAACCCTATGCGTCACGGGATTCACTGCGATCGCCACCGGAAGATCGCCCACGGCGACCGTAGCAATTGCTGTTTGCGCCATCACCATCGACGGCGCAAGTGTCATGACAAAACAGGCGGCCGCGTTTCTGACCAGGATCATTGAGCAGGAGCCGGGGTGGCCGGAGCGGCGACCGTTGCGGCCGTTTCCACTTTCGTCGCCGGAAGCAGTTCCTTCGACGGCGTGCCCGCGGGAAAAGCTACATTGAAGAAGCAAACCATCATCTCGTCGAAGCTCTGCTGTCCCCACGTGACCGTCTTGGTGGGATCCGGATTCTCCGGATTATTGGCGGAGTTGTCGTAGTGCGCCGTACACTCGACCCGCGTGCCTGCGGGCAACACAATCGGTTTCGCCAGGTTGTACCAAAGCTGCCAGCGCCAGTTATAGTGCGGCACATTCAGGATGTCTCGTGTCGTTCCATCCGGAAACACCAGCCGGTACGACATGTCCTTGCCCCGCATATGCATGTGCGGATGCATTCCCAGAAGCGTCACCTCCCGGCGAAACGTGAACGAAGCATCCACGCGATAGTTCGGATCGCCGGGGGGAATGCTGAACTTCTCGTTGCCCGCGGAGAGTGTCATGACCCGCTCCGCCGGAGGCTCCTTGGCCAGCACCAGACCTAGATTGGATTGATCGGTGGTCGCTTTTCCTTCAGGCATGTAGTGCAGTTCGAGAACAATGTCGGATCCGGCAGGAATCAGTTTCGCCTGGCCAGGCTCGAACATGTCCGGCGGCTGGCCCGGGGCATAGCCTACCAGCCAATCACTGGGCACGTCGTCCTTCGCGGCTTTCTCTCCCGTCTTGGCCGGTGGCGCGATGAAGAATTGTTCTTTCGGTTGATCTTTGAAGTAATTCGATCCCGGCGTGCGCACGTACGCCACAATGTGGTGCACTACCGAGCGATCGCTGGGAGCCGCCTCCACGTCCTGAACCCAGGTGTCTTTGGTAAACCCGGTTGGAATAATGACGTACTGATAATCCATAATGCCGGTCGCGGGAATGGGAAACGCGTGCGGCAATTGGTAGATCTTGTCAGGCTTGGGAATGGTCCAGCCCGCAACATAACTGATGGCCGGAGGCATATCTTTCGGGTTGCCCTCGGGCGCGCCGGCGTCCACCCAAGCCGCGATGGTGTCGATCTGCGCCTGAGTCAGCGAACGGTTGTTCTCGAACTTCTCGGTGTGGCCGTCTTCGAACCACGGCGGCATGGCTCGGGTCACCACCATGCGCTTCATCGCCGTTGCCCAGGGCCGCACATCTGTGTAACTCATCATTGAAAACGGTGTGCCTTCTCCGGGGCGATGACAACTCTGGCAATGTTGCTGCACAATGGGCGCGACGTCTTTGCTAAAGGTCACATTCGATGGTCTGGTGACCGGGAGAGGACCCGAATCAGGCGTTGCCGTCGACATTCCGGCCATTTGGCCCATCAGGCAGGCCGCCGTGAATAACTGCCCCGACAAGATCGCCAGTGTCCGCTTCATAGGCACTCACCCGTACTTTTTGATTAATTAAGAAGGTTTCGTTAGTATGTCGCCAACAAGTATCTACCGCGGCCATCTGTCAGGCAATCTTTTTTTACCATCGGATAAACCCAAATGAGAATCCTAAGCTTTCTCGCTCTGGTTTGTGTACTGGCAGGCTCGGCGTCTGCCGAAATGCCCAGCTTCTACAGGACCGTGAACCGCGTCACCTGGCTGGTGCAGAACGTAGACCTCGCGAAACAGGGATGGATCCAGCTCGGCATGTCCGACATCCACGAATATCCCGATGTCGTCATAACCGGGCAGGATCACGGCAAGCCGGTGAAGATGTGGGCCTGGGAGATCACCGGCCATTTGGGAAATCTGACTGTCGACATGATTCAGCCCGCCGAAGGACAGCTGAATTCCTGGAACGATTTTCTCGGCAACCACGGTGACGGAATCTTCTCCATCGTGCACGAAGTACCGACCATGGCGGCAATGAATCAGGAAATCAAGCGTATGCAGAGTCTCGGCGTTGGTGTGCTGCAACAGCTGAGTTTCGAGCGCGACGGCAAACGCGTCACCTTCACCTATTTCGACACGGAGCCGCAGGGCAAGTTCGTTCTCGGGCTGGTCTATTGGCCGGGAGGCGCCCCTCCGGCGGGGCCACCGGGAAAAGTCTCGCACCTCGCGCCGGTCATTCGCGAAGCCGCACCCGTCTCCGCCTACTGGCAAAAACTAGGCTTCCCCGCGCTCCGTATGGAACACGCAACACCCCGCAAGGATTCAACCTACCGCGGCAAGCCCTTGTGGTTTGCGTTTGAAGTGGGCTATCAGAATTACACCCAATTCAGCTACGAGTGGATCATCCCGCCGATGACTCCCCCCAACATCTATGCCGACTTCCTGAACAAGCACAAAGAGGGCATCCAGCACATCGGTATGCCCGTCGATGACCTGAATAAGGCCGTGGCCGAATACGAAAAACTCGGCTACCACGTGTGGCAATCCGGAGCCTGGGGAGACGTAGGCAAAAAAGATTCCGGCCAATACGACTACATGGACACAGACTCCATCGGAGGAGTCGTCGTCGAACTAATCCACGCCTACAAGTAGCGGGAAGGAAGGGTAAGCCTCGACGAAACCCGCGCGAAGCGCGGCGCCCCACCTGTCCGCCGCGACCGGGACAGGTGGGTAGGGCCCGCGCTACCTAGAAGAAATACTTCAAAGCCAATTGCAGATCCCGGTTATCCGACCGGGTAGAAGTCACCACCCCAAACGTGCTCGAGCCCTGAACCGTTCCAGGAGGCCCGAACTGCGGATGGTTGAGCGCATTGAAGGCTTCCATGCGGAACTCCAGGTTCTGCCCTTCGAACGGCATGGGGAATACCCTCCTGACAGCCAGGGTGATCGGATCATTCTTCAATCCGGTCACCGGGGTACGTGGGCTGCTGCCATAGTGGCCATTTGCCTGGGCGAAGGCCGCCGTATTGAAGAACTCGTCGTTGTTTCGACGCGCAAGATGTATGGGCTGGCCCGGAACCAGGTCAGGACGCTGATTCTGGTTGCCATTGTTTTCGCCGTCTGCCGACTGCGTGATCCACAGGGGGCTGCCGCTCACATACTGGGCAATCGCGTTGATCCCCCAGCCATTCACGACGGCACGGACCGCGCCATCCCCGCCCGACATTTTCGGCAATTCCCACACGAAGGCAAGGGTGCCGTAATTTCGCTGATCGGTTAAGCCGCTGGCCCACTCCTTAGAGGCTGGAACCTGCGTCTCACTGCTGCCGTTGTTGATGTCAGTGCCCTGGTTATCGAGGAGATGGGACCAGCTGTACGACGCAACAAATTCCAGATGATGCGAGAGCCGATGTTCGAAGTGGACATTCAGCCCGTTATAGCTCGACGCACCGCCGCTGAAGTCGATAAGCCGGATGGTGCCAAACGTGGGGAACGGGCGGTTGGCATTCACATTTCCGCTGGGTCCCTGCGGCGGCCCGGTGTTGAAGTTTTCATCCGACGTGTCCTGGTGCGTGCCTTTCACACCGACGTAGGAAACATCAAGCACATTCGATCCAAACTGCTTCGAGACCGTCAGGTTATAGGTCTGCAGGTACAGGTCCGGATGGCGATCGTCAATGGGCAGCGAAGCGACGTTGGCATTGGCAGCGACAAGGTCCGGAGAAACCGGGTTCTCGATCGTAGCCGTCGGAGGATTGCTCGGATTGGTACCGTTGGTGAGCGTGAAACTCGGATCGGCCGGCGGATTCAGCTGCAGGATATTGATGTTGTCGAACTGCCCGCCGTAGAAAGTGATGCCGTAGCCCGCGCGCACCACAAAGTTGTGCGACAAGTTATAGGCCAATCCAATGCGGGGCGCAAAATCCTTGTGCGTGATCTTCCAGATAGGATTGGGCAGATTCACGATCGAGGGTGGCGACGTGCTGAAATCGAGCGTTCGTGACGTGTCAAGGTTATCGTGCGGCGGCACCCAAAGGTCGTAACGCAAACCGAGATTCAACGTCAGGTTAGGCGTCGCCTTCCAATTGTCCTGAACATAAACCGCATCGCGCCATTGCCGCGCCATGGTGAGCGGCACGCCTTCCGGGGTGATGATGCTCGAGGGCACGCCGAGAATAAAGTCCGCTCCATCGTACCCGGTCAATTGCCCATTAAAGGTGATCTGCCCGTACGGAGTGTTATCCGTTGTAGCGTTGTCCTGAACGTGGCGGATATCGGTTCCGAAAATCAGCGTGTGCCGCCCTTTGGTCCAGGTGAAGTTGTCGACGGCCTGATAGGTGCGGCTGTCATCCAGGTTCGATGCTGCCGTGCCGCTGCCCACATCGATCAGATCTGAGCTCGAAATGACAGGAAACCCTTGATCCTGCGGAGGCCATGGGGCGCCATTCGGCTGCACAAATCCGTTGATCCCGATCGAGGCCGGCGTGAAGCTGGTACCCGCCAGCGTGCTCAACTGCTTCACGTGCTCCAGATCCGTGCCCAATCTGAGCTCATTGACCATAGCGGCATTGAAAATGTGAACGTACTGCAGGCCCGCGTTGTAGATCGGATACGTGCCCACGTACCGGAAATTGGGGTTCAGATCCGATGACGGGAAATCGCGCTTCGCGTACAAAAAGTGAACCGCAAGCTGATTCTTGTCGTTGATCTTGTGATCTACACGCGCCAGGTATTGGTTCACCGTCTCATTGCCCGAAGTCACGCCGGCATAGTTAAGGCCGCTCTGGTTGGTGTTCGGCATCGGCATGTAGTTCCGGGCGATATTCTGCGCCACCGGATCCACCGGAATCTGATTGTTGGGGTACGGAAGCCCGGTGTAGGGACTTACCAGCTGCGTTGAGGGCAATAAAGCAGAGAAGTCGCCGTTCTCTTCTGCCGGCGTTAGAACGTTGGTAATGCTGGCGCTTTGTTCTATCGAACGCAGCCCCTCGTAGCTGACAAAGAAGAACGTACGGTCCTTGATGATGGGGCCGCCGAGCGTCGCGCCAAACTGGTTCTGCTTCAGTACCTGCTTGGGCACGGGAGCCACCAGGAAGTAGTTGCGTGCATCCATCGCCGTATTGCGGAAAAACTCAAACACATCGCCGTGGAATGCATTGCCGCCTGTCTTGAGCTGAATGTTGGTGATTGATCCCGCGCTTCCGCCGTATTCAGCTTCCGCGTTGCCCGTGAGCACCTTGAACTCCTGGATCGCGTCAATCGAGGGATATACGTTCACATAGGCGTGACGGTTGTTGACCATGGTCACACCGTCCACATTCACCTGCGACCAGGTCACCTGGCCGCCATAGGCGCTGACCGCCGAGCCGTCGGTACTGGAAGAATGATTATCCGGGTTGTACACCGTCACACCCGGCGTGAGGATGGCAAGGTCATTAAACTTGCGCCCATTGAGCGGCAAATTGGCTGCGCTATCCGCTCCCACTACCACGCCCAGCGACGCATCCTCCGTCTGCAGCAACGGTTGCGCGCCTTCTACCTCGACTGTCTGCTGGGCGCTCGCCACCCGCATCGCGATATTTACCTTTGCCTGCTGGTTGATCTCGATCACGATGCCCTTCTGTACCGAAGTACCAAAGCCAGGGGCAGTCACCATCACATCGTAGGTGCCGGGAGTGAGATAGGCGATGTTGTAGTCGCCGGAAGGCGAGCTGACGGTCTGCTTACTGAGTCCGGTGCGAGACGACGAGACAGTCACGGTGGCGCCGGGAACGGCAGCGCCGCTGCTGTCCGTCACCGTTCCTCCGATCGAGGTGTCAACAGTCTGCGCGTGCAATGGGGCGCAAGCAAGGGTTGCGGCCAGAAAAAGAAACAGCAACAGAACGCAATAGAGTTTGCGCAAGATGGTCTCCTCAGAGTATTGGGGGCCCAGAACGAAGCGTTGCTACCGGGTGGCAGCTTTCGGACGCGTGCAGGTGCAGGGACAGGGTCAGGAGGCGCGTGGGCGCGCCAGCCATCTCTGCATATCTTGCACATTAAGCGGGAATTAATTTGCCGTCAACAGAAAACTTTCTCATTTACGTGAAAATATTCTCAATATGGAAAGACACAAAACAGGGGCCGGCACCCCTTTCCCGCTATGACAGGCGCGAGGAATCCTCAAACTGTGCTCAGCTGATTGAGTTTCTTGTCAGACGGGAAATATTTCCCTATAGTGTATGGGCCCGGACTTGAGAAAGAATGAGGACCTGCACGTTAGGCTCGCTATCGAAGCAGGATTCACCTGCATGAAGAAGACAAAAGTTGGCAAGAAGAAGTTGGTTTTGCGGGACATCGCATCTGCCGCAGATGTAAGTCTCGCGACCGTATCACGGGTCCTTAACGGTCACAGCCGCGTTACGTCTAACATTCGTGAAGCCGTACTCAAGGCCGCGGCCGAGCTAGATTTCGATCCCTCGCAGCGAAACCGGACCAAGGCGCTCGCTTTTCTGTTGAGCAATCGCGCCATGCTCCATCCCTACCACTCCAGAATTTTGGTTGGCGCCGAGGCGTCTTGTGCCGATCACGGCTGGGATATCGTGTTCTTGTCTTTCAACTACTCGTCGAAGGTTCCCTGGAAGGAACTTCACCTCCCCCGGGTGGTGCAGCGCCACGATGTCGTCCAGGGCTTAATCCTGGCCGGCACCACGTCCACCAACCTGCTCGAGCTATTGAGCCACAAAGGGATTGAGTTCTCTGTTTTCGGCAATAACATTATTGGCGACTCGAAGAATATCAACCACGATGTAGTTTTCTCCGACGATATCCAGGGCGGCATCGATATCACCCGCTATCTCATTCGCCTCGGTCATCGTGACATCTGGTTCGTGGGGAATCCGCGCCTGCCGTGGTTTGCCCGCTGCTCCGAGGGCTATCGGAGCGCCATGGAAGAAGCTGGTCTGACTCCGCGTCAGAGTAATGTCGACTCCGAGGACGCGACGGAAATCGGCTATCTGGGAACCAAATCCCTCCTGGGCCGCGGGGAACCGGTGACTGCTATTTTCACCGGCAGCGATTTCTCCGCTCACGGCGTTTACAAGGGCCTCGCAGACAGCGGATTGAGTGTTCCCGAAGACATAAGCGTCGTCTCGTGCGACGATACGCTTGGGGCATGGTTACAACCCGCGCTCACCACCATACGGGAGTTTCCCGAGCAGATTGGCAAGCAAATGGTGGAAGCATTGCTGCAACGAATCGGGAATCCAGGTCAGAAGCCCCAGCGCATCTCAGTTCCAACGGAATTGGTTAAAAGAGATTCGTGCCGCCCGCTCAACACCACTCGCGGTACAAGCCGCGCAGGTCTTACCATTGCAGTGCAGACTTAAGGGAGTATTTCCTAATGTCAAAATCATTCACGACCGCCAATAGCTCTCTGACCCGGCGGCGATTCTTCAGCTGGGGTAGTTCGCTCGCCGCCAGCCTTGGCGTCGCGCCGCTCCTTTCTTCTGCCACGTCTCTCGCCTCCACCGAGAAAGAGTCCGAGGGCGAAGATTATTACGCGAAGCTAGGTGTGCCCACCATCATCAACGCCGCCGGAACGTACACCACGCTGACCGCGGCCTGCATGCCCCCTGTAGTCCTGGCCGCAGTACAGAAGGCTGCGCTCCATCCCGTGCGCCTGCACGACCTTCAGGTGAAGTCAGGCGAGTATCTCGCCCAACGTCTCAAGTGCGAAGGCGCCCTCGTCACTTCCGGCGCTTCTGGAGCGATTACCCTCGCCACAGCGGCCTGCATGCAAAATGCAAACAACATCTCTCCGATGGATATGCCGCAGTCCATCGATGGGCTCAAGAATCAGGTCATCGTACAGAAAGCGCACCGCTACGAATACGATCGCGCGATTTACCTCTGTGGCGCGCGCATCACGGAAGTGGTCACGATGGACGATTACAAGCGGGCCGCCGCCGCAGGCAATGCCGTCATGACTAATTTCTTCAACGCCGCAGAGGACGAGGTCGGCGAGGCCGGCTCAGCCCAGATCGGCCGCGAAGAATGGTTGCGCGTCGCCCACGAGCACAATATCCCATGCCATCTCGACGCCGCGGCAGACATGCCGCCCATTTCCAATCTCTGGAAGTACACCGGGATGGGGTTCGATTTGGTCGCCTTTTCCGGCGGCAAGGGCATACGAGGCCCGCAGAATGCTGGCCTGTTGCTGGGCAAAAAACACCTCACCGATCTCGCCCTGCAAAACGATAACCCCGGCGGCGGTGTTGGCCGCGGCATGAAGGTAGCGAAAGAACAGATCGTGGGCATGGTGGCCGCCGTCGACTGGGTGCTCTCACACACCGAAGAATCCATGCAGGGCGATTATCAAAAGCGCGCCGATCTGGTCGCTTCCTGCGTTAAGGGCATCCCTTCCGTGAAAACCGAAACCGTAGTTCCCAAGATTGCGAATCACGTTCCCCATCTTCTCATTCGCTTCGACCCGTCGGTTACGGGCGTCACTACCGAGCAGATTGTGGCCAAGCTGCGCGCGGGTCAACCCTCGATTGAGCTCAACCCCAACACCGGCAGGCCGCCTAACCAGGGCATTCCTTCCGACGCCAACACGCTGGTGGTCGGCGTCTGGATGCTGCAACCCGGAGAAGATGCCATTGTTGGCCGCCGCATCCGCGAGGCCCTTACAAACAAAGCGTAATCATCAGCAGAAAGGAATTTCACCTTGGAAAATCAGATCCGTACCAAGCCTCTGACCCGGCGCAGTCTTCTCAAGTCGACCGGCATGCTTTCCGCCGCCGCCGCGGCCGCTCCTCTTTCCCTTTCTGCAGCACCCATGACGGGTTCCGGAGCGGGGATGTGCCCGGTCAATGATGGCACCGCTGCCGATAACCTCTATACGCGGATCGGCATCCGGCCCCTGCTCAACGCACGCGGCACCTACACCATCATTTCTGGTTCGCAATCTCTGCCCCAGGTAAAGCAGGCCATGTTTGAGGCCTCGCACTACTACGTCCAAATGGACGAGATGATGGCCGCGGTCGGAGCGGAGATCGCCAAGCACATGGGAGCTCCGAGCGCCATCGTGACCACCGGCTGCGAAGCCGCCATTGCCGCGGCCACCGTCGCCTGCCTGGCCGGTACCGATCCTGAAAAATCGCAGGCCCTCCCCTACGTCAAAAAAGAAAAAACTCAGGTCCTCATCCCCAAGTATTCGCGCAATCCCTACGACTTTGGTATTCGCATGTCAGGCCCGGATCTGGTGGAGATTGAAACGGACGAAGATCTGCGCTCAAAACTCAGCGACAAGGTGGCCATGATCTACGTGCTCTCCGGCCCCCGTGCCTTTCAGGAACCTCTTTCCATCAAAACTATCTGCGCCATGGCGAAGGAAAAGAACATCCCCGTCTTTGTCGACGCAGCCGCGGAAGAGCCCGTGGTTCCGAACATCCATCTCGCTGCGGGAGCCACGCTGGTCGGGTATTCGGGTGGCAAATGCATGCGCGGCCCACAGGCAGCCGGCGTGCTTCTGGGTCCCAAGGATCTCTGCTACGCGGCCTTCTGGAATTCCGCGCCCCATCACAACTGGGGCCGCGCCCTCAAGGTGGGCAAGGAAGAAGCGATGGGCATGCTGGCCGCAGTCGAGCAATGGTACCAGCGCGACCACGAGGCTGAGCAGAAGCAGTGGCTGGAGTGGGATACCTACATTGCCGACGCTGTGAAGGGTATCCCTTCCGTGACCACCAAGATCAACATGCCGGACGCGGATCTCTCCAACCGCGCCCCGACCCTGGACATTCATTGGGATGCAAGCAAGGTCGGTATCACCGGCACGGAGCTGGTCGAAAAACTCGATAAGGGTACGCCGCGCATCTTGGTACTCGGCGGCCACGGCAGCCGCCCGGACCATATGGAATCCTCGATCGGCATCATGCCTTACATGATGCAGCCCGGCGACTACAAAATTGTCGCCGAGACAATTTCAAAATACATGCGCAATCCCGGTCATTACGAGAATCCACCTGTCTACACCGGCTCTCCGGCCAACCTCGCCGGAACCTGGAACGTAGCCATTCAATACGTACGCGGCATTGGTGAGCAGCAATTCATTCTGCAGCAGGACGGTGCAAAGCTTTCCGGAGAACAAAAAGGCGAAATCTTCAACGGAAACTTCGAAGGCAAGGTCGACGCCAACCACGTGATGCTGCACAGCGTGATGCCAACCAATGGCTACCAGGTGCCCTTCACCTTCACCGGCGTCGTCGAAGGCAACCGCTTCTCCGGAGACGTCAAGATGGGCGAGTACGGATCCGCAACCTTTACTGCTACCAAAGCCTGACGAAGGTGACGGCAGACCAGAAACCGGCTTAGGGCAACAACTCTCTGTTGCCCTGAGTCGCCAGGACTATTCGGAGCCACGCCAACGACTGGCCCCGATGGAAGTGCAACATTTTCCTTTGTCATTCCGAGCGAAGCCGAGGAATTCGCTTCCCCTACACTGGCTCCCAAACCAGCTTGGCGTTTGTCAACTCCCGAGCGCCAAGCGCACCCAATTCCCGTCCAACTCCAGACCCCTTCACACCGCCAAACGGAGCCCGCGGATCCGAGCGGACAAAATCATTGATAAAGACCGCCCCAGCCTCAATCTGCGACGCAACTGCGTTGGCGCGGGCCGGATCTTTGCTCCACACCGCGGCTCCCAAACCGAAGTCCGTATCATTCGCCAGCCGCACTGCCTCTTCTTCTGTCTTGAAGGTGAAGATCATCGCCACCGGGCCAAAAAACTCTTCCCGCGCCACGGGCGCATCATGCGGCACATCGACCAGCACCGTCGGCGGATAGAAAAACCCTGGCCCTGCCGGCGTTTTACCACCTGTAAGCACGCGGCCGCCCGCGGCAACTGCCTGCGCCACCTGGCGTTCCGTAGCGGCTCGCAAATCCGCCCGCGCCTGCGGACCCAGCTTCGTATCCGCCAGAAGCGGATCGCCCACCTTGAGTGCCGACGCCTGCTCCACAAACGCCTTGGTAAATGCCTCCGCTATCGGCTCAGCCACCAAGAACCGTTTCGCCGCAATGCAGCTCTGCGCGTTGTTCGAATAACGCGAAGTCACTCCCAGCTGCACCGCTTTCCCGATATCCGCATCCTCCAGCACCACAAATGGGTCGGACCCACCAAGCTCCAGCACAACTTTCTTTCCCTGCGTTCCCGCCTGCTGGGCCACTGCGCGGCCCGCCCTCACGCTGCCCGTGACCGTCACCGCACGTATGCGCGGATCCGCAATCAACGAAGGCACCAGGCTGGTCTGAACCGCAAGATTGACGTACAGCCCTTCCGGACCACCCGCATCGCGAACCAGTGTCTCCAGCGCCTCGGCGCATCCCTGCACTGTTTCCGCATGCTTGACCAGCACCGTGTTGCCGACCAGCGCGGCAGGAATGAAGAATCGCAGCACTTGCCAAAAGGGCAAATTCCAGGGCATGATCGCGAGCACCGGCCCAAGCGACTGATAAACCACCCGTCCCGGTGTTCCGGGAATCGCTTCCGGCTGGATATACGCCGCGCCCTCGCCGGCAAAGTGCCGCGCGCCGAACGCCGACTTCTTTACTTCGCCCAGCGCCTCACCGACCGGCTTGCCCATCTCCAGCGTGATCAACTTCGCGTACTCTTCTGCCCTCTTCTCCAGCAAATCGGCAAGGCGAATCAGAAACGCCGTCCGCTCCGTCAGAGGAGTGCGCGACCATTTCTTCCAGCCATCCCATACCTTTTGCAAGCGAAGCTCGACATCGTGCGCCGTGTGTTCCGGATAAGTACCGATCACTTCACCCGTTGTAGGATTCTTCGATTCAAATGACATAGCATTTACTCCCTCTAAGCAGGAAAAAGGATCTGCGGCCAGAAAAATCGTTCCCAGGCGCGGTGCCCCATTTAAGCCCGGTTTTGGCTTGAGTGGGGTAGTTTTTGGGTGCCCAACGACAAGGCGGGCACATCAACCCACCGCCGCTCCGTCCAGCTCTTCATACCCAACTCCGCCAGCTGCACGCCCTTCGCTCCTTCCAGCAAATCGAAACGCCAGGGCTTGTTCTCCACCACATGACGGATGAAATCTTCCCACTGCAGCTTGAACCCATTCTCATACACCTGCGTGTCCGGCACTTCCTGCCATTGCTCCGCAAACACCATGGTCTGCGGCAAATCCGGATTCCACACCGGCCGCGGCGTATTCACGCGGTGTTGCGTGTAGCAGCGCGACAAGCCGGCGACTGCGGACCCATTCGTCCCGTCCACCTGAAACGTCACCAGGTCATCGCGCCGCACTCGTACCGCCCACGATGAATTGATGTGCGCGATCACCCCGCCTTCCAGCTGGAAGGTCGCGTAGGCGGCATCATCCGCATCCGCCTGGTACGTCTTGCCACTCTCGTCCACACGCTGGGTGATGTGCGTCGCGCCAATGCAAGTCACAGCCTGCACTTCTCCGAACAGATTGTCGAGCACGTAGCGCCAGTGCGGCAGCATATCCAGAATGATGCCCCCGCCATCCGCTTTACGGTAATTCCAGGAGGGGCGCTGAGTCGGCTGCAGATCGCCCTCAAACACCCAATAGCCGAATTCGCCCCGCACCGCGAGCATGCGGCCAAAAAATCCCGCATCCTTTAACATGCGCAGCTTGCGCAGACCGGGCAGGTACAGCTTGTCCTGGACGACGCCGCTTTTTACGCCCTTGGCGTTGGCCAGGCGCGCCAGGGAGAGCGATTCCTCCAGCGTCTCCGACAACGGCTTCTCGCAATAAACATGCTTCCCCGCCTCGATCGCCTTCTTTAAGAGAGGAACACGCATTTGCGTGGACCCTGCGTCGAAGAAGATCGTGTCCTGCGGATCGGCCAGCGCGGCATCGAGATCCTTCGCCACCCGCTTGATGCCATGACGGGCAGCCAGAGCCGACACCTTCTCGAAATTGCGGCCTACAAGAATAGGATCCGGCATCACCCGGTCCCCGTTCGCCAGCGTTACCCCACCCTGTTCCTGAATTGCCAGAATCGAACGGACCAGGTGCTGGTTGTAGCCCATTCGCCCCGTGATGCCGTGCATGATGATGCCAATGCGCTGACTAGCCACTATCCCATCTGCTCTCTAGGCAAACCAGAGTTGGTACATCCACTCCGGTTTGCTTTATAGTTTGTAATGTTTGTTTTATAAGTGCGACTTGAGTGGACCATACCGGGCCTTCGCGTGTCAAACATCCGCTTTTCATGCTAAAGCACTGGGGGAGGGATTCTTGAAGGGCATCGTGCTGTGTTTTCTTTTGGCATCATCCGTGATGGCGGCCTCGGCCGCAACCGGCGCATCCAAACTGATTCCCGATGCAGCCTGGAGCCGCCCCATAGGTCTTCCTCTCGAGAATCCAGGCAAAGCCAAGAACGGTACCGATATTGACGACGGTTACTGGCAGGGCGCGCCTGTCGGCGGCATGGGCGCCGGCACCTTCTCCCGTTCGTATCGCGGAGACTTCGTCCGCTGGCACATCAAGGCCGGCGTTCACAAATATGAGCCCGTCGATGTGAATGAATTCGCCATGTATCAGAAGTCCGAGGGCGATGCCGCAGGAACAGCGCGCGTTCTCATGACCGGCCACCCCAGGAACGGCGAACTGACAAGTTGGGCCTGGGACTATCCAGTGGGAGCGGGCAAGTACTACGCACTCTATCCAAAATCCTGGTACGACTACCGATGGGAAAAATTCCCCGCTCACGTTGTGCTGGAGCAATTCTCTCCGGTTCTCCCCAACAACTACCGCGAGTCCAGCTACCCGGTAGCGGTCTACCGCTGGCACGCTGACAATCCAACCAACCATCCGGTCACAGTCTCGGTGCTCCTTTCCTGGGCGAACATGGGCGGCTGGTTCCGCACCTTCACTCATGATTTCAGTGGCACGCCGAACCAGGGCAACTACAACCAGTTTGTGCGGGAAGCCGTAGGCCCTGCCGGCGTCATGAAAGGCATCGTCTTCGACCGCGGCCGCGATGGAGCCTCGCTCAACGAATGGGATGGCCAGTTTGCGATTGCGGCTCTCCAAACTCCCGGCGTTGAGGTTACGTACCAGACCACCTTTCTTGCGCAAGGCGACGGCAAGTCGGTGTGGACACCCTTTGCCAAAGACGGCCGGCTCGCCAACAGCGATACCTCCTGGGTCAGCGACAGCGAGAAGCTGGCCGGCGCCATTGCACTGCGCTTTACGCTGCAGCCGGGAGAGACCAAGGTCATCCCCATGGTGATTTCCTGGGATCTTCCCGTCGTCCAGTTTGGCCAGGGCCGCAAGTGGTATCGCCGCTACACCGACTTCTACGGCACTACTGGCACGAACGCCTGGAAAATCGCCCGCGATGGGCTCCTGCGCGCCACAGAGTGGAGCGAAGCCATCGACCGCTGGCAAGCGCCTTATATCAATGATGACAGCAAGCCTCTTTGGTACCGCGGCATGCTCTTCAACGAGCTCTACACCCTGGCGGATGGCGGTACCTTCTGGGGCCGCCCGGTAGGATCCAACAAAACGCTGCCGGCGTCGTTTGCCCTGCTCGAATGTTTCGACTACGCCTATTACGCAACTTTGGATGTTCGCTTTTACGCCTCGCTGCCCCTGCTGAAATTCTGGCCCGACATCGACAAGCAAGTGCTGCGGCAGTTTGCCGACACCGTTCCTCGCGAGTGGCCGGAGAAAGGCCTGTGGGTCTGGAAAACAGAGCAGACAGGGGAGCCGGTTCTTCACAAACGGAAGAAGAAGGGAGCGGTGCCGCACGACCTCGGCGTCCCTGAAGGCGATCCCTTCATCGCCGTGAACCAGCCCGGCTGGCAGGATACCAATGACTGGAAGGATTTGAATTCGAAGTTTGTCCTCATGGTCTACCGCGACTACGTGTTCACCGGCCGCAAAGATACAGCCTTTCTGCGCGAGACCTGGCCCGCGGTCAAAGACGCAATCGCCTACCTGCGTCAATTCGATCACGGCGGCGGAATACCGGAGAACGGCGGCTATCCCGATCAGACCTATGATTCCTGGGTAGTGCGGGGCGTAAGCGCCTACTCAGGCGGCCTCTGGCTCGCGGCCCTGCGTGCGGGAGAAGAAACCGCGCGCATTCTAGGAGACGAGGCGACCGCGGCCACCTACGGCGAGTTATTCAAAAAGGCGCAGCACACCTATATCAGCAAGCTTTGGAACGGCGAGTATTTCCGCTACGACACGCAAAGCGAAAACCAGGACGCGATCCAAACCGACCAGCTTGCCGGCCAGTGGTATGCCAACATGCTCGGCCTGGGAGACCTCGTTCCGCACGATATGCAGGTAACTGCGGCAAAGAAGATTTTCGCCGTGAACGTCATGAAGTTCGCAGACGGTCAAATGGGCGCCGCCAATGGAATGGCCGCCGACGGCACTCCCATCGACAATGTTCAGGCGAAAGAAGTCTGGGCGGGAACCACGCTTGGCTTCGCCGCCCTCTTACTCAGCGAAGACATGAAAGAGGAAGCCTTCAAATCCGCCTGGGGTCTCTACCACGTAATCTACGAAACCAAGGGCTACTGGTTCCGCACTCCCGAAGCCTGGGACATCACAGGGAACTTCCGCGCCTCAATGTACATGCGCCCCGCAGGCATTTGGGCCATGGAAATGACCAAACCAAATGCCCGCTGACCTTGTCAGATCTTCACAGCATTGCGCGCAATATATTCGTCCAGAGACGCATCCGGTCCGATGTGGTGAAACTCCTCCGCCGACGCGAGCCCATATTTCTCCCCAACCTTTCGGTCCCGGGCAACGAACGCCGCCTCGATAAACTCCTGGTTCGCCGTCGCCGCATCACCGCTGAGTGCCGCCACCCGCAGTCCCCGTTCTGTCAGGCTATCCTGCAAATCCTTCACCATGTGCGTAATCATCGTTTCGCACGATTCAATGGCGGCAATTTTCTGCTGGATAAAGGGGCCAATATCCACCACCCGGTTGACCTGTTGCGGCCCGCGTGCAAAGTAATACTTCTCAGAAACTGAGTGTGGCTTCAAACCCACCTCGAACTGTTCCGGAAAATCCAGCGACCCACTGGACATCCAGCACGCCGCTTCCACACCCTGCGCGGTCACATAGTGATCCGGATTCTCTTCATAGTGGCCCCAGGGATCGTAGCTGAAGACCGTGTCCACCTTGAGCAGCCGGAACAGAAAGATCAATCGTCCGCGAAGCTCGGTTCGCGAGACATCGTCCAGTCGATGATTGCGATAGGAAAGATCGTAGGCCTTCTTAAAGCCCAGAGTCTTCACCAGCCGCGCGGTATCCCGTTCGTTGGCCAGCACCGTTTCCCCCAGCGTCAGGTGGTAGGAATCTTTCTCGTCATTACTGGTCCGGATGAAGTACCCGGTGTAGCCTTCGCTCATCAACTTAGCCAGCGTCCCCCCGGCAAAAATGGGGCCATCATCCAAATGGGGCGTAATCAGCGCAAGCACCTTTCCGCGGTGAGGCTGGTTTTCGTTCGACCGTTCCATCACGATCTGATCTTTGCCAAGGGCCTCGACCTGGCCGCCGCCCGCCAAAGTGGCAGCAGCCATTCCCAGAAAGTCTCTACGCCGCACATATCCTCCTTATCAGCCTGAAAGCTTGACAGGTGTAGTATCTACATCGGAATGGCCCTTCAGGACAGAATTTTTGGCAAGCCGCTGGCAACCAGCGACGAACGAGCAGAACAAATCGGAGTAGGAGCGGGCATCCCCATCTTTGGCCTGGACGCCCTCACCAGCGCGGCATACGGCCCGGAAGCCGCCCTGGCCCTGCTGATCCCCCTGGGCGTCGTTGGGACACAGTACCTGTTGCCCATCGTCACCGCCATCCTGATCCTGCTGGTCATCGTCTACTTCAGCTACCGGCAGACTATCGCCGCATATCCCGGCGGTGGCGGCAGCTACACCGTAGCTACAGAAAACCTGGGAGAGAAAGCCGGCCTGTTGGCCGCGGCCGCGCTGATGATCGATTACATTCTGACCGCGGCGGTCGGTATCTCTGCCGGGGTCACGGCCATGACTTCGGCGCTCCCCGAATTTCAGCCCCATACCCTGGCCATTTGTCTATTGATCCTGGCCATTCTCGCGATCGTGAATCTGCGCGGGGTCAAGGACACGGGTAAGGCATTTATCGTTCCGACGATTCTCTTTGTGGGCACATTGCTGGCGACGATTGGATTCGGTGTGTACAAGACGTTCGCCGCGGGCGGACATCCCATGCCGGTAACTCCGCTGCCTTCGCCAACGGCGCAAACCGTCGGCTATCTCGGCCTGTGGATGTTGCTCAAGGCCTTTTCCAGCGGTTGTGCCGCAATGACCGGTGTTGAGGCAGTCTCGAACGGAGTGATGGCGTTTCGTGAGCCGCGCTCCAGGAACGCACAGTACGCCCTGAGCATCATCATCGGCATCTTGATCGTGTTGCTGTACGGCACGTCGTGGCTGACCAAGCACTACCAGATCATGGCCATGGATCCCGATGCAACCGGCTACCAGAGTCTTCTGAGTCTTCTCGTAACCGCCGTATTTGGCCGTGGATGGTTCTATTTCCTGACCATGGGAAGCGTGCTGCTGGCACTGGCCTTGAGCGCCAACACCGCGTTTGCGGATTTCCCTCGCTTGACCCGGGCCATTGCGATGCACGACTACCTGCCCCACGTATTTACCATCCGCGGCCGGCGCTTGCTCTACTCCCACGGCGTCTACGCCCTGACCGGCTTTACGGCACTGCTTCTGATTCTTTTCCGGGGCGTAACGGATCGACTGATTCCCCTTTATGCGATTGGTGCGTTTCTCGCATTCACCCTCTCCCAGGCCGGCATGGTGATGCACTGGAAGAGGGAGGAGGGCGACCCTAAGGGCCGGACATGGCACATGCTGGTCAACGGCACGGGAGCCGTTGCAACCGGCATCACCACGGTCGTCGTGCTGGCCTCCAAGTTCCGGGCCGGGGCCTGGGTCACCGCGTTGCTGATTCCCACTTTGATTCTGCTGATGCATTCCGTGAAAAAGCATTACAAGCGCGTCCGCTGGGAGACGAGGGACTGCGACCGGTTGAAAGTCACCAACCTGGAGCAGCCGCTTGTGGTCATCCCCATGGCAGGCTGGAACCGCATTTCGGAAAAAGCCCTGCGCTTTGGCCTCTTGCTTTCGAGGGAAATCAAGGTCGTTCACGTTCACTCCGCGGACGAAGCCCACGGCATCGATCAAGACTGGGACGACAAAATCGTCGCACCCATTCGCGAAGGCGGCTTCCCGGAACCCGAGCTGGTAACGATTGCCTCCACCTATCGCTTCATCATCTCGCCCCTGATGGACTACATCCTGCGCCTCGAGTCACAAAATCCAGGAAGAAAAATAGCCGTCGTGTTGCCCGAGCTGGTCGTGCGCCACTGGTGGGAAAACCTGCTCCACAACCAGCGAGTGCAATTACTCAAAATCCTTCTCCTGCTCAAAGGTAATCAGCGCATCGTCGTAGTCAACATCCCCTGGTACCTGTAGGAACATCCCACCGCAGATCCCTCGGCCCGCTTCCACGGCACGCCGTGACAGGCGCGATGACAAAGGAGGGAGTTGCGGCTTGCATTGGGAGTAGCTGCTGGACAGTCGAGCATCCTCTGTTCATTGTTCCTTAACTTGCCGCGCGGCAAGTTAAGGAAGAAATGAACAGGGAGGAGGCTCTGGGCTTGCCTTCAGAGAGCAGGAATGACGGATACGCTCCACCCAAGCTTTGTCTAAGATTTATAAAACTGGATAAATTTCACGATTTTCGATGGGCCTGTGGGTTTGAGTTTCCTGCCTTCGGGTCGGGGAGCCGTTTGCGATCAGCGACGGCTAGCCCGGGAGGCCGGGCAATTTCATAAATCTTTATAAAATTCGATCTTTTTCGACGTTTCTGGAGATCGGCCGGCAGCCAGCCTTGCCCGATCCGGGATAAGTGCGGAATTTTTTGTGCGAGAAAAGCGAGATAAGCGAGAAAAGCCTCCCCGGGCTGCCAATCCATCATTGGCACGGGCGCATTGGCGCAGAAAAATGCGCCCAAAGCACCTTACGCCGGGGCAGGATTCAGTTGTCAAATACTGCTCTATAAGGAGCGCGCCTGAGCGCGACCTCGCTTGCTGCCCCTGGTTGCAGAACGCCGCTAAACCGGAGCGCAATTGCGCATTTCTGCCTGTCTATTTAGATCCCGGTGGAAGTGATTTCGGATGGTGACCGATAGACTTTCTTTCGTAACAGGGCTGACCGATGGAAACCGCAAGCCGACCACGGAGCGCAGCGAAGTGGAGAGACCTTGGGTTTCTTCCGGCCCCCAAATTTGTTCCTATAGGAGCGAAGCCGAGGGACCCCGGGAATGCGGGGGCTCCCTCCCCCGCCTCAGCCAAGTACGTAGACCGATCTTCATCCCTTTCGGTGGGCCACGGGTCCTCAAGAGTCAGGGCAGGGTCCGCAGTTTCTCTCCCAGCTGATCGCCTTCCCTCATCCCATTTCTTCCAGCGCCATGTGCGATTCAGGAAGCACCTGCCCCCCATCCACCACAATGGTCTGCCCCGAGATGAACCCTGCTTCATCGCTGGCCAGAAACAGCGCGGCATAGGCAATATCTTCGACTGACCCCAACCGTCGTGCGGGAATCGCTGATGTCATCCGCGCGATGTATTCCGGTCCCAGTGCCTTGACACCTTCGGTCAGAATATTTCCGGGGAGCACCGCGTTGACGGTGATGTTGTGCGGCGCAAGCTCGATGGCCGCCGTGCGAATGAACCCGAGTTGCGCAGCCTTGCTGGCTCCATAATGACTCCAGCCCGGATAGCCGGTAATCGGGCCGGTAATCGAAGAGGTGACGATGATACGGCCTTTCCCTCTCGCCTTGAGTGCAGGCAGGCACGCCTGAACGGAGAGGAAGGTTCCCTTGAGATTCACATCCAGGACCTGGTCCCACTCAGCTTCTTTCATGTCGAACAACTTCGCGGCAGGAAAGATTCCCGCATTGCAACAGAGAATGTCGATGCCGCCGTGCCGCTCGATAGCCGTCTCCGCCATGCGAGCAGTGTCTTCCGCTTTGGAGACATCCACCGCCACAGCGCTGGCGACGGCCCCACTCGCACGAAGTTCACCGGCTGCCACCTCTGCCTGCGCAAGATTCCTTGCTGCAAGCAGAACCTGCGCTCCGTGCGCGGCAAACACACGCGCGATCCCCTTCCCGATTCCCTTACTCGCGCCGGTCACAATTACCGAGCGTCTTTTAATCGATGTCAGCATATGCGATCGTCGCCGTGCAACCTGTCAGTCTCCGAAAATATCTATTCACTATATCCCTCATCCGCAAATGCCGCTGCGGAATCCGTTCGCGTATGTAAACACCTGGGAGCGCGAGACTTTTTCACGAGCCCCGCCGCAACCGCAGCGTCACCCGTTTTGGGCATCATGGATGCCGGTACGAATGAAGGGATCGAGAACTTTCCCACCGGCACCGATGCCCATTCGGTGGCGGTAAATCCGGCTAATAACCAGATATTCGTACCAATCGAAGATTCAAATCCACTCTGCGGAACATTGCCAGGTTGTATTTCGGTCTTCACCGACTCCCACTGAAGAGAATGGGGTCCACCGCGGGGGACAGAAATCCGTTGAAATGACAGGCGTGCTTGATTCTCCCGCAAGGCGGTCCCGGAGGGACGGCAAATTCCCCTCCTACAGAAGGCAGGCGTCTTCATCTCGATCGGCGCTTGGTCCATTCACTCGAGCGTTGTCCGGTGTCTTTCAGGGCTGGAGGAAAACTTCGGTACCACTGGCCTGGTGAGGTGCAGCTACGAACCGGCAACGCAGCCGTGCGAATGCCGGCCAGGCAGCAACTGCAAAGAGGACTCCATCTGCGCCTGGGCAGTGAAAGACATAGACTGCGCGATTGCGGGCTGCGCCACAAAACCATGACGGCTATGCCGAGGTGCAGGTGAGTATTTCGGGGATGGTGATTAGTCCGTCCGTCGCAGCCCGGATGCCGCCGACGAGGTGGAAGCCGCCATGCAGGCCAGGCCACAGCCTACTTGTCAATCGTTGAAGAAGTTCGATAGCCTGCTGAGGTCACGAATCCAAGGGAGATCCCGGTGCTCCACCGTTCTTTCTGGTCTATGATGTCTGTGCTTGCGTTCAGTGGGCTTCTCCTTCCTCTCCGTAGCCAAACGTCGACCTCGAGCGAACATCAGAATCAGGTATTCAAAACCAGTGCGCGCCTCGTCGTGTTAGACGTCGTGGTTACCGGCAAAAACCATAAGCCTCTCACCGGCCTCCAGCAGCAGGACTTTTTGGTGTCGGAGGATGGAACACGGCAGACCATCAAGAACTTTGAAGAGCATACAGCAGCCGAGCCTTTGCAGGTAACTTCGCCGGAGTTGCCTCCGAATATGTTCACCAATGTCCCCCGCGTCAAGCCCAATGGATCTGTAACCGTTATGGTACTCGATTCTCTGAATACGCCCCTCGACGATCAGCGCTTCGTCCATGCACAGGTGCTGAAATACATAAAGAAGCCTGAGCCGGGACAAAGAGTCGCCATTTTTACCCTGCAATCGCGGCTGCGCATGATTCAGGGGTTTACCGACGATCCGTCGCTGCTGGCTGCGGCCGTCAACGATAAGAAGAACGGGGTAGGCAGGCAGGTGCCGCAGTTGATGCAGTCCGATGCGGAGACCGCTGCCACCCAGGAAACCGAGGCCGCGCTCATGGTGTGGGCCCCGGAAGCAGCCGCTGATATGCAGCAGTTCGCGGCAGAAGAAGGCTCGGATCGGAGTAACGTCCGCCTCAGGGAGACGCTTCAGGCGTTTCAGGATCTCGCGCATTATCTCGCCGGTTTTCCAGGCCGCAAGAATGTCGTCTGGTTTTCTGGAGCGTTTCCGGTCGCAATTCTTCCTGATCCCACCTTGATTCACGAATTTGGCGCACAGCGCGACGACCAGGAAGAAATCAGAAAGACCTCCGCATTGCTGACGGCCGCCCAGATAGCCATCTACCCCGTCGGAGCTGAGGGCCTGACGACGAACCCTACCTACAATGCCGGGGCAGATTCCCGGCTTGTGCAGCAGTCCCAACTTTCTCAACCCCAGGTGGTGACCAAGGAACTCAATGCCAACCACGCCGCGATGGATGTTATTGCGAAGGCGACTGGCGGCGAAGCGTTTTATAGTACCAATGACCTGAACGACGCGCTGCAACGTATCCTGGCCCACGGGTCAAACTTTTATACGCTGACCTACACCTCGACCAACCCTGCCACCGATGGCAAATTTCGCAGGATTGACGTGAAATTGGTTCGCCCTGGCTACCAGCTTGACTACCGGCGCGGCTATTACGCCGATACCGCAAAGACCGCTGCTTCGCCATCGCCCGCGCCCCCACCGAACGCAGATCTGCTATCCGCGTTTCTGCATCCCGGATCGCCGGAATCGACAGAGGTTCCCCTGACCCTCAGGGTGGTTCCCACGAAAATTTCGGCGAAAGCAAGCGCAGTTGCGGCGATCAAGGGAGACAATCCCGGCTTGAAGGAAGCCGTCAATCGATACGCGGTAGATTTGATGATCCCGGCACGCGGGTTGCAGTTCGACACGGCTGCGGATGGGCATCGCCATGTCAGACTGCAGGCCGGCCTCTTCCTCTTCACCCGTGACGGCAGGCTGGCGAACTGGCTTTTGAGGCAGGTCAATCTGAATCTGGACGATGCGCATTACGCGATCGTCCAGGCCGACGGAATCAATCTTTATTTCGAAATCGATGGTCCTGCTGATTCGGTCTCGCTGCGTGGCGGAGTCTATGACAAGAACAGCGACCTCGCCGGCACCGTCATCGTTCCCCTCAAAAATCTGGTGAGCCCCGCACCGTCTTCTACCGGCTTCTAGAGCGCGCACGAAGCACGGTGCCGAAATCCGGGACTTTTTTGGCTTGAGCGGGGTAGTTTGCCGGTAGTTAAACCCCTCACACACCCTGCATCAATGTCGCTCGATATTCTGCCGCTTTGAATCGATGCTCGCGGACCTCCCGATACGCCGGCCCGTCGTACCAGGCCTTGGCGGCTTCCACGGTAGGGAACTCGAGGATCACGCTACCGTCGTTGGCCGGCCCCTCTAATTCCTCATGGGCGCCATACAGAGCAAGAATCCTGACCTCATGGCCTTCAAGGGTTGCCGGCACAGCTTTGGAGTAAACCGCCATCTCATCCGCGTCGAACAGTTTGGTCCGCGTAAAGACGATGTATGCGCTCATGTCAATCTCCATTCAAAACCAACCACTACCGTGGATGCGCGCCGGGTACATTTCGCTTCGAAGAGTGGCGATCGCACGCGTGCTATGCTTGCGCGCATGCGCCTGCGAGTCAGGAGTTTTCTTTTACTGTTTGTGCTTGCGCCGTTTTCCGTTCTGCACGCACGGGTGCTTCGCGTCGACATCGCTTCCCGCACTCCCGTCCTGAACGGCAAAGACTTCGGCAAAAGCGGAGCCTATGAGCGCATCACCGGCCGCGTATATTTCTCTCTTCCCATTGCCAACCCCCATAACCAGCGCATCGTGGATCTTCCCAATGCGGTGAACCTCAAGAACGGAGAAGTGGAGTTCTCCGCGGACTTCATTGCCGTCCGTCCGAAGGACATCGCTCGTGGCAACGGCTCGATGATTCTCGAAGTACCCAACCGCGGCAATCCTCGCATTCTTGCCTTGGTGGACGGTGGAGACGAAGATCTGGCCCGCGAGGCAGGGGACGCCTGGCTGCTGCGCCAGGGCTATACCGTGGTGAGTCTTGGATGGCAGTGGGATGCCCCAGGCCACGACGCCCTGCGGTTCTATGCCCCCATCGCGAAGGAAAACGGAAAGACGATCACTGGCCTGCTCCGAGGCGACTTCATGCTGGCGAAGCCGCTGCCGGAGGTCCCTCTCGGCCACCTGATGGAGGGTCATCTGGGTGGAACCGAATATCCGGTCGCTGCACCCAACGATCCGCACAATGTGCTTACGGTGCGTGATTCACGCACTGCGCAGCGAACCATCATTCCCCGAAGCCAGTGGCAGTTTGCCCACACGGTGGAAGGCAAGCTGGTTCCTTCTGACCGCTTCATTCACCTCGACGGAGAATTCCAGCCCGGAAAGATTTACGAATACGTGTATGTGGTCGCCGATCCGGTGATAGCCGGAGGAGGCTTCGCCGCCATACGCGACTACGCTTCCTACGCCAAACATGATCCCGAAGCAGTCACGCCCGCACAACGGGTCTACGGTCAGGGAATTTCGCAGAACGGCCGCTTCCTGCGCGACTTTCTCTACCAGGGCTTCAACGCGGACGAGCAGGGAAGGATCGCGCTCGATGGTGTACTGGCTCATGTTGCCGGAGCCGGGCGGGGAAGTTTCAACTACCGCTTCGCCCAACCATCGCGCGATGCGCAACCAACTTCTTCCGTCTTCTTTCCGACCGACATTTTTCCCTTCACCGCAGAGCCGGAGCAGGATCCAGTGACGGGGGTCACCGCCGGGTTGCTCGATCGCGCCCGGGCAGACAATGTCGTACCCAAAATATTCTTCTCCAATACCTCGTATGAATACTGGGGCCGTGTCGCCTCTCTGATTCACATGAGCGCCGACGGCAAGCGGGATGCTCCCATTCCAGACAAGGTGCGGATCTACCATTTCACCGGCCTGCAGCATTATTCCGTTCCGTTTCCGCCAGAGAAGGGCACCGGGGACATGCTGGGACAGCAGCCGCAATCGCCTTTGCCGGTGAGATATTTCTGGCGGGCGATGATTGCAAACATGGATGAATGGGTGCGCAACGATACGCTTCCGCCGCCGAGCAGCTATCCCAAAATTGCGGACGGAAACCTGGTCCCTTTGCGCGACTATGCCTTTCCCCGCATCCCCGGCGTGCATCTGCCACACGAGGCCAATCAGGCATATCGTCTCGACTTTGGCCCGGACTGGCAGAAGGGAATCCTGAGTAAGCAGCCACCCGAGGTTGGGCCGGCCTTTCCCGTGCTCGTACCGCAGGTCGATGTGGACGGAAACGAGCGCGACGGCGTTCGCCTGCCGGAGATCAGGGTTCCCCTCGCTACCTATGCGGGTTGGAATCTGCGCGCCCCATCGATTGGCGCGCCCGATCAGCGGTTGCCCTTTGAGGCATCGTATATTCCGTTTCCCCAAACCGCCGCGGAGCGCAAAAAGACGGGCGACCCCCGAAAGTCCATTGCAGAGCGCTACGCAGGGCGCGAAGACTATCTCAACCGATACAAGGCTGCGATCGACGATTTAGTGCAACAACGGTGGGTCCTGACAGAAGATCGAGCGGCCCTGCTTCACCGCGGCGAGCTGGAGTGGGATAAAACCACGAAGCCGTGACTTTCAATCGTCAACTCGCACCCAAGGCGTGGACGGCCGGCCTGATTGCTCGGGCTGGCATCGTTATAGTGTTTCAAGGAAAGCCGCGGGACGTTTTGTGGAGGCAATCGAATTTAACAGGAAATCCGGGACTTTTTGGGCTTGAGTGGGGTTGTTCGCCGCGCTCGGAAACCGCCCCCCCATCATGTAGGAACGGTAAATTAGGACAGACGGAAGTAGCCCAAAAGCAAACGACTTTGTTTGCAAAGCTGCTCGCAATCTGTAGCCGTAGAAGTTGCAGGCCGGCTCACCAAATTGTCTGAATACCCGATGAGCGGATGCCGCGATCACGGCTCAGTACGGGAACGCCGAGAAACAACGCTGTGGCACCGATGATCCGGGACCGTCGTCCCTTGTCTCCGGCGCCTTAGATTTTCGGATAGCCGTTATACGTCCAGAGTGCAGCGTCTTGCAGCTAGCTTGGTTGACGTTTCGAATGGCTAATGTTGCGACTGACTCTCGCTGGGGAAAGTTGCCGTAGGGTCAATTTCGCCACGGACGGCCGGATCGACTCGCTTGATATCGATGGCCTTCATGCCTACGGCTTCCCGCTTTGCCTGCTGGCAGGGAATTTCCTCGATCTGGCTGTTGAGCCGCTCATAAGGGATCAATTCGAAGTTCGTCATTACTGCGTAGAGCCGAACGCAATATTGACGGGCGTTTTCGACGTTGATCACAAGCGGTTCCTTGCCCGCCCGGCTGGAGTGATACGCGACGGTGAAGGAGTGTGCTCCGGGATCGAAATGAAGGGTCATGAATCGACCGGGACTGATGTGGCCCAGCCGCTGCGTGCCGTCAAAGAGCCAGCCAGTGAAAGGCTGCTGGCTTTTGGGAACAAGACCTGCGACGCCGCTCTTCACTGAATTGGCTGGCGTGTAGAAGGTGACGCTGCCCGTTTGTGCCAGGCAAAATACGACAGAGAGCGTTGCGATCAGAGCAACGCGCACGAGCGTCTTCATGGCTAAATGATCTCAATATACAGGTTTGCTCAAGGTTGGATTCGTTATCATTTCGTGGCTCTACTCTGAGCGTGTTTATCACGCAGTCAGGTTGCGCTCCAATACCCCACTGGCCACGCTCCGGGGTATACAGCCGGGTCGAAGAAATTTGCCGAGCAATCTCGGCATTTGCAAGCCGGCCTGAAATTGCTTGTTCAGCGTACGCTTCCGCACCCTTAGTCTATTTATATAGATCCCAATTAAGGCTATCCGGGGCCTACTCCCAAGAATTTTTGGCTGCCGGGTTTCGATGGCAGGCTTCGCTACCCTGGCGGCTTTCGCTGCTTCCACGGGTCGGCTTCATTGGCGCGGTGGAAAATGCCACTTTTACCCCATCCTGAAAGAACCATCCCTGCGGAGACCTCGGCGCTTTTCCTTATCATGGATGTTCTCAGTAGTTTCGGAACCGTTGCTGGAAGCGGGAGATTAGGATGGTCCGGTGAAGAACAATGCTCTCCGCTGGTTAAGAGCCAGGCCGACGATAGGGAGCCTTCGAGTCCTGGTCCTCGCTGGACTGGTCCATTTCCATGCGCCCTGCTTCGCCAGCTGCGAGGGGTTGGGGGCCCTGCAGTTGCCGCACACCACCATCACCAGGGCGGAGCTGGTGACGACCGGGAAGTTCGTGCCTTCCACCGGGGCTCCGCTTGCGGACCTTCCAGCGTTCTGCCGCGTCACCGCAACTTTGACGCCCAGCGCCGACTCCGACATTCGGATTGAGGTCTGGATGCCCGAGTCGGGCTGGAACGAGCGCTTCAACGGTACCGGCAATGGGGGCTTTGCCGGCAACATCCGTTACGAGGCCCTGGCGGAGGGGTTGCGGCGTGGCTACGCAGTGGCCAACACCGATATGGGGATGTCCACGCCTCCGGGCGCCACCGCAAGCATCTTCATCAATCGCCCGGAACGGTGGATCGACTGGGGAAGCCGGGCCACTCACGAAATGACCCTGATCGCAAAGCAGATCGTGCGCGCCTACTATGGGCGCGACGCGAAGCGCTCTTACTTCACGGGCTGTTCCACGGGAGGCCAGCAGGCCTTAATGGAATCGCAACGATACCCGGATGATTACGACGGCATTGTGGGCGGAGCTGCAGCCAACAACCGCACCGGAGTACACGTCAGCATCCTATGGAATTTCGCCGTCAATGAAAGGACCCCTGCTTCCTACCTGCCCGAGGCCGCGCGCTCGCTGCTTTCCCAGGAAGTCATGAAAGCTTGCGACGCACTCGATGGTGTAAAAGACGGAGTCATCACGGATCCGACGCAATGCAATTTCGATCCCGCGTCGCTGCAGTGCCACGCAACCGGTCAGGAGAATTGCCTAACGGCAGCCCAGGTGAGAACGGCGAAAGAACTCTATGCCGGGCCCGTCAATCCGCGAACTGGCGAAAGTCTCTATCCGGGCCTGCCTCGGGGAAGCGAATTCGGCTGGGGCGGATTAGATCGCAGCCCCGGTCCCGCTGCAATCCCGCCCTTCGCGCCGATCTTTCAATGGGTTTTTGGACCGGACTGGGATTGGCGGCACTTCGATTTCGACCACCAGGACAAGGTGTTTACCGAAAAGCTCGCCGGCATGGTGAATGCGACCAGCCCGAATATCGACACCTTTCGTGCTCACGGTCACAAGCTGATCATCTATCACGGCTGGAGTGATTGGCTGGTGGCGCCCGGAGAATCGATCAACTACTACCATGCCGTGGTCGCGCGGGCGAAAGCAGATCACGCCACCGTGCAAGCAATCGATCAATCGGTCCGGCTCTTCATGGTTCCGGGGATGTCGCATTGCAGTGGCGGCCCCGGGGCAACCCATTTCGATGCCCTGGGCGCGGTGGTTGAATGGGTGGAGCATGGAGTCGCACCCGATGAAATTATCGCCAGCACCTTACCGCCCGGTGAAAACGGCGGCGCGGCCAACACGGAGCGTCCGTTGTGTCCGTATCCGCAGATCGCCCGGTATCAGGGATCAGGCAGCACGAAGGACGCTTCCAGTTTCGTTTGCGCAAAATAACCAACCCCCAGCCGCTGCCGGAGTCAGGGAGACCGGGCGCTGGCTCTGGCCGGAGAACACGATGCAGTCCAGTTTGTGCCGTCCCCTAAAGGGGACTGATGCCTCGTTTGGGCGTTTCCCGGCACTTCCGTGCCGGGCTCTGGATTGTCCCGTCCCTTCGGGACTGGTTTGCGGAACCTTCCGGAGCATTCAGAATAAAAGAATCCGGGACAGACGGATATGATGCAGGATCCAGGTATTCGGGCAGGCAGCAGCACACTGCTGCAAGGTGCGCTGATCCAACCAATAAGAGGAGGAAATGTGAGTCGCGCAGCGGAGGGACCTGCTGTTCGCTTCCCTGGGACGTAGATTTTCGACAGAGCCAAATCAAAGCAGTCTGTAGCCCAAACCGCTGACGCACGATAACACCAAAGTGTGACCACAAACCGCATACGCGCGCGAGTCGCGGACCGTCGAGAGATTATGTCTCGAATCAAATATCCCGTTCCCATCAGGTACACCGTGGTTTGCTGGGGAACGCTGCTGGGAACGCTTTGGGTAACACATGGAGACCTCTGGAATGCGATGGGGATGACGGCTATTGGGATCGGCTGCGTGAACCTTTGGGACACATGGAGGGGATAGGTGGTGTTCTAGGGGGCCAAACAGTCTCGAGCTGTCCCGTCGCTTCTTTTCCGAGATATACATACATTTCTGTCGTTGGTGCAGGGGGCGGATCGAGATTCATTTCGACTCGCGCTTAAAGGTCACGGCGCACTTTGCCGAAATCACAAGTGACAATCGAAATGAGCGCGGTGACCGCGGCCTGAATAAGCGGAGGCCTTGATGCGCAAGAACCTGCCGGTTACCAACCACGAATACGAATTCCCTGCCGAAGCGACGCTGATGTCCACGACGGATCCGCAGAGCCATATCACGTATGCGAATGATGCATTCGTCAGCGTTAGCGGATTCTCTCGCGAGGAGATCGAGGGTAATCCCCACAATATGGTCCGTCACCCGGACATGCCTCCCGAAGCCTTTGCCGACATGTGGGAGACGCTGAAGGGCGGCGAGCCATGGACCGCAATTGTCAAGAATCGTCGAAAGAATGGCGACCACTACTGGGTGCGCGCGAATGCTATGCCCCTTTCGAGAGACAGCCGGATCACCGGCTACGTATCAGTGCGCACCAAGCCATCTCGAGAAGAGATCCATGCGGCAGAGTTGCTGTACTCGGACTTTCGCAACGGCAAGGCTGCGCACCTGCGCTTCAGCAAGGGTCTCATCGCCCGAACCGGCCTGCTTTCCTGGATGTCATGTCTCCAGACGATATCGACGCGGTGGCGGATCGGTCTGGCGCTATTCACATCGGCAGCCGCTACCGCTGTATGCGCTGGTGTTTTGGGGATTCGTGGCGTCGCCTTGCTCGAATTTTCCGGATGTTTAGCGCTGATCGGCTTCCTCGCTTTCCTGTGGCTCAGGAACCAAATCTCCAACCCGCTCGCACAAATGAGAGAGCAGGCCCTGCGCATCGCCGCCGGCGATGTGAAGAGCGCGCTCCACATGAATCGGACCGACGAGATCGGCATGACGATGCGAACCATCGGCCAACTCGGCCTGATGCTACGCTGGGTGGTCGACGACGTGAGCGGTCAAGTCCTGAACGCCAAGACAGCGACCTCCGAAATCGCACAGGGCAACAACGACCTGAATGCTCGCACCGAGGAGGCGGCAGCGAGCGTCGAGGAAACAGCGGCATCGATGGAAGAGATGACAGCCACCGTCAAGAACAACGCCAGCAATGCGCAACAGGCGACCCAACTGGCTGGCACGGCACGCTCAGCGGCCCAGAACGGGGGCAAGGCGGTCTCGAACGTCGCCTCCACGATGAACGACATCACCCATAGCTCGAAAAAGATCGCCGAAATCATCGGCGTCATCGACTCCATCGCCTTTCAGACCAACATCCTCGCGTTGAACGCCGCCGTCGAAGCGGCGCGCGCCGGCGAGCAAGGCCGCGGCTTTGCGGTTGTGGCCGGCGAGGTTCGCTCACTGGCCCACCGCACTGCGGATGCCGCCAAGGAGATCAAAATGCTCATCAACACCTCCGTCGACAAGGTCGAATCAGGGGTCACGCTGGTGCGCGATGCGGGGGAGACCATGGACCAGATCGTCTCCCAGGTGAATCAGGTTTCGAGCATGATCTCCGAAATCGCGAGCGCCAACAGCGAACAAAGCGACGGCATCTCCCAGGTGGCGAAAGCGATTAGCCATCTCGACCAGGTCACGCAGCAAAACGCCGCCCTCGTCGAGCAAAGCACTGCGGCCTCCGAAAGCCTCAAGCAGCAGATGAACCGGCTTGCCGATGCAGTCGGGCTCTTTCAGTAACTCACGGTCGACCGATATCCAGGATGGCCACATTTGAGCGTTCCTGCACTCGTTCGAGGACGACTTCATCGCCATCCGGTGCGATGTCGAAATCGCTGATGTCGAAATCAGGATTGAGATTGGTTAATGCACGTTCGGAACCCGTGTCCAGGTCAATGAGCCAGAGATTTCTGTGCTGAATCCCTCCGCGCAATATTACGAGCGCGTGTCTTCCCGGGAGAAAGGCGAGATGCCGGGCTCCCCGAGTCAAAGCCAGGGTTGGTAGGGAATACGGCTGGGCTTGGGCGGTGGCTGCCCTCACAGAAAATGTTGTGCCGATGTCGGGGCCCGAGTAGACCACAAAGCTGCCGTCGGGCGCCCAGGCAGGATCGAGCGAGTGCTCCGTGAGAAAAGCGACCGGCGGTCCGCCATCGATCGGCACGCGGAAGAGATGAGGGACGCCGTGGTCGTATGCCGCAGAGGTGATCGATTTGCCATCGGGCGTCCAGGCTGGAGCGCCCGTCAGATTTAGCGAATCAGCCACGACTCGTGCGTTGGTGCCGTCAGCCTCCATTACATATAGGAGCGTTTTGTCGTGTTGCCGGACCGAGAAGGTAACCTGCCTGCCGTCGGGCGCGATTGCCGGGCCGCCGAAGACCTGCGCTCCGTCGCCGTGCCACAACTCTGTGCTGGTTCCGTTGGCAAGCTTCCAGATGCTTTCGCCATTGCCGGTCGCGGAGACGTACAAAAGAGAATCGCGACCGAATCGGGGGGAAAAGCCGTTGGTGGTGGTCAACGGGATCGGTTCCGGTTCCGAGGCTTTGGCGGGAGAATCGCCGATCCGCAAGCGCCAGAAAGTCTTGTTCGGGGTCGTGCGCGTAACAACCAGGCGATGACCATCCGCGCTGGCCGCCAGGGACGTAAATTGGTCAAGACCGGAAGTCAGGCGGTGGGGAATCCGGCGCTCCACGTCCATGGTGTAGAGGCACTGTCCCCCACCGTCGGGGTCGCTGGCCAGGTAAACCAGCGTGCGTCGATCCAGAAGGACAGGGTAAGTCACGCGCGAGTCGTGGAATGTAATCCGCTCGGGGGTTCCGCCGGATGGACGAATACGCCAGATGTCCAATTTGTCCGGGAGCTCACCTTGCACGAAGTAGAGGAACGCGGCATCGGGAGCCCACAAGGGAAAATGACTGTGCAACCCTGCAGCGGCAGTGAAGATGGGCCGGCTGTCCCCTGGTTTGCCGTCGTCTGATACGAACAGCGGATCCCCCGGACCGGGTGTGTGGTACGCCAGCCGGGAGCCGTCGCGCGACCAGTCGAACTCAGCGACGCCCTCGAGGTATGGCCTGGGTTCACCGCCAAGGGTCGGCACCGCCCAGATGCCGATTTCACCGCCGTTGGATTGGCCAGGCCTGCGAACCCAAAACGTGACCAGAGATCCATCAGGCGAGAACCCAAGTGTCCGGATGGATGGATTCACCAGTTCCGAAACGCTTCCGTGGGTCAGGTTGTGAAATTCTCCGGAACCCACTTGCGTCACCCAGACGTCCATCTGTCTATCCCGGTCCGACAGAAATGCGACGAGATGGCCATCGCGTGACACCGTAGCGGCCTGCTCCAATCCATCGAAGTCTGTCACTGTCTGAAACCGGGCGCCGGCGATGGGATTTCTCCAAAAGTGCTCGGTCCTCTGCAGCCAGAGGACGACACCGAACGCCAGGGCGGCGATCGCGACCAGTGGTAGAACGAATTTCCATCGGGAGCGAACGGGCGGCCTTGCGGGTTCTGCCTGTTCTTGAGTGGGTGTCGACGGTAGGACAGCGTTCCCATTCTCGGGTTCCATCGCGAGGATCCGGCGATTCCTCCATGCGTCCAGTTCCGTCCGCGATGCGTAAACCGTGCCCATCCTGTCGTGCTGGTGCCGATGGACCGGCATACCTTCCCGCTTCTCCCAGCGCTGAACCGTTGTCACATCGCGCTTCAGGTACGCTGCGATCTCCTTCCAGGAATGAAGACGGTCTTCGGGCGGGCTCTCAGACGGCGGGGCGCCAATGGAGTGTTCGCCCATTCTCGTGTCCTTGTTGGGCTGCGGCGGTTGAAAAACCCGGAGCCAAATTGTACCCCTTCCCCCGGCAAGGGCACTGCAAACCGCGGCATTTCGCAGTAAGTTGCGGCAACTGCTGGGTCTCCGCGCCATACCGCTTGCGATCGCGTTTCAAAGCGTCCGATGGTATCCCTGCACTGCAAATCAATCCTTCCTTGGAGGTCCTCATGAAAAGCCCAACTCTGACAGCCCGTCTGCTCCCATTGCTCTTGTTGGTTGCAGCGCCCTTCGCCCTCACCCAGGAACGCGGAACCATCCGCTTTGGCGGCCTGATCAACGATTATTCGCCCGCCAATCCGAACATCAAAGGCAGCCCCTACGAAATGCATGGCCAGTGGATTATGGATCTCCACGATTGGGGGACCGCCGACTTCCTGGCAGACATGACCATGTCGGACTACGGCACAACCAACGGCGCGCTGGATGCGACCAAGGGCGGCCAGAGTGCTCACACGCACCACATCAGATTGACCGACGCCAAAATCATCCCGAACATGACCGGGTGCCCGGCCTACCCCACGCCGGTCACGACGGACGGGTTCCAGGTGAGTGGAACGGTGAGCCTGATTACGGGAAATGGAAGCAACGCTCCCTTCGAGACGACACCCCCTACCTCCAAGCTGCAGGTATGCGTTACAGGAGGCAACGAGGTTCCGTACTCGAATATCACGCTGGTCTTTGCGGGTCCCGCGGCGACTCATTTCGGGACCCAGGCTATCCATGGTGTGGTCCGCGAACCGTAATCGGCTCGATGGGAAAATCGGGAGATCCCTTGGTCAGCCGGTCGAGGGAATGAGTAGCCGGTCGAGTCAATTTGCCGTATCGTCTGATTCCCAGGCGAGCCAGATGCTTCTCCCGCCTTTCCGGCCACGAACCCCCTAACGGAGGGGGAATGTCATATGAATTGATTTCACCAGCGCCGAAGGTGTACGCCCACGTGTACACATGGAGGCCTGCAATCCAGGCGGGGGTACGGGAGTTCCGCGAACAGATCGCACGGTTTCTGGAGTCCGACACCCCCGCCGCCGTGACGCGGCGCGGGGGAGACTCTCGGAGTCTCCGTTCCGACCCCGCGCAATCCGTGAAATCCGCCGACATGACCGAACTGCGTGCACCGGCTGACCGCCTCGCAGCCGCCCTCTGCGACGTAGACGAGGAAGATTATTTTGCCGCGAGATGCTCTAAAGCATCCTGCGCCGAAAGACGGTCACCGTGGCCGCGACTGATCTTCTCGAAGAGAATTGTCCCTTTGGTATCGAGGACGAAAGTCGAAGGATAGGCTGTCTCGTGCGGCGCATCCCAGCGCAATCCGTATAAATTAGTCACCCTATAGTCGGGGTCGGCAACGAGAACCACGTTCGACGGCAGGTCCGCTTGCTTCTCCAGAAACTCTTTCGCGTGCTGGTCAAGATCGGCGGGAGGGCCAGGGTAAACAAGCAGCACCCTTGCATTCCTGGCGGCAAAGTCGGAAGCGTGTTCTACGAAGTCATGCACCTGTTTGACGCAGTATGGGCACTGATACCCTGGATAGCCACGCAAGATGATGAGCACAAGCGACTGGCCGCGCTGATCTTTCGACATCTGAACGGGCTTCCCCGATGGAGTTTTGAGCGTAAAGTCTGGAGCCTTCGCGCCCACAGCAGGAGTCTGGGCGATAGCAGCCCGAGCGACGAAGAGGCAGCAGAAGACCACCACAACAAATCCGGGAAACAAGCGATGCTGAACGCTGGGGGGAAACGTCCGAAGGGCAGTCATCAGATGGACACTCCTCAGATGGAATACCTCGTCTGATCGATATCGCTTAAAAAAGTTACAGACAGGCGAGAGAATAGCCGGCAATCGGGCCACGATTTGAGCTTTGGGGATACGGCCCTGAACGGGATCGTGCCACTGCATGGGGTCGATTCTTCCCCTAAGCGGCTCCGGCGGAGAAGTCAATCGTCCCGAGACGTTCCTCGATTATCTTAGGAATCAGACGATCACTCGTCCTCTGGCTTGATTCGGGATCCCGTGTAATCGATCACTGTCGTGGGTTCATCAGGCTTAATCAAAGCACTCTCGGAGCCGTTGAGTGGCAATCCACAAAATAAATCCATATAAAGAACGGATGTTCGTTTTATTATAAGCAGAAGAAAACCATTCCATATGCCTAAAGTGTCCAAGGAGCATTCGGCGTCGCAAAAAAAAGCAATCCTCGACGCCGCGATTCGGTGTTTTGCAAAGCGCGGGTTCCATCGAGCCACCATGCGCGACGTTGTGCGTGAATCGCGCATGAGCGCGGGAGCTCTCTACCTTTACTTCAAGAGCAAGGATGAATTGATCGAAGCGATTGCCGAGAACCGCCACATTCGTGAACGCCAATGGATCACTTCAGCGTTACAGCACGACAACCCTGGTGCGGGCCTTCAGGCTCTTATCCGAACCTTCGCTGAGGTTTTAGCCAGTGGGGAGGAACAGCAGGAAAGAAGGCTGGGCATCCAGCTATGGGCTGAATCTCTGCTGGACGCAAAAATCCGGGCGAGCGTGCTGGCGGGTGTCGACGCGCCAGTCGACCTCCTCACCGTGTTCCTAAAGAGAGAACAGAGGCAAGGAAGATTTCCCGGATCCCTGAATTGCCGCGCTGCGGCGCGCGTCCTGGTTGCACTCTACCAGGGACTCCTTCTCCAGATGGCGTGGGAGCCCGGCACTTCGCTCAAGCCACAACTGAAGATCATCCATGCAATGGTGCTCGCCCTGGCGCCAGCGCCACATCAGAAGACGCACGGATGCTAATCGGTGAAATTATTAGAGGCCTTCTCGCAGGCGTCATCGCGGGATTGGCATCAGGTTTTCTTGGTGTCAGCCCCGGCGGCATCCTGGTTCCGGTAATTTCGCTCTTGCTGCCATTCTCCCAGCATGTAGCGCAAGGTCTGTCGCTCATCGTACAGGCGCCGCCGACGAGCGCCTCCGGCCTGGCCGCGTACTCACGGAAGCGGCAGTGGCCTGCATTTGTTCCCATCATGCTCATCTCCGGCGGATTCATCATCGGAGGGCCGATCGGAGCCCTTATTGCGAAAGTGTGCTCAGAGCGTGAACTTCGCTGGATGTATGTGGGCTATTTGCTGATCCTTACCGCGTTGTCTGCGCTGAAAAGCTCGCGCCGGAGGGTTTCAGCTTCAGGGCCAGAACATGTGAAACCGTGTTTGTATGTTGTGTTGGTCTGCATTGGAATCATTGCTGGAATTTCTTCCGGTCTCCTGGGAATTGGGGGCGGCCTGGCGATCACAGCATTATGCGTGGTCCTGCTTCACCGGGATCGGCACGAAGCGAATGCGCTCAGTCTTGCCATCACTGCGATGCCCCTGACGCTGCCTGCAGCTTGGGTCTACGTCCGCCACGGCTGGCATTTGCCCTGGGAAATAATCGGCTGTCTTGTGGTTGGCCTGGCGCTGGGCGCGTGGACTGGAGCTGTGTTTGCAAACCGATTAACCGAAAGAACATTGAAGGCTGCCTTCACTACGCTACTGATCGCGATGACGGTGTACATGACTGTAATCGCAAGCCGTACTTAGCGCTGCGAGTCTGCTGGCGTCCCGGATGGCTGGCCAATCAAGGTGTGCGCTTCCTTCTCGGATCGGAAGAAAGCCCGAATCTTTTCGGGACGGAAAGCCCGGATCCTTTTCGGGACGGACGGAATTACCCCTAACACCAACGAGGTCCGTTGCAACCCCCAGCGATCGTTTCTGATACCGTGACTGCCCGGAGATTTTCTATGGGGAAAGAGTAAATGTCGGAGGGAGAAATATTCGTGAAAGATTCGTGGACGGAACTGGAGCTTTTCCACGGCAAAAGCGTAGACCTCGAGAGAAAATCAATACTGATAACCGACAAGCCGGCCTTAGCTTTGAGCCTTAGCTTAAAGAGGTCTCCGTAAAGTTCCAGTCCCGTCTTTCCACGAAACGCCACAAAACTCCTGCCACTCGTTGCCACTGGTGACGGCCTTCTCGTCCTACATAACAGGGTGGTACTATGTGGTCCTATGTCGCTATTATGCCTTCTACACCTTTACCTTTTCGCCGGCGAAGAACGCCATGACTGACCACAAGGCGGCATTCGACCGCGATGGCTTCCTGATCCTGCCGCGTTTCTTCAGTGAAGCGCGCATTGATTCGTTCGTCGCAGCTGTCCGCTCGAACGTCGATGCGCGTCCGCCAGAGATCATCGTCGACGTGCTTGATACCAACGAGCGCAAGCGCCTGTCATCGCTGACGGTTGAGCAGGTCCACACCTTGCGGATGAAGGTCAACGATCTGTATCTGACCATGCCGGATGTACGCGATCTCGCGCTGGACCCGCAGCTGGCACAAATCCTGAACGATTGCATGACCATGCCGGTTGCATTGTGTAACAGCCTGTACTTCGAAAAAGGAAGCGCCCAGGATCCCCACGTCGATGCCATTTACATGGCGCCCAAAACACCTGGGCATCTGCTCGCCTCGTGGATCGCGCTGGAAGACGTGCATGAGGACGCTGGGCCGCTCGAATACTTTCCCGGGAGCCACCTGATTCCACAGTGGAAGTTCAGCGATGGCTCATACCGTTCCGTGCCGAGTGAAATGGACCAATGGGAGGCATACATGCATTCGCAGGTCTCAGAACGCGGCCTGCGAAAAGAACCCTTCTTCGCGAAGAAGGGCGACGTCTTCATCTGGCACGCTCATCTTCTTCATGGGGGCGGCGCGATCAACGACCCCGGGCGCACGCGCCGGTCGACCGTCTTCCACTATTTCACAGCGGCTGACCGCAGGAAGCTCGGTTACAAGATGGTTGCGCACGATGCCACGTACTGGATCAAGCGAGGTCATCCGCCCGTACCCGGCGAGACGCCCAGCGTCACGACAGCGATCGACCGGGCGCTCCAGAAGGTGCGTCGCACCCTGTCCTGATTGGCTGAAGGTGCCTCAGTGATCGTCAACTATGCGGCCAGCCCAACGCGTGTGGGAAAAGGTGGACAGTCTGAGGATCACATCGATGCAGGTGTCCAAAGGCGTCTGCCAGACTTCCGATCGGTCTGAACTCATTTACCGGCAGGCCCCAAAAACGTTTCCATTCGCGCACACCCTCTGATAGCTGGATGTCAGGCTTCAGAGAATAGTTCTTCGATGGCCGAGCGAAAGTTGTATCCGAGATCGTCAAATCAGAAACTGATTTTTGGTGGTTTTTTGGACTGCCAGGATTCGGTTGGATTCTTGCGCATGGCGGAGGGAGAGGGATTCGAACCCCCGTTACCCTTTCGGGTAAAGCGGTTTTCAAGACCGCCTGTTTCAACCGCTCACACATCCCTCCGCGTGATTGGTGTCAATAGTTTAGCAGCAGTCGAAAATCATCAGCCATGGCCGCCGCTTGGGATTTTGCAGGACTCGCCATCCTGATACGCGGCAGACACGTGTTCGGGGCCCCTATTGATGCCCTGCTTGTTCCCGAGTCCGTTACCGTTAATAGGCGAAGAAATCTACCAACTAGGATTTCCATCTATCGGCGGGCTACAGCCTTTTCCGATGGCAGCTGCGAGGTATCCCATCCGCCGCCCAGCGCCTCTACCAGTTGGACGCTGCTGGTCATCTGCTCGACCAGCAGCGTGATCGCAGCTTGCTGATTGCTCAGCAGAGAGGTCTGCGCGGTAAAAACGTTCAGGTAAGTATCCACGCCAGTCTTGTACCGGATGATGGAGAGATCGTAATAACGTTGGGCAGCCGCGATGCTGTCCTGCTGTTCCCGCCTTTGCTGACCGAGCCATCGCACAGAGGCCAGGTTGTCTTCGGTCTGTTGGAATGCGGTGAGAACCGTCTGCCGGTAGGCTGCTGCATCGGCTTCATACTGCGCCTTGTACTGGGCAAGCGTGTTTCGGCGCAGGCCTGCATCGAACAGCGTCTCAGACGCAGATGGACCCGCGGAGAAGAAACGGCTTGGCCAGGTAAATACATTGCCGATCTTCTCGCCCTGGAGTCCGAGATTACCGCCGATGGTTAAGGCCGGATAGTAGGCTGCGGTTTCGACGCCGATCAACGCATTCGCTTCCGACATCGTCCGTTCCGCAGCAGCGATGTCCGGACGGCGCTGGAGGATCTGGGAAGGCACTCCAACCGGAATCGCCGGCAGGTCGACGGTCAATGGCCCCCTGGGAATAGAAAATGATGACGCAGCCTGCCCGGTCAGCAGCGCGATGGCATGCTCGTACTGCGCGCGGGCAATGCGGAGATTGGTAGCCGAGGCCACGGCCGTGTCCAGGTTCAGCTGTGCCTGGGCCACCGATTGCTCGGTGTCCACACCCGTCCTGCTGCGGACGTGCGTAAGA
>DATJNV010000028.1:0-70291 GCA_035507705.1 Acidobacteriaceae bacterium
AGTTCGACAGCAGCACGCCGGCTTTCAACTTTGCGCAGTTCTTGCGCGCGGATCACGTGCCCACCGTGGAATCGCTCAATGTGACGGAACCGGAGTATTTTGCCGGCCTGAACCACCTGCTTATGACGACCTCCCTCGATGACTGGAAAACGTATCTGCGATGGGCTGTCATCCGCCACCTGCCCGGGACCGCGCTGCCGCAGGCACTGGATAAGGAGGCGTTCGCTTTCTACGGCAAAATTCTGGATGGACAACCGGAGCAGAAGCCCAGGTGGAAACGGTGCGTGTCCGCTACTGACGACGGGCTAGGAGAAGCGCTGGGCCAGGTCTACGTCCAGCAGCGATTCAGTCTCAACGACAAGCAGCGAACCCTGGAGTTGGTCCACACTGTGGAAGCCGCCATGGGGCGCGACATCGAGCAACTGGACTGGATGACGCCGGCGACCAAGGCGCGCGCAGAGGAGAAGCTGCACGAGGTCGCCAATAAGGTCGGATATCCAGATAAATGGCGCGATTACTCTTCGTTGAAGATTATCCGGGGCGACGCGCTGGGTAATGCTTTGCGGGCAGATGCCTTCGAGCAGGCACGAGAGATCGCCAAGATCGGCAAACCCGTGGACCGCGATGAATGGGGCATGAGCCCACCGACGGTGAATGCATATTACAGCCCGCAGATGAACGACATCAATTTTCCTGCGGGCATTTTGCAGCCGCCCTTCTACGATCCCAGCCAGGATGATGCGGCCAACTATGGCGCGGTGGGTGCAATCATCGGCCATGAATTGACGCACGGTTTCGACGACGAGGGCCGCCAGTTTGATGGGAAGGGAAATTTCGAAGCCTGGTGGTCGGCCGCGGACGCAAAGCAATTCAAGGAGCGTACCGAATGCCTGGTGCAGGAATATAACGGGTTTGTCGGGGTAGGCAATCTGCACGTCAATGGCGAACTAACACTGGGCGAAAACATCGCCGACCTCGGGGGACTCAAACTGGCCTTCCTTGCGTGGATGAACCAGGCGCAAAAGAGCGGGTTGAACGTGGAGAAGAAGGGAAGCGCCGAGTATGGGGGCCTGACTCCCGAGCAGCAGTTCTTTGTTTCCTATGGCCAGAACTGGTGCGAGAACGATCGTCCTGAGGATTTGCGGCTGCGGATGCAAACCGACCCGCACGCACCGGCAGAGTTTCGCGCGAACGGCGTGGTGCGCAATATGCCGGAATTTCAGCGTGCCTTCTCGTGCAAGGCCGGTCAGCCGATGGCCCCGGTCCGTCGTTGCACGATCTGGTAAGTCGTTATTTTGTTTCCGGGATGGCAGCGCCATCGGCCCGCGGTTCTGAGGCTCCAAAGTTTACGTTGCGGGTGCTGTCATGAAGCACCGCCTGGCCGCGGCCCATGGTGGTGGAATATTCCTTGCGTACCTCCAGCACGTGCCCCATCTCGCGAAGCCTGGCGAGAGAGTCTGGCGGGACGCGGGATTCAATCAGGATGTTGCAGCCCAGCTTTCGGCTCACGGTGAAGCGCGCCTCTTCCATCGCTGCCTGGATATTCATGTGGTAGTCCACCACGTTGGAAACAAACTGAGCATGGGCCAGGGGCTGATTCATGCCGCCCATGATGCCGAAACCGATGTGCTGGTCGCCGCGCTCCATGAACGCGGGAATGATGGTGTGAAAGGGCCGCTTGTGTCCGGCAAGCGCGTCCGGTGATTTGCGGTCCATAGAGAAGAGACCGCCACGGTCCTGAAGTGCGAAACCCATTCCCTTGACGGTGACATCGGACCCGAAGGCTTCGTAGTTGCTCTGGATGAGCGAGAGGATATTGCCTTCGCGGTCGACGACCGAGAGGTAAGTCGTGTCGCTGCGGGGCAATGCCCCGGGAGCGACGGTGCAGTTGGCCTTGTTGGGATCGATCAGGGCGGCGCGCTTGGCGGCGTATTCTTTGGACAACAGTTTTGCCACCGGGATGGTAGCGAATCGCGGATCGCCATCATAGGCTTTTACGTCAGCGTAGGACAACTTCATTGCCTCGATCCTGGTGTGGAGCTCTGATGCGCTCAGCGGTCCTTCCGGCGAGGGCGCCGACTGCCCCATGATGTTGAGCATCTCGAGCGCGGCCATGCCATCGCCGTTGGGTGGCAGCTCATAGACGGTCCAGTCACGATACTTAGTAGAGATTGGCTCTACCCATTCTGCGGCGTATTGGCTCAGGTCAGCCGCGGTCATCGTGCCGCCCAACTCGGAGGAGGTTTTGAGAATGGCCTGCGCGATCTCGCCCTTGTAGAAGACGCCTTCGCCTTTCTGGGCAATGAGGGTTAGCGCAGCGGCTAAATCGGGATTGCGAAAGATCTGGCCGAGAGCCGGCGCCTTGCCCCCGGGCAGGTAGACGCGAACGCTTTCGGGATAGGCCGCCAGATCGGGCGCGGCTCCTTCCCAGTATTCCTGGATGGCTTCGGGCACAGCGTAGCCATGTGAGGCATAAAAGATTGCGGGTTGGAACAGATCGCCCCAGGGTAGCTTGCCGAAACGGTCATGAAGCTTGGTCCAGCCGTCCACTGCACCAGGCACGGTTACCGAATCGATACCCGACTGCGGCATTTCATGGATGCCCTTTGCTTCCAGGTGCTCGATGGTGAGTGCTTGCGGAGCCCAACCGCTGGCATTCAGGCCGTAGAGCTTGCCGGTTTTGGCTTCCCAATAAATGGCGAAGAGATCGCCCCCGATGCCATTCATCATGGGCTCGGCTACGCCGAGAACGGCGTTCGCAGCAATCCCGGCATCAATGGCGGAGCCGCCCTGCTCCAGAATGCGCGCGCCGGCCTGCGAAGCCTGGACGTAGCTGGTGGCGACAATGCCGTAGGGTGTGACCACCATGGAACGGCCGTAGGAGCGGTCTTCCGCTGAGGCAATGGCCATGATCGCAAGAAACGAGAAGACGGTCAGAGTTCGGCGCATGGATCCCTCCTTATGAAGGCACTGGTCTGTTTCATGGAAACAAGCGGCCGGGAAAGAAACTGCAGAGCCCTCCACGGCACGCCGGGACAGGTCGGCTTCGCTGGGATGACAAAATCGTTGCCAGATGAGCAAACTGCATGTCTGCTTCGACCTTGCTCAGGACAGGCTCTCCACATCGCTTCGCTCCGGTCGGGATGACAATTCTGTTGCTCATGTTCATTGCTGCCTAAACTTGCCGCAAGGCAAGTCAGACTGGTTGGGGATGACAAAAGCGGAAGCTTGCGTCTTTGGTTGAGCGCGGCGGCTGTGCAGGCTGTCATTCCGCCGTTAGAACGGTTGGCTGTGATATTGGCTTCCAGCGCAGCATCATCGCGTAATAAATTCCGGCGGAGACAAAGAAGCCGACGAACCATGCGTAGTCGTAAAGAAAGCGAACAGCGGGAGCCACGAGCCCGATCAGGGCGAGGAATACGCCTACCACCAGCGCCACTACTGCCCGAGGATTGAATCCGCGCGAGTATTCGTATGGGCCGCCGCGATGATAGAGCGAAGCAACGTCAAGATGCGTCCCGCGAATCAGGAAGTAGTCTGCCACCATGATGCCGGCAACGGGGCCGAGCAGGGCGGAATAACCGACGAGCCAGCCGAATATGTAGCTGCCGAAGGTGCTCATCAGCTTCCAGGGCATCATTGCCAGGCCGAGGAAACCGGTGATGAGCCCCCCGGTGCGGAAGCTGATCAGGCGGGGCGCGAGATTGGCGAAGTCATTCGAAGGAGAGACCACGTTGGCCCCGATGTTCACGTTCAGCGTGGCCACCAGTACCGCGACCAGCGCGAGGAGCGCGGCCACAGGCTGGTGGAACTTTCCCAGCAGAGTGATGGGCGACCACACTGGCTCACCGAAGATCACTTCCGAAGCTGAGGTGCAGGCAATCCCGATGAAGGAATAGAGCACCATCGCGACCGGCAAGCCAAACGCCTGGCCGACAATCTGCGAGTCCTGCGACTTGGCGTAGCGGGTGAAGTCGGGGATATTGAGCGACAGCGTTGCCCAGTAACCGACCATCGCCGTCAGCGAGGGAAAAAAGAACTTGAAAAAGCTGCCTGTGGAATGAAACTGGCTGGGCGCGGAGAGCATGGGCCCGACGCCGCCGGCCTTGTGCAGCATCCAGAACAGGAGCGTCAGCGACATCACCAGCATGAAAGGCGCGGAATAACTCTGCAGGAAGCGGATCGACTCGACGCCACGCCAGACCACATACATGTTGAGCAGCCAAAAGCCAAGAAAGCTGGCCCACAAGACCACGGGCATACTCGCCGTAGCCGGCCACACGACGTGAATCATGGCGGCGATCGCCTGGCCGCCCAGCCAGGACTGAATCCCGAACCAGCCGCAGGCCACCAGCGCACGCAGCATGGCGGGAATATTTGCACCCAGGGCGCCAAAGCTGGCGCGCACAAAAACCGGGAAGGGAATTCCGTATTTGGCGCCGGCATGCGCATTGAGGAGCATGGGTGCGAGCACGATCAGATTGCCCATGAGGATGGTGAAAAGAGCCTGCTTCCAATTCATGCCGCCGGCAATGAGCGAAGAGGCCAGCATGTAGGTGGTGACCTCCATCGACATGGAGAACCACAGTGCGATGTAATTGTAAGTGTTCCAGGTACGTTTTTCCGGCGGAGTGGGGGCAAGATCGGCGTTATAGAGGTGGGTGTCGACGGCAGCAACCGGAGTGGCCATCAGGCGAAGCCCCCGGCATTTGCCACCCGTTTGAGGAAACGGCCACGCCCGGTCTTACCAATCCACTGGCCGTCTTTGACCACCAGCTCCCCGCGGGAGTAAACATGCCTTGCATTGCCTGACACTTTCCACCCTTCGAACATGTTGTAATCGGTCGCCATGCTTTGGGTAGCGGCCGTGATGGTGTAGGTCACATTCGGGTCCCAGAGCAGGATGTCGGCATCCTTGCCCGGCGCGATCACGCCCTTTTGCGGCATGCCGAAAATGCGCGCCGGCGCCGTGCAGCAGAGGTCGACGAACTTTTCCGGCGTGAGCTCGCCTAAAACCACGCCAAACTGCCAGACGACCTGCAGGCGATTCTCGATACCCGGCCCCCCGTTGGGGATTTTGGAAAAGTCGTGTTTGCCCAGCGACTTCTGATCGGCAAAGCGGAAAGGGCAGTGGTCGGTGGAAACGACGGAGAGTGTGCCATCCTCGAGCGCCTTCCACAGCGGCGCCTGGTTGTGCTTCTTACGCAGCGGCGGCGTAAAGACGTACTTGGCTTCTTCCCAGCTCTTGCCCGGCATCTGTTCTTCGAGCGAGAGTACCAGGTACTGGGGACAGGTCTCGGCCAGCGCGTGCAGGCCGCGTACCTGGGCATGCTTGAGCTCACGCAGCGCGTCCTCGTTGGAGAGGTGCACGATATACACTGCCGCATCTGCCATATGGGCTATGGCGATGGCACGATGGGTCGCCTCTGCCTCAGCATGGGCGGAGCGGCTGTGGGCGTGGTAGTGAGGCGCGGTTTTGCCTTCGGCAAGCATGCGCGCGACGACGATATCGATGACGTTGCCATTTTCCGCATGCACGCAGCAGAGCGCGTTGAGCTGGCCGGCCTTGTGCATGACCTTGAACATGAGGCCGTCGTCGATCATCAGCACATTGGGGTAAGCCATGAAGAGCTTGAAGGAGGAGATGCCTTTCTCCACCATAGTTTCCATTTCAGCCAGGCCGCGCGCTCCGTCGGCCGGCCCGAGATCGGTGACAGCCATGTGCAGTCCGAAATCGATGCACGCCTTGCCATCGCTCTTGGCCAGCCAGGTTTCCAGGGCCTCGCCCATGGTGTGACCCATCGACTGCAGAACGAAATCGATCACGGTGGTGGTGCCGCCGACAGCGGCGGCGATCGTGCCGGTGCGGTAGTCGTCCGCCGAGACGGTGCCGCCGAACGGCATGTCGAGGTGCGTGTGCACGTCGACGCCGCCGGGCATGACCAGCAGGTTGGTAGCGTCCACGAGGGTATGACCGGCGGCGGGAAGATTGGGACCGACCTGCAATATGGTCTCGCCGTCAAAGAGCACGTCGGCGCGGCGCTGACCGTCAGCGTTGACGACGGTGCCGTTCTGAATGAGAGTGGCCATCGTGGCTCCGGTTATGACCTTGCGGCGGGGGCGGCCACTGCCGCCATCGTCCGTTCAGCCCAGTTCTGCGACGGCAGGCCGTTATCCACCCGCTCCATGGTGATGCAGCCTTCGACCGGGCAGACCAGGGAACACAAATTGCAACCGACACAGTGGTGTTCATCTACGCGCGGGATGCGCTCCAACGGAGTCACTCCATGGGTTGGACTAAGGCCGTTGGCATCGAGCTTGGGAATGGGCGTGGTGGAGATACGCCGCGCTGCTTCCGCTTCCACCATGCCCGGAGTCCGCGTCGTGTCGGGCGCAGGTGAAGTGCGGTCGAGGTGAATGCATTGGTGGGCGCCGTCCCAGCAGGCGGTGTAACAAAGCTGGCAGCCGATGCAGAGTTCTTCATGGATGCGGGCGACGATCTGATAATTCAGATTGAGCTGATTCCAGTCGACGACGGTGGGGAGCGAGCGCCCGCGGAAATCTTCAAGCGTGGCGAAGCCCTTCTCCGCCATCCAGGCGAGGAGGCCGTCTTTCATGTCTTCGACGATGCGATAGCCGTAGTGCATGGCGGCAGTGCACACTTGCACGGTCACGCAGCCGAGCAGGATGAATTCCACCGCATCGCGCCAGTTGGCAATGCCGCCAATGCCGGAAAGCGGCAACGCCGCCTGCGGATCCGACATCACTTCGTGGACCATATTGAGCGCGATAGGCTTGACCGCGGGTCCGCAGTAGCCTCCGTGCGAACTTTTGCCGTCCACGTTGGGATTGGGCTGGAGGGTATTCAGGTCGATGCCAGTGATGGAGTTAATGGTGTTGATGGCGGAGAGAGCGTCGGCGCCCGCCCGCTTGGCGGCACGGGCCGGCATGCGGATATCGGAGATGTTGGGGGTGAGCTTGACGATGACCGGCGTGCGCGCCTTTTCCTTCACCCAGCCGGTGATCTGCTGGCAGTATTCCGGCACCTGGCCGACGGCCGAGCCCATGCCGCGTTCGCTCATGCCATGGGGGCAGCCGAAGTTGAGCTCCAGGCCGTCGGCACCGGCATCTTCCGAGCGCTGCACAATGTCGTGCCAGACTTCGCGCTTGCTTTCGACCATGAGGGAGGCAATCACGACGTTCTGCGGATAGCGCCGCTTCACCTCGGCCATTTCGCGCAGGTTGACCTCGATGGGCCGGTCAGAGATCAGTTCGATGTTATTGAAGCCCATCATGCGCCGGCCATCCCAATCGATGGAGGAATAGCGCGAGCTCACATTGGTGATGGGCTCGCCGATGGTCTTCCACACCGCGCCACCCCAACCGGCGTCGAAGGCGCGCATGATCTGCTCACCGCAGTTGGTAGGGGGCGCCGAGGCCAGCCAGAAAGGGTTGGGGCAGGGAATGCCGCAGAAGGTGGTGGCAAGAGTAGGCTTAAGCTCCGGCAAGTTTGGCCTCCAGCCACGCGGCAATGCCGATGCCCGCGCGTTTTCCGTCTGCCACTGCGTCCACAACTTCGCGGCCACCATTGGTGCAGTCGCCGCCCGAGAAGAATTTGGGATTCGAGGTTTGCCCGGTGGCGCGGTCGATCAGGATGCGGCCGCGTTCGCGTTGCAATTCATCCGAGAGCCCCGCCTGGTTGCCCTGGCCGATGGCGAGCACCACCATATCAACGGTGAGGCGAGTCTCCTGTCCGGGCTGCTCGAGACTGGTGAGCTCGAGTGCCTCGACTGAGTCGCCGCCGAGGATGCGCGTAGGCTGCACCCACCAGAGGAACTTCACCCCTTCCAGCCGGGCATGCTCGTATTCGAAGTTGAAGGCGGACATATGCTCCTCGCCCCGGCGGTAGACGATATGGACATCCTGGGCCCCGAGGCGTGCGGCGGCGACGGCGGCATCGATCGCAGTGTTGCCTGCGCCGACTACGGCGACGCGCGGCGGCACAGTGGTCAGTTCTCCGGATTTGTAGCCGGCGATCAGGTCGAGGGCGTTGGTTACGCCGGGCAGTTCCTCGCCGGGCACGCCGAGCCGGTGAATGTCGCCAAGGCCGATGCCGAGGAAAATTGCGTCGTTGTCCTGATCGAGTTGGGCCAGCATCGCCTGATCGACAAAAGTCTTGAAATGAAACTCGACCCCGATCTGGGTAAGCATTTCGATTTCGCGCAGGCTCTCGACCAGCGGAAGCTTATATTCGGCGACGCCGTAGGTATTCAAGCCCCCCGGCAGAGGATGTGCTTCGTAGATGGTCGCCCGGATGCCGCGACGGCGGAGTTCCGCAGCGCAGGCGAGCGACGCCGGTCCGGCGCCGATCAGGGCGACGGAAAGACCCGTATCAGGCGCGGGCGTAAAGGGAAGTGGGGCGCCACTGGCGTGGAAGGTTTCCATGGCGAAGCGCTGCAAGCGGGCGATCTGGATCGGCTGCTTGTTGTAGCGATTCATCACGCAGGCGCCCTCGCACAGTACTTCGACCGGACAAACACGGGAGCAGCTCGCGCCGAGGATGTTGGCATCCAGGATGGTGCGGGCTGAGCCGGGAAGATTATCGCTGGCGATCTTCTTGATGAACCGGGGAACATCGATGTGGGTGGGGCAGGCCGAGGTGCAGGGAGCGTCGAAGCAGTAGAGACATCGATTGGCTTCGGGAAGGGCAGCCTGCCGGTCAAACGGCGGATGCAGGTCCTCAAACCGCGCGGAAATTTCCGGATGGACCGGGGCCAGCTGCACAAATGAAATTTGGCCGCTCATTGGGGCGATAGTCTCTCCCTGCCTCGTTAGTGGGAACCATCATTATGCACCATCCGGATGGGAAACCTGGAGTTTCAGTCGTCCCTAACGGGACTGGTCCGATTTCCCTTACGGGGACTCAGGACTTGCGTCCTGGGCTATTGTCAGCCGTCCCCTGCGGGGACTGAATAACGGCCGCACCTTCCGCGGCAATTGCGTCGTAATTTGCCTTCACTGTAACCAGTCCATGGTTTTTCGGGCCAGACGGTCAAAGGCCTGGACTGCCAACGCAAGATGTTCTTTACGTGTGTCTTCCGCCGGGTTGTGGCTCAGACCATTCAAGGATTGCGTGAACATCATCACCGTAGGTATACCCACACGCGCGACTTCCGCGGCATCATGAAGCGGGCCGGAGGGCAGCTGGTGCGACTCGCCTGCAGTCTCTCGAACCGCCTGGCCGCAAAGGTCAATGAGCCGGGGATCGAAGGGGATGGGCTCGATGTTCCAGATTGTTGACCACTCGACGGTACAACGCTCCTCGGCTGCGAAACGGCGGCTGGCTTCCTGGGCTTCGGCCAGCATGGATGCGAGCACGCTTGCGTCGAGATCGCGCATATCGAGCGTAGCTTCGCAGCGTCCGACCACCGCGGTCACGATGCCGGGAAACGTTTTGACGCTGCCCATGGTCGCCACAGCGTCAGGATGCTTACGGGCGATGGGCCGAATTTCGAGCGCCAGCTTGGCAGCGGCGGCCAGGGCATCGCGCCGCACAGCCATGGGGGTGGAACCGGAATGGGCTTCCTGCCCATGAAAGGTGATGGCGTGCCGTTCGACGCCTTTTGTGCCCAGGACGACCCCGAGTGGAAGCTGCTTTGCTTCCAGCACCGGTCCCTGTTCGATGTGCAGCTCGAGATAGGCGCCGGCATTGGCGCGCTCGGCCGCGGCGTCTCCGATTTTGTCGATCTCTATGTGGCATTGGCGCAGCGCGTCCTCGAGTCGGATGCCATCGCGGTCGGCGCGTCCCCGATCCGCCTGGATGGTTTGCTTGCCGGCGAAGGCCGAAGATCCAAAAAGGCTGCGCCCGAAGCGCGCGCCTTCCTCATCGGCCCAATCGACCAGGCGGATGGTGACTGGAGGCTTGCCGTGGAAGTCTTCGGCGAGGCCCCGGAGAACCTCGAAGCTTGTCAGCACGCCCAGCGCTCCGTCGAGCCAGCCGCCATTGGGGACGGAGTCCAGGTGGCTGCCGAGGAGGAGCGCCCGGTCGGATGCTCCACGGAGTGTGGTCCACGAATTGCCCGCGGCATCGAGATGATGCTCTACCGGAAGCTGGCTGAGTTTGCTCTGGAACCAGTCGCGTGCCTTGAGCCAGGTGGGTGTCCAGGCGATGCGCTGCGCGCCGTGGTTATCGGCGGTGAGCGCGCGAAGGTGCTCGAGATCAGAGATGGTTCGTTGCGGATCTACTGGCATGCGGCCTCCGATTTAATCTAATCGATCCCAATCCCCGGCGGTTCCAGAGGTTCGCTTTTCCCGGATATACCATGGGGCCATGCAGCTTCCTGTGAATCCGACGGTCCTCCCCATGCTTGCCAAACGGGTGGACGCAATGCCGGCAGGGGACTCCTGGATTTATGAGCCCAAGTGGGATGGATTCCGCGCGCTGGTCTTCCGTGATGGCGAGGAGATCCTGCTCCAGAGCCGGGACCAGAAGTCGCTGAACCGCTACTTTCCCGAGGTGACCGCGACGCTGCTGGCCCAACTTCCGTCGCGATGCGTGCTCGATGGCGAGATTGTCATTGCGGGCAAAGACGGCCTGGATTTCGAGCTGCTGCAGCTGCGCATCCATCCCGCGGCCTCGCGGGTGAAGCTGTTGGCGCAGCAAACGCCTGCATCCATCGTCTTCTTCGATCTGCTGTGCCTGGGGGACCGCGATCTCTGCGGCACCCCATTTGCCGACCGCCGGAAGGAGATGGAGCAGGTCCTGGCCTCCGCAGCGCCGCCGGTTCACATCACGCCGGCGACACGCGACCGCAATGTCGCAGGGGACTGGTTTCGCCGCTTCGAAGGCGCCGGGCTCGATGGCGTCATTGCCAAGCAGGCCGGCGGAACGTACGAGCCGGACAAGCGGGTGATGTTGAAGATCAAGCACGAACGCGATTGCGACTGCGTGGTGGCCGGATTTCGCTGGCACAAGGCTGGTGGCGGTCTGGTGGGGTCGCTGCTCCTGGGCCTGTTCGATGATTCCGGCGCGCTGCAGCACGTGGGCGTATGTGCCAGCTTTACCCAGGAGAAACGCCGTGAACTGGCTGCTTTTCTGGAGCCTTATCGAGCCAATGCGCTGGCAAACCATCCCTGGCGCGCCTGGGCGGACTTCGAGGGGAACGGGCAACGCATGCCGGGCGGCCAAAGCCGCTGGAGCCAGGGCAAAGACCTCTCCTGGGAGCCGTTGCGCCCGGAACTCGTGGTCGAGATCGCGTACGAGCACATGCAAGGCAGCCGATTCCGCCACATGGCGCAGTTCCGCCGCTGGCGCAAGGACAAGGATCCTCAGGATTGCACCTACGCACAGCTGGAGGTGGTTCCTCCGCAGGAGCTCACGGAGATTTTCGCGGGCGGCCTCTGAACTTCTCCCGCCATTCGCGGGTGGGATCGTCATCGGGATCGGGCATTTCCTGGGGCGGCCGCAACTCTTCGGGCACATGACGCAGATTCACGCGGATGCGGGTCCACGTAGAGGAGGTACCGCGCATGGAATCGACCAGCACATCATCCACGGCAAGGAGAGCCGCCGCGTCTGGGTGCTTTGCTTTCCATCGTTCCAAGCCGGCCAGCGCCGCGTCTTTTTTGGGCGAGTTCGCAATGGTCAAGAGGGGCATTTTGACTCGCGGCGTGCGCGCCGGCTTTTTGGTTGCAGACTTAGCGCGCGAAGGAGCGACCCGCGACGCCTCGCCTTCCATCTTGCGGAAGTGCGGCGGCCATGGCGCATCGCCGAGTCCAGCGGCTTCATCTTTGGCGGCCAACTCCAGCAAAGGTTCGAGCGATCCGGCCGCGGCATCCATTCCGGTGTGAGGATCTCCGATTTCCGCAAAGCGCGCCGGCATGGTGAGCACCGTGAAGTCTGCCGGATCACACGCGGCGACCTCATCCCAATGCAGGGGAGCGGACACTCGCGCATCCGGCAGCGGGCGCACGGAGTAGGCCGAACAGGTAGTGCGATCTTTGGCGTTCTGGTTGTAGTCGAGGAACACGCCGTGACGTTCCTCTTTCCACCATTTGGAGCTGGCCAGTGTGGGGACGCGGCGTTCGACCGCACGGGAGAGGGCGAGGGCTGCGCGCCGCACTTGGGTGAAGCTCCAGCGCGGCTCAATGCGTACGTTGATATGCATGCCCCGCGAGCCGCTGGTTTTAGGCCATCCGCGCAGACCGAGTTCTTCCAGCAGCGACTTCACTTCGAGAGCGACCTGGCGGACGTTTGCCCATTCGACACCCGGGCCCGGATCGAGGTCGACGCGCAATTCATTAGGGTGGTCGAGGTCTTCCGAGCGGACAGGGTGCGGGTGCAATTCGATGCAACCGAGATTCACGATCCAGGCGAGACCGGCTGCATTGTCCACAACGATTTCTTCCGCAGTACGGCCGGAAGGAAAAGACAGAGTGACACTGCGCAACCAGGAAGGGCGATCGGAAGGCGCGCGCTTTTGATAAAACGCATCCGCTTCGGCGCCATTTACAAAGCGCTTCAACACAACGGGACGGTCCCGGATTCCGTTGAGGGCGCCCGGCGCAACCGCCAGGTAGTAGCGCACCAGATCGAGTTTGGTGAGTTTCGTCTCCCTGGAGAAATAGAGTTTACCGGGATGAGTAACGCGGACCTCGCGCCCTTCGATCTGCAATACCTCGGGAGCTTCGTCTTTGCTCACGCAAACAGCCTACCAAACGGGTGTGGACGAAAACCGGAAGCCTTTTACAGCAGGGGAACCACGTCAATAGCAACATCTTTCTCGTGGACAACCTTCACCGTATTCCGTAGTGGGCGTCCTAAGCCATTAAAGCAGATTTCCATTACGTCGCCGTCTTTGAGTTCGATGCCCTGGCCAAAGCTAAGGGAATGAGCGCCCAGGAAATGGATGTGAACATCGCCGGGCCGGCGATGCAGTTCGAACTTGAAATGATGGTGTTCGAGGTTGCGCAGGCTGTGGGACATTTCCTCTTCACCGCTCAAGATCGCCTGCGACCAGAATTCCTTTCCATCGCGCGTAATGGTAACCGTGCCGGGGACATTTCGGAAATCAACATTCACGGCCAGCTCCGGCCCGATCGAACAGGTGCGCAATTTCGATCCTGCCAGATTCAGGTAGTTCTTTTTCTCGAATCGGTGGTCGGAGAACTCGTTGCCCTGGGTCATGCCTACGCGATACGGCCGTCCGTCGGGTCCAATCACATAGATGACGGCAATCTCAGCTTCTTCGCCGCCGTCTTCCGCATAGGGCGGAATGAGCAGTGGGCCGCCATGTGCCTGCACGATGGAGCCATAGCCCTTGTAAAACCACTCCGGAGCGATGCCGATTTCGCCCTCCGCAGGCTTGCCGCGTTCCACTCCCCAGCGAAACATCTTCATGCTGTCGGTCAGCTCTTCTTCCTTGACCTTATGCATGGACGCACGATCGCGTGCGCTGCCCAGGTGGGTCAAGCCGGTACCGGAGACCAGGCAACGGGAAACCTCCTGCGGATGGTCGATCGGCGGAAGGAGCTTCCACTCGCTACTGCCTGCGTAGACCGGGTCGTAGTCAAGAAACTCATCCGTAACATGACGGGCAGCAAGCGTGCTGAGCTTGCCTTCATTGGCAATCGCTGCCTGAGCCAGGGCATGCATGGAATCAAAACTATGCAGGAAGCGGAGCTTCGGTTCCTCCACCACGGCAACGCGGCGGACCTTGCCGTTCTTCAATTGCACGAAACGCATAGGTCCTCGGTGATCGTTCTTAGCTGATAAATTTCTTTTGGTTCGCTTTCGCAGGTACCGGGCAAACGTTGTATCGGGCCGCCAGCCGATAGCGGTTGCGGGCAAATATTCCATAGGCCGCATTGCGGAGAAAACTCGGCACCACGCGGAGCAGATATCCGAGAAAACGCCACCGCCCGCCCAGTTGCGTGAGGATATTCACGGTCACATCGGATTGCGTCAGCAGCCTCTCGCGGACAGTACCTGCATCGAGCACCATGTAGACGCTGTTGCTCTTGAGCATAGCGTCACGATCAATCCCATGGCGCTGGAGGATCTCAGCAGCTACGGTTGAATCCTGCGGGGCAAAGCGAAAGAGATCGTCAGCGTCACGCCGGATGACCCATTGCACGGCGTTGTGGCATAGCCCGCATTGGCCGTCGAAGAGCATCAGCGGGCGGGCGCCCAGTTGCTCCCTCAATTCGTGTTGGCTTGCCGTCGCGGGGCTCATATTCGTTTCTTCTTCCATTTTACTCGTTGAGATTACGCGACGCCGGGCTCCGGTAGCCTTAGTTCTAGTACCCTTTGACAGATCGGAGATTTGCTCATGAAACTGGCTGTCATTACCGGAGCGGCGCAGGGTATTGGCCGCCGCACGGCTGAGGTGTTAGCCGCCGCCGGATATTCATTGGCCCTGCTGGACCTGCAACCCTGCACTGCCACTCTGGCGGCGGTGCGTGCGGGCGGCTGCGAGGCGGCGGAGTTTACCGGAGACATTTCGGACGAGGCCGTGGTCCAAGGCACTGCGCAAGCAATCGATAAGCGCTGGGGCCGGGTCGATGTGCTGGTCAACAATGCCGGCATTAGCTCGATTGCGCCCGCCGAGAGCATCGAAGCGCGAACGTTTCGCCGCGTGCTCGAGGTGAATCTGGTCGCTCCCTTCCTGCTGGCGCGCGCCTTCGGGAAAAAGATGCTCGAGCAGCGAGCCGGTGCGGTCGTGAATGTCGCCTCGATCGCTGGCCTTGCGGGAGTTGCGGACCGCGCTGCCTACAACGCATCCAAACACGGTCTCATTGGGTTGACGCGCACCTTGGCGGCGGAGTGGGGCGGACGCGGCGTACGCTGCAATGCCGTTTGCCCCGGGTGGGTCAAGACAGAGATGGATGCGGCCGATCAGGCTAGCGGAACCTACACCGACGAAGACATCATTGGTGTGAACCCAATGGGACGCTTTGCCTCGCCGGACGACATCGCCAAGGCGATCCTGTTCCTGGCTGATCCGGAGCAGAGCGGCTTTGTCAACGGACATGCGCTGGTGGTCGACGGCGGATGGATCACGGACGCGAGCTGGCAGAGCTTGCGTCTGAGCCATCGATAGGAGACCAGACCCTCGGGCCTGATTCAAGGGGGGGAACTGCTCCTTTACTCAACCAGCCGCAGCACTCTCTCCACCTGCTCACGCAATTGCGCGACTTCTTCGCGGAGGGCCGCAAGCTCCGCCTCCAGTTGGGCCGTACTGCTCCCTGCGTGCTCCGAAGCCCTGGCAATCGGAGCCGTCTCGGTTACTTCACCCGAGAGCAGATGAGCGTAACGAGCTTCTTTGGTTCCAGGCTGGCGGGGCAACATCACCACCAATGGCGGGTCGCGCTGCATCAGCCGTTGCAGGGTCGACTGCACATCGCTCAGCTCCTCGAAGTGGTGGATCCGTTCGGTTCTTCCGCGCAGCTCTCCGGGTGTTTGCGGGCCGCGCAAGAGCAGTACGCAGATCACCGCGATTTCACCGCGGGTGAAGTTAAAAACCTCCTGTACCCGATGCTCATACTTGGCGACGCGGCTCTCGCTGCCACGTGCCGGAGCAGCCAGGCCGTTGTCCTCAAGTTCATGCAAGGCCTGCCGGATTTCGTCTTCGTCGAGGTTCGTCACCGGCTCGCGATTGTTCTTCTGATTGCAGGCGTTGGCCAGCGCGTTCAGAGAAAGAGGGTAGTACTCGGGCGTGGTGATTTCTTTTTCTACGAGCGATCCGAGGACGCGAGCAGCTGCCGGGGAGAGCTTTATCGTCACGGCATCCATACTACCTTGACGTAGTAAAGATCCGTCGCCACGGCGAACTGATCTTTCGTCAGCGCTGTGGGGACGGTTTTCCAGGCTGCGGCGGGACGAATCATCTGCCAGTGCTGGCTGTCGCCTACCTTGATCGGCATAGCGAACCCGGGTTCGTCGGCCTTCCAGCGATAACGGACACTGCCCGGGCTCCATTGCAGTTGCAGAATCGGCAACGCCGCATGGCGCAGATACTCATTGAAAATCGGGGTCAAATTCATTCCGGTCTGCTGGTTGAAGTATCGAATGACGTCCTCGGTCATGATGTTCTGATACTTGAAATGCTGGTAAAAGCTGTGCAGGAGCGCCCACCAGCGCGGGTCATCGTCGATCACGCTGCGAAGCGTATTCAGAAACAGTGCGCCCTTGAAATATTGATCTTCGGGTGGGGTGCTGTTGACGCCGCGCAGGGAAATGATCGGCTGCTGATTCTTCACCTTCGGCTTCATGCCATCGAGATATTTCAGGGCATCCGCATGGCCCCAGCGCGACTCGACATAGAGGGCTTCCATGTAGGTCGCCCAGCCTTCGTGAATCCACATATCGGAGCGGTCGGCGGCGGTGATGCTGTTGCCAAACCACTCATGCGCGCTTTCGTGGATGATGATGAAATCAAACCGCAGGCTGATGCCGGAGCCGTTCCAATCGCGTCCGAGGTACCCATTGGTGAAGTGGTTGCCGTAGGTCACGGCGGTCTGGTGTTCCATCCCGGAGTAGGGAGCCTCAATGAGTTTGTAACCATCCTGCGGAAAGGGGTAGTCACCGAAATAGTGGCCGAAGATCTGCAGCATCTGCCTGGCCTGCGGGAACTGCTTCTCCGCCTTTGCCTTGTCTTCCGGCAGCACGTAAAAGTCCAGGGGTAAGCTGCCCAGATGGTCGGAGAAGTGCACGTAGTTGCCGATGTTCAGCGATACGTCATAGTTGTTGATTGGATAGTGGACCATCCAGTCCCAACGCGTGTAGCCGTCGCCGAGGTCGGTCGTGCCCATGAATTTTCCGTTCGAGACATCGACCAGGCCATTGGGGATCGATACGCTGATCTCCATGCTCTGGACTTCATCGCGCCACTGGTCTTTATTGGGCCACCAAACGCTGGCGCCGGTTTCCTCGCAGGCCGTGTTGATCCACGGATGGCCTGCGGCGTCTTTGCGAAAGGTGATGGAGCCGAAACGGCCGGTCTCGACCGGGTGGCCCGAATAATAGAAATCGATGCTGTAGACGCGGCCTGCCTGGAGTGTTTTCGGGAAGTCAACAAACACTGCTCCTGAATCGCGCACATAGCGCAACGGCGCCTGACCGAAAAGTATTTTGTCGACGTGAAGTGCGGGATGGAGATCGAGCTGGATGCGCTTGCCGTCCCGGAGCATGCGGAAGCGGATGGTGTTCTTGCCCTCAATGAATTTGTTGTCGGGGTCAACACGCACATCCAGGTGATAAAAGAGCAGGTCGTTGTTGGCGCGATACGGACCATAGCCTCCGCGCAGCAGATCGGCTCGAGAGGCTCCATGAGCAACGGCGGAAAGAAGCAGGAAGAGAGCGAGGAATATTAACCGTGGGCCGGCCCCACGGGTTTGTTGCATTTGATGGAATCGCAGGCTCAAGAACAAAGACTAAACGATCGCGGCGGTCTGGCCCGCAACGCCCAAAAACCGAAGTTCCTCGCGAGTCTTGGGCCCGGCTGAGAAGTCGGGCCCAAGTACACAATCCTGCAGCAAATCAGCAATCCTCGTTAGAGGCGCTGGGCGGCAGGGGCGATACCGGCCTGGCTTGCGGCCATGGGTCCGATCACCGGTAACTGGAACGTCTTGCCCTGGTAGGCGGAGTACATCAGGTAAATCCAGATGCAGAAACCGCCAACGGTGATCAGCAGGTTGATCGGTAGCTGGATGATGAAAAACAAGCCATGGGAGATGGCGCCCAGCATCAGGCCCACGATGGTCCATAGGATCCAGAAGCCAATCCACACAAGATTAAAGAATATGGATTGGAAGGCGTGGAAACGGACAAAGCGGTCAGACTTGAAAGGATCGATGACCAGGAAAAGGATTCCCGTAATGGCCCCTACGAGGTAGGCCAACGCTCCTGCAACATTGGGAGTGAGGCCGGTTCCAGTTGCAGGCGCTGGTGCGTACATCGGTGGTGGCGGTGGCTGAGGAGTGGGGGTATAACCGGGCGCGGCGCCCGGCGCAGCGCCTGATGCCGGCACCCCCTGGGTCGCTCCGCAAGCGGGGCAGGTTTGGCTACCGTCGGGTAAGCTGGTTCCACAGGTTTGGCAAAAACTCATGGTCGTTCTCCTTGATCGTTCTACGGCAGGGGCAGGCGGCAGGTCCGGCTGCCATGGGCAAGCAGTGTACACAATGGCGGTGCCACTGTCTCGCTTTTTGTGCAACTTCCGGGTTTCCCAGTGGAACGGTAACTGCCAAGTTAACCTGAAACCTGCTAAGCGCTCTGACGGAAGCACCCGGAACCCACTTCCCGTGAAAGCAAGATAGTATGCGTTTTGGATGAGCCGTTCAGACCGGACCAGTTTCTCCCAATTTCTCTCCGCCGTCCAAGGATTTTTGCGGGTTCTTAGCCGAATGCTCCTGGCCTTGCTGGTCTTAACGAGTCTCGCGATGCGGCTGCACGCCCAACAGCCATCAAGCGTGAACAAATCATGGAGCGGCCTGCTGAAGGACGGCACAGGGCATCCGCTGGGCGACGCGGCCATCGAGTTGAGTGCACACGGGCATAATTTGACCGCAATGACCGCGGCGGATGGAAGCTTCTCCTTTCATGACCTTCCACAGTTGCGTTTTGCCCTGTTTCTTACAGTGAAAGGCCGGCGCATCGACACCGGTCATGCGCTCGATATGAGCCAGCCGCAGGACAACGACATACTCACGCTAACCGATCAGGGGACGGTCTCGATTGAGGCAATGTCTGACGCTCAGGAAAACTCCGGTGGGGTGGAACTCTCCAGCAAGTCGGTGAGCCAACTCCCGTTGAACAAGCGGGATTTCAGCCAACTGCTGCTGCTGGCTGCGGGAACCATGACGGATGCAAATGGTGCCACAAACTTTACGCAACAGTTTGCGATCAATGGCCAACGGGGCGTGGAAGCTACGTTTGCCATGGATGGGGCCGACATCAGCGACCCGGAGATGGGCGGCTCTACGTTCAGCAACTTCAACGTGGATGCGGTACAGGAGATTCAATCGCAATCGGGTTGGATGCCGGCGGAAATCGGCCGCGGCGCCTCCGGGTTTACCAATATCGTCACCCGGTCAGGAAGCAGCGGTTTTCACGGCTCATTCTTCGAGTTCCTGCGCAACTCGGCCCTGGATGCGCGAAACTACTTCGACTATTCATCCGCTGTGAATCCAGGCCGGTTGCCGCCGTTTCGCCGCAACGAGTTCGGTTTTACCAACGGCGGCCCGGTGGTTCTGCCTGGCATTTACAACGGCGCCGGCAAGACGTTCTATTTCGGGCAGTACCAGGGCTTTCGGCAGATGCTGGGCACAACGCAGGTGTTTCCGGTGCCCACCGAACAGGAACGCGAAGGGATCGATACTACTGCTTTTCCTGGCGACGTCTTGACGGTGCCGGTGGATCCGGGCATCGCCCGGGTGCTGGCGCGCTATCCGTTACCCAACTTACCGCAGGGCGCTTACGGGGTGCACACCTACGCCAGTTCGTCACCGGTGATCACCAATGCGGACCAGTTCTCGATTCGGCTGGACCATAAGATCTCGGATAAGTCGCAACTGTTCGGGCGCTTCACTTTCGACAATCTGAACGGTCCTACGACCAACCCGGACCAGACGGTGATTGATCCTGCGTTTGGGATCCGCTATCTCGACCGGCAACGGAATCTGGTCATCACTTACACACGCACAGTCTCGCCGCGATTGGTTTGGGAGTCCTCGTTCAGCGCAACGCGCGCCACCCCATCGTTTCCTACCAGCGACTTCACGGATCCGGCAGTCAAGTTCAATGACGGCAGCTATGAGCCATTCAATCAGCCGGCGGGGACCGTCATCAGCGTTTACGGCAACCTCTTTCAGACGCGGCAGAATGTTACCTTCACCACGGGGCATCATGCGGTCAAGTTCGGAGGAGATATCCGGTTGAACCGGGATACAACTTATTTCGGTATCAGTCCTAATGGCGAATACGACTTCGGTGGCGGAACGGCCTACTCCCCGGTGGCTATTCCTTCGCAAAGCGGGATGCATAACATTCGGGTTGGCGACCCGCTCCCCGACACGCTTTCCAGCCTGCTGAGCGGGAGCCCATTCAACTACACCATCGTGGTCGCGCCGCCTTACTTTTCCGGAGGCGCGCACATCGGCGCCGCTGCGATCAACCGCAACGCGTTCGGATTCTATGCGCAGGATACCTGGAAAATTTCACCGCACCTGGTGCTGGATTACGGCTTGCGCTACGAGTTGTACACGCCGATCACGGAGCGGGCGAGGCGAACGTCGGGACTCGAGTTTACGAACTCGCCGGCGGGGGTGGAGCAGCAATTCGTCATCAATCCCCAGCCAGGCTACCGCTTCAACCTCAATGGCTTGGGGCCGCGCGTGCAACTCGATTGGCTGGCGTGGAGAGACACGCATTTGCGAGTGGGGGGCGCGATTACTACCGTCCCGCCGAACCTCTTTCAGGACAATTCGCTTACCGGATCAAACCCGTTTGCTGTCGATCCGCGATTGACCTCCGCGTCATCAGCGCCTATCGCTTACGGATTCAAGATAACTCCAGATGAATTGCCGCGGGTCTACACACCAGAGGGGCAGGACATTTTCGCCAACGGTACGAAAGCCGTTCCCGCGAACACCGTCATGGATCTCAACCGTTACCAGCAGGATTTGGCTGCCTTGTCTCCGAGCCATCGCATCACGCCGCTGACCATCAACTCGATCGATCCGGAGTTTGGCAATGCCTATCTTCAGACCTGGACCCTGGGCCTGGAGCGCCACTTTGGCGGACTGGTTGGGGACGCGACCTACATTGGAACCGCAGCGGTGAAGCTGCCCCGCGTCAGTTTCTTCAACGGCTATCCTGGCGCGGGCCCAAGCTATGCTCCGTATAGCCAGTTTGACTCGGCCGGCAATGTCATCGGCGGCTTTGGTACGGAGAACGTGATCACCAGCACCGCCCACTCCTCCTATCATGCACTGCAGACTTCACTGACCGGCACTTTTCCTCGCGGCGGCCCCGGCGTGCAGGCCAGCTACACGTGGGCAAAATCGCTGGACGAAACCAGTGCAGTGATTGGCGGATTCATCACCGGAAATGCGGGCGCTGTCGTGCAGACCGTTCCGCAGAATCCTTTGGATACGCATGCGGAGAAAGGGCCCTCGACTTTTGACATCGCGCATGCCTTCACGCTGAGTGTGGCGCAGGATCTGCACGGAGAAGATATTGGCTTTCTGCGGCCGCTGGGAAAGGTGGTCACCGGCGGGTGGGAACTTCTCAGCATTTCGACGATCACGAGTGGCTCGCCGTTTACGGTGTATTCCGGAGTGCAGCAGACCGATGCCGGGACGATGGGAGCGGACCGGCCGGACCAGGTGGGCATTCCTCACCTTTCGACAGCGCGCAAGGTTCGCGAGGACTATTTCGGTCTGGGCGCAAACAATGGCTCGTACTTTTCGGTTCCTATCAACGTGCCCGGAGGAACCGGTCCGAATCATGGTCGTTTTGGCACGCTGGGACGAAACACCTTCCGGGGGCCGGCGTATTACGATTTCGACTACGCGCTGATCAAGAGCACGCCATTCGGACGGAGATCGAGTGGGATTGAGCTGATGGATCTACAGTTTCGGGCGGAGTTTTTCAACTTGTTCAACGTGGTCAATATGGGGCTGCCGGCGAATACGCTGGCCGGCGCCGGGTTTGGGGTGATCAGCCATACTGCTGGAACCTCGCGCCAGATTCAGTTCTCGTTGAAGTTAATTTATTGAAGGGAAGTCCATCGCAGCTTCGCGACCCCTCAGGGAACAATCACAGCAGACCCGCGCTCGGTTTCCTCCTTGACCGCCAGGAGCGCCTTGTTGGCCTCGTCGAGCGGGAACGCCGTTGCCTGCGGTCGAATCCCCAACTCGTGCGCGATCGCCAGAAAATCGCGGGCATCCTGGCGGGTCATGTTAGCGACACTGCGTAGCTGGCGTTCGCCCCAGAGCAGCTTGTCGTAATCAAACGCGGGCATCTGGTCGAGGTGAATCGCGTTGATGGCCACCACTCCACCCTTCCGCAAGGCCGATAGGGCACTCACCACAACCTTTCCACTGGGCGCGAAGGTTACGGCACGGTCCAGCTTTGTCGGCGGAATTTCATCTTCTTTGCCGACCCAGGTTGCGCCCAATGAGGCGGCTCTCTGGCGATGCCCTTCGCCGCGGGTGGACACATAGACTTCGCAGTTCCAGGACTGCAGTACGGTAATAGCCAGGCCGGCCGAGCTGCCAAATCCATAAAGACCGACACGCTCTCCGGGTTGGACGCCGGCCACGCGCAGGCTGCGGAAGCCGATAATCCCCGCGCAAAGCAGGGGGGCTACAACGACATCGTCGAGGTCGCCGGGAAGGGGGAAGGCAAAGTCGGCGCGCGCCAGCGCGTACTCCGCGTAGCCCCCGTTGACCGTATATCCGGTGAAGGTGGGGTGGTCGCAGAGGTTTTCCATGTCGTGGCGACAGTACCAGCAATCTCCGTCCACACCGCCAATCCAGGAGACGCCGACCCGGGTTCCCAGAGGCAGCTCTGCGGTTGCACCGTCTGCTACTTCGCCCACAATTTGATGGCCGGGGATCACCTGCGGGTGAACAGAGGGAAGGTCGCCCTCGGCAATGTGGAGGTCCGTCCGGCAGACGCCGCAAGCCTTCACGCGGAGCAGCACGTAGCCGGGCCTGGGTTCGGGGCGAGCAACTTCCTGAATTTCCAGAAAGGGCTGGGGTGGTTTGCGACCGGGGATAAGGATGGCAGCTTTCATTTTTTTGTCCACGAGCTATTTCGATGCCACAGGCTGTGCGAAGGGACAAAATTGCCCGGTGGGCATCTTGCACCTTGCGCAGGGCATCGGAAGACTTTACTTCCCGGTCGCCGAAGGTTCGTTGAGGATTGAAGCAAAACCGAGTCAACCGGAGTAAGCTGCAGGAGAGAAAAGAGGCCGCTGCACATGAATACAGTCAACCCGAGAGCCGGGCAACTGGCGAATCCCTCCGAACTTGTGGACGTACCGAAGCTGATCACCGCGTACTATGAGGAGCGGCCAGACCCGCAGGTGCCGGAGCAGCGAGTCTCGTTTGGCACCTCGGGGCATCGCGGTTCCTCCTTCGAGCGGGGATTCAATGAGTGGCATATCCTGGCCGTCACGCAGGCGATTTGCCTCTATCGCCGCGAGCAGAAGACGGACGGCCCGCTCTTTCTCGGCATCGATACACACCCGCTCTCCTGCCCAGCCCTGGCGAGCGCGCTCGAAGTGCTGGCAGCGAACGGCGTGGAGGTGATGCTGGCGGAAAAAACCGACTACACACCGACGCCCGTAATTTCGCACGCCATCCTGACCTACAACCGTGGCCGTAAAACCGGTTTGGCGGACGGCATCGTCGTCACCCCATCGCACAATCCGCCCGATTCCGGCGGCTTCAAGTACAACCCGCCGCATGGTGGACCCGCCGGCAGCGATGCTACTTCCTGGATCCAGAACAAGGCCAACGAGTTTCTCAGCGCCAGGCTCGATGGAGTGAAGCGTGTTTCCCTCGACAAAGCGCGGGCGGCTTCGACCACGCACCGTCATGATTACCTCACGGCCTATGTGGAGGACCTGAACAACATCATCGACATGGAGGCCATTCGCGCTTCGGGCATCAAGCTTGGGGTGAATCCACTAGGCGGCGCCGGCGTGCACTATTGGGCGCCGATTGCGGAACGCTATGGACTCAACCTCACCGTGGTCAACGACCAGGTCGATCCCACATTTCGTTTCATGACGCTCGATTGGGATGGAAAAATTCGGATGGATCCTTCCTCGAAATATGCGATGCAGTCTCTGATCGCATTGAAGGATAAGTTCGATGTGGCCTTTGCCTGCGATACCGACCACGACCGCCATGGAATTGTGACCAAAAGCCGCGGCCTGCTGCAGGCCAATCACTATCTCGCGGTCTGCGCGCACTATCTCTTCGTGCATCGCCCGCAATGGGGGAAACAAGTTGCCGTGGGCAAGACCGCGGTGAGCAGCAGCATGATCGATCGCGTGACCGCAGGGTTGGGACGGGATCTCTACGAGGTTCCCGTGGGCTTCAAATATTTCGTGGAAGGCCTGATCGACGGCAAGCTCGGATTTGTGGGTGAGGAAAGCGCCGGATCTTCTTTCCTGCGCCGAGATGGCAGCGTGTGGACGACCGATAAGGACGGCATGATTGCGGCTCTGCTCTCTGCGGAAATCACAGCAACGATGAAGAAGGACCCGGGCGAGGTTTATCAGGACCTCACGCGGCAATATGGTGATCCGCTCTACGATCGAACCGATGCCCACGCGACGACGGAGCAGAAGAAGATCCTCTCTAAGCTGAGCAAGGAGAGCATCCAGACACCCGATCTGGCGGGGGAGAAGATCAAGTCGATCCTGACGCATGCGCCCGGGGATGGCGAAGCCCTGGGCGGGGTGAAAGTGATCGCCGAAAGCGGTTGGTTTGCTGCGCGGCCTTCGGGCACGGAAGAGATCTACAAAATTTATGCAGAAAGCTTCCGGAACCAACAACACCTGGAGCAAATTGAGGCAGAGGCGCAAACCATCGTGGGTCACGCGTTGAACGCCGCTTTGGTTGGTAAGGTTTAGAACTGCGGATCCCTCTAAGGCACGCCGGCTTTGCTTCAGATGAACAAACTGGTTTGTTGGAGGAAATGTCATCAGCCGGGAGAGAAACTGCAGATCCCTGGGCTTCGCTTCCATGGCAGGCCGGGGCAGGCGGGATGACAATTTTGTGCTGCCTGTTCGTTCCTCCGTTAACTGCCGCAGGCAGGTCAGGGGTTCGGATGACAAACGGGAGGGTTGGTGCCTCTCATCAAGCGCATTAGCTGGGGAGAGGGGGTCGGCCTCACGAAAAGGCAAACAGTTTCTGTGACGTGAGCCCGCGGATCTTCATGCGATTGGCTTCGGGCACGAAGTCAAACATCAGGTTGAACAATTGCACTGCCTTCTGGAACTCGGCCAAATTTGCACCCAGTTCGCCCCAGACAATTTTGTCGGGCCCGTATGCCTCGTAGACCTGCCTGACCAGGGGCTTGGCATCGAGATGCGGAAAGGGCTGCTTCGAGGCGGATTCCACACCGGTTTTTGAAAACTTCATGTACACATGCTGGAGCCTGGCGAGCTTCAGCACTTGCTCATACTCGTGTGGAGTGCCTTGGCCGGGACGGGCGAGGTGATCGAGAATCACCGGAGTTTCGCGAAATTCGCCTGCCAACTCGCCGATCGGCCCGGCGTAGTGCGGGATGCAATGGATTTGGATGGCTAATCCCAGTTCATGGGCCGCGCGCCAGGTCACTGCCATCTGCGGGTTCTTCAAGTCGCGGTCCCGGATCAGTCCGCTGGTAGTTGAAGGAGTTCCAGCGGGATGGATCTCATGAATCCTCAGAGCGACGATTTTTCCGGGATGCTTTTCTACCAGGGCCTGCATCCGTTTTGGCGTTGCCGGGTCGATGGGATCGAAGAGGCAGGTGCCTTTGAAGAAGCCTGGTGAGGGTCCGTGCGCGAGGCAATATTCAAGGTAGCGGTGGTCGTCCTGGTATGGCTCCGGGTGCACGATGACTGCGTGATCGAGCCGCACTTCACGGGCGAACTTTACATACTGCTCGACGGGCTCTCTAGTTGGCTTGTATGAGGCGCTGTTATACGGGAAGCGCAGCGGGTCACCGGCGAATAGGTGGATGTGTGATTCGATCAGTACTCCCTCAGGCCTTCCGGCCACCGTAGAGACGTCCGCGAAAGCGTTTGTCACTCGTTCCAACGGCCGCCCCGTCACGTTATGCGCCAGCAAGGCCGCACCTGTTATCCATTTCCGTCGTGAAATTCTGTGGGACATCGTTTGAACCCCAAATGGGAGCTAATCCCTATCTTGCCAGAGTTCCCGGCTGCCGTTTGTCATAGAGGTATCGTTACCTTGGCAACCAGGTTTGTCATCCCGCGAAGCGAGGGACCCGTTCGACTTCGCTCAGGGCAGTTCTGCAATTTCTCGGCTAGCCCACAAGGCTATCAATCATCACGGCCCTGCCCACCCAAACGATGTAATACAGTGGTCGTGCAAACTTTCAGGGGTTTCCTATGAATCGAAGAAAATTTATCACCTCCACCGGCGCCGCGGGACTGCTGGCCGCACAGAATCTCGCTTCGGCCGCCGCGCCCAAGGTAGTTCTGGCAAAGCCTGTGCTGATGAAGCTTGGCGACCAGACAGCTCCCACCAACGAGACCCACTTGAAATACCTGGCCCGCTACAGCGTCCGGAACATCTGCGGCTATCCGCAGATCGAAGGCGATCGTCTCTACGCGACGGTCGACGAGTTGAACCGAATGGTCGACCTCGCGCAGAAGTGCGGCATCAGCGTCGATTGCATCGCGCCTCCGTTTCTGGCCTCCAGTTACATCGATCGCGAAAAGCATCCAGCCATCATGCTCGCGCAAAGTCCGGAACGCGACCGCGATATTGAAGCGCTACAGACGATGATCAAGAACTGCGCCCAGGCGGGCGTACCTTCGATCAAGTACAACATGAGCATTCTGGGTGTAGTCCGTACCGGGCGCACGCCAGGGCGCGGCGATGCCATGTACAGCACCTGGAAGCTCTCGGAAGCGCATCCGGAAACGCCGCTCACCAAAGCCGGCCACGTGGATGCGGATATGTTCTGGGAGAGGATCACCTATTTTCTGAACCACGTGATTCCGGTGGCCAATGAATACAAGATCCGGATGGCCTGCCACCCCCACGATCCGGGGATGCCGCCTGAAGGCTACCAGGGCGTCGATCGGGTACTGGGAACGGTGGATGGATTGAAGAAGTTCATCACCATTCAGGAAAGTCCGTATCACGGGCTGAATTTTTGCCAGGGAACGGTGTCCGAGATGCTGCCGGACCCAGGGACGCAGATCTATGACGTGATCCGTTACTTTGGTTCCCGCAACAAGATCTTCAATGTGCATTTCCGCAACATTCGCGGTCATCGCAACGATTTTATGGAGGTTTATCCCGATGAGGGGGACGTCGACTTCGTAAAAGCGATTAAGGTCTACAAAGAGGTTGGGTATCCCTATATGCTGATGCCGGACCATGTCCCGGTGGCGCCCAACGATCCCAACGGCTTGCAGTCTTTTGCCTATTGCTATGGCTACATCCGGGCGCTGATTCAATCATTGGAGTCCATGTGCTGAGAAAGGAGACCCACGTTGCCGGCTGCGCGTCATGTGCTGCTGCCGATCCTGGCTGTTGCGCAGCCTGGGCTGTGGGCGCCAGCTACCGTGAAGGACAAATACTTTACTACCAGTGACGGTGTGAAGCTGCATTACCTGGAGAGCGGGACAGGACCCACGATATTGTTCGTACCGGGATGGACCATGCCGGCGGCCATCTGGCAGCCGCAGATCGACTACTTCAGTAAGGCCTATCACGTGGTTGCAGTGGACCCGCGATCGCAGGGCGACTCCGACAAACCTGTCGAAGGGAATTATCCCGGGCAGCGCGCGCAGGATTACAAGGAACTGATCGACCACCTGGGAGAGTCGCCGGTGGTGTTCGTGGGCTGGTCGCTGGCCGTTTACGAGGCGTTAACTTTTGTGGATAGGTTCGGCACCGGCAAGCTGAATGGATTGGTGCTGATCGACTTCAATATTTACACGCCTTCCACCCAGGAAGACCGGGACGCCCGATTTGCGATGTTTCACGACATCCAGGCAGACCGGAAGCACTTTGCCGACACTTTTGTGCGCGGCATGTACCACAAGCCGCATCCGAAGCAATATCTGGACAGCATCGTAGCTGCTTCGCTCAAGACGCCGAGCAACTCCGCGGTTGCGTTGCTGGCCGAGCGCGGGGTCAAGACCGACCTGCGGTTTGTATTGCCAAAGCTCAATATCCCCGTGCTTGCGATGATGACTTCCTCCAATCGGTCCGCGGCCGAATTGATCACAGCTTCTGTGCCAGGTTCGCAAGGAGAAGTGTTTGAGGATGCAGGTCATTGTTTGTTCGTGGACGACACGGACAGGTTCAACATGTTGCTCGAGATCTTCGTTAAGAAAACAGCGAAGTAGGGGAATCATCCATGAAGAAAATGCATCCTGCGGAAATGGCGAAACGGATCGGCGAAGGACTGCTGTCGTTTCCCGTCACGCACTTTGATAAAAACCTGGATTGGGAGCCGAAGCCATACAAGGAGCACATTGCGTGGTTGTTGTCGCACAAGCCGGCGGGATTGTTTGCAGCCGGTGGTACTGGAGAATTCTTTTCCCTGACGCCCACGGAATTTTCTGCTGTGGTGCAAGCCGGTGTAGCGCAGAATAGTGGCCGGGTTCCGGTCATCGCAGGGTGCGGTTACGGCACCGCGATGGCCAAAGAGTATGCCAAAGCCGCGGAAGACGCGGGTGCAGACGGCATCCTGCTATTGCCTCCTTACCTTGTCGGCGCGGAGCAGGCGGGGCTGGCCGCCCATGTGGAAGCAGTCTGCGCGTCGACCAGGCTGGGCGTCATTATGTACAACCGCGACAACGCTGTGCTGGACGACGTAACGCTGGAGCGCTTGTGCCAGAAATGTTCCAACCTCGTCGGTTTCAAGGATGGCGTCGGTGACATCGAGCGCATGACGCGCATCTATGCCCGGTTGGGGGATCGGCTCACCTACATTGGAGGCTTGCCCACGGCGGAAACATTTGCTCTGCCTTACCTGGAAATGGGCGTGACCACGTACTCATCGGCGATTTTCAATTTTCTCCCGAAGTTTGCGATGGAGTTTTATGGCGCGGTGCGCCGGCGTGATCACGCGGCGGTGTTCACCGGGCTGCGTGAGTTTGTCCTGCCGTATATCCAGATCCGCAATCGTCATAAGGGCTATGCAGTTTCTATCGTGAAAGCGGGTATGAAGGCTGTGGGCCGTCCTGCAGGCCCGGTGCGGCCGCCGCTGACGGATTTGACGGAATCGGAGCAGCAGGAACTGCACCGCCTGATCGCAGGACGGTCCTGACTTTGGGAGAAATCCAAAAGACACATGTACGGTATCTGATTATCTCCATCTTGTTTGCCGTTAGCTGCTTCAGCTACGGAGACCGGGTCGCGCTTTCCATCGCGGGAACCGCGATGTCCAAAGACATTTCCCTGGACCCGGTGAAGATGGGTTACCTGTTTTCCGGATTCAGCTGGGCCTACGTGCTGGGACAGTTGCCCTCCGGTGCGTTGCTGGACCGGTTCGGATCGAAGAGAGTCTACGGCACCGGGATCGTGGTCTGGTCGGTGTGCGCACTGTTGACGGGCTTTACCGGATATCTCGCAGCGGGTGCGGCTTTCGCCGCAATCTTCGGACTGAGATTGGTGGCGGGTTTTGCGCAAGCCCCGGTGTTTCCTGGAAATGGACGCATTGTCGCTTCGTGGTTTCCCGCCAGCGAGCGCGGGCGTGCTTCGGCGATTTTCAACGCGGCGCAGTATTTTGCGCTGATGATTTTCGCCCCCATCCTGGGATGGATCACACATGCAGCCGGATGGAAGAGCGCCTTCTGGTTCATGGGGGTATTGGGCTTCATCTTCGTATTGGTCTGGGTCAAATCTATTCACGATGTGAAGGAACACCCTCGCATTTCTCCTGCCGAGCTCGCATATATCGAGCAGGGCGGGGGATTGGTCAATGCCGATCGCGTAAAGAGCAAAGGCAATCTGCTTACGTGGAGCGCGGTCAAAGAGTTGTTGAGCCACCGGATGCTGGTGGGCATTTACCTGGGCCAATACTGCATTACGACATTGACCTGGTTTTTTCTCACCTGGTTTCCTGTGTATCTCGCCCAGGCACGGCATCTTTCGATCATGAAGGTCGGCTTTGCCGCGGCGCTGCCGGCACTGTGCGGAGGAACGGGAGGGATTCTTGGCGGAGTGATTTCCGATAGGCTCTTGCGCGCGGGATACTCGCTCAGCTTCTCACGTAAGGCGCCGATCATGGCCGGCATGCTGCTTTCGGTAACCATGATTGCGTGCAATTATGCGCCCGCGCAGGCGGTCATGCTGTTGCTTATGTCTCTTTCGTTTTTTGGAAAGGGTTTTGGTTCCCTGGGATGGACAGTCGTGTCCGACACTTCTCCGAAGGGCATGGTGGGCTTGAATGGAGCGCTATTTAACCTGATCGGGAACCTGGCCGGGATTACGACGCCGATCATCATCGGATACCTGGTGAAGAAGACCGGCTCTTTCAATGAGGTGCTGGTGTTTGTTGGAACGACTGCAGTCTGCGCGATTGTGAGCTACGGGCCGCTTGCGGGTGAATTCAAACGTCTCGACTTTAAGTTGCCGGTAGGGTGACCACAGTTGGATATTGCAAACCCGTGGCGAGGGGAGGAACTGCAGTTCCTCGCCCGGTTGATGCTTTGTGGGGTACAACCTAGAATTTATTCCACAAATACTGGTTGTAGACGTCGTGATGGTACTGGACTTCGGGCGCCTTCACGAAGGTGCCCAGCAGACGAGGGCACCTGTCGGCGGAGCCCCTCTTCAGGTCCGCGTAGCGCTCTTTGACGTCGGCTCCCAGCAGCGTTTCCGTCCACTTGGAGCGACCGAAGTCATCCAGCGCGGTGTAGATGTTATCCGGCAGGAAGCGCTTGGCTTTACGAAGATTTGCGATTTTTGCGGTCTCTCCCTCGATACCGGTTTTGAATACGGAATAGAGTGCCAGGTAAGGATTCGCGTCAGGGCTGACCGACCGCACCTCGACTCGCATGCTGCGGGAGTTCCCGATAGGAATGCGCACCATCGACCCGCGATCGGTGGCCGAGGCGATGATCTGATTGGGCGCCTCGAAGTGCGGATCGAGACGCCGATAGGCATTCACGCTGGCATTCAACAGCAGGCAGATGTCGTTGCCATGGCTAAGAATACGGTCGACGAATTCCCAACCAAGCTGGCTGAGCTGTTCTTCCCCCTTTTCGTCCCAGAACAGGTTTTTGCCATTCTCGCTGATGGAAACGTTGGTGTGCATGCCGCTGCCGTTGACCCCAACCACCGGCTTGGGAAGAAACGATGCCGTGAGTCCCATTTTGGTGGCAACTTCGCGACAGATGAGCTTGTAGAGCTGGATCTGATCGGCGGCGGTGACGACATCACTGTAACTGTAGTTGATCTCAAACTGCGAAGGCGCTACCTCGGGGTGGTCCTTCTCATTCTCAAAGCCCATGGCGCGCTGGACTTCGGCGCTGGTGTCGATGAACGTCCGCAGCGGGTCGCCCGGCAGGGAATGGTAGTACCCACCCGTATTGACGTATTCGAACGTCTGAGTCTCCGGATAGTGGCGCTCAGCATCCATACCCTTGAAGAGGAAACCTTCAATCTCGTTGGCGGCGTTGAGGGTGTAGCCCTTGTCTTTGTACAGCTTGTTCGCGTAACCCTTGAGGACGCCCCGGATGTCTGCGGGGTAAGCCGACCCGTCCTTGGCAATGACCTCGCCGAAGACCAGCACTTTCCCGGCGCCGAAGTAGTCCGACGGGACCCAGTAAAAGGATCCCCAGTCGATGCCCAGACGGAGATCGCTCTCCCGCTGTGCGGTGAAGCCGCGGATTGAGCTGCCGTCGAAGGTGAGATTGTCGTCGCTCTTGACGATGAATTTCTTGTCGTAGTCCAGCATGTGCAAGCGGCCTTCGAGGTCGCTGAAGAGCACGGTAACCGCCTTAATGCGTTTCTCGTCGGTCAGGTACTTGAGCCGCTCTTCGCGGATGGTTTCGGCGGGTACGTGCCGTTTGCGCTGGTCCTTCGCGGCCAGGTTATGCTCTTCCAATTCGGCATACGACATTTCAATAAAATTGCGAAGTCCGTCTGACATTTCACTCCTCGGGGAACCTTGTTCCCGGCAGGTTTTTTGAACTGCTTAGCGCGTAAAGAGAGCAGCAGAATCAGAGCACGATGTCTCCGCGCTCGTCGTTGCGTATCCGGACGGCCTCGTCCACGCGTGTGACAAAGATTTTCCCATCGCCGATTTTGCCTGTTTGGGCAGCTTTCACGATGGTTCGCAGCGCCTTATCGAGCAACTCGTCATGCACCACCAACTCCACCTTTATTTTAGGCAAAAGATCGACCGAATACTCCCGCCCGCGGTAAAGCTCGGTATGGCCTTTTTGCCGGCCATGCCCGCGGACGTCGGTGATCGTCATCCCAGTGATGCCAATCTCTATCAGCGCGTCCTTGACCGCATCCAGCTTGGCTGGCTGTATTACCGCTTCTATCTTCTGCATCGGCCTCGTTCCTTCCTCACGCGAGCCTAGTTGGCAAAGTCGTATCCTTCTTCGCCGTGTTGTGACAAGTCCAGACCGGTACGTTCATCTTCTTCGCTCACCCTGAGTCCTACGGTCTTATCCACGATAAAGAGGATCACGAGCGTGCCCACGATGGACAAGCACCAGGCGATCGCCACTCCAATGAGCTGATTCAAGATTTGTCCCGTATTACCCTCAAGGACGCCTGTCGGTTTTCCAGCCCCGAAGATCGGATTGATGGTGCTGCTGGCAAAGATCCCCGTGAGCAGGGCTCCCAGAGTTCCGCCGGCGCCGTGAACGCCGAAGGCATCCAGCGAGTCGTCATAGCCAAATATCGCCTTAACCTTGACCACCATAAAGTAGCAGACAACTCCTGCGATCAGGCCGATCCATATTGCGGAAATAGGGGTCACGAAGCCGGAAGCCGGAGTAATTGCTACCAGTCCGGCCACGCAGCCGGAAATGGCGCCCAGAGCGGTGGGGCGGCCGCCACGAATCCATTCGGCGGCGCTCCAACCTACGGCGGCGGCGGCGGCTCCGAAGTGGGTGGCGACAAAGGCCGAGGTTGCCAGCGAGCCTGCGCTCAGGGCCGAGCCCGCATTGAATCCAAACCAACCCACCCACAGAAGGCAGGCTCCCACAAAGCTCAGCACCACGGAATGGGGCGGCATCGGCTCTTTGGGGTAGCCTAACCGCTTACCGAGGTACAACGCAGTCATCAATGCGGAAACGCCTGAGGTCACGTGGACGACCGTCCCGCCGGCAAAATCCAGGCAGGGAAAGCGCCCGCCCAGAGATGCGTTCAGCAGTCCACCCTTGCCCCAGACCATGTGTGCCATGGGGCTGTAGACGAAGATCGCCCACAAGACCATGAACACCAGCATGGCTGAGAACTTCATCCGCTCCGCGAAGGCGCCGGTGATCAGCGCGGGAGTGATGATGGCAAACATCAACTGAAAGACCATGAAGGTCTGCAGGGGTATGGTGGCCGCATATTTCGGGTCGGGCAAGACTCCGACGCCATGCAGAAAAGCATTATGAAGGCCGCCGATGAACGCGGTTCCTTCGCCAAATGCCAGGGAGTAGGTCACCAGGGCCCAAAGAACCGTGATTACCGCCATCATGGCGAATGTCTGCATCATGGTTCCGAGGATATTTTTTCTGCGCACCAGGCCGCCATAAAACAGGGCGAGGCCCGGGCCGCTCATCATCAGCACGAGCGCCGAGCTCACCAGCATCCAGGCGTTATCGCCCGAAGATTGGGCTGCGGCGATCGCAGCCGCTTGTTCCGCAGAACTTTTTTCCAGCGCCGCCAGCCGGTCTGTCTGCGACGTTGCGGCAGGGGCCGCGGCGCCCGGCATTTGCGCCGTAGCAACGCTTCCCGCAGCCCCGAGCAACAACACCAGCGCAAGCGCGCGAACCAGCACACCCGTCAGATCGAATCGCCTGATCAATCTTTCACCCTCCGTTGAGGCCCGAGAAAAATCGACGTCCAGAAACAGTGTTTTCACATATCTGTTTTGCTTACTTTACACAAGACGTCTCCGCATCCCAAGTTGAATTCGAAGATCGAACGATGGAAGCCCGGCAGATCTTTTGGCCTGAGCGCGATCCGAACCATGTAAGCGCGAATCGCGCGCGATTCTTTAGAAGTGGTAAATCACATCTCCCGCCAGGGTGAGCTGGCTCTTTTTCGTTGGAGCACCGCTCACACCGTTGACCGAGGGCGAATCATATGCTGGTACGTCGTAAGAGTGCTCGAAGCGCAATTCGGGACGAAAGGTAACCGTGCTGCCGAGCCAGAAATTAAAGCCTACCAGATGCTCGCTGTACCGGGTTTTGTTTCCTGTACGTTGGCCCGCGATGTCGTCGACATACTCGTTACGAATGTTCAACGAACTGTGGTGGTGATCAAACTCGTGCTCCAGGTAGTTCACGACTGCCCACTCGGGGGCGAAGCAGTGGGTCGCCAGGGGATTGCACTGTGCCCCATTGGCGCCGGTGATCAGCGCAGGACCGGTGATTCCGCCGGCGTTAGCCCCAATATTTGCGTTCGACCCGTAGCTGATGCATGGACTGAGCCCATAACATAAGTTGGGGACATCCTTTTCGTACTGGTACCAGCCTTCGGTGTCGGTGTGCCAGGTGGCGTTGATCTTGTGGTAGTGGGTGAGGTAGTAAGCCGAAAGATTGTTGTAAGCGTATTTGCCTGAGTTGATGGAGTTGGCGCAGGCATATAAATTATCTCCACCATCCTTCCAGGTGTAGGCTGCGCAGAAATTCCCAGTCAGTTTTGCATTGGAAATCCACGGTGCAGATTCGCAACCAGCCGAGACGCCGGCTTGTACCGTCCAGTGGTCGTTGATCCTGGTCGTCGTGTTGATGCCATGCTGCGTATAGCAGTCGTAGGTATAGAGAATCGAGTGGCTGTACGTATAGTTATTCGGCGCAAGCTGGGCTTCGATATCGGGCAGAGAGATATAGCGTCCGACACGGACGTCCATCCCCTGGGCAATATGGGGAAGGTAGAAATCCACATAGAACATCACCGGGTCATAGCCGTACTGGTTGTTATCGCGAAGCAACTGCTGGCTGAAGATGCCTTTCGCCGTGGTGTAGCGATAGTCCAGGCCATAGAGGCTGGTAAAGCGAAAACCCCAATCGAAGTGATCGGTTTGTACGGTGTTGGGCAGGCGTTCGAAATAGAGCGCGACCTGATCCAGCTGAATGGAATTGGGTATTACGTCATAAGCTGTTTCGTTGTTGGCATACTTACCCTTGTCGGACGTGCTGGCATTGCCGCCGATGTCGAACCAGCCATACATCTTGATACGGCCTTTGTTGCCGTTGATGGCTTCCATCAAAGGGTAGGTCCCGTAATCGGGTGCGCCGATGACCACGGTGCCTCCGATCGGCCAGTCTGCGCCAGGAAATGGCGGTGAATTGAGCGGGGCGGGCGTGCCTCTCCGCTCGGGCGTGGGAGCAGGCGGAGCCCCGCTGGAGTCCACGGTCCAGTCGTCGATGTAAGCATGTCCGAGACGTGTAAAGAATCCGCGCTGGGCCGGGGGCGCTCCGCTGACGTTTGAAGATGGCGAGCCAACCTGCTGCTGAGCAAGCCCGTCAGATGTTGTGACGCCGCCGGGCGAAGTGCTGGAAGAAGATGAGAAGCCCGGTGTGTCGACGCTGCCATTATTGCTTTCCGCCTGTGCCGACAACGTCCAGACGCTGATAAATAATGAGAACAGAAGAATAGATACGCGATGAAGTTTTCCTGCAAAATCCTGCATTTTATTCGGCCTCATTGTGCCTGCCCTGGATTGGCTTTTGCTCATCCGGGAAACTCTTTTCGGTTCAGGCTCATGCGCAAAAAGCTGCATGAATTAGAAAGGCACGAAGGTTAGTAGAGGCCACCCTGCGTAAAGAGTGCATAAAGATTGGATATGGGAATGATGCTGTGTGTTTATAACTGCAGCGGTTCCAATAGAAAGGTGAGAATTCTTTACGACTTCTTTATTAAAGCAGGTTATCTGTCTTAACCCCGGCAGTACACGTCAGGATGGGCTTGAGTTCTGGGAGTGGACCATGGAGCCTCGGGCCCAGCGATGAGGATGAAAAACGTGGGCGGACGTTTAGCTCCAGCTCCCTTCGACCTCGTTCTGTCGAAAAACAGCTGCGAAATCGAGAAACAGCAGGTCCCTCCACTTCGCTACCCCAGATTTCCTGTTAAGGCTAGTGGCGTTGGCGAGCTTCATGCGCCTTTCTTTAATGGAAAGGCGCATACTCGGTCCTGTCCAGTGCAGCGTGGCAGGAAATCCGGGTTCGCTCCGGTCGGGAGGACAATTTTGTTGCGCTATTTTGATCCCCTTCGCTGGGCCGAGGAGAATCCTTATGACTTCTTTATGAAAGAGGGCGAACAGCGCAGTCGTCAGGGATTAGTTTCCAATTTGTACCGGGCCCAGCTTTCTGCATTGCTGAGCGGGTTTCCCACTCAGAGGTGCGAAGGGTTGAACCCCGCCGGCGGCTGCTGCGGGCGAAAGGCGGTAAGCCTCCCCCTTACGTGCGGAGAAATGAAGAGTCGTGTCAGCGCCGATGACGGTGCTCGTGCCCTTCGCATCCACCACAGAGACCTGTTGACCGGGCCACGGATTACGGATGCTTATGGATTCACTCGCTCCTGATTCGATCGCTACGGTGGTGATAGTGCCGCTATGCACTTGCACATGAACCCGGGTACGGTGGCGAACCCATACGGTGCCTTCAAAGGTCCACTGGGGCGGAACGGCGGGGGCAATGCGAATCAAGCCGTCGTAATCCTGCACCAGGGCCTCGGCAATAGCAAGGGCTACCACCCCTTCCTGCTCTACATAAAACTCCCCGGCGGGACCGCCCCAGTTGGCGAAGCCGTTCACATATTTCTGGTATTTCTCGGTCAATGCGATCAAAGTAGAGCGCACTTCGTCGGCGAGGCCGAGACGGGCAGCCTGTACAGGGTCAAAACTCCAATCCTGATGGATGGGATAAGGCCGCGCTGCATAGGTGGCCTTCGCCAGGTCCAACATTGGTGAGTCGTCCCCGATCAGGTTATAGGGCCACACCGGCTCCAGCCCGATGTTCTCCTCATTGTGTTGGGCGGCAGATGGATCATAGGACTCGGCGATGACCGGCGGATTCCCGGTCTGCGGCAGCGCGGGAATCCTGCCCAGCTCCGCCTGGAGTCGACGCGCCATGCTCGCATCGCAATGCAGCAATCGTGCTGCCTCAATCACAACGGGGAAGAGCGAAGAGCGGGCCGAGAGGTCGGTTGTGGGGTCGATGGTATCCCATTGCTGCTCGTGCGCGTTCGAAGGCTTAGTGTGCATTTTCCCGTCAGGGCCAGGGGTTTCGTACGCCAGCAGAAACCGTGCAGCGGCCTGCATGACCGGGTAGTTTTCCGCGAGAAAGGCGCGATCGCCGGTGGCCAGATACTGCCGCCAGATCCACAGCGAAATCTCGGCACCGGTCGAGAGGGTGCGCGCATTGTAGTAGGGCCGCGAATCTGCGTCGCAATCCAGGCCGGGAGCGGGTGGATGCGAGGGATTCCACTGCGGCTCCCATTCAGTACCCTGGCCAGTGAATCGCATGGTCTCGGGTACGCAAATGCCCGGGCGCCCGCCCATGTGTTTGCGGGTCCAGTCTTTGATCGCATCCAGATTTTCCCGGTAGAGGCGAAAATAAGGCGCGTTCAATTCAGGAACTCCGGCATCGAGATTGGCGGCCACCTGCATGCGGAGGTTCCAATGCCAGAAGGCAGCGGGATCCCAGTGGTGTACATCTTGTACAGCGGAAAACATGTCGGCGATGCCGGCCTGGGAACCGGGAAAGCGATCGCCGTTTTCAGCCGCGGCTGTATAGAGGTAAAGATTGCGCAAGTTTTCCATATACTCGCCGGAACCGTCGGCGGAGCTAATTTTGATGAGGCCGGCGCGGCCCCAGAATGAGTGCCACCACGCGGCGTGTTGCGCAGGACCGGAGTTGGCAAGCGCGGCGTCGATCCGGGGTTGAGGCCCGGAGTAGTGCGGGCAGGCAACAATCACCCGGAAATGACCATCCAGCGACGGTTTAAACGTAACCGTTATGGTGCGAGGATCGGTTACGGTCGCGGATACCTCCCGGCCTGTAGCGGTGATGGCGGCGAAGGCTCCGAAAGTTTCTCCTGAGGCTCCAGGGCCGTAATGGTCAACCCACGTCTGCGCGAGCATTCCCCTCTGTCCTGAGGCCTTAGCCTGCGGCGTGCGCGGCGGCCACAGACGCAGCAGAGCGGTCTGGGTTACCTTGGGATCCGCCCCTACGACATCGACCACGAAAGTATCGGTCGATGTCTGCACGTAGGCATTGAGGGTGAGACCGCCGCCCTGCTCGACCAGGGTGCCGTCGTAGAGGTCGAGACGGCCGTGGAAATCCCTGGCTGAGGTAAGTGCGGTAAGCCCGGGGATGACGATCTGGCCAGGAGAATCGCGGTGCGGCCACGTGTCGGCGCGGTTCAACTGCGCAGTGAAACCGTCGGCAGCCCAGACGGCGATGCCGAGCCGTCCGTTGCCCATGGGCATGGCCTCTTCGGGCTGGGAATTCGGCTGGCTGAGGATCACGTCGGAGCGGCTCACCAGGCCTGCCGGGTCGACTTCGAAATGGCCTCCTTTCCAGGCGGTCTGACCCAGGGAGGGAAGAGCACAGAGCAGAATGAGGGCAAGAAGGCGCACCCATCCGGTGTATCACTCCTGACGGTGAAAAGGTAGATGGAGGCGTTGTCCTCGTTAAACCGGAGCTGCTCTTTAGGCATGAAATGTTTTCCTTCTTTCCTCTTATCAGGATGAGACGAGCACACCGTCGCTTAAGGAGGATTGGCCATGCGTAACATCCTTTTCCGGGTCCTGGTATTGACTTTCGCACTGCTGGGCAGGGTCTTGGCGGCTCCTGCTCCTGCGGCCTTTGATCGGCCCCTGGCATTTGAGCCCAATCGGGGTCAGGCTCCGGCTCGATTCTCGTGGACTGCTCGCGGCCAGGGCTATCAACTTTTCGTCGGCTCGACCGGCGCCTACATGACCGTGGCGGAGCCGGCTGCTCCTTCTGCAACGGACGTCTCCTTGCCCATCCCGAGCATGGTGGCCGCGCGGCTGGCTACTCCGTTGAAGGGGCGGGTCAGCGTGATTGCCATGAACCTCCCGGGAAGCCATCCCTGGACTGAGATTCAGGCGCTGGAGCCAACCGGTGGAGTGAGCAATTACCTCCTGAGTGAAGACCGCCGAGACTGGCATTCGGATATACCCCAGTATGGCCGCCTGCGCGTGAAGAATGTGTACGACGGTGTCGACCTCGTTTTTTACGGGCACGGCCATGAATTGGAATATGACTTTGTTCTCGCTCCGGGAGGAGATCCCAACCAGATCCGGTTGGCGTTCGAAGGCGCTGCCTCGATGCGGGTCGACAGCAAGTCCGGCGATCTGATGATCAAGACGAAAGCGGGCCTGGAAATGCGGCACCTACGTCCCCGGGTTTATCAGCAGATTGGCGGAAAGAAGGTTGAGGGCGCAGGTGGCTATCAGATTCTGGACAACGGCCAGGCCGCCTTCCGGTTGGCTGCCTATGACCGGCGCAGCGCGCTGGTGGTGGACCCAACTGTACAATTCACAACTTTCCTCGACGGGAATTTGGATGACTATGGTGTTGCCGTAGCGGCCGACGCCCAGGGAAATTCCTACGTCACGGGCGAGACATACTCCACGGATTTTCCCGACTCCGACGGTGCGATACCGCCCCGGAAAAACTGTCCACATAACGCAGGTTGCCCGGGGTACATCTTTGTGATCAAACTCTCACCCACCGGCACAGTGTTGAATTCCACTCTCATAGGCGGCAGCGATACCGATCTGGTCGCCGGTATCGCCGTTACTCCAGTCGGAGTTTGGGTGGCCGGGAGCACGTCGTCGCAAAACTTCGGCACCCATACGCAGTTTGGTCTGGGGTTCTGGAATGGCTTCATTGCCAGGCTCACCACTGATCTCAGCCAACTCGAGTGGTGCGTTACTTTCGGCGGTTTCGGTCCCAGCAACCAGATCCCGCAAGGCGCGAATGCGATCGCGGTGAGCCAAGACGACAACAGCGCCTACGTCACAGGGTTTACCGCGTCCCCGGACTTTCCTACCTCCCTCTACACCACCCCGACCCTCCAACCGGAACAAAAGACGCTCGATGGAACAATGGACGCGTTCGTGGTGAAAGTCGGAGCCGACGGCTATCTGAGCTCCGGATATTCCACCTACCTGGGCGGACAAGGCTTCGACGTGGGACAGGGGATTGCTGTAGACAGGTATGGACACGCGTATGTGACGGGCGTGACTTCTTCGTACGATTTCCCGCTCCTTAACGCAAAATCCCATGGATACACGGGAGTTGTGGGGACAACCGCGTTCGTGACCGAGTTTTCCGCAGACGGATCCCGGCTCGTCTATTCAGTTCTTCTGGGCGGAACGAAGACTTCTGAAACACCTTATCCAATGGATCAGGGCCTTGCGATCGCGCTGGATCCGGCCAACGATGCATACGTTGCCGGCATTGCCTGCTCGTCGGATTTCCCGGTGACGCCTCACGCTTACCAGATGACGCCGCCTTCAGACTGCCTACCCACGGGCACAAGATATACCAGCGCCTTTGCGGCCGAGCTGAGCAGTGCGGGTGAGCTTCTGCACGCAACCTACCTGGGAGCGGTACAGGGCGCGGCCCAAGCCAACAGTGTTGCGGTCAGTCCGTCAGGAAATATCTATGTTGCTGGATTCACGAACAGTGGTTCCTTTCCCGGTGTCTCTGTTACCAGTGTGAATCCTTCCGCGGGTTTTCTGACGCAGTTCGGTCCCAAGCTGGAGGGGCTTAAGTCGACGAACTTCCTCGGAGCGGCAATCAATGGAATTACCATTTTCAGCCCCCCGGCGACCAACCTCACGCCGGCCTCGGTCCTTACCACGGGTTATCGGTACCCGCCAGGCGTGGACACGACCAACCTCCAAAATCAGGACGCCTTCATCGTCAAACTGAGCGATACAGAATAGCCCCCGCGGGGCAGCCTAATGAACAACGCGCGAAGCGGTGCCCACTCAAGCCCAAAAGTCCCGATGTTGGATGTTGGGCTGAGTGGGATAGTTCGCTGGATTCAAAATCGAACCTGACAAGACCTGAGGGGCGGCGTGCCCCCAGACCCGGGAAGGACCCGCCTGCAAACATTTACCGGGTAGTGTAGCCGCCGTCCATCAGCCAATCGGAGCCGGTTACAGAAGCCGCCGCAGGACTGAGAAGGAACGAGACCAACTCCCCAACCTCCTCCACCGTAACAAAGCGCTTGATCAGCAATAGATCCATCGCGGTGTCGACATTTATTTGCCCGGATTCAATCAACTGGTTCGTGACGTAGGTTCGGACGCTAGCCGGCGAGATCGTCACTAGCCGTACCCGCGGAGCGAATTCCACTGCCAGTGCACGCGTCATTGCAGCTAACGCACCCTTGGTGCCGGCATAAGCAGCCAGATTCAGATTGCCGATTACCGCATTCACCGAGCCAATGTTCACAATGCAAGGGTCTTCGTCAGCAGGTTGTAATTGGGAATAAAAACGGCACGCGAGGAAATACGGAGCTCTTTGGTTGACAGCTATGAGGTGATCAAATTCCTCCACGGTCGTTTGCAGAGCCGGCCTGTGGAAGCTCAGGGCTCCACAGTTCACCAGTCCGTTCAGCGACCCAACTGCGTTGACACTCTCATTGATTAGGCGGTCTGCAACGTCGGGCGCGGCCAAATCGTGGACAAGAGCGATCGCACGGCCGGCAAACGGTGGTTCTTTGACGCGTTCTCGCACACCCTCGTCGATGTCGCTAAGAACAAGTTGAGCGCCGGCGGCAGCCAGAGTCTTCGCAATGCCAAGGCCTAGTCCCTTGGCCGCCCCGGTAATAAGGATTCGTCGATTAGCATGATGGAAGCCCATAGAATCAAACTACACAATCTCTCGAAACCGAGCGATGCGCGGTGCCTATTTCAGGCCCGGTTTTGGCCTGATTAGGCAGTTCGCCGATTCCGAAAATCCCATTGCAGGAAACCGGAGGCCAACTATCCTCCCGAAACACCGGCCAAGTCAGTGGCCGGCTTAAGCTGACCCAACGATGCGAGCAGTGCCCTCAACTCTTCGCGCACCGATGCGTCCACCGGGGTGAGCGGCGGCCGCGAGACGCCAATCGGTATGCCACGAAGGGCTGCGCTTTCCCGGCAGACAGCCAGCCAATGGGGATCAGCCTCGTTGGTGCCCATGGCCCGGTATTCGAGCCGGATAATCGGCAGGATCCGGAGCCAGAGCCTCCGCGCTTCCTCCAGATTGTTTTCCTGGCTGAGGAGGCGGCACAACCGCACTGCCAGTGCCGGCGCGATCATAGGCATTCCGCCAATCCAGCCGTCTGCCCCAATTGCGAGTGCGGAAAACGCGGTGATGTCGATTCCGGCAAATACGGCAAAGTCTTTTCCGCAGAGCAGCCGGGTGTCCTGTATCCGGGAGATCTCCAGGTGCGACCACTTGACCGCGTGCACGACATCCTCTGCCGCGAGCATTTGAATCTCTTCCGGGGTAATTTCAATCCCGGTCAAAGCTGGTACGTTGTAAACCATGATGGGCAGGCCAACCCGTTCGCGTACCCGGCGCAAATGATTGAGCACATCTCTCTTTGGCGGACGCAACAGGTAAGGAGCTATCAGCATGAGCCCGTCACAGCCGATAGAACGCGCATGTTGGCTCAGTTCGATAGTGGTTGCGGTGCTGTAGTCGCCCGTTCCCGCATAGATAGGGACGCGCCCTGCAACTTCATCCACGATTGCCTCAAGCGCCTTCATTCTCTCTATCGGGCTCAGCGCGACCGGCTCACCGGCGCTCCCCAACGGTGTCAGGCCATCCACTCCCTCTTCCAGCAGAAAGCGGACAAAGGCGCGCGTTCCCTGTGTACTCAAGGAACCATCGCTTTCGAAGGCGGTAACCGTTGGGGCGAAAACTCCACTCAACCGTGGCTTGTTCGAATTGTCAGCGTTCATCGCGTCCCCTGTATACATAACATCGTCCCAACTCTCAAGAAAAGATGAGGCCAAGTTAGTTCCCAATGGAACACGTTGACAGCCCTAGTCATGGCCGATATGGTTCTTCGCGACCCAGATAACTACCAATCGTGGCCTTTGGAGCACGGAGCATTTTCCGGGAAAGAAGATCGAGGCGCTTTGTCTCTATCGCTGACACCGCTGGACCTCATCATCTGCTGTGTCGCCGTCGTTGCAAGCATTGCAACGGGTCTTGCGATTGCGATCCGCAAAGGCGCGGGCGAGAGCAGTTCGCAGTTCTTTCTTGCCGGGCGGCGGCTCGGGTGGCCATTGGTGGGCGCGTCCTTATTTGCTACCAATATCGGCGCAGAGCATCTGGTCGGTCTATCCGGGGATGCGTACCGGTACGGTCTCTCCGCCGGTACAGTTGAGCTGACCACGTGCATCTGTCTCGGAATCGCGTGCGCGGTATTGTTTCCCTATTACCTGCGCGCCCGGGTGTACACCATTCCTGAATTTCTCGAGCTTCGCTACAACCGGACCGCGCGCGTCTTCTTTTCCGGCCTCATGCTGGTGATCTGCATCATGACCAAGCTGGCATTTCACTTGTATGCAGGAGCTCTTGTGCTGCATAGCCTGTTGGGATGGAATGTGATGTCGATGGTGTTGTTGATGGGCTCGGCCGTTGCCATCATCACCATGGTGGGCGGGTTCACAGCGGTGGCATACACTGACTCTATTCAGACAGCTATTATGATTGCGGGTTGCAGCCTGGTTCTGTTTATCGGTCTCGCGAGGGTAGGCGGCTGGCATGCCCTCATGACGAAAATGCCGTTGGCGATGCACGTGGCGAAGGGTTATGCGGATCCGAACTATCCCTTCTGGGGAGTTGTGTTGACCGCTTTTTACGGTGGGCTTTTCTATTGGGGAATGGACCAGGTCAACGTGCAGCGTGTGCTGGGTGCCGCAAATCTACGTGAAGCTCGTCACGGCGCGATGTTTGCCGCCTTGTTGAAGCTGAGCCCAATATTTATCTTCGCGTTGCCCGGAGTGATTGCCGCTGCTCTATTCCCGGGACGTGATCCAAAGACAACGTTCATTACGTTATTGAACGATCTTGTTCCCACCGGAGTGAGGGGTCTGGTGCTGGCGGCTCTGATTTGTTCCCTGATCGGGTCGTCGCTCTCGGTGATGAATTCCATCTCCACTCTTGTTGTTCGGGACTTTCTTCTTCACTTCAGCAAGAACGCGAGCGACAGATTGCAGGTCGCGATGGGGCGGACTGCCATCCTGGTGAGCACACCCCTTGCCGTAGCTGCCGCCTATCTCATTTACACGACTCCCGACGGGCTCTATAAGTATCTGCAGGCGGTGTCGATCTACCTCGTCATGCCGATTACCCCGGCAATCTTCTTCGGAATCGTCAGCCGGCGCATGACAGTCCAGGGCGCTGTCGCGTCGACTCTCGCGGGTACTCTGTTGGCCACACTTTTTGTGACCGATCAACTCATCGGAGCCAGGGGCGCCCAGCTGTTTCCCTGGCTCCATTGGACGTTGACGCTGAACTACACCTATCGCGGGCTTTGGGGGACCATGGTAACCATAGTTGTGCTGTTTCTGGTTTCCTATCTGAGCAAGCCACCGGAATCTGTGAAGGTGCAGGGCATTACGGTGGATTGGCGCGCGCGGGGCGCCGCCTTCGAAGGGTTCTCCGACTGGCGATTACAATGGAGCGCGCTGGCGGTTGTGACCGTCGCTATTTATGCATGGCTGGCGTAACGTGAGGGCAAAACTCAATTTGGATGGTGGAAGCTGACTAAGGGAGCACAGAGAATGAAACCGAATCGGAGACAATTTCTGACGCTTGCCTCGACTGCAGGAGCGTGGTTTCCGTTTCTGAAGGCCGGCGCCAGGCTGAAGCCCGCGTCCAGGGAAGAAGGAGCCTCAGCCGCGGCTGTCGTGGCTGAGCAGGCCAATCCTGCCCCGGCTGTCGCCCCCATACCACTCTTCGACGGTGCCAGCCTTGAGGGATGGAGGGTGCAAGGTCCCGCGCAGTGGCGGGTGGAAAGCGGAGAACTAGTTGGTTCCTGTGACTCCGCCGGAGGAGGATGGCTGGTGACACAGGGCGGCTTCGAGGACTTTGTACTGAAGTTTGCCTTCCGCCCCGCCAGCGGGGAAGCCGGGGTGCTGTTGCGTAACGCGCCCCTGGAGTGGTCCCGCTTCTCCCATCCGGAGCATACCGGCGGCAGAACCATGGGCGTCTACGTAGCGCTTACCGGAGCTCATGCGGGAGAGATGTCAATGCTCACGCTCGATGCGGAGGGAAGGGAGGCCGATCACAAGCCGATTCCGGCTCCAGCACGAGGCGCGGTCGACAGCGCCATCTACACGGGCGCGTGCGCGCCCATCCCTTGCGCGGGCATCAACGATGCCGAGGCTTCCAGGACGGGCTGGCCATCGAGACCGTCGATTCACATTACTCCGCAGGCGGGCGGTTGGCAGCAGGTGGAAATCACCTTGCGCGGTTCAGCATGTCCCTGGGACCAAAGCGGCATCGGGGAAACCCTCGATGCGAGAAGCCAGTTCGGAACGTTGGCGTTCTTTGTCTCCGGAGGGCACGGTGAGCCCGTCCGCTTTAAAGATCTGTCCATCTTCGACCTGACCCAGAGGGGTGCGGGGCTGGCGGAGAATGCCGACAACCCTCGATTTCATCAGATGACCGACCTCTTTTATGCCGAGGGCGTCGCTGCCGGAGACCTGAATCAGGATGGCATCGACGAAGTCGTCGCTGGTCCCTTCTACTACCTCGGGCCGGATTACACGATTGCGCGCGAGCTCTATCCGCCCGCCACCATCAATCCTGCTGCCCCCACTGAGCACGGCAATTATTCCAACTGCTTCCTCAGTCATATCCACGACTTCACCGGCGACGGCTGGCCTGACGTTTTGATGATCATGGGCTTTGGTCCCAGGCCGAGCTTTTCGGCGCATCTCTTTGTGAACCCGCGCGGTGAACTTCGCCATTGGGATAACTACAACGTGGTGCCCGTAGTCAGCTCCGAGACGACCCAGCTTTTTGATATCGATGGGGACGGTCACCCGGAGCTCATCCTGACGCAGGGCGACCAAGTCGGTTATGCCAAGCCGGATGCCTCCGATCCGACCAGACCCTGGCAGTTCGTTCCCGTTTCGGAAAGGGCAACGCGCGCGCCGCATGGGGTCGGCGTAGGAGACATCAACGGCGACGGACGCCTGGACATCATCGCGGCCAGCGGCTGGTGGGAACAGCCCCCCGCGGGAACCAACGGGCTATGGAAATTCCATCCTGCACCCTTTGGTGCAAGCGAAGGTGAACCTGCCCTTCGCGGTGGCGCCGACATCTTCGTCTACGATGTCAACGGCGATGGGGTTCCGGACGTCATCACCAGCCTCAATGCGCATGGTCCAGGATTGGCATGGTTTGAACAGCAACGAAGCGCGCAAGGCGAGATTACGTGGAAGAGGCACATGATCATGGGGGACCCAGCCACCCCAATGAGTGAGCGGGAGCATTGGGAAGAGACAGACAAATCTGTCGCGTTCACCGAACTCCATGCTCTCGCTTTTGTGGACCTCGATGGTGATGGGCATCCCTCCATCGTGACGGGAAAACGCTGGTGGTCGCATGGGTATGTTTACGACGAGAACCAGGTCAACAATCCGCCCGTGCTCTACAGTTTTAAGTTAGTGCGGAAACAAGGTGGCGCCGTGGAATGGGTTCCCACTCTAATCCACAATGCCTCGGGCGTCGGCACCCAGATCGTCGCCAAGGATGTCGACAAAGACGGCAAAATCGAGATTGTAACCACAGCACGAAAAGGAACATTTGTCTTTCATGGACCCTTCAAGAGCTGAAGACTCTCGAAATAGGTTGATGTGCTTCGCATCGCGTGGCCGATCTGCGTGGGCGCGCGTAATAGTAACCGTAACAGTGTCATTCATGGGCCTTGTAGCGGCCGCAGGTGCGAAGAAACCAAAACCCTACACCACGTGGAGCACCTATCTCGGCAGTCCGGACGCGTCCCACTATACCGCCTTGCAGCAAATTGACCGGTCCAACGTAGACAAATTGCAGGTGGCCTGGTCCTACGACAGCGGAGCCGACCGTCCCTACGAATTCAATCCCATCGTTGTTGGCGGGACCATGTATGTGCTGGCGAAAAACACTTCGATTGTCGCCCTGGATGCGGCTACAGGAAAGGAACTATGGGCCTATCGCTCGCGCAATCTGGGTCAGCGAATGGAGGCTCATCGCGGCATCAACTACTGGCAGAACAGCGACGGTTCCGATAAGCGCCTTCTGATCAGCTTCGGAAACAACCTCGAAGCCATCAACGCGGCTAATGGCCAGTTGATTACTTCGTTCGGCAACGGTGGTGCGGTCGATCTGAAAGATGGCCTGCAGCGAGACCCGAGCTCGATACACCAGATTCAATCCGGCACGCCCGGTGTCGTGTTTGAAGACCTCATCATTCTGGGGTCCTCGACCGGGGAAGACTATGGCTCTCCTCCGGGAGACATCCGGGCCTACGATGCGCGCACCGGACGCATGGTCTGGATTTTCCATACCATCCCTCATCCGGGAGAGCCCGGTTATGAAACGTGGCCCAAAGACGCCTGGAAAAGCGGCGGCGGAGCCAATTGCTGGGGCGAGATGAGCCTCGATCAAAAGTCGGGAATTGTGTATGTACCCACGGGCGCTCCGGTGTACGACTTCTACGGTGCCGACCGCAAGGGCAACAACCTGTTTGCAGACTCACTGCTGGCGCTCGACGCGCGAAGCGGAAAGCTGATCTGGTACTACCAGCTCATTCACCACGACTTGTGGGACTACGACGCCATGGCCGCTCCGCAATTGTTGACCGCGCGGCACGACGGCGTCGAGGTTCCCATTGTGGCGCAGGCTTCGAAGCAGGGGTTTCTCTACGTGTTCAACCGTCTCACCGGCAAACCTCTTTGGCCTATTAAGGAGCGCGCGGTGCCCCGGTCCACCATGCCAGGTGAGGAAGCGTCCCCCACGCAGCCCTTTCCCACCGTGCCGCCGCCCTTCGCGCGCCAGACGTTCACCGTGGCCGATCTGAACCCATATATCCTGACTGCGCCCGACCGTGCCCGCTGGAAAAAGGTAGTGGAGAATGCGGTCAACCAGGGGCTCTTTACCCCTCCCGGACTGACTGACACCATCGAGATGCCGGGCAACCATGGCGGTGTCAATTGGGGCATGACGGCCGCCGATCCGGACAAGGGACTGATGTATGTCGTTTCCATGGATATTCCGGCGATCCTGAAGAATGAGCGCCGGGAACCGCCGTCGCTTTGGCAAATCCCAAGCCGGGCCGCCCCAGCAGTTCAGGGCAAGGCTGTCTATCACGTCTATTGTGAGCGCTGTCATGGTGTCGACCACAAGGGCGCGCCGCCGGCAATTCCTTCGTTGGTCGACGCATCCACCGTCTTTGGAGCTGCCACGGTCAAAAGCGTCGTGAATTATGGTCATAACGACATGCCGGCATTTCCTGAGCTCACGGACCGGCTTCTGAATAACCTCCTTCTATATCTCGGCAATCCTGCGAGCGCGCCCGATCCGATTCCAACCAGAAGCGAACCACCGCCCGCCAGTGGGTCTGCACCGGTGCGCTACTGGTCTGGCTACGGGCTGGAGCCCTCGATCATCCGCCCGCCCTGGACGGTGATGACGGCCTACGACCTGAACCGGGGAGTCATCAAGTGGCAGATCCCTTTGGGTAACGCTCCCCAGGGCCAATCAGAGAACCTGAAGGACACGGGTGTGATGATGGCCAGAAATGGGCCTGTTGTGACGGCGAGCGGCCTGGTATTTATCGCTACGAAGGACGAAGGGAAATTTCGCGCCTACGATGAGGAGACCGGCAAAGTGCTTTGGGAGACCGACCTCCCCGCATCTTCCGAAGGTGTCCCGGCCGTCTACCAAGTGGGCGGTCGCGAATACATCGTCGTCTGCGCCGCTTCCGCAAAACAGACCGACATCCCAAGAGACGGCCCGGAGGAACAGCCATCTGAGCCGGTGCATCGGTCCTATGTAGCGTTCGCGCTACCCAAGAATTCGGCCGCAAACTAGTGCTTACTTATAAGGAGCGAACTGGAAGAAACCCCTTTTGATACAACGGATCTGCAATTTCTCTCCCAGGCGCCCTTTTCCAGCTCGCAAGAGAGTTGTCATCGCGACCGAAGCGCGGCGAAGTGGAGAGATCTGCCGTTTCTCTGATTATGCGCTACTGTCAATAGGGACCACCCACGAATTCGTCATGCAACAGTACCCATCACTGCCCGCCCATATCCAGGAAAGCTTGCGAAAAATCGAATCAACGCAAGACGGCGATCTTACTTACTTTCCCTGCAGTATCACGCTTACCAGCGGCGAGACGCTGGACACGGTTTACATCATGCCCGAGAGGCCGGTCATGAAGCTATGGGAAGGCTATCTGCAGACTGACGGAGCCAAACGCCTGATCCGCGTGGAAGATGTGGCCGAGGTCAGAGACAGTCCTGCACGCTTACCGGCGCGCTTTGCAAACGAGCTTTACAAGCACGGAGAATCTGGCATGGGCTATACCATCTTCACCGTTGTTTTCTCTGACGGAACGAGGCAGGCGTATGTCACCGGAGGTGGTGTGGACTTTCTTCAATATCCGCCTGGGAAGGGCCCACTCGATGTAACCGCGGTGATTCCCAGCGAAGGCAGGGAAGCCGATTCCCTGGTCAAAGCGCCCCCTTCTTACTGGTGCATCTACACAGATCTGACGGGTATTACGGCTTGAGAAGCCTGCGAAGATCCTTGATCAAACGGAACAGATGGTAAGGATCGCCTGGTGAGGGAGCAAAGTCGTAGTGCTCGTAGAAAGCCCTCGCCGCGTCGTCCTTCGCGTGGACCGCAAGGGCCCGGATACCGGCGATATCTGCAGCATTAAGCGTTCGAAGAATTGCGTCTTTGAGCAGACCACTAGCAAGTCCTTTTCCCCGCGGTGGCATCGCGATCGCAAGGCGTGCGAGCAGCATGATCGGCACCGGATAGCGAGCCAGTCCTTTCTTCAGGCGCTCGGGAGCTTGGTTATATTCAATCTGACCGACCACTAGTGTGTAGTAGCCAACCACCTCCTCATCCGCTAAGGCGAGATATGTCTGTGAGGCCTCGGCCTGTTGATTTTGTAAGGCGTACCGGATCAGGAATCGATTGAGGGCATCACGACCACAGTCAAACTTGTCGATCGCGTGGCTGCGTTGCAACTTCTCGATACGCAGCGAGCTCATTTAGAGTTTGCTGCGCTCGAAGACGCTCGGCTTTCTGAGCAGCTTGGCAAGGCGTGGAGCGGGGGGTGGAGGAGCAGCAAGAGCAGCCTGGAAAGCCTCCCATTGGTCTGCCGTTAATCCAAAACGCTGGCGATCCGGCAGCGTCTCTTCGGCGCGGGCCAGGGCGCTTTCAAGAACAAATTCACTGACCGACCTATGGGCAGCGAGAGCTGCTGTTTGCAACACCCGTTTTGCCGATGGCGTTAATCTCAGATCGAGCTTCTCATCGCGCCTCTCTGTATATCGCACTTGCTTTCTCCTCTGGGCGGCTTACTCTTCATCATAGCAAGTGTGCCAGACAATGTCTTGACAAACGAACGTTGTTGACCCGGTCGGGAACCGCGAGACAAAAGTAAACGTACCTACTGAGGGAGCTCTATCTCTGCTGAGTAGGACTGCGAAATGACGATAGATTGGCCGTGTCTTACGATTGGGTCTGTATTGGGTGCCGTTGCCGGGGTCATCGCTGCCTGGCAGATCGGCGCGAGACTACGAAAACGGTCCGAACTGCGGGCCTTAACCCGGGAGTACGGCTCGCTGTCGGGCGAATATCTCAGCTACCTCATCAGGGACGACGGAACCCACGAGCCTACCGGCGGCAAAATAGAGGTCGCATGGCAGCCCAGGGAGGGCCTGCTGGAAGCATCAGGCTTTCAGGCATCAGGGCATCCGGAATGGCACAGCTACATTCGCATGAGCCGTGAATATCCGGGCACGGGTGTGGGTCACTACAACAACTCAAACTCGATCCACGGTGGTATTCAGCAGGTCATCTACTCGAAACAAAGCCGCTCTTTCTACGTCATGGGCACCAGCCACACGCGAAAAGAATTCGCTCAATGCTGGAAGCCCCGCGACTAGATCGAACGGCCGGTTATCGTCAGATCTTATTTCACCGAGGGGCTGTCATCCGCCTTCAGGTCGCCCAGCGCATACTGAATCCCGGCGCGAAGGTGCTCCAGCATCGGCGTCATCGCATAAACCCGATAACTGTGGCCGTGTCCTTCGTAGAACACCCGCCCCTTGCCCTCGCGGCGGATATAGCTCAGAGCATAATCGTGGTCGGTTCGCGGATTCACTTCCTTCGCCTTGTCTTCAGGGCTCATTTTGTCGTAGTCGATGCTGGTCAGCACGTGCACGTTTTTACGCGAAAATGATTCCTGCTGAAAGGTATAGGTCTCATCGTGGATCTCGAATTCCTTGCCATGAAACATGGCAGTCAAAGGGCTGTTAGGATCGTCGATCTTGACGTAAATCAGTTGCGGATCGGGCCAGTGAAATTTGAAGTAACCGCCAATGAGCTTGTTGTACGCGGGCCATTGCAGAACTGGCTTCGGTTCCGAACCAGTGCGGCGCATTTCGGGCGGGGGCAACAGCGAATTGAAGTGCTCCACAAATTCCGCGCGGGTGACTTTTCCTGTATTGTCCGTATCCAGTTTCTGGAACCAATCGTCGGCCAGTGCGGTCCATTCCTTCTGGTCGACAGTGCCGTCGTTATCCTTGTCTGCTGCGGTGACGAATCGGGCTGCCAGAACGACTGCCCCCATATTCCGCCGCGGGACGCCGCTCTTCGCAGCAGCCTCGCTTGCCAGGCAGTCTGTGTGATAAGCATCGGAAGCCGCGTGGATACCAACAACCCCCTTTCCGCTCCGCACGAAATTGAGAAAGGCCGCACGCCGCGCGGCCGTCACCGAAGGATCCGGATCGTCCAGGAAGCATGCGGTGGTGCTGTCCAGGAAAATGGCGTCGTATTGTTTGAGGTTGTTGGTGTTGATATCGGCGGCATCGTAAGTCACCGTCGTGGTCCACAAGTCGCCTTGTTTCCCTAAGGCTTCGACGGTCTTCGCGGCCAGCGGGATGGAGGCGTGCACGAAACCACCCGCTCCTGTGTGTGCCAGCACGAGCACTTTACGCGGGCGCAGCGGCTTCACGCCAGGAGTCGTCGGCAGGGCTGCCATCATGGCGTCGACAGCTTCCTGCGGCACGTCGATTGGTGTCGAATTACCCGCCGGGTTGAAGGTGTTCGCCTGGCCTGGCTTGACCGCGGGCGGCGGAGGCAGCACTTCGCCGAGTCCGGCGACAATTTGCGGCTGAGTCAGGTTACCGCTATGCGTGGTGTTCCAGGCGGTAAACCAGGAGTTGAAGCCGGACTCCAACTCGGGTCGCGTCAGCGTACCATCCTTATCGGTATCGAGCGCGGTGAACAACGCCTGCGCCGCTTGTCCACCATTGGGCCCCTGTGCTCTCAGGCTCCCGATACCAACCGCGACCAGCACCGCAGCGCCGGCCCATATGCACCCGGTTACAGCAAATCCAGTTTGTCTCATAAACTCTGCCGGAATGAGTCTACATGAAGGAAGGGAACTCATGCCGCGGGTCTGTCGGAGCGCAACTGAAGTTAGGGAATCATTCCGCACTCGAACATCTTGTTGGCGATCGGTCCGGCGACCATATTGAGGAAATGCTGTCGCATCTTTGGATCGTTGCGGAGCAGCGTCACTATCTTTTCTTTCATCTGAGCCTGTTGGGCCGATTCGGCGGGTTTAGGAGCTTCTTTTTTAGCCTTCAAATCCGCACAGCTGGTCGTTTGATACTTTTGAATCACTTTTTGGGCGAGTTTGTCGAGGATCGGATATTGGCTCTGCTGGGGCGAAGCGGCTGGGGCACTTGCGATCAAGACGAACAAGGCGAACAGCGCAGAAGTACGAGAGATGGCCTTCATGTTCATTGCTTCTCCTCTAGTTGTTGGAATGGCCTTCGCATTATCTAACATCGAGACCCATCTCCCAAAGAGCATTTGCGATGTCACTCGAATTTATTCTGTGCGCCAGGTTCTCTCGGCGAGGCGATTTAAGGCGCTGATGCTTGTTACCAGCCCATTTGTTGCATCCGCTCCAGAATCAGCGCGCTGTAATGATTCATGCGTGCGGGCCGTCGCTTCAGTGGAGCAGGCAGAATGGCGGCCAGCCGCGCTGCCTGTTGCCGGTCGAGATTACGGGCCGCAGTGTTGTCGTAGTAATGACAGGCAGCGTCCGCACCATAAATCCCTGGTCCCCACTCGACCACGTTGAGGTAGAGCTCCAGAATGCGCTGCTTGCCGAGAAAGAGCTCTGCCAGCGGCACCAAGGTGAATTCCGCGCCCTTGCGAAGGAACGAGCGCCCGGTTCCGAAGAAAAGATTCTTTACCAGTTGCTGGGTGATGGTCGAGGCGCCGCGGAAGCGGCCGCCCTCCAGGTCCTCATCGGCGGCGATCTGGATCTCATGCCAATCGAAACCATGGTGCTGGTAAAAGCGCGCATCTTCCGCGGCAACGACAGCGTGCTGAAGATTGGGTGAGATCTGAGCAATGGAAATGAAGTTGTAACGCTCGCGATAAGGCGTGCCGTGAACCCAGGCCTGGAGGCGACGCTGGATGTGCACGGCTGTTGTCGGTGGATCGATCCATCGGGCAGCCAGGAGCAGAAGCGCAGCAAGCAACCACAGGGATGCGATCCCGAAGACAAACCACCGGACGATGGACCGGAGCACATCCTTCTGAAGCAGGGTTCCGGGGTGGGCCTGAAGAGTCCTCACTGGTCAGAATGATAACCGGCTGCCGGATTACTGCTTATCCCACATCCTGGGCGGTCTCTTTCCGCGCGGAAGGGTCGAGCGCAGCTTTGTTCGCTTCTTTCCATGATTGAATCAATCACTTGATTGACATTCAATCAATTGATTGATTAAATAAACTCATATGGAAGACTCTCAAAGCAACGAATGGTTGCGCCCGATTCTCCATCCTCAGGATGAGCATGGCAAACGGCGGGCAGTCCTGCTGCAGGCCGCGTTCGATGTACTCGCAGAGACGGGTTTTGAAGGCTTACGCACCCGGGCAGTTGCCGAACGTGCCAGAGTGAATATCGCCACTCTCCACTATTACTTCCCGTCCAAACAGGATCTCATCGAAGGGTTGGCCCAGTTGCTGAGCGCAAAATTCGTTACCCTGCATGGCCCGGCCCCTCGCCCTTCCGGGCTTCCCGCCCTGGACCGGCTGCGCCAGGAGTTTTCCGACAGCCGCTTCTACCTCAAACATCATCCGGAGATGTTGCTGGTCATGCAGGAATTTTCCCTCCGCGGCAAGCGGGATCCGGAGGTGCAGAAAATCTTCGACTACATGAACGGCTACTGGCGCAATGGGATTGAGAAGACGATCCAGGAAGGGGTGGCAGACGGCACTTTCCGCGATGACATTCCTCCGCGCGAGATGTTTCTCTTAGTGATGTCGGTCTTCACTGGGCTCATTGCGTCCGGCACGGGGCCGGTCGACGCCATCGAACGAAATGTCCAGGACTGGATCCTCTCTGCGAAAGCAAAGAAAAAGCTTGAAAAGCCAAAAGGAGCTAAGCAATGAAGCAGCAGGCTGTAGCAATCATCGGCGGTGGCCTGGGCGGCCTATGCCTGGCAAATGGATTGAAGAAAGCGGGGATCAGCGTGATGGTTTATGAGCGCGACCAGTCCCCGGAATCACGTCCGCAAGGTTATCGCATTCACATCGACCCGCAAGGTAGCACTGCACTGCACGAATGCTTGCCCCAACACCTTTGGGACCTTTTCCAGTTCACAGGCGGAGAGTTCTCTCAGGGCTTCAGCGTCGTGACCGAGCAGCTGCACGAACTTCTTCATCTTGCCAGAACCGAGGACGACGCCGACACGATTGCGCGCCACCGGTCGATCAGTCGCATCACCCTGCGCCGAATCCTGCTGGCTGGCCTGGACGACGTGGTGAAATTCGACAAACGGTTCTTGCGTTACGAAGAAGCGTCCGATGGCGCCGTCATTGCCCATTTCGAAGACGGGACTACCGCTAAGGCGGATCTTCTGGTCGCGGCGGACGGAGTGAATTCCCGCGTACGCAAGCAATACTTGCCCCACGCCGAACCAATAGACACCGGTTCGGTGACAATTGCCGGCACCCTTCCTCTTTCCGATGGCGTCATGGCGTTGGCCCCGCATCTCCTCCTGGATGGTCCCTTGATGGTGGTGCCATCGAGCCCTTGCAGCATGTTTATGGCCATGTGGAAGCGCTCGGGCGAAGCTGCCGAGTCCCTCCGCAGTATCGGCATTGAGGGACCGTTGCCCGGCGATGAAGACTATCTCATCCTCGGGTTGGGTGGGCGCCCGGAGTTCTTTGGCATCGATGAACGGTCCGGTGCCGTGTCCGGGACCACTTTGAAAGGTATCTTGCGCCGCGCCGCAGCCAACTGGCACCCGAATCTCCGCAAACTCGTCGCCATGGTCGACGAAGAACAACTCTCTCTCAACCACGTGCGCACTTCGCAGCCTCCTCGCCCCTGGAGGGCGACACACGTTACTCTGCTGGGTGACGCAATCCACAGCATGACGCCATATCGGGGCGTCGGCGGCAACATCGCGTTGAAGGATGCCGCCCTGCTGGCGGCCAACCTCATCCAGGCTCAGCAGGGTAAAAAGCCCTGGGAACAGGCAATTGCGGAATATGAGACCTCCATGCGTCAGTATGCATTTGCCGCCGTCGAGGATTCACTCAAGGCAATGAAACAGTTCACCGGGCCCAAAAGAAATCCGGCCTTTTCGATCTTCAAGACGGGCATGCGGGTGGCGAACGCCGTCCCGCAGCTGAAGCGCAAGCTGCTCCAGGCGTAGTTCGGAGAGTTGAGAGAGGAAGGAAGGGGTAGCACCCGAATTGTCATCCCGCGTGGCCCGGCTTGCCGTGGGACTGGAGTGAAACGAAGCGGAGAGATCTGCTGTCTCTGTCCTGCCCGATGAACTCCCCTTTCGCAAACCGGCTTGTTCATGAGGGGCGAAGCCTCGAATCTCCTCGTATGATAGAAAAGGAGCTTTCGTTCGGTGCGGGTAAACGAATTCCGTACGTCGCTGTGACGTTCTTCGGCTGCCTGACTTTCCAAACAAGATCCCGAAAGGCATGCTTGATGCTCTCAAGACGTAAATTTCTGCAGGCCGCTTCAGTCTCGGCCTGCTCCGATCTGCTGGTCCAGCAAACACAATCTTTCGCCGCATTAACGGCTTTGGCGAATGATGGCGCCCAAGAAGACCTGACCCAGTACGTGGATATCCGTGTAGGTACGGGAGGACACGGTCATACGTATCCTGGTGCGACAGTTCCGTTCGGGGCCGTGCAGCTGAGCCCTGACACGTATGACCGCGGTTGGGATTGGTGCTCCGGCTATCACGATTCTGACCGGTCGCTGATGGGCTTCAGCCACACTCACTTAAGCGGTACAGGGGCCGGAGACATGCTCGATATTCTCATCATCCCCAATGTGGGTGAAGTGAAGTGGAACCCGGGAACGCGCGAAGACGTTCAGGAAGGATATCGAGCGCCGTTTTCTCATTCGGATGAGAAAATGACACCTGGCTACTACTCGGTCCCCTTGCATGACCGCAATGTTCTGGTCGAGCTCACGGCGACCGAGCGCGTCGGGCTGCATCGCTACACATTTCTGTCCGCGGGAGCCAGTCACTTTGTATTGGACTTTTCGCATTCCTATAACGATCCCCTGAGCCCCGTCTCCGACGCTACGCTCGACATCGTTGGCGGCGATATGATCACGGGCGGACGCACGGTACACGCCTGGGCCAACGGGCGAAAGTTCTACTTCGCTGCGCAGTTCTCAAAACCCTTCCGGCAGGCTGAATTGTGGCAACAAGGCGCCGTGCTGAACGCGGGAAGTTCGCATACTGCCGGCCATGCAATCAAGGCGGCTCTGCACTTCGATACCAGCGCCAACGAAAAAATACTGATCCGTGTGGGTATCTCCGGCGTGAGCGTAGCCAACGCCATGGCGAACCTGAAAGCCGAAATGCCGCATTGGGATTTCGAGACAACGTGCGCCGCTGCCAAGCGGAAATGGCAGGCAGAGTTGAGCCGCATCCGCATCGAAACCGCGGATGCGACGACCCGAGCCATTTTCTATTCCTCGCTTTACCACATGCTGGTGGCGCCGACGCTCTTCGATGACGTCAATGGCGAGTACTGCGGTATGGACGGCAAAACTCACACGCTGAATCCCGGCCAGCACAATTACAGCACGTACTCCTTGTGGGACACGTTCCGCGCTCTTCACCCGTCGTTCACTCTCTTCCAGAGCGAGCGTGTGCCGAGCCTGGTGAACTGTTTGATCGATATGGCGGAACAGAGCCCCGAAGGCATGCCGGTGTGGCCGCTACAAGGCAAGGAGACGGGAACCATGACCGGCTATCACTCTGCCAGCGTGATGGCCGAAGCCTGCGTGAAAAACTTTCCCGGCATCGACTGGCAGCGCGCCTACAAGGTAATGCGGCAGCGCAACATGATCGATGATTACCGCGGCCTCGGCTACTATCGCGCCATGGGGTTCATCCCCGCCGACCGCGAGGATGAATCCGTGAGCAAGTTGATTGAATACGATTACGGCGACTGGGCCTGCTCGCACGTGGCGGAGAAGGTGGGCGCGACGGACGATGCCAGGCTGCAGCGTGAGCGCTCGAAAAACTACCGTCATCTTTTCGATCCGAAGACGCAGTTCATTCGCGCCAGGCTGATCAACGGACATTTCACCGAGCCCTTCGACCCAATCGACATGGGGCACACGGATCTCTATCGGGATTACACCGAGTCCAATGCCTGGCAGACCACCTTTGGTGTTCAGCACGATGTGAAGGGCTACATGGAACTATGGGGTGGCAGAGAACCGTTTGTCCGCAAGCTCGATGAGCTTTTCACCGTGCCTTCGACCCTGCCCAAGAATGCGCCCCCCGACATTGCGGGTATGGTCGGCCAGTACGCGCATGGCAATGAGCCAAGCCACCACATCGCCTATCTTTACGTCTACGCGGGGCAACCCTGGAAGACCCAGTCGCGGGTGAACATGCTGTTGAAAGCCTGGTATCATGACGATCCCAATGGTTTAGCGGGCAATGAAGACTGCGGACAGATGTCTGCCTGGTACGTAATGAGCGCGATGGGTTTGTACGCAGTCGACCCGGCAAGTGGAAATTATGTGCTGACCTCGCCGCTGGTCGATAAAGCCACCATCACGGTGACGGGGGGCCAAAAGCTGGTGATCGAAGCCAGAAGACTCTCTGCGGAAGCTATCTACATTAAGTCCGTGACCATCAACGGCAAGCCTTCAGACAAGCTGTGGGTGCGGCATGAGGAGATCGCCCAGGGCGGCCACATTGTCTTCGAGTTAGCGATGGAGCCGAATACCCGGCTGGCCACCAACCCTGAGGATGCGCCGCCCTCTCTTACTCCGTGAAAGGCATCGCATTTGAGATAGGCTTCCCTGCTGAGTGGGGCAGATATTCAGGATTCGACGTGATACCAGCGGTAGCCATGCCGTTGCTCCTCGTCGGCTTCCTTCAAGCGGGCAAGAAGCTGGTTCCCGTTCAGGTTGGCGACGGCAGCGGTAAGGGAATCGATCAGTGCGATGGGAGCCACGTAGCTTGAGGCGAAGGAATGACTCTGCACCGGCACGATGAAGAAGTCGTGAGCAAACCGGAGCAGCGGAGAAAGTAAGGAGTCGGTTACGGCGACGCAATAAGCGCCGTTGCTTTTTGCCTTTTCCAGCCCGTCGATCGTCATCCGCAGGCCGCGATGAAAGGTGATGCCGATTACCACATCCTGCTTGGTCATGGAGCGCGCAAGATGCGTGGCCCGGCCGGGAGCGCCCGCCGCGAAGACCGGCAATCCAACCATGGTCAGGTGGTACTCCATATAAGTAGTCAGGGTGACCGCGATGTCGCCTCCAAGCAGGAGAATGCGCCTTGCCTTAGCCATGCGCCGGGCCAGCTTGAGCACCAGTTGAATATCGAGACTGCGGTGCAAGGTCAGCAGATTATTTTCGATCTGCTCTGCCGCTCCCTTAAGAAAGCCGGGCATCTTCACGGGTGGATAGGGGTGAGTGAAGGCGTCGAGCAGGGTAGCGCTGGATACGGAAAGCTCGTGCAGGTAATGCTGAAAGCCCTTGTAGCCGTCGAATTCCAACGCTTGCAAAATCCTCAAGAAGGTTGTGGGACCGGTATTCAGCTTGCGAGCAAGATCGCGGACGTTCAGCAGGACAAATTCACGCGGACTTTCGAGTACAGGTCGGATGATGGCTTGCCGGCTCGGAGTTAGCTTAGCAACCTTGCTCGAGATCTTGGCTTGAATCTGCCGATGGTTTTTAGCGGGCAGCCTGGAAGTCATACGTGCGTTGGCCTCTCTTTGGATGAGACAGGTACGTTTGCTTTGCTCATTTCTGGACAGTCTATTGATCCCATGGCAATTGCGCCAGCGGCAGCCTTGACCCGCTAAGACGGCCTGTGCTACGTTGCATGGAACAGTTGATCCGATCGCTGCATTTGTTCCGCTCAGACAGAACGCGCGACGTGAAAGCCTACCGTTGAGAGTCCCGCGGCCGGAAGCAGCCCAAACTTCGACGCACGCCTGAAAACACAATCAAGATCTGACCCCCGGTGAATCTTGCTCGTCCGCTTCGCGAGGAGGTGTTTCCTTGAAGTGCATCCGTTTCCTTTTGCTCTCTCTGTCCCTTGTGTTTGCCCCCGGCCTCATGTTTGCGCAAAGTGCCGGCACAGGCGCAATTGCGGGCGTGGTCACCGATCAGAGCGGGGCAGCCATCCCTGACGCGAATATCAGGGTAACGAACACGGCCACCGGTGAGACTCACCTCATCAGCAGCGGTTCAGGCGGACGTTATACGGCGGCCCTTCTTCAGCCGGGCACCTACGACCTGACAGTTTCAAAATCCGGCTTCAAGGACGCCAACTACACCCACGAAGTCGTGAACGTCTCCCAGACCGAGGCCTTGAACATCGTACTTTCCGTCGGGAGCGCCAGCCAAACCGTGCAGGTCAGTGCCGCCGCGCTGGAACCGCAAACGCAAACAAGCAGCCTCGGGTCGGTGACCAGCGGCCCACAGCTGCAGAGCCTTCCCCTGGTTACGCGGAACTTCGTGCAGGTGATCGCGCTTTCCCCGGGAGTGAATAGCGAAGTGACCAATGCGGCCACGCTTGGCCGCGGAGACTCCCAGCAGTCACTCTCGGCTGCCGGCAGCTCCATTCAGGACAACAACTTTGAAATGAACGGTGTCGAGGTGAACGACGTCCAGGGAAGCGGTACCTTCAGTGGCGGCAACCCCATCCCCAACCCGGACGCCATTCAGGAGTTCAATGTGCAGACCATCGCTTATGACGCTTCATACGGCCATAATTCAGGGGCTAACGTGAACGTCGTTACCAAGGGCGGCAGCAATCACTTTCACGGCAGCGCTTTCGAGTTTTTCCGCAACACCGCGATGAACGCCAACGACTTCTTCCTCAATGAGGTGAATGGCCCACGGCCGGTCCTGCAACAGAACCAGTTTGGCTTTACCTTCGGCGGCCCTATTGTAAGAAATAAGGTTACTTTCTTTACGGCTTACCAGGGAACACGGCAAGCCAACGGATATTCGAGCACCTGTTTGAGCAGCTTTAGCGAACCGGCGCTTACTTCCGACAATCGCACTGCGGCCGGCCTGGGCGCCTTGCTTGCTGGACAATCCGGATACGCGGGGACGGGCGGAGGCGCGAATGTAATTCTGCCGGATGGCTCCAACATCAGCCCGCAGGCAATTGCCACGCTGAATTTCAAATTGCCAAACGGCCAGTACATGGTTCCCAATGCGCAGGCGATCAAGAACGGAGTCACCAATCCCGCGGCCGCGGGCTCGGTTGTGCTCAGCCAGACCTGCCCCTTCAACGAAGACCAGTACATGGCGAATGCGGATTGGGATCAGTCAAACAGAAGCACATGGCAAGAGAGATTTTTCTTCGTCAATAGCCATTCGACGCTGACCCTCAATCCGGCTGGCCTCGGCGGAGGCGCGGTTCCGGGCTTCGCCACCAACAATCCCAATCACTTTCGCAATTTCACCCTTACCAACTCCTACGTGTTCAGCCCGCGGCTGCTGAACCAGGCAGCGATTGGCTACAACCGTATCGTTGCCGCGACCGAGCAGTCGACACCCTTTGCCTGGTCCGACCTCGGTGTCAGTGCCCCCGAAGGCCCGGATATAGACGATAACGTCCTGCCTCAATTGGCGGTCGTCGGCGCCTTTGGCCTGGGAGGAAATGGCCAGGAAAACATCAATGTGCAAAACCAATACTCCATCCTGGACAACGTTTCCTTCACGAAGGGCCCGCACTCTCTGCGCTTTGGAGGAGGGATCGACCTGGATCAGGTGGCTTACGACGACTATCGTTTCTACGGCGGTATCCAATTTCTGAGCTTCGCCGACTTCCTGCTGGGCAAGCCCGCCGGCTCAGCTGGGGCCGGAGGCAATGGTACGCCGTATAGCAACGTGTTCGAGAACCTGGATGTGCCGGGCGTGCTCGATCGCAATTTCGATATCTATAACTATAACTTCTACATACAGGATGACATTCAGCTTACGCGCCGATTCGTATTAAACGCGGGTTTCCGCTTCGAGCACCTGGGAGGCATGGAGGAGGTGAATGGCCGTAATGCCAACACCAACTTCGCGGCATTAAATCCCAATCCCCCAGCCACAGGCACGCTGCAGGGGTTCGAAGTTGCCGGCAATTATCCTGGCACTCCTCCAGCAGGAGTTACGGTGCTTCACGGCAGCAAGCTTGCCTATGGCGGAGATGGGCAAAATACGCTCAACCCGCGCATCGGATTTTCGTGGCAGCTGCCCGGCACCGATCGTGTGGTTTTCCGGGGCGGTTACGGGGTGTTTCACCAGGCCCTCACCGGCCAACCAACGGTCCAGTTGATCTTTCAGCAGCCATGGGCCGCGTTGCGCGTGCAAGTGCAGCCCACTACTGCATCCTTTGCCAGTCCCTTCCAACCGGCGCCGCCGGCCTTCCCAACTTTTTTGCCCTACTCCCCTACGACGCTGGAGAGCGGCACTGCCTTCGCGCAGAATATACGGCCGCCCGTGATTCAGCATTACAGCCTGAACACACAGGCGCAGATCGCCAAGAATACAATCTTCGAGTTGGGCTATATTGGCAGCCGGCACCAGCATCTCATCGTAATTACCTTGCCTGACCAGGCAATGTATGCCAGTGCAAGTTCTCCGATTCGTGGAGTCACTACCAACACGATCGCCAATATCACGCAGCGCCTTCCGGTGCTGGGATTTGGTCCAGCTTCCTACAATCAGATCCAGTCCACTGGACAGGGTTGGTATAACGCACTGGCAGCCAGCCTCACCCGGCGCTTCTCGAACGGACTGCAGTTTCTTGCTTCCTACACCTGGGCCAAAGACCTGACTACGGCGCAAAGCGCGGTGAACAATATCACGGCGGGCTCGGAACTTGGCAACCAGCTCGATCTTGCTCATAACTATGGCCCTGACAACTTCATCCGGCCGCAGCGCTTTGTCTTCAGCGGGGCCTATCAGATGGCCGGCCTCTCGGGGTGGAACACGCTGATGAAAGACGCCATTGGCGGTTGGATGCTTTCAGGCGTGGTTACACTTCAGAATGGGCATTTGCTTACCGTGAGCGGTGTGAACAGCAACAACGTGCTTGGTATCGCCAGCGATTTCGCGGAATTGAGTGGAACCTGTACGCCGGCCCAATATGTGACCCCGGGGGCAGTCAAAAATAAGATCCAAGATTATGTGAATACCAGCTGCTTTACCGGTACTTACCCGGTCGTGGGCGACGACGGAATCGCTACTGGCTTCGGCAACTCGAGACCAGGTATCGTGCAGGGTCCCGGCCAGTACAACGTCGATGCCGCCGTTTCCAGGAAGTTTGGGTTGCGGTGGCCGAATGAAGCATCGACAGCGGAGTTTCGCGTGGAAGCGTTCAATCTTTTCAATACTCCGCAATTCTCAGATCCGGATACAGCGCAAACCGACACCACCTTTGGAGTCATTCAAACCTCAGCTGTGGCGCCGCGCATTCTTCAGCTGGCACTCAAAGTGAATTTCTAAAGAGCCGTCGCTTGACGTCTGTGCGGGAGAGATCCGGCGAAAGCATCGGCAAACGAAGCATCCACAAGGCTCGCTATGATCTCTCATTCTCCGCCAAGATCGCGGCGGCATTCGCTGCAGTTCTTCAGATGTTGCTGCATGACATAAGCCATGTGCGCCTGCCCAATCTGACGCTTTGCCGAGGACGCCGTGCGTCTTTCGGATTTGGCGAGCAGCTTTTGAGAACGGCGCTCGGCATACCTGGCGGAGCTCAGTTCAAGTTCTTTCATTTGCAGACAAGGCATTTAATTTCTCCAGTACAACAGTGAGACGTATCAATATTTTAGCTTCCGTGCCCCTGGGCGGCTTTACCTGCTACCACAAACGTGAGATTGGAAAGTAACACAATTCCCGGTGACCCTCAGGTAACCTGTGCAAGCGCAGTGTCTATCTGGCATCGCCTGAATACCGGGTCGCCACCAACGGCCCTCCCACAACCTTTCAGACATCCTCTTCACCGTGTCTCTCATTGCGCCGGCAATGTCAGTTGGACTCCCTGTTCATTAGGCACAGCCTCCAGTCGCTCATAGTGCAGCCTTTTGACCGCATACATCTTCTTATCAGCCTCAGCCAGGAGCCCCTCTGCATCCAGCCCGTCGCGCGGGAAGAAGACCGTGCCCACGCTCAGAGATAACGACTCCTCGCCGCACACGTCACGGCTGGCCCGTTTGGCCAAGGCGTTCAACTGCAGTGCTCTTAAATTTGCCGATGCAAGGGTCATATGCGGCGCCACTATGACGAACTCGTCCCCGCCCATGCGGGCAAGGTAGTCGGACTCGCGGCAGGCTCCGCGCATCAGGTCGGCAAAGGCCTTCAGAACGCGGTCGCCCGTCAGGTGGCCATGGTTATCATTAATCTGCTTGAAGCCATTTAGATCGCAGACGATGATTGCGCCCGCTGAACCCTCTCGCTTACAACGCGCCAACTCCATCTGCAAATGCGTGGAAAGTGCTCGCGCATTCGCCAATCCTGTCAGGTAGTCGACGGTGGCTGAGCTCTCTGCTTCACGGAACTTCAGTGCATTCTCGATGAAGTATCCGACCTTGGCGGTGATGACCTGGAGAATGCGCAGGTGGTCGTTGGTGAATGCATCCGCCACAGTTTGATACAGCGCTAAAACACCTACCGTGCCCGATTCGCCCTCAAGAGGAACAGCGAGAGCAGAGCGCAATTGCGTCTGCCCATGCGCGTCCCTTGCGAGTCCATCCTCCACTGCAGGATTACCATTCACGATGGGTTTGGCGTTTTGAGCTACCCAGCCGCACAGCCCCTTCCCCATAGGGATCGACAAGTCAGAGAGAAGCCGAAAGTCTTCACCGCTCACAAATTCCGGGACTAGCAACTCGCTCTTACGAACGAAAACGACCACGGAGTCGTAAGGCACCAGTTTCCCCAGTCTCAGCGCAACCAGAGACAGAGTTTCGTCCAGGCTCAGCGAGCTTCCCAGATCCTGGTTAAGCTCGAATAACGTGTGCGCCTCCTGGCGAGCCAAGGCGATGGAAGCGAGAAAGTCTCCCTGGTTGTTACTCGGGCTACCGCTATTGAACTCGAAGCCGGCCCCCGGCTGCAGCCCGCGATCTACATTTTTGTCGATACTGAGCGAACCTGGTCCGGCGTAGTCGGGGATGCTTGCCGCCATCTGTTCCAGTTCCTGATAGCGTCTCTGAAGGATCTCCACCACTTTCGGATCGAAGGATATGCCCGCCTCCCGTGCAACGTGCTGCATCGCCTCATGCAGAGGCAGCGCACGGCGGTACTGCCGGTCCGAGGCTAACGCATCCAGGCAATCCACAGCGGCAAGTATTCGTGCCCCAATGGGAATTTCCTCGCCTTTGAGGCCATCCGGATATCCTTGCCCATTCCACTTCTCATGATGGGCCCTGACGATTGGAGCCACAGGATAGGGAAATGCGACTCTGTCCAAGATCTCGGTGCCCACGACGGGATGAATCTTCATCTTCTCGAATTCCTCGGGCGTGAGTCGGCCGGGCTTGTTAATGATGTGATCGGGGACGGCCAGCTTGCCAATATCGTGCAACAGGGCCGCGGCGCGCAAGGCGTTCAGTTCGGCATCTCCCAGATTAAGTTCTTTGGCGACCTCCACCGCATACGTACCAACGCGGCGCAGATGGGAGTGGGTGGTATGGTCTTTTGCTTCGATGGCCAGCACAAGCCCCTCGATGGTCCGCAGGTGCAGTGCGCAGACCTCTTCTACATGCCGCCTTTCGGCTTCTACCTGTGCTGCCTCAATCTCAACCCGGGTTTTCTCATCCTCCAGCCGCCCCAGGTAAAGCTGATACGAGCGATAGATCAGGTACATAACGGGTAGGATGAGCAGGCCGTTTTCCCAGCCGACGGAGTGGTTCGCATGATCGATGAGGCCTACAACAGCGGCGCCGACGAAATAGTAGGGCAGCGACCAAAAGAAGGTTTCTGACCAGATCTTACGAACGGATCCCTTGCTGCACAACGCAATCACGATAGCAACCGGTACGGTGTTCGAAAAAAAGTATGCGAAGGCAGTTATCAACAACAGCAAAGGTGTACTGTGCGTGACCAGCATTTGCGCTGAGTGGTAGCTGAGGTAAGTCAGCAAGACCGCAGGAGCTGTCATGCTCACGACGTTAAAAAGGACTTTGACCGCGTCCGGTCCATCTGTGGTCTTCCAGACACTCTGAGTGAAAGCCGCGGCGCAGCCGATCGCGAGTGTTTCAGGCAGGGAGAGTTCTAAAACTCCCAGCAGTACCAGGAGGAAGTGTACGGACATCGTACTTTCGATGCCGGGCAAACGCACCTTCATCGTTGCGGCCAGAACCGCTACCACGAGATAGCATAGGAACTTATGCGGATCTGCGGGGCGCCAGTGCAGGGAAGCCATGAGCAGCACCCAGGCTCCAGCACAGGCTGTTACAGCAATAAATAGCTTTGCTCGCATGGGCACGGAACGATCCTCGCTTGCTCTTTCCAATTCCGCTGGGGGGGCGTTACCGCTGGTCCTCCGTGTCCGCAGTGTTCGAAACCCCCGAGGGTGGGGTACATCCGGACAGGTTATGCTCGTTTTTCGGAGTGACATCTACCAAAATCGGTTATCAGTTGAGGACGATTCTAAGGTGCGGTGCTTTCGCGGGCTGTACGCCAATCGATTGGGCCCACGGACGAGAGCGGTATCGGCGTCCCTATCTGGTGTACCTGCAGGCAATTACCAGCGTCATGCCAAGGAAGTCGTAGCGTCATCGGCAGCGATTCGAGCTAATCTCATGACGTTCCACTGAAGTCTGTAACGCTCTCCTCCGAAAGGGCGTTCCCGAGCGATTGTTCGCAGTAAATTCCTCCAGTAGTCGCTGCAAGGACGCCGACAAAGGGTACGTGCGCATTCATCGAAGAGCACGGAATCCCAACTCGAGTCTGGGGGAGAGAAAGATGAAACAGAAAGTCACGAACAGCGCTATGTGGGGAAGAAGGATCCTCGCAGGCTGTACATTTCTACTGGGCGTCAACGTCGCGTTCGGAGCTCAGACCGCGAAGATATCCAGCGATTTGCAAGGGCAGACCGGCGCTGTACCCATCAACGTTATTGTGCAGTACAAACAGGCGCCCACCAGCCTTCAGCTGCAGAGTGTGTTGAGCCTCGGAGGCCTGCTTGAGCAGGAACTCGGCCTGATTAAGGCCGCTGTATTCAGAATACCGGTTTCGGCGCTTGGGACATTGGCAGCCGATCCTAACGTCACTTATATCTCGCCGGACAGGCCGCTGAGCGGCACGAGCAACGGTAATCCAAACGCGGTGCTCGACTACCACAAGGAAACGATCAACCTTGCTGCAGCGCAGTCAGCAGGCCTCACCGGCGCCGGAGTGGGAGTAGCCATTATCGACAGCGGGATGATCCTGTCTCCCGAACTCAACAATGTAAACAATCTTCTATTCAGTGAAAGCTTCGTAGGCAGCGGCTTATTGAGCAGCGCCAACGACCAGTTTGGGCACGGCACTCACGTGGCCGGCATTATCGCCGGCAACGGCAGCCAGTCGGCCGGTTCCGGCTACACCTATCACTTCCTCGGGATCGCACCCTTGGCAAACACCATCAATCTGCGGGTGCTGGATCAAAACGGAATAGGGACTGACAGCCAGGTGATCAACGCCATACAGACTGCGATCAATCTGAAGAGCCTTTACAACATCCGCGTGATTAATCTTTCGCTGGGACGAGGTGTTTACGAGAGCTACACACTCGACCCGCTCTGCCAGGCCGTAGAACAGGCCTGGAAGGCGGGCATTGTGGTCGTGGTTGCGGCGGGCAATGGCGGCCGCGATGACGCTGCGGGGACAAACGGATATGGCACCATCAATGCCCCGGGTAATGACCCTTATGCGATCACCGTCGGTGCGATGAATACTCTTGCTACGCCAAGCCGCACCGACGACGTGCCCGCAAGCTACAGTTCCAAAGGTCCGACGCTGTGGGATCAGGTAGCGAAGCCCGACCTGGTAGCTCCGGGCAACCTGATCATTTCGCTCTACACGCCCGGGCTTACGCTGGATCAGGAGTATCCCGGCAACGAAATTCCCCAGTCGCTCTACCAGGTGAACGGCAGCAGCACGGCTTCAAACACTTATTTCGTCCTGAGCGGGACGAGCATGGCCGCGCCCATGGTGAGCGGGACTGTGGCTCTGATGCTGCAAAAAGCGCCCTGGCTCACGCCTGATCAGGTCAAGGCGCGGCTGATGCTGACGGCGTTCAAAGGCCTGCAGACTGCCAGTACAGCCAAGGATCAGACCACTGGACAGGTGTTCAACACGCAGGCGGATCTGTTTACCATAGGCGCCGGTTACCTGGACATCCAGGCAGCGTTGGCGAGTACCGCTCTCGCCCCCGCCACAGTTGGCACTGCCATGTCGCCGACCGCGGAGGTGGACAATCAAGGGAACGTGGTGCTTGTGACCAGCAGCTCGGATATCTGGGGCGGACCTGCTACGTGGACCGACTCCGCAGTCTGGGGCAACCAGGTTCTTTCCGGTACCGACAAGCAAGGGTACTCCATGGTCTGGGGTGTCAGCTCAATCAGTGACAACAGCGTGATATGGGGTAACAGCACAGTAAACAGCAGCAGCGTGTTATCAGGGACCAGCGTGTTGTGGGGCAGGGATACGAGCAGCCCCGATGCCCAGGCTGGGTCCGTAGCGGACCAGCCGTAACAATCGCAGTGCCCATTACTCCGCGCTAAACTGCGGAGTAATGGGCAGCGCAGATATCAGTTTGCGAGTATACGGGTGATTGGGGCTAGCGAAGAGGCCGGCCGCATTCCGGCACTCTACAATCTCTCCCTGGTCCATCACCGCTACGCGGTGGCTGATGGTCGCAACCGAAAGAAGATCGTGGGAGATGTAAAGGATGCTCATACTCAGCTTGCGATTCAGCGCTGAGAAGAGCTGCAGAATTTCCGACTGGGTGATGACATCCAACGCGCTCGTCGGTTCGTCCGCAATCAGCAGCGCCGGCCTATGCAAAATGGCCATGGCAATGAGCACCCGCTGCGCCTGTCCGACACTCAGCTCCGCGGGATAGCGGCGCAGAAAGTTGGCATCCGCGGGAAGGCTCACATTTTCGAGACTATTCAACACTGCCCGGGCAATTTCTTGTCGTGTGGACCGCTGGTGAACGCTCCATGCCTCCTCCAGTTGTCTGCCAATTCGTAGCGCCGGATTCAGCGAGGACATCGGGCTTTGCAAAACCAGCGCGATCTCTCTCCCGCGCAACGAGCGCATCTCGCGCTCTTGCAGAGTCATCACGTCGCGGCCATGGAAGAAAATCGATCCTTCCGCTGTTCCTCGCTTGAGATAGAGCAGCCTGAGAATGCTCAGCGCCAGCGTGCTTTTGCCGCACCCGCTCTGTCCCACCAGACCCAGAATTTCTCCGCGCCGCAATTCGAGGCGCAGATTGCGGAGCACCCCGGATTTTCCCGGATAGCCCGCCGATAGCCGCAGATTGAGAAGGCACGCCGGCTCTGTCAATGATCTGGTCCCTCGCGCCCCTTAGCCAACTGCTCGATATTCCAATAGACCTGCGGTCGAAGGACCACTGGATGCACGTTGTGCAGATCGGTCGATACTGCCGACATCGCGTCCTTGTTCACCAGGTAGAGGAACGGCTCCTGCTGCCAGGCAATCTCCTGCACCCGGTCAACCGCCTGCTTCCTTTTGTTGACATCCATAGAAGAAGCCTGCGTGCGCATGAGGCGGTCGATCTCCGCTTCCCATGCGGTCGCAGGAGTTTTCTGGGCCGGGTTCCAAATGTGATTCTCACCTGAACTCAGCCACACAGTCATTTGTGAGTCCGGGTCCAGATCATTATTCACGAACCCCAGCAGACATGCCTCGTAGTCGAAGGAACGGGTAATCCGCTCGATGAGGGAGGCGAAATCCAGCGTGACCACATTCAGGCGGATGCCAATTTCGGCCAGGTCCTGCTGGATCATCGTCGCCATGCGCTCGCGATACTTGTTTCCGGCGTTGGTGATAACAGAAAACTCTACCAGGTGCCCTTGATGGTCGTGCAGCGCGCCGTTTTGAAGATAGAACCCGTCCTGCGCCAACATTTTCTTGGCGGCCGTTGGATCGAAGGGATGGGCCGTCAGCCTGGCATTGAACCAGAACCTATTGGCGGGAGACAGCCAACTGACGGCGGGCCGGGCGTGACCGCGAAACACCACGCGTGCCAGATCGTCTCGATTGATAGACTCTGAGATCGCCCGCCGAAAATTCGTGGAGGCAAACCAGGCCTTCTTATACGCGGGCAACGGCGAACCAGGAACCTGGTTGAACCACATCTGTTCGGCATCGAGTGAGACGCCGGCGTCGAATACCATCTTCGGCGCTTGCGCGGCCAGTTTGTCGTAGTACTCCGCATCCAGCGAGTCAATGAGATCGATCTCTCCCCGCAACAGGCGCAGCAACTCGATATCGCGGTTTTGCTGGATATCGAGACGGACAGAATCGATGTAGGGCAACTGGCGGCCGGCAGAGTCATGCTTCCAATAAT
>DATJNV010000029.1:0-3384 GCA_035507705.1 Acidobacteriaceae bacterium
GTTGTCGATGGCCCAGTGCCATCCCGATAGACTCACCTGGACGAAGTAGAGCACCAGGCCCGGAATCCACGTGATCCACGATAAGACGATCACCAGGACAGCCATCTTCCCCGCCACATACTCCGTTCTCGATAGCGGGCGACAGAGATACAGAGTAAGCGCCCCATTCGCCAGGTCAGGCGACACCAATCCCGGGCCCACAAAAGAAGTCAGGATAAATGCCAGCACCCCCTGCACGATCATGTAAATCAGGAAGAACTGGCCATCGATCGCGAAGAGCGGTCCGCTGCGCTGGCTCAGAAAGCTGAAGGCACTTAGATGGTCGTTAGCATAAATGCCGAGCAGGCATAGCAGCGGAAAGAAGAAGCACAGCACCAGGAACGCCGTCAGAAACTTCGAGCGAAACAGGTTACGGCGCGAAAAGCGAAAGAGCACCAGAAAACGCGACCAGGTGGGGGTTGTGGCGCCTGAATAACCACGGTAGCTTCGCTTATACACCGCCATTGCTGGTCTCCATCGCTTTCAAGAAAATGTCTTCCAGGGTGTCGCGGCGGAAGTTCAATCGTCGCAGTTGTACGTTCTGCTCATCGGCGATCCGGTAAATGTCGGAAATCTCAACCTTGTCTGCGAGCACCACTTTCAGCCGGTTCAATGCTCCCGGCGCACATTCGCAACCCAAACGCTCGAGAGCCGGAACGAAGTCCGCCGTGTTGCCTTGCAACTCCAATTCGAGAAACCGGCGGTTCGATCGCCTCTCGTCGTTGAGGTTCGAGTAGTGAACCACTCGGCCTTCCTTCAGGATCACGACTTCCTCGCAGATCTCTTCCACGTCCCGCAAGAGATGCGAGCACAAGACAATGTGCATCTCGCGGCTCTCATGCATTTCGCGAATCAGCCGAATCATGCGCTGCCGCGCCGGCGGGTCGAGACCATTGGTCGGTTCATCGAGAATCAGAAGCTTCGGCCCATGGGCAATTGCTTGGGCAAGCTTTGCGAGTTGCTTCATGCCCAGCGAGTAAGTGCCCAGTTCCCGGTAGCGGGCTTCTCCCAAGCCCACGTAGAACAGTGCTTCATGCGCGCGCTCCAAGGCCATCTCCGAAGGAAGCCCGGATAGCTCCGCCATCAGGCGTATGAATGAGACAGCGCTCATCTTACTGATGAACGCGTCGTTCTCAGGCACATATCCGATGGAGCTGCGGATGGTCTTGGCGTCCTTACGGATGTCATGTCCAAACACGTACGCGGTGCCGGCAGAGGGTGTCCAGAAACCCAGGAGGGTATTGATCAGCGTTGACTTACCCGCGCCGTTAGGCCCCAGCAGGCCGATCGTGCGCCCGGTGAAGGCGCAGGTCAGGTCGCGCAGCACTTCCCGTCCTCCTAACCGCACGGACAGGCCGCGCAGATCAATGACCGGCGGCCCTGCGGGCTGGTTACCAGGCGGCGCAGGGCTGCCGGTCGAAGGAACGGTTGTGGTGTCGTTGACCTGTGGCATGGGTTAGTTTCTGGCCGGCCGGGACCGGGCTGCGGCCACGGCGTCGATCGATAGCGCTTTGCTGGCGATTAGCGGCACAACCGGGTTTCCGTGCTGGATTCCAACCAGTGTCCCCAGATCGAAGCCCAGGAATGAGCTGCGCGTCGCTGCCACGATTCCGTCCGTTTCGCCATACAGGCAAATCAAGCTCGGAGTGGCATTTTCGGCCAGGCCTGCCACCACCTGCTGCTGCGCTGGCGACAAGACCTTAGATCCCTTGAGTTGGCTGGCAATCGGGCCCAGCGCTGGGCCAAGGTTGTTATACAAAATCGCCGAAAAATTCGTGGAGTTATCCGCCGGCAGTTGGCTCTGGAAATTAGCAGACGTCACCAATGTGTGGCCTGCCTGCCGGTCCTGAATAGCTTGCGTTAATGTCGCCTCGCTACCGGAGGCCACCATATAGCCGTCCACAAAGGTGTAGTAAACCGCGATGGCCGCCAGTTTCTCACTCCGCACCCAGTAGAATGTCCGGGAACTCACTTGCTCGCTTCCCTGCTGTAGTTGGCCAGTGGCTTGCGCAGGTGTCTGGTTGTAGCGACTGATCAACGTAGTAAGAGTGTTCTGGAGGCGGTCCGGATCATTCACCTCGACTGCGAATTTCCAGGTCGGAATCGGCAGTAGTGGTCCATCTATCGCAAACGTTGCATCCCCGCCGAGCGGCGCAGCAATATCGTCCAGCAGACTAACGCCCGATGCGGATTCAAAGCTCTTCAGTTGATCCATAAACTGGGCATTACCCTGTGATGCGAACGTAATCAGTTCCTCTGCCATGTCACGCGGGTTCTTCATCACAGCAGCTACCGCAAAACTAGCGTCTGGCGATACGAATCCGATGGAGCCGATCGGCCCTGGGCTTCCCAGCCACGACGCGATCCCTTGCCGGTTGCCTGCGAAAGAAACACTGGCCCGTGTTTCCGGGCTCCCACCCGCAGTCCGACGCTCCAGAACAAGATATCGAACATCGCCGAATCCGGCCAACGCCCCTCTGGGGGTATTTACGGATCTCGCCCCCATTTGTTCCATATCGGCGGCCAACAAATAGCCCACGCCCGCTTTGTATGACTGGGCGATGTGGCTGTAGAACGGCGATTGCACAAAGGCACTCGTAGCCGTGCCGCGAATGTTGGCCTCCACTGCCTGCAACTGGGCTAAGTCAGGCGAGGCAACAACCACGTTATTGTCGGTTTCCACATACAGTTGTCCCTTGGGGCCGAATACGGCGCCGGCAGCGTTGGTGACAATCCGCAGGCCAGCCGAGGAAGGCACCGTCTGCTGCAAGTAGTCGCTCAGTCCTGGCTTCTCGAGTTCCGCCACAAACACAGGAGATCCCTGTTGATTGGTTGCGGTCGACGGGATGGCAACCACCAGTTCGTTGCCTAAATACTGGCTCAGGGACGCTACTTGCATTAATGCGCGGTCCAGGTCGGCTGCACGTGATGCCGGCTGCTGGCTCCACCACTGGCGCAGCACCTCGCTCTGGCTCAATCGCTGGTCGAAGATCTGTTTCGCTTCCGTAAGCGTTCCCCCCAGGTTGGGGATGGCCGCATACATTATGGTGTTGGCCGGCAGATACTTCACCAGGTTGGACGAATACCGGAGCTCGGGCGAGGGAATCGCTTCCAGTTGTTTCCGCAGCGTCGCGAATTCCTTCAGAAGCGGCCCGTAGGACGCCGCGTTCTTGCTCCATGCAAACTCAGTCGATATCGGCACCACCCCGATGCTGTAGTTGCTCGCAAACTGCTGACCCGCCAAGACGCTGGACGCTTTGCCCCTTTGCTCCACCTGCACGGATCCTTTGGCCACCGCCACCCGCGAGCCCTTCAGCCCGCTGTCTACAGCCAGAACCGCTTCTT
>DATJNV010000030.1:0-59849 GCA_035507705.1 Acidobacteriaceae bacterium
ATCGGACAACTGCTCGGCTGGGAAACGGTGGCGCGAGAACCCGAACCTGCCGGTATCAACTGCGGGGAGCATACACCTTGCGGCGGGCGGGGATAAGGGGGTGCGGGTGGGAAGACTAGTCGATGGTCACCTTGGTTGGGGAATTCGTAACTATCGTTTGTAATGAAAAAAGTGGGTTGGCGGGAAGGCCATCAGCCGGGAGGGAAACTGCAGATCCCTCCACGGCACGCCGGGACAAGTCTGGCTTCGCTGGGATGACAAAGGGGTGAAAGTCGGAGTAACCGGCCTACCGCTGTACGAAACAGTCCCGCAAGGGACGGCCCAATCCAGAGCCCGGCACGAAGTGCCGGGAAAGGAAAACCAGCAAGATCCGAGTCCCCGGTAGGGGACAGCACATCCTGATCTGAGGAATACCCATAGGCGCACCTTCAAACAGACGAAACATCCCTAATGATGTCGGACAACTGGTATTTTGGAGGTGGCGCTTTTAGGACGCCTCCGTGTCCGCGGAAAGGGACTGCGTCCCGCCTGAAGCGTGTCTTTCGACAATCCGATTGGGTCAACTCTTTTCTGCCTGAGCTAGCGGACAGCGGGCGCCACAGAAAGGAGTTCTCTATGAAACAGAAGTTGCCTCTTCGCCGGATGCGCCAGCACCCGGACCTCAAACAACTCAAAAGGCAGGCGAAAGAGCTGCTCGACGGTTTTCGGGCGGCGGACCCAGCAGCGGTTCGCGAAGTTACCGCTTGTTATGACCATCCGCAACTCGCGACGTTCGCATTGCACGATGCGCAGCTCGTCATCGCCCGCAGCTACGGGTTCGATAGCTGGCCAAAGCTGAAGGCCTATGTTGATGGCGTGACGATCCGGCGATTGATTGAAGGTGTGAGCAAGGGCGACATCGAGGGTGTGAGAGCGATGTTGAAAGTTCGGCCGGAGCTCGCCAACATGGCTGTCTCCTACGGAGATGAGCACCGCGCGATCCACTACGCCGTCATGCATCGTCAACCGGAAATCGCGCGTCTGCTCATGCGAAAAGGAGCGAATGCACGGGCGGGTATTCACCCCCACCGCGACGCCACGTCGGCCTGGACGCTGGCGCGGGAGCGGGGTTACGACGATATGGTCGCGATCATTGAGGAAGAAGAAAAACGAAATGAGAAAGAGAGCATTAAGGCGGACCCTGCGCAGCATGCAGCCATCAAGCCGGCAACGGAACTCGATAGCGCCGAGCGCACGGCGGTCGCAAATGGCGATTTGCCATGGCTGCGTTCCCGGCTGGCCGAAGGCAAGCTCGCCAACCATGTGCAATGGAGGGACGGAGGCTTATTGACAACTGCGGTCACAAACAACCGTCCCGAGGTGCTCAGGTTTTTGCTCGAGGAATGTCAGTTCGACCCGGACGAGCGTGTCTCTGGAGGTGAAGGAGATTGGGTAGCCTGGTCAGAAGGTCATCCGTTGTGGAAGGCCGCTGCCATGGGCCTGAGTGAAATCGCAGGTCTGCTCCTGGATCACGGCGCAAACCCGAATGTGCACGTCGACTCCAGCGGATCCCCCGTGCATAGTGCGTATAGCCATAAGCAATGGAAGATGGTGGATCTGCTGAGGGCGCACGGAGGAGTGGTCACCCCGGATACAGCCGCGCTCTACCGTGAGACCGCCTTGGCCGCCCAACTTCTGGCGGATGAGGAGCGCGGCCTTCTTCCCCCGAATATCACTCTGACGGAAGGTTCTGTCGCCAAAGATTTGCTTCGCTTCGGCGCTGACGCGGGAGCCACCGAAATAGTGAGGATGGCGTTAACGCACATCGACTGGCCACCGCACGATGACCGCTGGCACCGCATACTCGCAGCGCCTTTGACCTTCTGGCACCACATACCCTGGCTCCCCGCGGGCAACAAGGACCTCGATCGAAGTGGCTACCTGGAGTGCTTCCAGCTCGTGCTGGGCGCCTGCGACGTCAACGTCATGGGATCGTTCGGCCGAACGATCCTGCATGACATTGCGGCGATGCGCGACTGGATCTCAGAAGATGAGGTTGTCCCTTTCGCGCGGGCAGCATTAGAGGCCGGCGCGCGTACAGATCCTCGGGACGGCATTCTGAAAAGCACGCCACTTGGTTGGGCATGCCGCTGGGGCAAAATCAAACTTGTTCGATTGCTCCTGGACCACGGAGCTTCTCCACATGAAACAGACGCCGAACCGTGGGCCCAGCCACTGGCCTGGGCGCAGAAGATGGGGCATGGCGAAATTGCATCCTTACTCCTCCAGCGATCCGAATCTCGGCGGCCCGGCATCAGGAGAGACTCACGCTGACAGTAAACGTGCCAGCCGAAACCTATCGGATACACTGGCAGCGCTGCGGAAGTGACCGCCAGCCGCTCTCTCGGCTAAGGCGGAGGTCGATGCGACCAAACCAATCATCAAAGCGTGAGGAAAAGATCGACGGGATCAACCAGAATGAACAGCAAGCGGTGGTGCTACATACTCCTTGCGATGATGACCTTGCCTTCGCGCCCGCAACAGATGGCTCGGCCCGACGCGAGTTCCGGCCAGTCAAGCGAGACCAGCCAACCTCCGCCTACAGTTTTGCTGCACCGCACTCCGCAAGAACGAGAGCAAGCCAGCCGCGTAGCGCGGCGCATCATACTTGATGTTGTTGTGACGGATCAGTCCGGCAAGCCGGTCTCCGGCCTGCAAAAGACGGCCTTCAGCTTACTGGATAACAATCAGCCGCAGCCGATCGTTTCCTTCAAAGAAGTAGATGGGCGCAGCGCGAATCCGCCGCCTCACATCATTTTCATGCTGGATATCCTGAATGGCTCGTTTGAAGAAGTCGCCTACCAGGTGAAAGCCGTGAAGAAATATCTGGAGCAAGATAAGGGGCAACTTAGCTTTCCCACCTCTATTGCCGTTCTCTCTGAAGCTGGCATAAATAGTGGTCACGCGTCTCGGGACAGGGCTGCCCTGATCGGCCAACTTAAGAAAGTTCAGATGCCGTTACCAACGCTCGGTTTTCCAGAAGGGTACAACGCTCAACGGTTCCATCAATCAGTCCAATCCCTCACCCATCTGGTCGTCGAACAGGAGGATGTACCGGGCAGAGTCCTCCTCATCTGGATGGGGCCAGGTTGGCCTATGCTTTCTGACGGCCCATACCCAGGCACGCCGAGGGACAAAAGAGACTTCTTCGGAGAGATTTTAAATCTCTCCGCTGGTTTTCTGGATGCTCAGATGACCATAGACACAATTTCTTCACCAAGCATGATGCGCGATAGCGAACGGCCGCGAGCCTATTACAAGCCTTTTCTTCAGGGTGCGCAAAAGGTGGATCAGGCAGATCCCGCAGATCTTGCTTTACCGGTTCTCGCGTATCAGAGTGGCGGCCTGGTTCTCGAAGACGACAAAGCTCTTGAAGCCGGTATCGCTGGATGCATATCGGATCTGGATTCGTACTACGTGCTCGCCTTCGACTCGCTCCGGTCCTCGCAGGACAACGAGTACCACGCACTGCGGATCACTCTAGACGAACCGAAGCTTAGCGCACGCACAAACGCTTCGTACTATGCCCGTCCATAACTCTAAAACCGGGGTAGGTTATCTCTATACCGAGGTGCTGCACCAGGCCGCCAGCGTGGTGCTGGGAATGAGAACGAGCAAATCGTAAATCGAACATGATACGCCAACTCCTCCCGGCCGGCGATTGCAAGGCACGCCATTTGTACCCATCATCATCACGTATTACAAAGGAATCTCCATACAAACAACCGGAATGGGTCCGCACCCGGCACTCGAACGCCACCCTGGCCTGTCCATGATCGAATCGAGGAGCAGCCTGGCGGCGACCGACGCCGGGAAACGCGCTGCAAATAGCGAGAGGAGCGCATCACCGCAATTGCGCTGAAGCGATTAACAATACGAGGCACTGGCCCAGGAGAGACGCAACCAGCAGCGGAACACGGATGAGTAACGATCGATCCCACGAGGCCTGCAGCTCACGGCCATTGCTGAGGGTTTTTCCGGTTTTTGCCGCTTCGGTTTGAAGCTGATTAATCGGTTTTGATAAACGAGCATAGCCAATTACGAACAGAATCAGCATGAAGAGCGACGCGACATAAAACCAGCGCTGCTCACCCCTGCTCAAGACGGCTAGCACGATGTTGCACAGGATCGCCGCGATCCCCCAGATCGGCATCCGCGCGTCGCCGAACATGTGGAAAAATCCCATGACCTCGGTGCCGGCAGATGAGGACGCCAATCTGAGAGCGGGACGGCCGCATGTCAAAAAGAACATATCCGTGCCGCACACGACTGCTGTGCTTAGAATGCCAACCAGAGATACCGTACCCATCCAATGGTTCATAATCCCTCCAGGTGTTGGAATTCGTTGAAGGTGGCTTTTCCGCTGGCGCTTGCGCAGGGATTTCTTCTTCGCCTCACCGGCCACAAGATCGGTCAGGGGCATTCCTCTCAAATTGCATGGATCAGCAAGAGGCCGACGACCAGCATCACCGCGCAGGTGAAACCATGAACCGAGAATGCTGTTGCCTTCCGCCCACCCGACCCCAGAATGATGGACATGTCGCCAAAAGGGACGATGGCAAAAACGAGGAAAACAATGCCCACCAGGCGGCTTTCCGCGGTCAGCATCATGGTCAGCACGACCAATCCGCAGGCGAGGTCACGAATTCCTTTCAGACGTAGCCAGGCGCGAGTGTTGGCATCGGATGCGGGCGGCTTCAGGCCAAACGATCGTGAGATTCGTTCAGGGGAGACGAGGTAGAAACAACCGATAACAATGACCCCCACAGCGATGAGGGCCGCCATGGTCAGCGGGATAGCATTTTGCATGGAATTTTCTCCTGTGTAGAAATTCTAGCAACGCTATGTATGATGTGGATCGCTAGAGAAGGATTCACCATCCCGGCAATATAATCTAGCAATGCTATGATTATTAGCATGGAAAAGACCGCGACGCCCAACCGAATTGCGGAACGAAAGCTGCGGGACAAGCAGGCCCGTCGGGCACTGATTATCAGCGCCGCGCGGCGAATCGCGGAGCATGAAGGGTGGTCCAACGTAACCGTCCGGCGGCTATCCGAGGAAATTTCATACAGCCAACCCGTTCTGTACGCTCATTTTGGAAGCCGCGACGGAATTCTCGCCGCGGTCGCTATCGAGGGTTTCCAGGAATTGGGCCTGGCCTTGGAAAAGGCACGAAAGCGGGTTAAGGGCGGAAGCGCGGTCGAATCGGTCGCGGCCGCCTATCTCGAGTTCGCCGCATCTTCTCCAGCTATGTATGAAGTGATGTTTACGCTCAACCTGAGCATACCCTTCGGTGACCCTGCGACTCCTCCGGAGCTGCGATTCGGTTTTTCCCAACTCCTGGCGCTGTTTCAGGGGCAGATGAAGCCGGAGGTTCTGACCGAACTGTTTTGGGCGAGCCTCCATGGTATCGCCGAGCTGACAAGAACCGGGCGATTTCCGCGGAGCCGTCAGAAAGAGCGCGTGAGGATGCTCGTCGAGCGCTTCACTTTCCCCGGATGAACCGGCACCGATGGTGAAAGCGTCAGCCCCGCGCAGATGGAGCCGACACTGGTACGAGCGGCATCTTGGTCTGGTGAAGTCCGAAGGTCCAATCTCAAGTCCAAATCGTCCGCATTTGGGAAAACCCATTTGTGAGCGCTGCTGTTCCTTTTTCTGAGCAGACCTGCCGTTCTCTCTGGTGCAGCAAGGCGCATACTCCGATCACCACGAGATGGCCGAAAGATAATCCTAAAGATAGCCGGCTTCGAAACCATGATTGCAGCCTTTGTCGCAACCATTTGCGCAACCTTCCGTCTATTCCCACGGTAGGTGTGGACGACACCGTTAAGGTACCCCTTCTAATGCGGACGAGCGGGTTCTGCGATTTCGTCTGTTTCGTGGTGACGGTGGAGAACCATGGTGTCTCTTGCTTCTCGTTCGGCGAACACAAATAAGTTCGATGGTTTGTTCGCACCTGCTGTAGAACTCTGCGAAATCGTGCGCGCCTGCTACCTCAGCCCCTTCTTCCCAATGACCATTTGCCTGGCGTTGTGGTCCTTTCTGCGGCGGGAGCTCGCGAATGACGATCGTTCTGCTCGGGCAGGATGCGCTGTTAGACCACGCCGGAGAACCGCATCGGGCGCTGCAGTTTTGCCATCGCTTCCCTGCCTGTCTTCTACCTGTCTGTTTCGGGCAGCCACTGTCGCCGCGACCTTGTTGTTTCCAGTCCAGGGATGGGCCCAGGCTCAAGCGCCCGCGGATTCCTCCGCTTTACCTGCTGCTCCTGTTGCCCAACAGGGGAATGTACACACACCACAAGACGGAATGCCGAGCGCGAACGGCCCGATCTTTCCCCGAACCGCGGTGAAGCCTGGCGCGACTCCAGCGGATATGTTGCGGCAGGAGGAGCATCAGCGCATCCTGGGCGTGATGCCAAACTTCAACACGGTCGACACCTCGACCGGGGCGCCAAGTCTCTCGCCGCGCCAGAAGTGGCACCTGATGTTTAAGAGCACGGTCGACCCATTCGTTTTCGTCGCAGATGGATTTGTCGCCGGTTATCGTCAGGGACTGAACAGCAACCCGGGATTCGGCCAGGGAGCTCAGGGTTACTTCAAGCGCTTTGGCGCGGCTTATCTCGACACCGCGGACGGCGAGCTATGGGGCAATGCGATTCTTCCCATCGTGCTCAAGGAAGATCCGCGCTACCTTCGCCTGGGCGAGGGTACCTTCACCCATCGCTTTCTCTACTCCGCGGGCACCACCATCTGGTGCAGGCGCGACAATGGTTCCTGGGGACCAAACTACGCCAACGTGCTCGGCAACTTCATCTCCGGCGGCATCTCGAACGCATATTATCCTGCCGCGGATCGAGGCTTTGGGCAGACGGTCGACGGTGCGCTCACGGTGACCGCGGAAGGCGTGATCGGCGCGGAATTTGTCGAGTTCTGGCCGGACATCTCAAGGCATCTCTTCAAGAAGCACTACGCCGCCGAGCAAGCGGCGCACTGAGCAAGCCGGCAAATCTCCAATCTGGTCTGAGTACAGATCCTCGTCCGCACGTGGGAAAAAAACATATCTCCTGCGCCGGAGCACGGCCGAGCCGCAATTGCGTTGGGCGTTCCAGGAATGGGCCTGGCGCAAGTAAAGTCATGGAGCGGGTGAGAGTTTCATCTGTGACGGCGCGCACCGACGGCCACTGAGACGGAAAGTAACATGACGTCCAGAGGTTCCGCCTTGACCGATCAAAACCTTTTCGTGATACTCCGGGATCGAATCCCGTACATCTTGTTCGGAACAGTTTTCCTGTTTATTGGATTGTGCGCTTGCGCCATCGCTGTGATGCGCCGCGGAAGGGGCGTCAAACTGTTGCTCTGGCTCGGCATCTGGAGCGCGATTGAGGGAATCGAATACCTGTTTGGTTCGTTGGCCGATCTGCGGCTTTTGCCAGATTGGGTTCTTACCGGCCTTCCCTACGTGGGCAATATCCTGTCGTTCTCGGTCGTAGTCATCGCGGTGTTGGCCTTTATGCAGCTGAGCCAGGGTGCACTGCGGCTCTTTCTTCAGGGAGCCGTGGTAGCGGGGCTCGCGATCGCTGTGGCCGGCATTGCACTCTTCTTAGGGACCGGCTCGTCCTTCAAGGTCATGCCTTACAATCACCTCGTCGCCGCCATCTCGCTCACTGTTCTGGCAACCGTCGTCGCCGTGCCAAAGCTCTCGCGTAAATTCCTCGTCCTGCGCCTGCGCACTGTTCTTTCTGCCGGCATCCTTCTTTTCGCATTGGAGGCAGTGTATGGTAACTTGTCGCTCCCGCTGAGACTTCCGAGTCCCCCCGAGATACTGGACCCGGTGGGATTTGCGGTTCTGCTGTTTTGCTTTGGGTATGTCGCCGTGCAGAGCCTGGAGCCGGGCTCGGCGCATTCTGCGGGAAAGTCTTGAGAGCCCCATGACACCCGATCGATTGGACCTGAAGGCTGCATGGCTGATCACGTCACTGGTCAGCCTCGTTACTGCCGTGGGTGGCTCTATGCTGAAGTGAACGAAGGGCGCGACTTCGTCTGCATGAGTGTATCGCTCATGGAGTCTACTCCTGATATGAGTCTACCGGCAGTGCACTCTCCATCCCCCGAGCCGGGCGATGCTTCATCCGGTTAAGATTTCTGGGGAGGTTTAGTTGCGCAGTCTCGATTTCAGCTCTCTGCACGCGCTCATCGCCACCCTGCTGAGCCTGGCGGTCATTACGTTGATCGGCGTCGGTATCCGCCTGCTTACGATGGTCACGATTCAGCAGCGGCGGGAGCGTTTGAATCGGCAGATCAACGAGCGGTTGCGCGTCCTGATCGCCGCCTACAAGACGTTGGGCGGGTCTTTCACCGGGGACCTGACGGTCGATCCGACTCACCATCGCGACCTCCGCCGGCTGGCCGAGGCTCCGTCGACCAGTTCAACGGCGCCATCAGATCCTGGTGTGGCTAATTTGCCGGGCTCGGATCGCGCACGCCGGATCCGGGATTCGGTCGAGGCTGCCTTATCGGATATCATCCTGCTCGGCACCGAGGAACAAGTCCGGCTGGCAGCGAGCGCTGCGAACGAGCTAGCCACCGGCAGGCTCGTCCATACGCAGGATTTGGTCGCATCGCTGCGCGCCTTCATTCGCGAGGCGCTCGATCTCGCTCCCATCCCGGCCGACGTGGCGATTCCTCTACAAGGCCCGGCGCGGCCAACCGCATCCGGCGGGAAAGACAAGGGCGATAAGGCCGAAGGCCGTCAAGGCGGAGGTGGCGGCGGCGGCATGGGCATGGGCGGCGGTATGAGTGGCGGCCTGGGCCTTGGCCCGGCATCTCACCAGGAAGATGGTGAGGAAGAGGAGGATAGCGATGGCTCTTCCCTGCATCACGTTTAGCTCGGTGCGCGAGCAGTTGCGGTAGCAATCCAGGACGGTGTGAGGGACTGTTTGGGACAGACGAAGCGTTTACCTTTATAAAGCCGCCCGGCTATAAACAGCCGTCTCGGTGAGTTTGAGGGGTACCTTACGTCCCATGTGTCACTCGAAACCTAGTTCGCGGTTGGCCTTTCGATATTGTCGATCATGATGACGTCGAGCGGCTCTTTCTTTGGCTCCAGCTTGAAACCCAGCGGCTTGACGCCAAGAAGAAAAGCCGTGGCCTTGTCAGTGTCATTACCATTCTGCGAGGTGGTAGGGACCATCACCGTGAAATCGTAACGGCCCGTCAGGCCAGTTTGGTCAACAATCTGCCGGTCCTGGATAAAGCCCATCAAAAATTCCGCGAACTCGGGCATGGTAGTGTGAAAAAACTGCACCGCCGTAGTACCGTCCTCCAGTTCCCTGGGAGAAACAAGGATGTTGTTGACGCTCGGAGCGCTGACATCGATTTTTGGAGGGCTCTTGGCGACGACGAGGGTGTATACCGGAAAGTCCTTTTGCACGATGTGCGCTTTGCAGCCGAACCGCTCTGCGAGTAGCTTCCTGAGCATCAGCCGCTGCTGATCCCTGCTCGGGAGGCCCGGCGCATCCGGTTCGCCGGTCACGTCAAATCGGAGTTCGTCCATCCAGGAAGGGCCGCCTCCAATTTGCCGCCGGCGCACATGGTAGGCGAATTGGATGAGGTCGGCAACGGTGTTGCCTCGCGCCTGAAACAGGCGGGTTCCCCTTGAAATGCCCCAATTCGCATCGTGCGCGCTGGGCTTGATGGTGGCAACTTCAAAGGATGGGTCCGCCGTTGCCGGCATCGCAGGCATGGTGGAGGTACCGGAGTACGTCCAAAGTGTTTCCGGCGTGGCGAGGGTAAAACTCACCGGGGATGATTGGTTGCCCTGCGTCCAGGTGCCAGCGATTGATTTCCCGTCGGCGCTCAGTTTGCCGCGAAAGGTGATTTCGCCAAGCGCCGCGGTCAGGTCGGGCGCCTTGTAGGTGGTCGTGAGTAACGGGAGCACATCGGCCGATCGATCAATAAAACTAATAGAACCACGCAAGGCCCCGTCGCCGGCGTGGGCAATCCTGAGCACAATGCGCGGTCCTCGGCCTTGGGCCAGAGCCCCCTGCCACGTTCCGGCGATGCTCTGCGCATAGGCAGTAATGACAGCACTCAGTGAAATCATCAGAATGGCGGTTCTTCCCAACGAAATCAGGAAAGCATCCCTCTTCGCGGTTCTTTCCAAACGCATGACTCAAGGACGCTCAGGACTACCAATTCATTCGGAGGATTTTCATCTGTTCCCTGCTGTTCTCTGGAAGTCCCCAAGCCGGTGGGCATTGGGGGCAACCTGATCTGCGCAGTGCTCTGTTGTCAGCCCGGCTGGATCAGCCGAAGGACCAAACAATCAAAAAAGTCACAGTCTCTCCATCGAAGTTCCAGCCCCGCCTGATCACAAGTCCCCGGGAACGGGCACGCACCCGACCCATACAGTCAATGCGAGTAAAATTCCGTTGATGCTCTTCTGAGCCGGGTCAACGTTGTGGCCGTGGTACGGCGTCGGTTGGGCTACGGAGTTGGGTGTCGCACGGGTCTCGGCTGGAGAAACGGGAACAGGAAGCCGGCGAGGGCAAATATGGCGAGCATTGCGCTGCAAGTGAACGGCAAAACGCACGTGATCGAGGCCGCACCGGATATGCCGCTGCTGTGGGTACTTCGGGACGTTCTCCATCTGACGGGTACCAAGTTCGGGTGCGGTATCGCGATGTGCGGAGCGTGTACCGTCCTGGTCGATAGCCGTCCTATTCGGTCCTGCGTGACCCCGGCGGCGACCCTGGTGGGCAAGAGCATCACCACCATTGAGGGCCTCTCGAGCGACGTCAGCCATCCCGTGCAACAGGCCTGGTTGGAGGAAGACGTTCCGCAGTGCGGTTACTGCCAGTCGGGGCAAATTCTGACGACGGTTTCCCTGCTGGCGCGCACCCCGCAACCGACCGATGCCGATATCGACGAAGCACTCCACGGCAACATCTGCCGCTGCGGCACATACAACCAGATTCGCGCAGCCATCCATCGCGCCGCCGGTCTGCGGCGCCAGGCAACGGAAGCTCGACTCACAAAGCACGCGGAGACATCGGATGAGTAACGAAACGAGTCTGAAGATCGAGTTGCTCAATCGCCGTGATGTGCTGCGCGGGATGGGCGGGTTGCTGGTCGGCTTTGTGCTGCCGGGTGCGCGAAGGGTGGACGCACAGCACTTTGGCGCTCCCATGACGGTGAAGCCGAACGCCTACATCCATATCGATGCCGACAGCATGGTGACTTTCCTGATCACCAAGGGTGAGATGGGACAAGGCACGGTAACATCGCTGTCCCAGATCCTGGCCGATGAGCTGGATTGCGACTGGAACTGCGTGCGCACCGAGTTCGCTCCTGTCGATCCCTCATGCTATGGGCCGATGCAGGGTGTTTTCGGCAGCACGAGTATCCGCACGCAATGGATGCCGCTGCGCAAGGCGGGCGCGGCGGCGCGCCAGATGTTAATGCTGGCCGCGGCGCAAAAGTGGAACATCGATGTGACGCAAGTGCGCACCGACCAAGGCTTTCTGCTGGCAAACGGACAGCGCACCAGCTATGGCAGCGTGGCCGAAGCCGCGGCGAAGTTGCCGCTACCTGCAGACATCAAGCTCAAAGACGCGACAGACTTCCGGCTGATCGGAGCGCCGGCGAAACGGCTGGATACGCGGGACAAGATCAGCGGCGCAACCAGGTTCGGCATCGATGCGGAAGTTCCGGGCATGCTTTACGCTTCGCTCGCGCGCTGCCCGGTCTTCGGCGGCAAGGTGGCCCGCCACGATGCCGAAAAGGCAAAGGCCGTCGCCGGCGTGCGCGAAGTTGTGCGCGTGTCCAACGGAGTCGCTGTGGTGGCCGACAACACGTGGGCAGCGATGCAAGGGCGCAAGGCTCTCAACATCACGTGGGACGAAGGTCCGAATGCGGCGCTGTCGAGCGCCATCATCCGCTCGCGTATGTCGGAATTGGGGGAAAAGCCCGGTATCGCCGGCAGAACCGAGGGGGACGCGGCGGGTACTTTGGCGCGCGCCGCCAAGCGCGTGGAATCGATCTACGAGGCGCCCTACCTGGCACACGCCTGCATGGAACCGCTGAACTGCACGGCGAGCGTTCGTGCTGATGGTTGTGACATTTGGGCCTCCACGCAGATGCAATCCGGCGCGCGGCGAGTGGCTGCACGCATCACTGGTTTAGATCCAGCGCGCATCCAGGTTCATAGCATGTACATGGGCGGCGGCTTCGGGCGCCGTGGCGGGACCGATTTCATTGCGGAAGCAGTGGAGATTTCCAAGGCAATCGGCGCTCCGGTGAAGTTGACGTGGACGCGTGAAGACGACATTCAGACCGGACCATACCGGCCGGCGGCCTACGTGAAGTTTTCCGGATCTCTCGATTCGCAAGGCTGGCCGGAAGCGTTTAAGGCGCGGGTGGTCTGTCCTTCTTTCGGCGGCGGGCGAGGGGGCGAGGGCCTCGACGGTACTGCGGTGGAAGGCATCGACGACCTGGAGTACCGGTTCCCCCATTGCGCAATTGAGTTCCATCGAGCCGACGGCGCGGTTCCAACCTCGTACTGGCGCTCCGTTGGCTACTCGCAGAACACTTTCTTTGCCGAATGTTTTCTGGATGAACTGGCCGCAGCCGGCGGGAAAGATCCTGTAGAAGTGCGCCGGCGCCTGCTGGCGCATTCCCCGCGCATGCTGGCGGTACTTAACCTGGTAGCGGAAAAGGCAAATTGGGGCGCCCCCGCGCCGGGCCGTTACCAGGGCGTTGCCCTGGTAAACAACCTGGAAAGCTTTACCGCAGAAGTGGCGGAAGTCTCCCTCCACGACGGCAAGGTGAAAGTACATCGCGTGGTGTGCGCCATTGATTGCGGGCAGGTGGTGAATCCCGCCATCGTCAGGCAGCAGGTGGAAGGCGGAATCGCCTATGGTCTCACGGCAGCGCTCAAGGGCGAGATCACGATTGAAAAGGGACGGACGCAACAATCGAATTTCAATACCTACGACATGCTGCGCATCAGCGAGATGCCGAAGATCGATGTGCATATCGTGCGCAGCAGCGAAGCGCCCGGCGGCGTAGGTGAGGCGAGCGTGCCACCGATTGCTCCGGCTGTGGCAAACGCGATCTTTGCAGCTACACGACGGCCGGTTTGCAGGTTGCCTATTCGGATTTCTGTGTAGCAGAGTTGCAGAGTGCGTTGCCGAGGACAGACGAAAATGGCACGCAGCTGCATGGCCTTCGTTACGTGACCCATGGACCAGACTCCACAGAGGCGTTCGGTAGTGATGCCGAGTTCCCCGAAACGGGGTCATGGATCACTCCCGTACTTGATTGCTTGGGCTCGAAAAGTTACCGAAATGGCGTGCTGAAGCCAGTAGCGCATGGACATTGATGGGGTGGATGCAGTGGCTTTGCATCGGCGTAGCGCTCCTGATTGTGGCCTTGCTAACGGCCGTCATTGAGGCTCGCTGATGGTTTTGTGCCGTCCCCTGAAAGGGGACTCGGGTTGTCTTGCTGGTTGCTTCCCGGCACTCCCGTGCCGAGCTCTGGATTGTGCCGTTCCTTCGGAACTGGTCTGTGGGACCTTTCCTTGGTTGCGGTGATCGTGGTGAGGTCCGCAGTCGGTTGTCTCCAGCGGACCGGTAACCCCTAATTCACTTTGGCGCGACGAGAGGGCCGTTCACGATAAGTTTCGAATCCACTATGCCGATCTCGACCCGGCGGTTGGCCGCACGCGCCTGGTCAGTGTTGCCGGGAACGCGAGGGTCGGATTCGCCAAAGCCCTTGATGGTCGTGATTGTCGTTGGGGAGATTCCGGCCTGCACCAGGAAGTCGCGGACAGCCTGGGCGCGACGCTGTGAGAGTTGCAGGTTATACGCCTGGGTGCCGACATCGTCCGTATATCCATAGACGGCAATCGAGAATCCCTTAAGCGTCATCAGGATGCCAGCGATGCGGTTGAGAATGTCACGATATTCCGGCTTGATGTTTGCCTTATCAAAGTCGAAGCGAATCGACTTGCTGTCCAGCGTCATCACCAGGCCCATGGCGGTACGATGCGTTTCGGCGATTTGCCCGAGAGCCTGTTGCAGCTGTGTAAGCTCAGCCTCTCGCTCTTGCCGATATTGCTCAGCCTGTTGTGTGGCTTGATCTGCCTTTTGCTGCTCGGCGGCGGCCTGCTGCCGCGCAAGTTGGGCCTGCGCCTCCGAGTTCGATTGATCCTGCTTCGCCAGGTCGCGCTGTTGAGCGGCGGCCTGCGCGTTCGCAGCCGCTTGGGAAGCCTGCTGCGCCAGCGTCTGCGATTGCTCCTGTGCGCGCACGACCTGGCGGCTGAGACCTTCCGTCTGCCGGCTGAGCTGCGCGACTTCGCGCTCCAGGCGACGGATGGCGATTAGGTAAAGGCATCCAAGGACCAGGCTGAGCGCAATTGCGATCACTCCCAGAGCCAGCGCTAACTTTCCGTGAGACCTGGCAGGCTCCTCCCCGAGTCCACGCTCGTCCGGCTCCAGCGCCTCGCGGAGAGAATCCATCACTTGGAAATCTTAGCGTGGATCTTTAGATTGAGGCAAAACGAGACAGCTCGCGGATTGTCGGCTACTCGAAACATGGCATGTGCTCGCGTTGAAGCCAAGTTCGTTCATCAGTGCAGACCAGCGCTCCCTTACCGGGTTGGCACGATTGAGCCAGACACCGCTCAGGGCGAGTTGCAAACGTTCGTCAGCGCGAGCGGCGGCCGCAACATGATCGATGACGGCTGGGCCGTGGAATCTCATCATCCTCCAGCGGGCCCGTTGCGACGTAAGCGAGGGCCTCGTCAGAGGGAGACTTCTTGATGAGAACATACGCATCATGGCGCACAGCGCTTCGGAAACTCCAGGTATTTCCCGGGTGAAGTGATTTTCGCCCAGCATCACGAAGGAGGGCAGACGACCTTCCTGATTCCCTGGTAGAGATGACGATCCCGCCCGCAGTCTTATCCAAGGTTCGAAGGGGTGTAGAAAGAGATCTCAGAACGAAGTTACAAGGCGAAATGTGAATTGGCGCCCTGGGCCAATTGCGTTGCCGGAAAACAAACCTCCGAAATCGATAAGTTCAAGTGTGTTGCCGATGTTTGCGATGTCGCCCTGGAACCGCGTGGTGAACTTCTCTGTCTTGAGGAGATCGGCGCCCACGGTAAGACTCTGCGTGAAGTGAGGTTCAACGCGTCCGCGCTCAAAATTGAGGTGATTGATTACGGTTTGGCCGTATTCGGCCGCATACTGCTGCGGTGTTAAATTCGCCTGAAAAGGCAAGCCGCTGTTGTAATCCGCGCCAGCGGCCATCCAGAAGCGCGGGGCAAGGTGGTAGATCAGGCGGGCGCGCACCGAATTCCGCTGGTCCTGCGAGTCGGGAAAGTGTCCCGTTGTCTGCGTCAGCGCGGAGGAAGCATCATCGCCAAGGAAGAGACCGCCGGTTACGGGATACCACGCGTTGCCCACAATGTAGGAGTAGCTTGCCCAGCCCGAAAATGGTCCCCAGTGTTGCGTTTCCAGCTTGCCTTCTGCTCCATAAATGATGGCCTTGCGGAATGCGATGGGGAAGCTGATGCCCGTGCTCAGAATCTGGTCGTCGTCCGCATAGTTATTGACATCGCGGCGGAAGACGTTCGCGTCTACGCGGAGCCGCTTGAAGAGCGCCTGCGTCAGGCCCAACTCGTAGTAGTCCCCGTGAGAGGGTCGCACCGGAAATTGCACCGCGGGACCGCTCGTGTCCAGATTCGCTGCCTCCGGGGAGCTGGACAAAAGGATGTTCTCGAAGGACGGTGTTTGGAAGATGCGGTCAAAGGAGCCGTGAACATTCATGCTCAGCCTGGGAAAGTACCGCGAGGCGGCTATGCGGGGTTCCACGGCATTCTGGTTCAACAGTAATTGGTAGTGATCCCAGCGAACGCCTGCGTTGACCGTCCAGTTGCCGAGTCGCATCAAGTCCTGAACATAGGCTGCTTGTTCGAGATCCGGATGGGTGGCCGCAAAAGAGAAGGTGGTCGCACCGGGGTCAAAGATTCCAATCGCAATTGGACACTGGGGATTATTCACATCCTCGCAGTACGGCATGACGTAGCCCGTGTTTTCGTGCAGGAAGACCGAGTCGGATTCAACGCCTACCTTAAATTCGTGGCGTCCGTGATGGATGGACGTGCTTGCGTTGAAGTACACCTCTTTGAATTCGTTATGCTGGGTAGCAATCAGCGGCCACGACGCCTGGTTGGAATTAAAGTCATTCGAATTGTTACGGGCCATAAAGCGCAACCATCCGACGGCGTTGGAGGAGAAAACGTGCTGGTAAGAAGCGCTCCCCATATCCTCGAAATTGCCGGCCGTCTGTAGTTGGCCCCCGGGAATGTATACGCAGCCGGGCGGCTGCTCACGCGGAGGCACAGATGGGCAACCGGTGTCGTTGTCCGCATTTGGCAGGTAGGCGCCATTCTGCTGCACCAGCTCGTTGGGAATTTGGTAGCGAGCGAGTTCATGGCGATAGATAAAGATAAGGCGGTCATTCTCAGTGAGATCGCGCTGATAATTTCCAGAAAAGCTGCCAATCGTGCCACTGTTGGTGTAATTCTGCGGAACAACGGGGTTGAGATAGTGATTCGTCATGTCGCCAGACGCGCTCACTCCGAAGGTGTTCTTTCCCCGCGTGTATTGATCCTGTGTGCTGGCCGAGGCCGTATCGTAGGTCCCACCGAAGAGCGTGAGTTGTCCATGTAGACCGGGCACTTGGTTTTGCAAGGTGTTGACCTCAACCACCCCTCCCATCTTCCTGCCGTATTCGGCAGGGATTCCGGCGGTATAGATCTTGAGGGACTGGATGTCATCAACGTCGGCCGCCGCCGGGCCGAAGCTGGGCGAGCGGTTATCGGTCAGAGGAATTCCATCCACCACAAACTGGGTCTGATATTCCGATCCGCGCGGATGCAAGACTGCGTTCCCTTCATAGAGCCAGCCTGGTTGGGAGTTCACCAGATCCTGGATACCGCGGCCAGGCAGCGCGGTCAGCCGGTTTTGAATCTGTTCCGAGCCTATTTCGTTTACCGAACCTGCCCGATAGGGATCGATCAATGTTTCCGAGTTGGTGACCTTCACCGACTGAGCGACCGAAGCCGGTTTGAGCTGGATCGTTCGATCCAGCGGAAGGGCGGAGCGTATGTCGATTTCCTCGGTCACGGTCGCAAAACTCTTGGCGGCAATCTGGAGGCGATAGATTCCGTAAGGCAGCCGCTTCACATCAAGCTTTCCCTGGACATCTGTGTTAAACCCCTCGCGATACTCGTTGCCCTGGCTGGTCAGCTCGATCGCGCTTTTCACGCCCAAGCCAGCAGGATCGGTGACCGACAAACGCAACTCGCCGGTGGTGCTTTGCGCAAGAAGCGGCAGAGCCCATAGCAGAAGCGGGAGTAGAAATGCTTTTTCCATGGCAGTCATCAGCGAATTCCGGACCGATCTCCCGGGGAAAGGGACCGGAAGTTGCAACGAAAAAGCCTTACTGCGAACTGTTGACGCGTCCTGCCTGGGTTTTAGTTGTTTGCTTGGGGCTGAAAGCGAATGACTTGAAAGCTCTTCAGGGGTAAACAGTTTGTTCGCGCGCCTGGGGCGCGTCCGTTTTAGCAAAGTGAGACAGTTCACAACTGGATATTCCGCCAGCATCGGTTTTGTTCAGTCTTTTTTCAAAAATATCGGTGGAGAAGTCCCTTGAACGGATGACCGGGGAAGCGAATATCTGCACAGTAGGCATTCGCGATACTCTGAAACCTGTCCGAAAAACAAGGCCGGAGCGATTTGCCGCGTGTACTCGATCAGGGGCGCAGATTTGCGAGATGCTGCCGGGATTGCTCATGTGCATGTGCAGAGCTGGCGGACAACCTATGGTGGCATTGTTCCGCCCGAGTACCTCGCTTCATTGAACGAGGCGGAACGCGTTCCTCTATGGCAGGACTGGCTCACTCGCCCTGTCTCTGTTTTCATAGCTGAGATCAAGGGCGAGATTGTCGGGTTTGGTGGCGGGGGCACCATTCGCGAACGCCTAAACGCTTATGACTCGGAGCTCTACACTCTCTACCTGCTCAAAGAAGCGCAGGGACGCGGTATCGGAACGGCGCTGCTGGGCGCGGTCGCTGCAAGCCTGTCTCAGAAGGGTCATCAATCGATGGTAGTTTGGGTGCTCGAGCAGAACCCCGCAGTACGGTTCTACGAGAAAACTGGCGCCCGGTGTGTGACTGGCAGACAGATTGAGATCGGCGGCGTTGCGCTCTCTGAGGTTGCTCTTGGCTGGCCGGACTTAACGAGGATTCTGCCCAAGACAGGTAATGAGCACCGAAAGGAATATCCATAGACCAATAAGAGCAGTCTTCAGCGCGGACCATCTCAAAATCGGACTTGCAGCTTTCTTTTCATCTGTTGATGCGCCGAACTGAGCCAGTTCAGTTGCCTAGGGTCCGTAAGAACTATACCCCTAAAGCAGGGGTTCACCTTCCAGTAGCTTTTTATTCGCAGCGCAAGGCTGACAGCGGATTCATTCGCGTGGCACGCCGCGCGGGGACATAGCACGCGAGCAAAGCTACGACGGTGAGCAGCAGTGTTACGCCTGCAAACGTAACCAGGTCTGTTGTTCCTACTCCGTAAAGCATGCTGGAAAGAAGGCGCGTGCAGAGGAGAGCGCCGATCAACCCGATCACTGTGCCGCCGAGGATGAGCTTCAGTGCTTCGCCGATCACCAGGTGCAAGACGTCCTGGCGGGTCGCGCCGACGGCGATGCGGATTCCGATTTCGTGGGTTCGCTGCACAACCAGTTGGGAAAGCACGCCGTAGATTCCGACCGCGGCCAGCAGCAGAGCCAGTCCGGCGAAGACGCCAAATAACTGCGCGCGGAATTTTGGCTCAGCCAGAAACGTGGCGAGCGACTCGTCGACTGTCTGGACGGTGGGCACAGGAATATTGCGGTCGACATCGGCAACTGCACGGATGATATCGGGCGCATGAGCGCGAACGTTACCGGCGGTACGGACAAAAACGGCCAGCCCAAGATTGGTGGGTTGCTGGCGGAGCGGCCGATAGATGGCCGAGCCATGAGAGTAGTGCATAAACAACGTGGGGCGGGCGACGTTTCCCACAACGCCGACAACGGTGAGCCATGGACCCTTCGCGTCCGCCGTTCCCGGCTTGATCCGGCGGCCGATCGGTGAACTCGTGGGGAAGAATTGTTGGACGAACGCTTCATTTACAATGGCAACCGGCATCGATGCCGCACGATCTGCGTCGTTGAATGGCCGGCCTGCAAAGAGAGGAATACCAACCACGTGGAAGAAGCTGACGCCCACCGATTCAGGGCTGCCTGCTGTGACGGTTCGCAGAGAGCCGCCGTCCCCTTCCAACGTAACTGCGGAAGTGCCAGGGAAATAGTTCGTCGGCGAGGCGCCGAAGGTGACGCCTTCGACGCCCGGCAACGATTGCAATCTCAGATCGAGGCGGTCCCAGAACTTCAACCAGTCCTCCGCCTTGGGATAGGACAAAGCCGGAAGGCGAATACCGGCGGTCAACAAGTTGTCGCGCGCGAAGCCGAGGGGAGCATGCGCAAGACGAATCATGCTTTGAATGAGCAAACCCGCTCCCACGAGCACAACCAGGGAGAGCGCCATTTCGACAATTACGAGGGTGCGGCTGGTCTTTTGACTGATCGCGCCGCGCGAGGTTCCCGGGCTCGATTGCTTGAGAGACTCATTCAAGTCGATGCGCGATGCTTTCCAGGCCGGAACCAGACCGAAGATGAGACTCGTCAGAAGCGCCAGCAGGATTGTGAACGCCAGCACCTCCCAATTTACTGAAACAGGATTGCCGGGGGGAAGCTGCAGCGCCTCTTTCGCGGCGATGTAGCGCACGCAGACGATCGCAAACAGTGTTCCGAAGGTGGCTCCGGCCAACGAGAGCATGGCGCTTTCGGTGAGCAACTGGCGAATCAGACGCGAGCGCCCTGCGCCGATCGCAGCGCGCAAGCTCAGTTCCTTTTGACGTTCCGCGGCGCGTCCCAGAAGGAGATTGGCCACATTCACGCAAGCAATGAGCAGCACGAAAACAACCACTGCGAAGAGAATGATCAAACCCTGGCGAAGATTCCGGCCTGTGAGCCAGGTGAACTCCCATTGCAGATCGAGCACATTTGGCTCGGGCTTCAAGGCGGCCCAGTATGAGTTCTCGTTGATGATTCGTTTCTCGATGCCGGCAAGTTCTGCTTCCGCCGCGGCACGGCTGACGCCCGGCTTTAGAAGACCGAAGGCGCCGATGGGCATGTCCCACGGCTTCTGGACGATTTCGCTGTTGGGGGTGATCAGCGTCCATAGATCAGTCTGCCGAGGGTAGAAGGAGAAGTCTTTGGGCATGATGCCGGCGACGGTGCAACTGACTCCATCCAGCATTAGATTTCGTCCGACCCAGCCGGGCTCTGCTCCCAAGCGCTGCTGCCAGAACTGATGAGCGAGGACAACGGTACATGGATTCTTCAAATCCCGGGACTCGAACGTCCGCCCCTGCCACGCCGGCACTCCGAGCATGGAAAAGAAATTGACGCTCGCCGGGACGGCCATGACTTCGCGCTTTTGTCCCTTCAAGGAGAGAATCGCTCCGGCGTTGCGGGCCCAGGTGGCCGCCGCCAGTTTCTCGAAACTATGGCTCGATCGGCTCCACTCATCAAACTGGCGATAGGTGTTGAAGACCATGCCGATCTTGTCAGGAGGTATTCGCTGCCAGACGACGACCAGGCGGTCTGCGTTTTTGTAGGGCAATGGCCGTAACAGGACCGCATCGAGAAGACTGAAGACTGCCGTGTTGGCGCCGATTCCCAGCGCCAGAATCAACACAGTTATGGTTGTAAAGCCGGGTGATTTTCGGAGGATTCTCCACCCATACCGTACATCCTGGGCGAGGGTCGTCAGAAGTGTGAGGCCCTGTGCATCGCGGCACTGCTCTTTTACCTGGTCCAGAGTGCCGAATTCGAGCCGAACACGGCGCAACGCTTCTTCACGGGTCACGCCGATGCTTAGGTATTTCTCGACCTGACGCTCCAGATGGAAGCGCAGTTCGTCGTCGAGTTCTTCTTCCACCCTGGTTCTGCGAAAGAAAGAACGGATTCGGAAATACAGGTCGGTCCGCACTGCGCCCCCTAGACGGCTCTGAGGACTTGGGCCACGGCGGTCGTGAGCTTTTCCCACGCGTCCTGTTCGGAGGTGAGCTGCTGTTGGCCTTTCCTGGTTAACTCGTAGTACTTGGCGCGGCGATTGTTTTCCGAGACACCCCACTTTGCCTTGATCCAGCCTCGGCGTTCCAGGCGGTGAAGGGCTGGATACAGAGAACCCTGCTGAATGCGCAGGACGTCATTGGAGATTTGTTGCACACGCTCGGAGATTGCCCATCCATGTTGGGGACCGAGCGAGACGGTTCTGAGGATCAGGAGATCCAGCGTGCCTTGCGGCAGGTCGATACGGGATTCGGGCATGGTTGGGTTCCCCTTTGGCTTCTACAGCAGAGTACGCTTTGTTTTGTCGAAGCGCAAGAGGAGGTGGATCGTTAGAATTCCGGCCCCAGGTTGATCGCGGAAAGTGGTTAGCGGGAGGATATCAACCGGGGGAGAAACTGCAGATTCCTCGGCTTCGCTCGGCATGACAAATTCTGTTGGAGATCAGAAGACAGCAGGTCTTTGCACTTCGCTTCCGCGGCACCCTCCACGGCTCGCCGGGACAGGCGGGACAGGTCTCGATGGTAACCTCGTAGCTGAGAGCATCCGGAATGAAAACAAAAGAGTTTGTGGCGGTGTATCTGGCCGCTGTTGTGTTCGCATGCGTTGCCGGTATCGAAACGGTATCTGCGCAGTCTGCTGCCGCACCGCCCGCACCCCTAACCAGGGGGCCGGCGCAGGTCTGGGTGCGAGCCGCCGGGGGCAACCATTTCGCAGGACCGAAGGATGTAGTCTATGTACCCACGCGCCCGCTTGAGGACACTCGCCTCGATATGTACTTCGGTGACTGGCGGCGCTCCGAACCACGGGTTCTGTTTGGCTCGCTGGTGGTACGCGACATTCTCACACCAGGGGACAATCTCAGCCCGCCCTTCCCTGGTGCTGTCCTCGAGCATGCCAAGTTTCTTTCCTACGCGAATCTCGATCCGGGAGCACAGACGGTACCCACGACGCTGCACGGGCTGCAAATTTTCTTCTACGTGATGGAGGGCGCAGGCGAGGTATCGGGCGGGGGCAAGACAGAGACTGTCCACAAAGGAAGCGCAATCCTGATGCCGGAGGGCATCGAGTTCACCCTGCGGAATACCGGACCGACGCGGATCACGGCTTACATGATCGGCGACCCGACCTACCCTGGATTCAAACCTCTTTCGTCATTCGTCGTCAAAGACGAGGACAAGTTGCCACATAATGCGCCGGCCACCGCCTCCCCGTTCACCAACCCTGGAGCGGGAGGCCACTGGGCTCACATCACGCATAGTTTCTTCAGCAACAAGAATGGGCTGGCCACGATTCAGGGAATTATTACGGTTGAGATTCTTCCTATGCAGCTAGGCGAACCGCATCCGCACCTTCCCGGCAAAGAAGAGGTGTGGTGCGAGATCGAGGGCAAGAGCCTCGCCTTTATTGGTTCTCAGGTTCGCATGCAGCATCCGGGGGAAGCCTATATTCTGCGCCCGGATGGCCTCACGACCCACTCGAATATCAACTTCGAGGAACCGGGAGACAAGCCGATCAAATTCTTGTGGTTCAACACCAACACTGGCCTCGCCGCGGCTCCGCACTAGTTATCACAAATCGAGACTGACGCCCGCACCAGTGACAGTCCCGCTTGTGGAGACTGAACAGCTCAGACCACATCTGTTTTATTCCCTTTGACAATCGACAAGAAGGGGGATACAACTGTTGTCGAGTGTCGAGGGGAGAGATGCCGCCATTGAATGCATTCGCCCTGGTGGGATGGCCAGCAGAGGCGGCTTCATGATTACAGAATTCCTGACCCGGGTTCGATTTCTTCTCTTCCGGAAGAAACGCAACGAGTTGGAGGAAGAACTGCAGTTCCATCTGGAAGAGGCGATTGCGGCCAAGGCCGCGACCGGACTGGACCCCGCCGAAGCGCGAAGGCAAGCCCTGATCGACTTCGGCGGCGTGGATGGTACACGGGAGAAATGCAACGAGCAACGGCCGGGATGGTGGCTGGATACGATCGGGCAGGACGTACGTTATGCACTGCGGGGGTTCCAGCGCAATCTTCTCTTCAGCGTAACTGCCCTAGTTACACTAACGTTGGGTATAGGGGCAACCACAGCCGTCTTTAGCGTGGTCGATCGCATCCTCTTTCGGCCATTGCCCTATCCACACGGTGAGCGGCTGGTATCGATCGGGCTGGGGCAGCCCATGGAGAAGCAGGAATTTACCCTGGGCGGCTTCTACTACGATTGGGCCGCAAACCAGAAGCCCTTCGCGGCTATGACCTTTGAGCGCGGAGTGGACGAGTGCAACCTGACCGACAAGAACCCCGCGCGCCTGCACTGTGCCGCAGTCGCTGCCAATTTTCTGAGCACGCTCGAAGTCGCTCCGGTGTTGGGGAGGAATTTTCTTGCAGAGGAAGACACTCCGAACGCTCCGCGAACTGCCCTCATCTCCCATGCCCTTTGGGTGGCTCGCTATAACCGGTCGCGGGAGGTCTTAAATAAGCTCATCGAGGTCGATGGTAGGCCGGTTCGCATTATCGGGGTGCTTCCGTCAGACTTTGAGATGCCGAGGCTGCAGGCGGCCGATATTCTTTTACCCGCGCAGGTAGACGTGACGGCGCAGCACACGGTCAACGCCGGCATCGGACTGCCGATGTGGGCCTTTGCCCGTCTGAAACCGGGCGTGAGCCTGGCACAAGCCAGGGCGGAAATGGAGCCGCTCTTCCGGCATACGCAGATGTGGATTCCTGAGCAATTCCGCCAGGAATTCCACTTGCAGATACGCTCCATCCGGGATCGCCAGATGCAGGATGCGTACCAGGCAGCATGGGTGCTTCTGGGTGCGGCGCTGGCCATGCTGCTGATTGCTTGCGCCAACGTGATGAGCCTGTTTTCGGCGCGGGGCGCCCGAAAGGCGCGCGAGCTTGCAGTGCGTTCGGCGTTGGGAGCGACGCGTTCGCGAATTCTGCGCCAGGCCTTTACGGAGGCCGCGTTGCTCGCCTTCGCGGGCGCAGCTTTTGGATGCGTTCTGGCCGAGATTCTTGTACGCGTGTTCATCTCCATCTCGCCGACCGGAGTTCCCTTCCTGGCGAATGCGCAGCTCGATGTGCGGATCATCGGCTTTGCGGTGTTTCTGGCGATGGTGTGTGCCGTCGCCTGTGGCGTGGCGCCCGCGCTGGAACCACCGCGTTCTCTCGCGCTCGCTGCCCGGGCTGGGTCCTCCCCTTTGCATGCCCGGCTCAGAAGACTTCTTGTAGCCGGGCAAATTGCCATAAGCATTGTTTTGCTTTCGGGCGCAGGGCTCTTTGTACGGAGCTTCCGGAATTTACAGCGCGAGAATCTTGGAATGCAGACGAACAATGTGCTCGCAATCCAAATCCCTTTGGTGGGTGCACGCTATCAGGGCGGCCATGCCTACATGAACTTCTACCTGCGGGCCGAAGCTGCCATGCGTCAGCTGCCCGGTGTGCAGGCGGTCAGTGTCAGTGACTCACTGCCGCCGGATGCCAATAGCTGGCACGGTGGCTCTCGCTATGCGGACATCTTTGTCGAGGGCCGTCCGCCCATTCCACCCGCGACGGGTGGCTCGGTCATCCGGCGCCTGGTAACTCCGGACTATTTTCACGTGCTGCGCATCCCTATTCTGCAGGGGCGTGGATTCACCGAAACGGAGCGCAGCGCCGACGGCGATTTTATGATTCTGAGCCGTCAGCTTGCTGCACGTCTCTTCCCTCGCGGCGATGCTGTGGGACAGCATATCCGGTTTGCCAACTACATGCCGTACTTTGTACTCGACGGGCCAGTATTTACGGTTGTCGGCGTGGCGGGGGATGTGAAGAACGCCGGGCTCACGGGACAGGATGAGCCCGAGTTCTACGAACTGTGGAGCGACAATCATCCTGAAAGCTGGAGCCGGCATTGCGTGTTTTTGATGGAAACGACTCTGCCGGCTTCTGTCGTAACGACGTGGCTGCGGAGGCAGATCGCCAATCTTGATCCTACGGCGCCGGTCGATGTTCAACCTTTGACTCAAACGGTCGCGCGGCTTGCGGACCGGCCACGATTCGAGACAGCGCTGGTCAGCTTTTTCGCGGCTTGTGGACTCCTCCTGGCAGTGATTGGGCTTTACGGCGTGATTGCCTTTATCGCCGCGCAGCGCACGCTCGAAACCGGAATTCGCATGGCCCTGGGCGCGACACGAGTCGATATACTACGGTTGATCGCGGGGGAGGGGCTACGGCTCATTGCGATTGGGGGAATTGTGGGTCTTGCGGTAGCGCTGGCGGAAGAACGCTTGCTGCGAGGGCTTCTGTTCGGTGTGCCGCCTTATGACCCGAGAACCTATATTGCTGTGACGTTCCTGCTCGCGGCGGTTGCCGCGATCGCGACCCTCATCCCTGCCCGCAATGCGATGAGAGTGGAACCTGCGGTAGCGCTTCGGAGTGAGTGACAGTGGTTCGGGGGCGCGGCTGGCTCCGTGTGCTTTGATGTGTGTGCGTGAACAATATGCGTAGCCAGGACTATCGTCCTGGACTATCGTCCTGGCTACTCTCAGCCATCCCTTCGGGACTTGTGTGAGGCTAAGGCTTCTTCTACATTTACAGGAATTATCTACGAAGGTCTTCGTTGACAACTACGAAATGATTCGTATATGGTTGTCGCATGAAGAACAGCCGGAACCATCTGCCCAAGCCGACCGAAGGAGAACTGGAGCTGCTTCGCGTCTTATGGGCGAAGGAGTCCGCCACCGTTCGCGATCTTCATGAGGCGGTGAGCGAAGAACGGCCTGTGGCGTATACCACGGTGCTGAAGTTGCTGCAGATCATGACGGAGAAGGGGCTGGTCCAGCGCAAGGAGTTGGGGAGAGCCCACGTCTACCGCGCCACTGCCAGCCAGCAGGAGACGCAGAGCCAGCTGCTCAGGGATTTGAGCGAGCGGCTATTTTCGGGTTCGGCCGCCCAGCTGGCCATGCATGCATTGACGATGGAACCCGCCACGAGCGACGAGCTGAAGGAAATCCGCAAGCTCATTGAGCGGAAGCAGGAGAAACGATGAATCATCATTTGGTATCTCTGGGCTGGACACTGGTGCACTTCTGTTGGCAGGCGGGCGCCATTGCGCTTGCTTACTGGCTTGCCGACGTGGGGCTTGCAAAAGCAAACAGCCAGACTCGCTATCTGGTGGCACTCTTAGCCATGCTCCTCATGCTGGGGAGTGCGCTGGCAACCTTCGGTTATGAAGAAGCGCAGAGCTACGAGAGCGTTTCTTCGCAGGGAAGCTTCCCGGCGGCGTCCGTGACGAAGCTGGAAACGGCCTTGCCTCTGGATCTTGCGACTACGGCAGTTACGAATGCCACCCAGGCATCTCTGGAAATCAATCGCATCCTACCCTGGCTCGACTTTGCATGGCTGCTGGGTGTGGCCTGCCTCTCGACGCGGACCATCGGTGGATGGTGGCTGGTGCAGCGGCTGCGCAGGGGTGCACTGTTCCAGGCTCCCGAAGTTGTGCGCGCGAGCTTCTCGCGATTGTGCCAGCGGATGGGAATATCGCGTGCGGTCACCTTGCGCATTTCCGAACGGGTTCCGGGTCCGCTGACCATCGGCGTGGTGCGATCGCTGATCATCGTGCCCGCGTCGGCTTTGATGTCTCTCAGTCCGGAGCAACTGGAGGCCGTGCTGGCCCATGAGCTGGCGCACGTGCGCCGCGCAGATTATTTCTGGAACCTGATGCAAACGATGGTGGAAACGTTGTTCTTTTTCCACCCCGCGGTGTGGTGGCTGGGACGGCGGCTGCGCCAGGAACGCGAGCTTTGCTGCGACGACATCGCCGTGCAGTCGTGCGCCGATCCTTTGATCTACGCTACAGCTCTTCTTCGCATGGAAGAACGGCGAGCGCAGCAATTAAACCTGGCGATGGCTCTTGACGGACACAAGCCATGGTCCGGGCTGCGGGACCGAATCGCGCGCATTCTTGGTGACAATAGCGGCAAAGCAAGCCGAGAGGAGCGGCCGCGCGAGCTAGTCCCTATACCGTTGGTAGCGATCTGTTCCCTGCTGGTGCTTCTGCTGCTGCCTGTGCCGCACATCTTTGCCGGGTTACGGAAGCCGGTGCAGGCCCCTCCAGCGGCATTTGTGACGGCCGCAGTTCAATCGCCCACGCCGGCTGTCACTCCCGCGCCTGACGCCGCTGCGGCATCCAGGCATCATGTTCCCAGGCCGGAACCGTCGGCAGTAGTAGTTGAGAGTCCAGACGTGAGCTCCATCGTAGCGACCGCTTCCACGATCGGCTCTGAGGCCGCTCGCACCGCTGCCCTTGTGGCTGCCGATGCTGCCCGTCGCGAGTTCGGTGCCGGAGAGGGCGCCGGTGTGGGCGCCGGTGAGGGCGCAGGAGTCGGCGCGGGCATCGGGGCAGACGATGTTGGAGAACAAGCTACCGGCAGCATGCCGGGTGGCCCGGATTATATAGACAAGATGCGCGCCGCCGGATATGAAGCCGACCTGGGCCAGTACATCGCCATGAAGGTGCAAGGGATCACTCCTGAATATGCTCAGGAGATGGCGAAGGCGGGTTTCGGCAAACCTTCAGCAGGTGAACTGATCGCAATGAAGGTCCAGGGCATTACACCTAAATACGTTTCGGACCTCCATGCCGCGGGAATCGAGCCGCGAAACTTTGGCGACCTGGTTTCCTACAAAATTTTCGGCGTCACACCCGAGTTCGTTACCGGCATGAAGGCTGCGGGTTTTGACTCCATTCCTCCGCAGAAACTGGTAGCGCTCAGGGTTCACGGCGTAACTCCGGAATATGCCAAGAAGGTGAAGCAGCAATATCCGAGCGCTACGCTCGACGAACTGGTGCAGCTGCGCATCTTCCATATCGACGATGCTTTCCTGGCGGCCGCCAAGCGGCATGGGTTCGACTCCCTTTCGATTCAGAAACTGGTGCAGTTGCGCATCTCCGGCGTGCTGGGCGACGAGGATGGGGAGGCAAAATGACAAGGTCCGGCGTGATTCTTACCGTATTGCTGGTAGTGTCCGCCGGGCTGCTTCTCCAGGCGGAGGAGCAACTGAGGACACTGAGCGGATCGTGCAGCATCTCAACTACGGCAAATGCCACCGCGGTGAATCTGCGCCTGGAACGCGATGACTGCCGGGACGGAAGAGACTGTGGGTCCACGCAAACGCAGGAGCCGCTGGACGCATTCCTCGGCTTCCGCCTCGAGGACCTCAAGCGCGAAGGGGCTCACATTGACGCAATGATCCGCGCCGAGGCGGGGACCCTCACTTGCTCGGGAGCGATTCATGATGGGAGGCTGAGCGGCGGCTTCCAATTTGTGCCTGACCCTTTGTTCGTCAGCCGCATGGCGCAGATGGGATATCGCGATCTGGATTCGGAAAAATTGCAGGCCTACACGCTGTTTCGCATTGGGACCGAGTGGATTCACTCCCTGGAAGCTGCGGGCGTCCGGAGCCTCGATTCAGGCAAGTTGATTGCGCTGCGAATCTTCCATGTGGATGCGGGCTATGTCCGCAAGCTTGAGGCGCTGGGTTATTCGAATCCTGAAGCGGGCAAGCTGATTGCCCTGAAAGTACAGAACGTCGACCCGGACGAAGTGAAACAGATTCGCGCCCTGGGCTATCAGCCTACACTCGATGAGTTGGTCGAGATGCGGATCTTTAAAGTTACGCCGGATTTCATTCGCCGCATGCAGGCCAAGGGATTGCATGACCTCACGATCAGCAAACTGGTTCAGATTCGGATTTTTCAGTTGGCGGATTAGCGGGTGGTTGGAGAGGTTGCCTGAGTTATAGCTCGTATGTAGTTCTCGGTTCGATAAGCTGTGTCGTGAGACACCCTGCGCGGGGTTTGTGTCGTCCGCCCCAAGCGGACTCTGGTTTCTTGTCGTACCTTCTCTTTCCCGGCACTCGCGTGCCGCACAGATTGTTCCGTCCCTTCGGGACTGGTTTGCGGCAGAAATGACCGCTAGCTCGAGGCACCGAGGGTCTGCGAGTAACTATCCAGGATGTGATGGAGTTCCTCGGGATCAATGGGCTTGGTGAGATAGCCATCCATGCCAGCGTGGAGGCATCGCTCACGGTCGCCGCTCATCGCGTTTGCGGTCAGGGCAATAATTTGCTGGTGCCGGCCTGTATCTTTCTCCATCGCGCGAATGGCGCGTGTGGTTGCAAAGCCGTCCAAGTCCGGCATTTGTACATCCATTAGCACCACGTCGTAAGTATCCCGGCCGAGTGCCGCAAGAGCTTCTCTACCGGTAGTAGCGAGCGCCACCTGATGGCCTTGGTTTTCCAGCAACCTTCTCGCCACCACGCGGTTCACAGCATTGTCCTCGGCTAAAAGAATGCGCAAAGAGGGCGCAGGCGTCGGCGCCGATCGGGGCGACACATGTTTTCGGATTTTGGCAAGCCGGCCTTCGCCGCTTTCCTCCGTAGAAATAATCCCAAAGCGGGCCGTAAAGTGAAAACGCGAACCGACGCCCAGTTCACTGTCGACCCAAATGCTTCCGCCCATCATCTTCACCAGGCGCGCCGAAATAGCCAGTCCCAAGCCTGTACCCCCGAAAGTTCGGGTGGTTGAGCTATCGGCCTGGGTGAACGGGTCAAAGATCGTCTCACGTGCATTCGGAGCAATGCCGACCCCGGTGTCTGAAACGGTGAAATGGAGGACGACATCGTTGGCATCCACATGCTCGACGCCGGCAGATAAATTAACCCCGCCTGTCTGAGTGAACTTGATCGCATTTCCGAGGAGATTGATAAGGATCTGGCGAAGCCGGAACTCATCTCCCGATGCCATCTCTGGTATGTGTTCATTGATGTCGCAGGTGAGAGTCAACTGCTTCTCCGAGGCTCGGAGAGCGAAGACCTTCACTGTTTCGTGCAGGCTCTTTCTGACGTCGAAGTCTCTGATTTCGAGATAGGCTTTGCCCGCCTCGATTTTTGAGAAGTCAAGAACATCGTTGATAACGCCAAGCAGGATGTCGCTGGACAACCTGGCGGTTTCGAGAAATTCCCGCTGCTCCGCCGTCAGGTTTGTGGCTAACACCAGATTCGTCATGCCGATGATGCCGTTGAGCGGGGTGCGAATTTCATGGCTCATGTTGGCCAGAAATTCGCTCTTAGCCTTGTTGGCTGCCTCGGCCGCCGCCTTGGCCGCGCGCAAGGTTTCCTCGGCCTGCCGGCGCGCGGTAATGTCGACGAAGGTGACGACTGCACCGATCACCTCATCGTTGCGGTGGAGCGGCCTGGACCAATATTCTGCGCCGAAGCTGCTACCATCTTTTCGCCACATGACCTCGTCATCGCGGTGAGTGCCAACGCCTTCAATAAAAGCGCGATAGATCCAGCATTCTTCCACCGGGTATGGAGTTCCATCTGCTCTGGCATAGTGGAGCAACTCATGCACGTTTCTGCCCAGCAATTCCGAAGAGTTCTCATAGCCAGTCAGCCGCAGACAAGCCGGGTTGCAGAATGTGCAGTTTCCCGCGAGATCGATGCCGTAGATTGCTTCGGGTGCAAATTCGAGCAGCAGCATCACCAGCTCAGCGCTCTCGCGCAATTCACTCTCGCCCTGCCTGCGATCTTCGATTTCCCGGGAGAGTTCTGCATTTGTGCGGGAGAGGATCTCGGTACGTTCGGAAATGCGAGCCTCCAAATCATCGGGGTGGCCGGGCATATGACGGCCCTCATTTTTTTCCCCGGCCAAATCGTTGCTTCTCCCCATTGCGCCGCTCAGAAGTGGCTGCGCCAGCTGGGTGAAGGAACGGAGGGGGGCGATCATGCGCCTGGCTACGATGGAAATGACAATAGCGGCGGTAAGGATCACCAGTCCGATCTGCAAAAATGCGGCGCGCTCCATGACGCTAATCGTAGAAAGTAGTTGCGCCTGGCTGAACGCGACCCAGAATGTTCCCTGGAGCACATGCTTGCGAATTACGAGTGCCGGACTAAGCTCGTCAGGAGCGTTGGTCCAGGCGCGGTCATTCCCTGTTGGTATAGAGGGCATCGTGGGGGATGAAGAGAGTGTTCCCATCAGGACCTTGCCGTCGGAGGTGATAAGGCAGGCCCATTTCAGATTAGGAATGCTCGACCACTGATCCATGGCGATCTGCGCAGACGCTGTTTCTCCCGCGGTCAGGTGCGTTTCGAGTGAGCCGGCCAGAGCGGTGGCGATTATGTCGCATTGCGCCGCAAAGATCTCGGTCATTCGCGATCGCAACTGCCGGTCTACAGCGAAGGACAGGAGCGCCAGAACCATGGTTGACCACAAGAGGGTCAGTCCGGTAGTTCTCGCTGACAGGCTCCGCATAGGGTCTTTATCGGCAATGATCGGAGCTGCGGCGATTTGCAGGAGCGGGTTGTGATTGATGCTGGAGGGACCTGCGGCCGTTGGGTGGGCGGGTTTGTGCCGGGCCCCCAGACGGGCCCTGGTTTCTTGCCGTTTCCGTGCCGGCTCTGGATTGTCCCGTCCCCTTGGGGACTGGTTTGCGGCAAGGATGAAAGCGATACCTGGTAATCGAATCGCTTGTTGCCGTTTAATGAAGTCCTTGAACTAACCTTCTTTTTAATCCCGGTGTCTTTTTTCACTACACCGGTTGTTCCGATAATGCTCTTCTCGCCGCGGTTTTGGAATTCATAACATCGCGACGGCCGAGCCTACTGCACAACCACGGTGACTGTCGCGATTTCTGTGGTTGTCCCCGAGGTGCCGGTGACGGTCACCATATAGGTTCCCGCGGTCGTGCCTGAGTTGCTGTTACCGGCGCCGTTGGCGTTGGTGGTGCTTCCCGTGCTTCCGCCGTTGCCACCGCAGGCGATCATTCCGGAAGAGAGCGTTACGAGGAGCATCATCATGCCGAGTGTGGCCCGCCAGCGGCGCGACCTGCGGGGAACTCCAAGGACACAAAGACAGGCGAAGGAGACACCTCCAGCCGCATACCAGGACAACTGATTTCCCTGCGCGGGCTGAAGATTGGCTGCCGCAGTGGTGGTGATGGTGAGCGTCGCATTCGCGCCGGCGTTGGTGGTGATCGTGACAGGGCTGCTGTTACCAAAAGTGACGGTGGGCATGTGCTGCGCGCCGGCGGGAGCAGAGGTGATCGCAGCAGTCAAAGTGACGGTCCCGGTGAACCCACCGGTCGGAGTGATGGCAACGACTGTGCTATTCCCGGTAATGGCTCCGGGCGAAGTGGTCAAGGAACTTGCCTGCATGGTAAAGCCTGGCGGCGCGAGCGTGGTCACGGTAACAGCCGTTGTGCCAGAGGCGGCGGTGAAGACGGAGGAACTGGCGCTATCCGGGGTATAGGTCGCGGTCAGAGCAATATTGCCCAGCGCCAGGGATCCGGCAGGAATCGTCACAGTGGCCGAATTACCACTGAGCTGTACGGCAGAGGAGGTGTATCCAGCACCGGTGACGACGACCGATCCAGTAGGCTCGCCAGGAGCACCAGATGGCGCCGTGACCTGGACCGTCGCTGTTAAAGTCTGCGCAGTGCTGATCGTGTTGGACGAGAGCATCATGCTGACAACCGGCGTATAGAGCGTGCCGCTTCCGCCGCCAGCAGAGTTGAAGCTTTGCAGGAAGTTCGTAATGTCCAGCGATCCGAGACCTGTTACCTCGTCATATCCTGCGGCGAGCAAATACCCGGGCTGGCCGCCAGTCCCGTTTGGCGATGGGATGCTGTTATTGCAGAGACTCGCCGCGGTCAAAGTGCAGCCAGTCACACCGCTGGAGACAACCGTCACATCGTGGAAAGCCGAGGGCGCCGCAGCCGCCAGTGGATACAGTTTCGGATTCAGATTGCCCTGGGGCGCGCCTGCACTGGCATCGAGCAGCGCTGTAATTCCAGCCATCAAGGGAGCAGCGGCAGATGTGCCGGAAAAGACGACAAAGGGGAATGCACCGTTGGAGCCGGCGATACATGTGCCGCCAGCGGCAGCGAAGCATCCGAAATAACCGTCGTGATTGGCCGCCGAGAAAGCGAGGTCGGGTGTGTAGCGTCCGGAACGGGCGGCAGGTACTCCGGTTCCCACCTGCCAAGCGGGCGTCGGAATCACACTGCTGACGCCTCCTCCCGAAGCAGCAACCTGCGATCCATAGGCATTGCTCAGGGACTCATTCCAGGCTCCTTCGGGAATGTAGCCCAGGGCCGATCGCAAGTTGAGACCACTGGTAGCGTTCCAGTAGGCGGCAGGGTTGTAGGTGTCATTAAATTCTGTGCCCCCGACGCAGGTGGCGTAGCTGGAAGAACAGATGTAGTTCGGGCTGTTGGCCTGTGGCACCGCAGGCGGAGTGGCAAATGCTTCATCGCACCCCGCTGCGCCGGAATCGCCGGAAGAAACCAAGACGGAGATGCCCTCAGCGGCGGCTTGCTCGAACAGCGTATTCCAGTAAGCAACCCCAGCCGGTCCGGCTGCTGACTCGCAGGCTCCGAAACTGATGCTCATCACAGGCGCCGGAACAGGGTTGGTCTGGATGAGGTATTGGGCGTCCGCTTCGATCCCACCGCTGGCTTCGCTGGCAACCACCAAAAGGATTTTTGCCGTGCTATCGAGCGCAGCGGCCTGGGTCACATCCAGAGTGGCTTCGGATTGGTCATCCAGGGAGACATTGCCCGTAGGAGGAGCCGTGTATGCCGGCCCGGGATCTACGCCCCCGAACTGCGTGGGTACAATTTCCGTCGGATTGGAAAAGCTGGCTTTCGTCTGCTGACGAAAGTTGGCAAAGTCGTTGAAATTGGTGCGGGACCGCCCCACGATGGCAATAGTTTCAGGGGCGGGCGAGCCCCCCTTGTAGTCGTAAATGGTGGCTACGTCGGCAGGGACCAGGAAATGCGCGCCGCTGCCCGAAGTGATGTCCGGATTGTCGGAAGAGCTGGGCGTGACAGCGTGGAAGGGATGATCTTCAATACTGTAAAGTCCGTGGATCGCCTTGACGGCCGGCTGCAGAGCCGCCGGGATCATGGGATCGGAAGAGACCGACATACGCTCGCTTCCATTGGTCGCGCGATATGCGTGCAGCTGGGTATGAAAGGCGTGCCCGACAGCGCCGGCTGTGCCGCCGAAGCGCACAAACATTCGGCTGGGCGCTATCCAGTTGATGTGCAATCCCTGGGATTCCAGCCAGCCGGAAAGAGTCGCAATGTCCTGGTCTGAAAGCCCGAAACGCCGCCCATACTCCGACGGCGTAAGCCAATGGTGGTATTCAGGCGAGTTGGGATCCTGTTGCTGAAGCATGAATGCTTGCAGTGCCTGTTGCTGTTCCGGGGAACGCGATAACACGAAAGTCAAATGCTCGACCGGCAAATCACCTACAACTTCGCCGTCGTCATTCTGGGGACTTGCCCACCGCGGATGGTGACTGCTGAGGGTTACCAATTTTTGGGGGTTAATGCCTTCCGTAATGCGGTCCATCGCCTGGCCATCGAGCTTTGCCGTAACTAAGGCAGCAAAGGCAATCAGGATCACGAAAGGCCGCGTCAGGCGGCCGCGCGTTACGTAGGCAAGGCAATACGACATCACAGAGAGTCCCTGTAGATTTGCCCGCTCGGTGCAGCCAGGGGCAGATACGGTTCAACGCAGACGAGGGGATCACCCAGGGGACCCGTCTATGTAAACGCCGTTGATACTTTTGTGGGGGAATGAGCCGAGGACCGATCCAAGACTTCTGACCAGCCTGGAGCCAATTGTAATGGAGAACCCAGGCGATATTTCCACCGGAAGGAACTGCCGTTGGCACCGGCGGGGTGAAAATCATGTGCCCTCGGTACCGTAAGCCGTGGGGACAGCCTGCGAGGATGTGCCCTGTTAGGCTAGAGGTGGGATCTTTGGTACTGAATGAGTGAAACCATCCTGATTCATTTTTCGGGCCGGGACCGGCCTGGCCTGGTTGCTGCATTGACCTCAATTTTGGCTAGTTATGACACCTGTGTCCTGGATATTGGGCAGGCGGTCGTCCATGAGACGCTCTCTCTGGGTTTGCTGATCGAGATTCCTCGGGGGGAAAGCTTCCGCAGTCTGCAGGACGCGTTGGTTTCGCGGTCCCGAGAATTAGGATTGCAGGCGAACTTCCATGCCATCGCGAAGGCTGACCTGGAGGAATGGATCGCAGCGCAGGGCAAGGAGCAGTTCATCGTCACCATCCTAGGCCGCGCCATCTCTGCGCACCATCTCGCCCGGGTGAGTGCGATCCTCGCCGGGCATGGTTTGAATGTGGACCGCATCGAGCGCTTGTCGGGGCGTTTGTCGCTGGCTGTGCACACTCCGGACGCCAATGCCTGCGTCGAGTTGCTGGTGAGCGGCGATCCTTCTTCGGAATCCTCGATGCGCGCTGCGTTTCTGGCCACGGCGCATGACTTGAAGATCGACATCGCCTTCCAGCGGGAGAGCCTGTTCCGCCGCAACCGGCGGCTGTTTGCGTTTGATATGGACTCCACGCTGATCGAGGGCGAGGTGATCGATGAGCTGGCAAAACTGGCTGGCGTTGCAGACCAGGTGGTAAAGATCACCGAGTCCGCGATGCGGGGAGAAATTGAATTCCAGGAGAGTTTCCGGCGGCGGGTGGCGCTGCTTCGCGGGCTGCCGGAGGCCAGGGTGCTGGAGTTGCTGCATACCATCCCCCTGGTTGAGGGAGCGGAGCAATTGATTGCTACGCTGAAGAGGCTGGGATACAAGACCGCGATTCTTTCCGGCGGGTTCTGTTTTTTTGCCAAGCATCTACAAACGCGCCTGGGGATCGACTACGTTTACGCTAATGACCTGGATATTGAAAATGGCGTGGTGAGCGGCAAGGTGCGAACACCCATCGTGGACGGCGCTCGCAAAGCCGCGCTGCTGCGGCAAATTGCAATGGAGGAAAATATTTCTCTGGAGCAGGTGGTAGCGGTCGGGGATGGGGCTAACGATCTGCCGATGCTGGGGATTGCCGGAATGGGGATTGCCTTTCGCGCGAAGCCGCTGGTGCGGCAGACGGCAAGTCATGCGGTTTCTTTTCTTGGATTGGATTCGCTGCTCTATTTGATTGGGGTTCGGGATCGGGATTGGCTTGCGCTAGGGGATTGAAAAGTGCTCGCCCTAAATCAGCCGTTTTGATGGCGGGAAGTTGTGAAGAGCCTCTGGCGGCGAGCCTCTACTTCCATGGAGAGGAACAGCGGGTCCCTCCGCTGCGCTTCGCTCCGGTTGATAACAATTCATTTGCGGTATTTCATATCCTTCGCTTGGGCCGAAGGCCCAGAGTTCCCACGGTGGGGACGACAATTCTGCTGCTACTGTTCATTCTTCCCTTAACTTGCTGAAAGGCAAGTCAGGCGCCCGGATTGAGCACGTAGTCTGCGGAGGCAGGGTCATCATCTGGGCGAGAAACTGCGGATCCCTGCCCTAAGATTCCCACGGACTGCGCGGCACGCCGGGACAGGCGCCTGGGTCGCGGAAATTGCAGAGGTCACGGTGGTCTTTGGCTGCTGCTACTATGGCCCCCTAGAGGTTGTCGTGCCGAAGAAGCCAACTGCTTTGCAATACATCCTGTTTGCGTTGGTGGCCACTGCAGCCATTGCATTTTTTATTGCCGATGTCGCGGCGCAGTATCACTACATCTGGCATGGCCATGAACGAGCTTCCACCCCGGTAGACTTTGATCTTTCGAACGAGGTGGTGCACGCGAGCGACCCTGCGAGAAAGGCCGGCATTCGCGAGGGGGACATGGTGCTGGCGGTCAATGGCCAGCCACTGCGCAGCCTGAATACTCTGGTGCAGCAAACCATCACGCATCGCCCGGGGGATCCCATGACCCTCGAGATTCAGCGGCACGACGGCAGCCGGGCGACGGTGCAGTTCCCTCTTCCACCTCAGATCACGGGCGGCCCCTTGTCTGCGTCGCTCAAGGCAGCCGTTTTTACCATCCAGGTCATTATTCCCGGATTTTGTCTGCTGGTCGGCCTATGGGTTTTGGGGACAAAGCCGCAGGATCCGAATGCCTGGTACGTCTTCGGCATTTTTGGCTACATCGAGTGTCTGTTCGCCATGTCCAACTATTGGGATGGGCCGACACTGCCCCTCATGGCCGTGTATTCCCAGCTTTCCACTACGGCGTTCGCTCTCAGCATGCTGCTATTCGGTATTTACTTCCCGGAGAGGGCCAGCCTGGACAAGCGGTATCCGTGGGCCAAATGGATCCTGATCGCGCTTTCGTTGAGTGCCGCGGCACTGGATATCGTCATCCTGCTGGGCCGGACGATCGACTTCTCTATTTCTGGCTGGATCCCGTCCTGGTTACATAAAACGGATGACCGGACGGAAACGGCAATTGCAGTGATCTGCATTTCTCTGTTTTTCCTTCTGCTGTTCCGGAAATATTTCACCGCGTCGAACAGCGACGCGCGCCGCAGGCTCGGTGTGCTGGTCTGGGGTGGAGAGATCGGACTCACGCCGATCCTGGTGGGCATTGTGATCGCCCAGATCCGCAACCAACACAACCTGCAAGATGCTGTTCCGGACTGGTACTACTGGACCTGCCTGATCCTGTTCGCCTTCTTTCCACTGTCAATGGCCTACGTTATTGTCGTGCAGCGGGCCATGGACGTGCGCCTCCTGCTGCGCCAGGGCACGCAATATGCGCTGGCTCGCGGCACGCTGAATGGCATTCGCATCGTGCTGGCCACGCTTCTCGGATTCACGCTGTATCAAATCGTCAGCCACCCACAGCATTCGGAGATCGCGTCGACGTGGGCGGTTGTGCTTGGCCTGCTGTTTCTCGCGATGCAACTCGGCGGAAACCAGCGGCTCTCGGCCTGGATCGACCGCAAGTTTTTCCGTGAGGCGTACTCGACCGAGCAGGTGCTCAGCGAACTTTCAGAAGAAGCCGGCCGGTTCACCGAAACACGGCCTCTGCTCGAGACTGTCACGCGGCGCATCGCCGATACGCTGCATGTATCCCGGATTGCAGTTCTGCTGCAATGCGCGGGGGGTTATTGCCTGGAGGAGGCAGTCGGTGCTCCGGCCGAGGGCGGAACCTCCCTGCCGTCTTCTTCCCTCACGATCAAGAAGCTGCGCAATGAGAAGCGGCCCCTCACCGTCTATCACGACAATCCGGATGGCTGGCTGATGCTCGCCCAAGAAAGCGAACAGGAAGTACTCAAGCGCCTTTCTGCTGAAGTGTTAATGCCGCTGCCCGGGCGTAACGACCTTGTGGGTGTTATCGCGCTGGGACCGAAGCGCAGCGAAGCTCCGTATTCGCGCAGCGACTTGAACCTGCTTCGCTCGGTGGCCACACAGACCGGGCTTGCCATCGAGAACAGCCGTTTGTTTTCTACGCTGGCCGCGGAGGCCATCGTCCGCGAGCGGGCGAACCGCGAGATGGAGATCGCCCGCGAAGTGCAGCGACGCCTGTTTCCCCAGGTCGCCCCAGTCGTTCGGGGCGTGGACATCGCCGGGCATTGCCGGCCTGCGCTGGGTATTGGCGGCGACTACTATGACTTCATTGCGCTCGATCGGGCAAGCGACGGGAGCGCGCGGCCGTCTTCCCGCCTCGGGATTGCGATCGGAGACGTGTCGGGCAAAGGCATCTCCGCTGCCCTGCTCATGGCCAGCCTGCGGGCTTCGCTTCGGGGACAGACTTTGACCGGCTTCGATTTGGCCCACCTCGTGCGCAACGTCAACCTGCTGCTGTACGACTCTTCCGATTCCAACCGATATGCGACGTTCTTTTTTGCGGAGTACGATCCTGGTACGCGGCAATTGACGTATGTGAATGCGGGGCACAACGCGCCTGTCATCCTACGGCGCTTGCCGGCTGCAGCAGCCGCCGATTCGAACGGCGTGCCCGACCGGCCGGTGTGCGCGCCGGAAGAACCCTCATCCGAGACGGATCAATCGGCGGTCATCAGTGCCGTGGTTTCCGCGATCGTTCAGCAGTCGAATAAAGGTGGGTGCGAAATACTCAGGCTGGAAGAAGGCGGCCCGGTGGTAGGACTCATCCCGGAAGCGAGCTATCAACAATGCGTGCTGACGATGGAGCCCGGGGATGTGCTGCTCGGGTACACCGACGGAATCAGCGAGGCAATGAACCGCCAGGAAGAAGAATGGGGTGAGGATCGCATGATCGCAAAGGCCGCGAATTGCCTGTACCTTTCCGCGCAGCAGATGCTGGATTCCCTGCTCGAGGGTGCGGACAGATTTGCTTCGGGAGCGCCGCAACATGATGACATGACGCTGGTGATTATGAAGATCCAGTCGCTGTGACAATTGGGGAGAAGTGAGCGATGCGTCAGAACTCTGTCGAGCGGGATGCAGGAATGCAACCCAGGGAATTCGCGGTAGCTGCTTCCGCCGCCGGCTGAAGCAGGCTGGTGTCGTCCGCTAAGGAGCGAGCGTTGCCGTCATCGCTTTCTCGTCGAGGCGTTTTTTGAGTGGTGAGCATCTTTATCTTCGGCTTCGGGATGGGCGGCACGGATGTAGGAGGCGGCCGCCATTAGCCGCACCGCCGGCTTAATGTCATAGAAGGAGTCGCTGAGGGCGTCGAGAGCTTCCTTGTCATCGTAGTCGCCAAGCGCCCGTGCGGCCGCAGCGCGCACCAGCGGATCAGGATCGTCCTGGGAGTCGATGAATATTTTCATAGCAACCGGCGAGCGATCTTCCGCCAACAATGTGACTGCTACTACCTTGGGCTGGATCCCATTCTTTCCGTTTGCGGAGCGAATGGCACTCAGCCCGAATCCGAACGGCCCGAGGAGGGCGTAGGCGCCCTGTTCCAGTCCGATCTTCTCTAGCTTCGACCGGCTGTGCAGATCCTGATCCGCCTCGTGTTTTTCTGCGCTCACAAGCCCGCGACTGGCTTTGCGGTCACCCTGGGCGACGGACTGCAGAATGCGTTCTCCGCTCCTGTCGTTCATTTTCCACAAACCGACCGCAGCCGCGAAGGCGACTTCAGGCGCCGCATCCTCCAGCGCCCGCTTCAGTAGGGGAATAAATACCGTTTGCTTGCTTGTACTCATGCCGGTAACAGCGGCCAGGCGAACGTAGCGATCCGGGTCCTTGCCCACAGCGGAAAGCCAATTCACAGCGCGGGAAAAATCGCCCAGCGTGCCCAGGGCGACGACGGCGTCGATCCTGATTTGCTCTCCCTTGGGGGTGGTGTTGGCTTGCGCCGAATCGAGCATGTTCCAGGCGGCGTCTGTCTGGGATTTCACGGTAGTGGGGGAGGAGGTTGCCGGCCTGGCCACCGGCACGTCCGGCTCCTGATCGGCGTTGGATGGTGCGGCCGCAGGATGGGCTTTGCTACCTGAAGTACTTTGGGCAGATGCCAGGTCCGCGCACACTAACAGCCCTGCAACAATCATCAAGGCCATCTGTATCTTCATCTTGCTTCCTCAGACTTTACTTTGAGTCTTCACATAGGACGTTTTGCCACCGACACTGGGTTCAAAACCTTGTTTAGCGGCGATACTAGGAAGAACTGTCGCGAGGCAAGCGTTTGCAGGGACTAGAAGCCGATGTCTGTTTGCGGCTTGAACGGCCCGACTAAAAGTCGTGCCCTGATACACACCGCGGCCAGCGTTGCAGCAAGTCAGGATCGCCTGACAGGTCGCGCGATCCTTGGGCCCTAGAAACGATTTCTCTTCGTCAGGCCGGCAGGATGGTTGGTAGGATGCCTATGGTGCAGGATTCCAGCAAAGAGCAGATCCTGTCGGCACAGCTTAGACTCCTGTACGCCAACGCGGATCTGGGAGTCGGCGTCTCCATTCTTGCAGCTACCGTTCTGGCAGGATTGCAGTGGCGAGTTATCAGCAGGCCTGTCGTCATCGGCTGGTGGCTGTACATGGTGCTGGTTTCGGTGGTGCGGTTTGCCATCGCGCGGCGCTACCGGAATGCGGGGTCCGTTCCTAACGCGCTTGGGCGGCAGCGGATCGCATTTACCGCCGGCGTTGCCCTGACCTCCTCCGGTTGGGCGCTCGCGGGGATTTTGCTCTACCCGCCATCCCGTCTTTCCAACCAGCTTCTTCTGATCTTCGTGTTGGGCGGCATGATGTTGGGCGCGTCGGCACTGCTGGCCCCACGGCCCGAGGCGTTCTTCACGTTCCTGGTTCCCACCGGGCTTGCTCCTTCGCTCCGGCTGGTGATGCAGAAGGACCCGGCTCACCTGGCCATGAGTCTTCTGGCGCTGGTTTTCACCGCAGCCACTCTGATTGCGACCCTCCGGCTGCATCGAATGGTGACGTCATCGTTGAGACTCCAACTTGAGAATCGGGATTTGGTCGAGAATCTGAGGGCGGCGAATCAACAGACTGCAGCCCTCAACCAGGATTTGGAACGCCGGGTTCAGGAGCGCACAGCCGAACTGCGCCAATCGACCGAGCAACTGCGGGCGGAAATCGCGCAGAGGCAACAAGCGGAAGAGGAACTGCTGCAGGCACGTAAACTCGAGTCGCTGGGAGTGCTAGCCGGAGGAATCGCTCACGATTTCAACAACTTCCTGACTGTCGTTCAAGGAAATATTGAGGTCGCCAAAGCACAAGTGAATGCGGGCAAAGCGGCCGAGGAATTTCTCGACCAGGCGGCCAGCGCCTGCCAACGCGCCGCCTTCTTATCGTCGCAGTTACTGACATTTGCCAAGGGAGGAGCACCGATCCGGCGAGTGGTGTCGGTTGCCCAACTTGTAACCGACGCGGTACAACTTGCGCGCACCGGTTCTTCGGCGAGCATTGACGTAATGATCGCAGAGGGCCTGTGGCATGCGGAGGTGGACCCGGGCCAGATCGGCCAGGTACTGCATAACATTCTTCTCAACGCGAGGCAGGCTATGCCGAGCGGAGGAACGATCGAAGTACGAGCGGTGAACGCTCCGGACAACACGGATGGCAGCGGTGCGCGGGTGAGGATCTCGATCAAGGACCACGGCCGGGGGATCGATCCGGACGTGCAGAAGCGGATCTTCGATCCTTATTTTACGACCAAACCCGGCGGCAGCGGCCTGGGCCTGGCAACTGCTTATGCCATCGTGCTCAAGCATGGCGGACACATTTCGGTCGAATCGGTCGCTGGCGAGGGAACGACGTTCACCCTTGATCTGCCGGCGTCCCTCGACGCTCCCCAGGCAAAAGAAACCTCGGTTGCTTCCATTCACACTGGCAGCGAACGGCTGCTGGTGATGGACGATGATGACACGCTGCTGATCCTGTTCAAGGCAGTTCTGACGCAACTCGGATATGAGGTCGAGACGGCACGCGACGGGGGGGAGGCCATTGCTCTCTACGGGACGAGCATGGCGGAGGGCAGGAGTTTCGATGCAGTGCTGCTGGATTTGACGGTAACGGGCGGGATCGGGGGTTTGGAAGCAGCGGCGAAGCTGAAAGAGCTGGATCCGCAATCCAGGCTGATTGTTTCGAGCGGCTACTCCGATGCTCCGGTTATGTCGGAATTCCGCGCGTATGGGTTCGATGCGGTGATTCCGAAACCCTGGACGGTACCGGAAATAAGCTCAGTGCTTCGGCGGGTGTTGATGATGCCCCCGGCGTGATTGGATGGAGAGCGAAACCTCGTCTCGAAGGGACAGTTCGGTATAGGCCTGGTTGGGAGTGAGCAAACTACCCCACACAAGCCCAACCGGGGCTGTATGGGGCACCGCGCTTCACGCGATTGATAGCCAGGAGTTTAGTCGATGAGATGGGTGGCGTGGGTTACAGCGGCTCCGGCGCGCAGAGCGGCTGCCACCATTGCTGTTTCCGCAATTTCTTCCCTGGTTGCTCCTGCGGCTTCCGCTGCAGCGCGATGCACATGCAGGCAATAGGGACACTGGGTGGTTAAGGCAATGCCGAGCGCGATGAGCTCTTTGTATTTTTTGGGAACTACGCCGTCCGCAAGAGCAGCTTTATCAAAAGCCCAGAAGGCTTCCACTGCTTTGGGCGCTCCCTCGCCGAGGGCTTTCAGGTTCTTCAGTTTTGCTGTGTCGTACATTTGTGTCTCCTTACTTTCCTGACGCGACGCCACCATCTTAGCAGCGGGCGCAAGGAAATATGTCAGGAGGCGGGGACACGGCGGTCAGGCTACCGTTGCTCACCTGATCGAGGGCACGCTTCAGTTTTTGTGCAGGAGATTCCTGGCGTTGGAGCAAGTCGAACGCGTGCGCGGAGCGCGCGCTTTGCTCGGCCCAGTCCCTGGGGCGCGCCAGCCGGACCAGCCAATCCGCGATTTCCTGCGGGCCGGAGCAAATCGCCGCAGGAACCAGGCCGAGTTGCCGTGAAAACCGGCCCGTGGCAGAGGCTGGGTGCACCGCGCCGACGATTGGTAGCTTGAGCGCCATGTAATCGAGGATGCGGGAGGGAATCGAGTATCGGCTTCTCAGGTCCTGGCCAGGATCGAGGGTCGGCCCGGGCAGGAACGCAACATGCGCGCGGCTGAGCTCATTATCCAGTTCCTGCTGTGTGGAAAGGAAGCCGCGCACGGTTACGCGGTTCCTAATCGTGGTGTCTGCCTGGCGCAGAATTTTGGGCGAACCTACAAACGAAACTTCGAGCTTTAGTCCTCTGGTTTCGAGCAGAGCGATGGCGGCGTCCAAATCGTCGAGACCCTCGGCATAGGAACTCACGTTGCCATGCATCACGATTCTCAGTGGTCCTCGTTCTCGCGGTTTCGCGGTGACGAGGGCAGCGTCCCTGGAAAAGGACAGCAACTCGGCGTCGGGACGCATACGGGAGACGTCATCGAGGAGCGGTTGACTTACGCAGAAGACTGCCTGCGCCTGATCGACCAACTCCCTGAGAGCGCCGGTGGCAAGATCACCATGCAAGACGTCCCACAGATGCAATACGAAAGGAGCTCCCACCAGCCGGGTCAGCAGGAGACAACGAATCGCATCGCTTTCATTCAAGGGAGCAACATATGTGCTGGAGACACGTTCGCGGAACTCTTTGGCAACACGTTTGGCGTGTAGGGGGCGCAGGTCCCCTCCGCTCCACGAACTGATACCCAGCCATTCGCAGACGCGCATCAGGTTGGGATTGTGGAGAAACGAGTACCGGCTGAGCACCTGGTTCTCGAAAAGAACCGAGCGGGGGTCCAGCTGTTCGAGACTACTGCTCCACCAGTGGAAATGCAGCCAGTCCTGGTGGGGGTGCATCAGCCGCATTGTCTGGACGCCAATCGCCGTGCGCGGCGATAAAGAGAAGCGATTGATAAAGAGAGGAACCCGTTCGGCTGAGTCCATGCGTCTGCCCCACAAGCCATCGATCGAATTGTCGGGGGAGGGACCGTTACGACTACTGAAACTTTAGGGGGAGTATAGCAGTGGGGTGTCCGGGAGGCGGCTCCTACGATTGGGTTATTACTTCCGCGTGGGGGATGAGTCGTTTGTCCAGCGTACACTCTGGCTGCGTTCTGTCGAGAATCATCTACAAAATCAGCCAACAACAGCTCCCTCCGCTTCGGTCGGGAAGACAATTCCTTGGCTAGGGAAGGAGGAAAACAGAGAAGCAGGTTTTCATCCTCATGGGTGGGCTGAAAGCCCATGACTCTGCCGTTTATGTCTTGACTGGTGACGGGCTCTTGCCGTTGCGGAGAAGCAGTAGGCTGCCCCCGGCTCCTGCGGCGAGAGAGGCGGCCATGATTCCGATTTTTGCCATGTCGAGCAGGCTGTCGTCATTCAAGGCCAGGGAGGCGATGAACAGCGCCATGGTGAAGCCGATGCCGCAGAGCCAACTGGCGCCGAAGACCTGCCCCCAGGAGACAGCAGCCGGCCGCGTTCCGAGCCCGGTGCGGGTTGCCAGCCAGGCAAACAACGTGATACCGAGCGGCTTGCCCAGCAACAGACCCAGCAGCACTCCGATGGCTATGGGATGTGTGACAGCCGCACTTACCTTTCCCAGGATATGCACTCCGGCGTTGGCGAAAGCAAAGATGGGCATGATGAGAAAGCTGACCCAGGGCTGCAGACTGTGCTCAATGCGATGCAGGGGAGACTCGATCATCTCGCATTTCTGCTCCAGGGCGTGGATCGCATGGTGGGCCTGCGCAGAGTTGACTTCGTGATGCTCGAATTGATCGAGCAGCCAGCGGCCCTGGCGCAGAAACTCTTCCTTGTCGATCGAATTGCGCGCCGGAATGGTGAATGCGAGCAGAATGCCGGCAATGGTGGCGTGCACTCCGGAGTTCAGCACGGCGAACCACACACCCACTCCGATGAGTGCGTAGACGACGGGATTCCGTATACCCATCCGGTTCGCGCCGAAGGAAATGGCCACTCCCAGGAATCCGAGGCCCAGGGCCACAAACGAGATCTGGCGGGTATAGAAGAGAGCGATCACGAGAACACCAAAGATGTCATCCACGATCGCAAGCGCAGCGACAAATACTTTGAGGCTGACCGGAACCCGGCCTCCGAGCAGAGCCAGCACGCCCAACGCAAAGGCGATGTCCGTCGCCATCGGAATGCCCCAACCTCTGGAGCCCGCGCCTCCTTTATTAACCGCGGCATAAATCAGTGCGGGAAAGATGGACCCGCCCAAGGCGGCCATGAACGGAAAGGCCGCTTTCTTAAAGGTGGAAAGTTCGCCGATGAGCAATTCGCGCTTGATCTCAAGGCCGACGAGGAAAAAGAAGATGGCCATCAAGCCGTCGTTCACCCAATCATGGCGGCTAACGGAAAGGGAAACCGGTCCGATGGTGAGCGTTGCGGCGGTATTCCAAATTTCGTGGTAGCCGTGTTCGAAGCGGGAGTTCGCCAAGACCAGCGCCGCCGCCGTGGCCGCCAGCAGCAGAATGCCGCCCGCGGCTTCCATTTTGGCGAAGCGCGCAAAGGGGCTGGTGATGATGTCGATGGGCGGCCGGGCGGTAGATCGCAGATCAGTCGACAAGTGCGTCCTCTCCGGGTGATGCGGGCTGTCCAGAGGATACAAGGGGCACAATTATTAATAAATTAGTTGACATTCGGGCCGCGGATTAGTAGGCTTGTTCTAGGGATTCACTGTATGCCACCGAAAAAATCGCCCACTCTCACAGAAGCGGAATTACGGCTGATGAAGATTCTCTGGGCGCGCGGAGAGTCGACCGTCAGTGACATTGCCACGGCTTTACCGAAAAAGGATGCCCTGGCGTATAACTCGGTACTCACGACGATCAGGATTTTGGAGCAAAAAGGGTACGTACAGCATCGCAAGGACGGACGGGCTTTTCTCTATGTTCCGGTGGTTGCGGAGGATGAGGCAGGCAGCTCGGAAGTGCGGTTGCTGCTCAGCCGTTTCTTCGGCAACTCACGGGAAAAGCTAATGTTATCGCTCCTGGGCGATGGCGACGTAACAGCCGAAGAATTGCAACGTCTAAAGGATGTCATTCAGCAGGCGGAGTGAAGCACTGATGGAAGCGAATTTGATGGGGTACCTGATTTCGACCGGTCCTGCCGAGTGGCTGATTGCCAGCATCTGGCAGGGGCTGTTGTTGACGGCCCTGGCTTGGGCGGTGCTCAGGCTCGTTTCCGGATTGCGTGCTTCCACGCGCTTTACCTTGTGGATGATCGTATTTTTATTAGTTGCTCTGTTACCCTTCTTCGCCATCGCGCGCGGGGTATGGAGCACGGACGTTTCTGCCCTCCCTGCTGTGCCGGCCACGGGCTTCTCGCTGCACCTGAGCAGCGAGTGGGCGTTTGCTCTGGAGGGTCTGTGGGTGCTCGCTTCCCTCTTCTCGCTCGGCCGTCTGGGGTGGAGCCTGATGGAGATGAGGCGTTTGCTGCGCAACTCAGATCCCATCCGGTTTGAGGATTTACCGGAGCAGATCCAAGAAGTAGTTTCCCGGACCGGCAAGCGCTCTGTGGAAGTACGGCTTTCCGAGGGGGTGGATTCGCCCAGCGTGATCGGGTTCTTTCGTCCCGCGGTGGTTGTACCGCGCTCTTTGTGGAGCGAACTTTCGGCAGAAGAGCTGCGGCAGATCCTGCAGCATGAAATGGCTCACCTGGAACGCGGGGATGACTGGACCAATTTGCTGCAGAAACTGTTGCGGTCTTTGAGCCCTCTTAATCCGGCGCTGTTGTGGGCGGAACGGCATCTTTGCCGGGAGCGCGAGCAGGCTTGCGATGATGCGGTGCTGGATGCGTCCGGGAATGCTCGCGACTATGCGACCTGCCTGACGAAACTTGCCGAAACCAGGCTGGTGCGGCGCGTCGCGCGCCTGGCCCCCGGCATGTGGGAGCGGCGTTCGGAATTGACCGGCCGCGTGGAAAACATTCTGCACCGCCGCCGGAGCCTGGCTCCCTGGTTGTCCAAGGGGCTCGTCACGGCGGGATTGGTACTTTCCATTTCCGGCGCAGCGTTGCTGCAAGCGTTTCCCGGTCTGGTAACATTTGCCAGCACCGGCCCGGCTGTTGCTTCGGCGGCAGTTCCCGCCGAGCTTCCGGAAGAGCATAAAGTTCCGTTCACAAAGGCCCGGTTCGAGCAAAGCCATTTGCAACCGTCTCAGTATCATGACGCAGTGTTTCATCCCAATATGAGCGCGACTGGCGAGCGCGCAAGCCTCCTGCCTAAGCACGAAGCCAAGCGGCAGGTGCGCAATATCCGCCACCTCCAATTACTCCAGGTCGCACCGGACCCAGTGAATGGAGGCATTACCTTGATTCTCTACAACGTGGACGTCCCGCAGAATTCGCGGGAAGCTCACGTCGTGTCGCGTTCGATCATCTCCACAACTGATAGCTGGATCGGTTTCCAGATCTAGAAAATAACTTCACCCTGAAAGAGGACACATATGTCGCAAGAAACTAATTTATTAAGAGCAAAGGCAAAGCGGTTCGCTGTGCCTACCCTGGCTGTAGGCGCGGCCCTGTTTACTGGTGCCCTCGTCATGGGCCACAACCATGTCAATGCGGCCATCGCTCCTGACAATCCGATCACGCCGATCAACAACTCGAGCATCGATCCTTTGCTGGCGCTGGATCACGCAACGGAAGCCGTCGCCTCGCGCGTTACCCCTGCGGTGGTGAATATTGCGGTTACTTCCCGCCGGAGCGAACAGCCGGCGATGGAGGAACAGGGCCAAGGCGGCAATGATCAGGACAATCCCTTCTCCCAATTCTTTGGCCCTGGATTCGGCCAGCAGTTCGGACAAGGTATGCCGGGGGGGCGCAGCCAGAGGCAGATCGAGCATGGCATTGGAAGCGGAGTGATCATCTCCCCGAATGGTTACATCGTGACCAACAATCACGTGGTGGAGGGCGCGGTCGAGGTTCGGGTCACGCTTCATGATCGACGCAGCTTCCCGGCCAAGGTAATTGGCACTGACAAACTTACAGATCTAGCGGTGGTCAAGATCGACGCCACGGATCTGCCGACGATCGCGTGGGGTGATTCGACCAAGCTGGTTCCCGGGCAGTCTGTGCTGGCAATCGGTAATCCGTTTGGCCAGTTCCAGTTTTCCGTCACCCGCGGCATCGTAAGCGCGGTGGACCGCTCCAACCCGTTCCGCGACGATGCGCGCAAGCCGGGTGACTTTATCCAGACCGATGCGGCCATCAATCCCGGCAACTCGGGCGGCCCGCTGGTCGATGCGCGTGGAGAGCTGGTCGGCATCAACACCTTCCTGATCTCCGATACCGGCAACTTCTCCGGCGCGGGCTTTGCGATTCCCACGCAGACGGTTCACCCAGTGGTTGAAGCGCTCATCAAGAATGGCGTAGTTCACCACGGATACCTGGGAGTTGGGCTAAATGACGTAACTCCTGAGAACGCGCAGTTCTTCAACCTGCCCGGAAACACGGGGGCGCTGATTGCCTCTGTAACTCCTGATTCTCCTGCGAGCCGCGCCGGCTTGAAGGAAGGCGACGTGGTGACCGGCGTCAATGGCCGCACGGTTGAAAACGGTGGCGACCTGCAGGTAGTCGTCAGCGAGATTGCGCCTGGCTCGAAGATCCAGCTGGACGTGGTGCGGAATGGTCATCCTGAGAAGGTGGACGTGACGGTTGGCGAGTACCACAAGAACCAGGAAGTCGCGGCCAGCACGAGTGAGCAGCCGGGCCACGCACGGTTGGGCATCGCGATCTCGGATCTGACTCCGGATGTGCGGCAACAGTTGAACCTTCCCACGGACGTAAAGGGAGTCGCCATTGCGCAGGTACAGCCTGGCAGTCCCGCGGAAGATGCAGGGCTCAGCAGCGGAGATGTGATCCAGGAGGTCGACCGCAAGCCGGTCACCTCAGCGGAGCAGTTCCGCAGCGATGTGCAGGGCGCGCCTGCCGGGAAAGATATGCTGCTCCTGGTATGGGCGAACGGTGGTTCGAGCTACCGGATTGTTCACCCGGAGGCTGCTTCCGGTAATAGCGGGATGTAGTTGGTGGGGTTGAGGGAGCGCGTTCGCGCTCCCTCAAAACTTTAGCCTGGGTTTCTTGATGAACAAATTGGCATGCAAGAGAAGGGATTTCGGTTCGTGGCCGGAAAGGCGCGAAAGGAATCTGTCAACCAAAATCGCTGGGGCCCTTCGACTTCGCGCTCCGAACCCCTCGTAATTCGAGATTGCGAGGCGCTACGCTCAGCGATGACGGCTCCGCGGAGGGGTTGAACGCCCCAGCTTCCATACAGCGGCTGCTCTCAAATCTGGGAACAGGTCAGCGGGCTTAGATACAGATTTGAGATGTTGCTGACGATTTCCGGGTCGGTATTTCCTGGGCGATGTGAGAGCTCTTTCCAGGCGGGATCGGATCCGAATGCTGACCACTTTTTGTTGAGGTCCGCTACGTCTTCGAAGGTCAGCATGTAAGTCAGGCTTGGCATTCTGTGGCCTACCAGGGTGTCTCCGAAAAATACCGGGGCCAGGCCTGTGCGCACGAAGATCCCAATTTCCGCTTCGTTGAACATCTGTACTTTGCGTGCGTGTACGGCATCGCCGGTGCTCTCGTAGGTGCGAAGCTGGAAGATGCGCTTTTCGGTTTTGGGCGACTTCAGCCTCGGCCAACCGGTGAAGGCAGACAAGAGCGTGGTCTCCACGCGCTCAAATGCCGGGGCGGTTGCCGGCGCACTCCAGAAAGGCGCGGCTGCTTTGCTGAATTCGGTGTCGTTGGCAAGGCGCTGATCGAGCGTTACCAGGGTCTCCGCTGAGTTTGCCGGGATCAGCAGATAAAAGGTTGGGGTTTCAGGTCCGATATCGAGCTTGAATGCACCCACCGGAGTGATCGACATCCGGTTGAGTGCCGGTATGAGCGCTTGAGCGAAGTAGTTCTGCGTCAAGGCAAGCTGTATTCCGTTACGCAGTGCGTACTTTCGCAGCAGGTAAAACTCCTGCGTAGTCTGAGCCATTGCCCGTCCTTCGCCGCTCAATGCTGCTCCTGCCATTGCAATTGCCGATGTAACAAATTCACGCCTTTCCACAAGTTACCTCCTGGCACCTGGCTCTGCCTCAGGGCTAAAGCCCGATTTTTGGCGGGCTGTTACGGCCCGGCTAAAGCCGTGCCCTGATATAGGGCCTGAGTTTATCCGGAGTTTGTAAGGGCCCTTCGTAAGAATCGCCCGAACGCAGCCCGGGATTTCATCCTGGGTTATGTTTAGCCGTCCCTTCGGGACTGCGAATCTTGAAGGGATACCAAGGATTTGACTTTATCCCGAGGATGCAAACTTCCATTGGGTTTTCACACAGGCTCCCAAATCGAACCACATTTTTGCAGGGCTTCGTCCTAAGCGGCATCCAGTGTGACCAACGCCGCGGTGAATCCATCGTACCCCTTGGCGCCGACGGTCTGGATGGTGGTGGCGCTGACGCGGGGTTCAGCAGCAAGCATTTCGTGCATCTTGCGCACTCCTTTTATGTTCGGGTCGTCGTTGTTGGCATCAATCAAGGCTCCGTCGCGGACCACGTTGTCTATGATGATCAGGGTGCCGGTCTTTGCCAGCTTGAGCGACCACTCCAGGTAGTGGGGAATGCCGGATTTGTCGGCGTCGATAAAGATCAAATCGAAGGGGCCCACACTCTCTGCAACCAGTTTCTCGATGCTGGCGTGGGCGTCGCCCACACGCACCTCGACGCGGGATGCGAGTCCTGCGTGCGCAATATTGTTCTGCGCCACTTCGGCATGCTTAGGATTGGCTTCGAGGGTGATGAGGCGTCCAGCGGGCGGGAGTGCCCGGGCCAGCCAGATACTGCTGTAGCCACCGAGGGTGCCGATCTCGAGAATCTTCGAGGCGTGGGCAAGCTTCGCCAGCAGCATAAGCAGCTTGCCCTGGCTTGCGCTGACGTTGATCGATGGCAGCTTGGCCTTATCGCTTGCTTTCAGGGCCTCGGAGAGAACAGAATCCTTGGGAATGAGCAGTTCTGTGGTGTATTCATCAACGTCTGCCCATAATTGCTTGTCCATTTGAATGCTCCTAAACTTGTCGGGACATGCCGACTTCCTATAACCAGATTACAGGCCAGAGCCTGGAACGGTTGGCCGCGCTCAGTGACGGCATCTTTGCCGTGGCCATGACGCTGTTGGTCCTGGATCTTCATGTGCCGGCAAGTGAGGCGATCCACAGCCAAGGCGATCTGTTGCACGCCCTAGCCGGCGCGGCCCCTCAGTTCATCAGCTACCTCATGAGTTTCATGACGCTGGGAATTTTCTGGAATGGCCAGCAGGCACAACTGAACTCGTTTACCCATAGCGACCGTCATCTGTCGTGGATCCATCTGGCATTTCTTTTCCTGGTATCGCTCATGCCGTTCTCGACACGACTGCTGGCGGAGTTCATCACCTATCGCCTGGCGTTGGTGGCCTATTGGGGAAATATTTTGCTGCTTGGGTTGGTGTTGCTTGCCAGCTGGCGATATGCCACGCGAACCGGCCTGTTGCAAGATGAAATCACCCATGAACGGCAATGCGCGGTAGAGCGAAGGATCGTCGTGGCCCAGGCTTTGTACGCGTTCGGAGCGGGTCTTTGCGCTTTCAATACCTATGCCAGCATCGGATTCATCATCCTGGTTCAGCTGAACTTCGCTCTCGGATTACGGCTGCCGTTTTTGTCGAAGGTCTGATGGGCGGTCAGAGTTTCTCCGACTCCACGATGTGTACGCCGGGAGGGGCCGTGATGGCGGCCTCGAGGAGGGCGTGAGCGATTTTCTCAGGTGGAACCGGATGGTAATGCCGGGGGAGAACGGGACGCAGGGTATGAAAGACCCGGATAGTGCGGGCTTCCCAGCGGCGGTTGTGCTTGCGCGGGCCGAGAATTCCGGAGGGCCTGACCAGGGTCAGCGAGGGGAATCCACCGGCGATGAGCCTTTGCTCCACTTCCCCTTTCACCCGCATGTAGAAGGCGCGCGATTTGGGATTGGCGCCGATGGAGGAGTTGAAGGCAAAGCTCTGCGCGCCGTGCTCGCGGAGCAGCCTGGCGACAGTGAGTGGGTAGTCTACGTCTACTTTGCGAAAGGCCAGAGGAGATCCCGCCTGGCGCATGGTAGTGCCCAGGGTACAGATGCCGGCGTCAACACTCCACCAGGGCGCGTCCGGGGGCAAAGCGTCGAAGTCCACCAGCGGATTTTCGAGGCGCGGTTCCGGCGGCAGTGGGCGGCGGGTCAGGGCTATTACCCTGGCTACCCTTCGGTCTGCGAGGGCCTGTCGGAGCACCGATTGGCCTACCAGTCCGGTTGCGCCCACGAGTAACAGATCTGTCATACGCTTGCTCCTTGCGGCAATAATAAGGTACGCCATGGAGAACTTCCGCCTGCGGGTCTTTCGCGCCGTTGCCCGCCATCTTAATTTCCGCATAGCTGCCGAGGAGCTACTGCTGACACAGTCCGCGGTGACGCAGCAGATCAAGGCGCTGGAATCGGAACTGGACGTTGCCTTGTTCGATCGCGCCGGAGGGCGGGTTTCCTTAACCGACGCGGGCACGGCATTGCTGCCGTTCGCCAATCAGTTGGCCGACCTCGCGGAAGAGGCTCGCCAGGCGGTCGCCGCAGCCAACGGCGCGAGCGCGGGACGGCTCGCGCTGGGCGCATCCCAGACCATTGGGCAGTATCTTCTGCCCAAGCTGCTGGCCGGTTTTCTGCAGGAGAATCCCAAGGTGGAAATCAGCGTGATGGGAGGCAATACCCAAACCATTTTGGAGGCTTTAGTGGAGCATCGGGTGCAGCTTTGCCTGATCGAAGGTCCGCCGATGCGCCGGGACGTGCACCTGGAGCCCTTCATGGAGGACCACATGGTGTGCGTGGTGGCCGCGGGCCATCCATGGGCCGAGGAAGAAGTGGACCTGAAGCAACTGCAGCAGGCAACGCTGGTTGCGCGGGAATTGGGCTCGGGTTCGCGCAGGATCGTGGAGCAGGCTTTCGAGAAGGCCGGGCTCGATCCCAGGAAGCTCCGGCTGGCGATGACATTTGACTCTACCGAGGGTCTGCTGAGCGCGGTTGAGGCGGGGCTGGGGATCGCATTCGTCTCGCGATGGGCCGTGCGTAACCAGCTGGCGTTGGGAACACTGAAGCTGGCCAGAGTGCGGGGATTGAATCTGGCGCGGATGTTCTCATTGGCCACCGTTGCAGGACCTGAGCCGGCAGGGCTGGTGCGTACGTTTCATCGGTTTGTGTTGGAGCATGCGGAGCGGCTTGCGCCTCGGGCTACGGGGCGGAGCCCGGGTAAAGGTTGATTTGGCCTGGGCGTGAGAATGCGATGACTCAGATGGAAATGTAATGGAAATAGATTGCAGCCAAGGACAAGGAGGCCACGATGATCCACAGGGTGACGCCTTGCAGGAAGGGCCTTACGCCCACCTGCTGCAGAGTCTTTTTCGAAAGGCTGGTCCCGATCAGAAAGAGGGTTGCGGTCAGGCCGGCTTTGCCCAGATGACTCAGGGTGCCGTATTGCGGGGCAAACATCGGAACATAGGTCGCGGCTGCGGCGGCTAAGCAGAAAAGCAAGATGAACCAGGGCATCTTGACCTTTGCGCGGCGGCTCGATCCAGCGGTTCGCGCCATATAGGCGGCCGCGAGCAGTGAGACGGGAACGATCCAAAGGGCGCGGGCGAGTTTTACGGTTGTCCCGATGGCGAGCGCCTGGTTTCCATATTTCGCGGCGGCTCCGACCACGGAACTGGTGTCGTGAATAGCCAGCGCAGCCCAGAGTCCGAATTGATTCTGGCTCAGGTGCAGCATATGGCCTATCAGGGGAAAGATCAGCAAAGCTACGGAATTGAGCACGAATACGGTTCCCATGGAGACGCTGATCTCGCGCTCGTCCGCTTCCGTAATCGGGGAGATGGCGGCAATTGCGCTGCCTCCGCAAATGGCGGTGCCGGCGGAGATCAGGAACGAGGCTTTGCCCGCCACCTTGAAGAGCATACCGAACAGCAGTCCCAAGGTCAGCGCGAGGGTGATGCTGATCGCGGTGTAGACGAAGCCGGAGCGGCCAGCGTGCACCACCTGCTTCAGGTTCATGCCAAAACCCAGCGCAACGACGGAGGCCTGGAGGAGGAATTTGGCCAGCGAATGGCTCTCCATACGGAACGGATGCTCGATCAGCAGACCGAAGGCGATGCCGCCCGCCAAGGCGACGGGCGGAGAGACAACTCCACTCGCTGCCAGCAGAAGACAAACGAAGAAGATGGTCTTTCCATGCGTCATCGGGAACTCCTCGAGCTCTAATTTCGGTGTTTTTGGGGCAGGGGTCCAAGCAGAAATAGTGATGGGCAATTAGGCGCTGACGTTCGCCTAACTTTCGCCTATGCTAAGGGTATGACGCGAAGCCTCCTGCGCCGCGAAATCAGTCACAGAAACCTCGCTCGTGCTGCGGAATGGAATGCGGAGATGACCTACGGTTCCGTGCCCAGCGTGATCTACGGTGAAACCGAGGCGGGAGAGCACGGTAACTTTTTACCTGCAGCCTACCGGCGCATCCTGCGCCATGCGGAATGGAAGGCTCGATTGGCAAAGGTCTATACGGGCTCGCGCTTTGTCCCGCGAAGACACGACCGGCGGCGGAGCGAACTCGAGTGCGCCAACAGCTCAGATGCGCTGTTGATGAACATCTTTTGCTACCCCGGAGTCCTGCGGCGAAGAGCTGTTTATTCCCTGCTGGCCATCGAGCCGGGCTTGGAGCCAGGCTTCGGATTTAAACCTGCCATACCGTTGAAGAGCGGCGCCGCGGATCGCAGCGAGATCGATCTGAAGCTGGGAAATCTATTCATCGAAGCCAAATTGACAGAGGGCGATTTTCAAACCACGCGATGTGACCTGGTGCAACGCTATCGCGATTTGGAGGCGGTCTTCGAATTGGACCGCCTGCCGAGGAGTCTGCGCGGCTTTCGCTCCTGCCAGTTGGTTCGAGGTGCTTTGGCCGCTTATGCACATCAGGCATGCTTCGCGATTTTGTGTGATCAGCGCCGTCAGGACCTGATCGAAAGCTGCTTCGATGTCTTCGCTGCAGTGGTGAACTCAGACTTGCGCTGCCGGCTAAGCGTGGTTACCTGGCAGGAACTGGCTCGAACGATGCCGCGAAAAGTGCAACTCTTTCTGGAACAGAAATACGGTATCAGCGCGGGGTCCATTGAGGGTTGCTGGTGAACAATCCTCCGAGAAAGCCGAGCTGGTAGACGAGAAAGAAACCGAAGCAGACACTAATTACCCCGGAAGCAACCCTAAAGACTTTGCTCATGCCGGCGAATCGCTGCCCTGCATAGGCGAGAGGCAAAGCCATGGCTGACGTCATGCACATCATGCCGACCATGGTGCCTGCGCCAAAGATCAACAAGTACAGGGTTGCCCACACCGGGCTATGAATTGTCGACAGGACAAGCAAAGCGACGGCAGCAGATCCAGCCAAGCCGTGCACAATGCCAATCACCAGCGGCCGCAGGAATTGATAGAGACCGAAGCGGCCGGCGGTCCGCTCGAGCAAGTTCTCCGCTTGGACGCCGATGGGTGCAATGTCGCCCTTGCGCGTCAGAAAGGAAGTCACACGCTGCATCGTGCCGGTCAGGTTCAGCACTCCTAGCAGGATCAGCATCAAGCCGACACTGAACTCCATGGAAAGGCCGAGGCGCGGTGGGATCACTACCCCAAACAGGATGATCATGCTGCCAACGACAAAGATAGTGAGGGTGTGACCGAGACCCCAGATGGTACCGATCAGGCCTGCCTGGCGAATACTCCGCTGCCTGCTCACGATAGTAGAAACCGCGACGACGTGATCCGGGTCGGTGGAATGTCGCATTCCCAACAACAGGCCCAGACCGCCTATCAAGAGAAACGGTCCGGCCTTTACTGGGCTCAGGTGTTGCAGGCTGAGACCTGTAGTGAGAAAAGCGCGCACGGCAATGCCTGCACCGAGAGCGGTCATGAATGCCGCGGAGGCTACCGGCAGCCAGCGTGTGGTCAACGGTCCGTCGGCGCGCATACGAGCCATCAGGCGGCGCCCGTAGACCATGAGCATGCCGAAGGCGATGAGCACCGCAGCCAAACCGGCGCTGAAAGCGGTGATCAGGAAAAACCCAAAACCGATTCGGTGCAGCGCAAACGCGCTCAGCAATACCACCAGAGCTGCGGGGCATGGAATGATGCCGCCGGTGATACCCAACAGCAGAAGCTGGGAAAGCGACACGGGCTTACCGGGAACAGCGGCAAGGTCCGGCGATTTTTTTCTGGGGGCAAACCAGTGGCTGTGGAACTGACCGGAAGTGTGGGAATGATCGAGATCCTGACCGCTCCAGCGGCGAAGAAATAGGTATCCGCCCAGCCCGGCGATGGTGAGTCCGGAAAACACGCCTAACCAGGGATAGAGTTGCTCGGGCACGATGAAGCGCGAGGCGTAGAGGGTGATCGCCCCGAGGGCAAAGACTCCCGCGGTGTGGGATGCGGTCACAATCAGGCCAAGGAGCACGGCGTGCCACGCAGTGCCGCGAGAACCGACAAGGTAAGCGGCTACGATGGTCTTGCCATGACCGGGTTCCAGGGCATGCAGAGCGCCGAGGCCGACGGCGATGAAGGCGGCGGTCATGAGGAACCAAAGGCTTAGTCGGCGTGCGGTGATCAGCTCGGTAAATGCGCTGCGGGGGGTGGATTGCTGGTTGGGTTGCAGGTGGACGGGTAGGTTGAGGGAGTGGGTTGACGAGGGTGTGGCGACGATTTCAGAAGGAGGAGCTTTCGATGCCTGTTGGGAAACAGCAGGTCCCTCCTCTTCGCTACGCTCCGGTCCCACGGCACCCCGGGGCAGGCGGGATGACAAATCCTTTGAGACCGGAGAAATGGTCGCTACGACAGAATCGTCGTCCTTGCCACGAGAACGTGCGCCCGGAACACGATTGCCATCCCGCCTGCCCCGGGGTGCCGTGGGACCGGAGCGTAGCGAAGTGGAGGGACCTGCTGTTTCTTTATCCCGCGCCGAACGCTGGGTTTCCATCACGGTTGGGGCGTGGAACTGAATCGCCGCGGCCAAGCTCTGTGGCGGGTTATTGAGCAGATCAGTTGGGTAGTTGGTCAGCGCGGCGCTGCGATCGGTTTGTGGCGCCGAACTGCTCATAAGATTCACCGCAGAAGCTGGATCGACGACAATCTCTTTCCAACCGGCGTGACCGGGATAGTTGTTGTCCGCGTACTGCAGATTTCCGGAAGTGGTGTCTGCCGGATAGGCGGCTTCGAAGAGGAAACCCATCTTCATGGTAGGCAGGCCGCCGGCGCCTGGAGGGAAGATCACCTGGCTTGACGTTAGTTTCAGCGGCAAACGTCTGGCATCGATCACCAGGCTCAGGCCGTGGGCAAACTCCTGACCACGCGCGGCAATGTAACGGGTAACGGCCGGATCTGCTGCATTGGCGGTTACATTTCCCTGCTGCAGCTCCTGATACGTAGGGATCTCCGCGAGGTCGATGATATAAGTAATTCGAATGCGATCCCGCTCGAGCGAGATTTTTGAGTAGTGGTTGACGCTGAAGTTGCCCATAGGATGGGCAAAGCTGCGCGGTCCTGATACCAGGCACGCAGCAATGACAGCCAACAAGTAAAGTCGCTTAAGGAACATGATTCTGTCCTTGGCTTGCCGTCAGCGCAGCCTGGTTTTCGAGCGCCTTCAACTCCTGCCTGGCGGCGTCCGCGTAGATGACGTGAAACCGGGGATTGATGCTGAGGGCGGTCTCGAATCTCTCTTTGGCCCGGCTGGTTTGCCCTAAGCGGCTGGCGATCATGCCGGCGTGAAAAAACAAAAGTGCGTCGCGTATACCGGGCGCCAGCGCATGAGCGATGGCGTCGCTCGCCTCCTGGTACTGCCCGTTCTTATAGAGGGCCCAGCCCAGCGCGTCCCAGGTGTAGACGTCATGGCGAACTTCGAATTCCCTGCGCGCCAAGGTCAGCGCTTCCTGAACCTTGATATTGTGGTCGGCATAGAAGAGCGCCAGATCCCGGTTATGGAGGACCTGGTTGATGTGACCAAGCAGGCCGATGTATTCCACCAGCTCGTATTGTTTTCTGGCTTCGGGGAGGTTGCCTGACCTGGTGTAAATGTCTCCCAGCTCTGCCACGTAAACCGGCATGGGCACGATGGCGATCGCGCTCTGATAGAGCTTGATCGCTTCCGCATAACGCCCGTAGACGGCGCGAAGTTTTCCCAAACCGGCCAGGGCGCGGTAATCGCCGGGATGGATGTTCAGGGCTGTCAGGTAGGCGTTGTTCGCGGCCCCGAGATCACCGGCCTGGAACTCGTACTCTCCCAATTCGTAGTAGAGCCAGGCGAGATTCTCGGAGGGCAAGCGAGCCTCTGTTCCCGCAGTGACCGCGCTCTGCATGAGCCGAATGGCCTCCTGCGTGTCGCCGGCAATGAAGTCGAGGTACGAAGTGCGGCTGTCACGGACATAGCTGGCGTGGGGATCCGGGTTTGTGTCAGCGGGCTCGATCCGGGAATATGCAACCGCGGCGCGTTCATATTCACCCATATCCGCATTGGCATCGCCCACAATGGCGAATGGAGAAAGGTCTCCGGACCCCAAAGAGAGCGCCTTCTGGGCATAGGTGACTGCGTCGCTGAAGCGGTGCTCACCCATGCAGACTTCTGCCATGGTGGAGTAGGCGGGCTCGGCAGAAAAGTCGGCGTTATTGAGATCGAGCGATCGATTGAGTGCCTGCTCCGCCAGTTGAAAATCTTCAACGTCACCAGTCTCGCGGGCACGTTGAAAGAAGGCAGCGCCCAGGGCAGCATAGGCAGACGGATCTTTGGAGTCGCGCTGCACGCGGCTTTGTGCGGCTTGAATGACGCGCTGCGTCCCGGTAGCACGAGGCAGCAGGAGAGCATCGGGAAGTGGCGAGAACAGGATGGGCGTAAGGGTTGCTGGGGCTTTGCCCGGTTCGGATAGCGGCTGCGGCGTAACGATCTTCTGTGGTGGCGAAATGGCAGCAGGTGTGGCTGGGTGCTGAGGTGGATGGATGCGCGCGCGGTTTATCGCTGTTTCGGGATAGCCAGGAAAAACTTCGTCCGCGTGCTGCAGCATCTGGCTGGCGGCGTCCATGTTACCGCTGTTGATATCCACAACGGCGATGCGGTTGGCAATGGCGGCCAGTTCTCCGCTTTCCCCAGGGGAGGTCTCGGAATACGCACGATTCAGTAACTCCAGCGCTCCCTCCGGGTCGCCAAAGTGCTGCCGCAATTCGGCTGCCAGGAGCAG
>DATJNV010000031.1:0-4276 GCA_035507705.1 Acidobacteriaceae bacterium
CGGCTACGCAAGTTGAAAGGCGATGGTGACGTGCGTGGTTACATCTACGGGGCGGCCGTTGATAGTGGCCGGTCGGAAGCGGATTTGCTGCGCCACGCGAACGGCTTCCTGGTCGAGACCGTGGCCCTGACCGCGGAGCACGCCGTGGACAAGGACCTGGCCGCTCGCAGAAAAAGTAACGCTCAGCACGACGTCGCCTTCGATGCGCATCTGACGCGCCTCGGCGGGATACCTTACGGGCGGTTTCGAAAGCACTTCAACGCTTGTGGATTGGGGCTCCGCGGAGGCCATGACCGGGCCAGCCGAGACTGGGGTGTAGCCGGGCATGCCGACGGAGCCAACCCTGCCTGAAACCACTCCGCCACCACCACCCGCACCGGCGCGGGTAGAGTCGCCGAAGCCGGCGGATTTGACCACACCGTGGGGCGCAACGGCCGCACCCTCAATGCCGCCATAGGGATTCCCAAGTGCGGCGACATTGGCCACACGCATGGCATGGGGATTGGGAGTGACTCCGAATGTATCGCCGAGGTGGACTGGCTTGACGGAGGGATGAACGAACTTGTTCTGGGCGGGCATGGCCGCAGCGAGCGTAGGTCTGGACCGCCGGACTGGTGACGGTTCGATATGCGGCCGCGGCGGAGCCGTGAGCTTAGCCTGCATGTGAATCGGACTGGGTTTCTGCAGGTGTATGCGGGGCGCAGGCGGACGCAGATGCGTGATTCTCATGTGAGGGGGTGTGATGGGAGCAATCAGTTCCGTTACTTCGTAGCGCTGCTCAATCACCTTCGGCGCCACCATCCCGACCCAAACGCATATGCCGAGGATGACGAGGTTGGCAACGAAACTGATTACGAAGGAATGCCTGCGGCTCTCGTGCCGGGGCAAAAGGCCAAACATAGCCTGGTCGGGGGAGTCAGTCATGTCCTATTCCTCGCGTCTAGAGTCTGTTTTTAACCTTCCCGCGGGTAGCGCGAAAGTTAATAACCGATTCTGGGCACCGCTGCAAAGATCAGGCGCAGCGGTGCATTCAGCCTTGGAAAGCTGGATGAAACCGGGTCATCACCAAGGCAAAAACGCGTGCATGACTCAGAACTGGATAATTTCGAACAGATTCAAAGTTTCAGTTAATACCGCGGCACAAAGGTCGCAACACTTCCCGCTCAACAGTTAGATGCTATATCTATGCGCCGAAGCCAGGCGTTACGGCGATTCCAGGGCAGGCAGACCCAGCGCTGATCGTGGAAGGCCGCCGACTCCCGGATGGCCGCGGCGAGTCCAGGGCTATGGCTTTGAGGCACAGCAATTCTGGAAACGCGCTAGTCGCGCGGGTAACAGATCAACGTGACCAGGCTCCCGATCACGACTCCCGCTGCGAATATTATACCGGCGGCCTGCAGGGGATTCCGCTTGATGGCATGTCGCGCATCGTGAATCGTATCTTCTGCAAGCTCCCTTCCCTGCTTCGCCGCACGAAGCGCAGAACGAAAGCCGTCCTCCACGGCATCGGTAACAACCGATTTGATATGGGAAACCTCGCGAAGAACCTCATCGACGGTGGCCGGCTTTTCGAACATCTCTGTCATAGCATCACCTCTTCATTCGATAATCGCCACAGTTTCAGCCAGTCGAAGGACACGGCCAATGTTTTATGGCTTCTTAGTATCAGATGTGTTCCAGTGTATTGCTGTTGCATGGGGGTGAACCGACCGCATGACGCGCACGGGGAGGTGGGATCGCGCGGCTGGGCGGGAGCGGCAGAGGGTGAGGGCGCAGGGGCGCTGGCTTTAGCTGTCAGCTTCGAACGCGGGCAAGTTAGCGGCAGTCGATCGATACATGCTGGTCGAGTACGTGGTATCCCACACTAACGGCAAAAAGCGCCGTCAGGATGGTGCATCCCTTTTCGTGCTTGATTCGCGTTTCATGCTTGATTCGCGAGTGGGATCTTTTGGAGTTCGAAGTTTCGCAAGTCCTATAAGCGAGACATGGGACACGCAGGGAATGTAGCCTGCTGGAACTGGCCGGATTGCGGGCAAAGAAATCGCCTCCGAAGGAACACGTCGCTTCGGAGGCGCTTGTATGATCACAAGATAATAACGGGAACCAGTAGCCGGCACTGGAGGTCGGTAGCACGCAGCTACTGGTGTTCCCTGCACAAAACGAAGCTAGCCGCGGCTTCCCCTTTCCACTGCTGCCTCGTGTCGCCCGGCTCAAAGAGGGCTTTCTTGCCCGCCCTCCGAACCATGTTGACAATTGGAGTGTCGCCGATGTGCAACGGGGGGTCCGTGATGACGGTCACACCAGTTATTCACAAAGAAGACAAGACGTTACGGTGGTGAAGGTGGATGCCGGCGTACTGGAATCCGGTGTGTCCGTGGGGCGTGATTGCGGGCCGATTCGGACTGATTGACAAAGCCCGGTCGGGGCACGACAATCGGAGATTCAACCCGTACTTTAAAGAAAGAAATCCATTGCCAGTCTTATTGCAAACCCATCTCGGCGCGGTGCCACTGCTGGGACGCGGCAAAGTTCGCGATCTTTACGCAGTGGACGGCGCACTTCTGCTGGTAGCCACCGACAGAATCTCGGCATTCGATCATGTTCTGGGCACGGGGATTCCGGGCAAAGGCAAGATCCTTACGCAGATTTCGCTGTTCTGGTTTGAGCTGCTGGCCGACATTGTTCCCAACCATCTCATCACCGCGGAGGTGGGCGAATATCCGGCCGAGTTGAAGCCCTATGCCGATCAACTCGAAGGGCGATCGATGCTGGTGAAGAAGGCCGCGATGTTCCCGGTGGAATGCGTGGCGCGCGGTTACCTGGCCGGCTCGGGCTGGAAGGAATATTGCGCCTTCGGCACGGTCTGCGGGATTCCGCTGCCCGAGGGGCTGGAGGATGGATCGCGGCTGCCCGAACCTTTGTTCACGCCCGCAACCAAGAGCAAGGACGGGATGCACGACCTGAATATTTCGTATGAGGAAACTGTGGCGATTGCAGGCTCGGAAGACGCGGCCGCGCTCAAGCAGCTGACCCTGGAAAATTATCGAAAGGCGGCCAGCCACGCTGAGTCGCGCGGCATGATTCTGGCGGACACGAAATTTGAGTTCGGCAGAACGGCAGAAGGGATTATTCTTGCCGATGAGGTCTTGACGCCGGACTCGTCGCGATTCTGGGAAGGCACAACCTGGAAACCAGGCGGACCCCAACCATCCTTCGATAAGCAGTACGTACGCGATTACCTGGAATCGATCCAATGGAACAAGCAGGCGCCTGCTCCCAGCCTACCCCCGGAGGTGGTGGAGCGGACGCAGCAAAAGTATGTTGAGGCGTACCGCCGGTTGACGGGACGAGGCATCGAACTTTAATGCGTAGAAAGAGCGCGATACATGACGTGGATTGACTGGGCAATTGTTGCAGTTTTACTGGGGGCGACGATCGGAGGGCTGGTGCAGGGATTTCTGCGCACGGCCTGTTCATTGGCCGGATTATTCCTCGGGCTGTCGATCGCCGCATGGAATTATCATTTTGTAGCGAATTCATTGATCCTACTGATTCACAGCGAGGCAGTTTCGAACATCGTGAGTTTCCTGCTGATTGCAGTGCTGGTGATGGCGGCATGCAACGTGCTGGGGAATATGCTGGCCAGGACGATGGAATGGATGGGGCTTGGCTGCCTGGATATGGTTTTTGGCGGAGTGCTGGGATTTGCACAGGGGTTTGTGCTCGTCACGATATTGCTACTGGGAATCGTGGCATTTTTCCCGAAGACGGACTGGATGGCCGGGGCGAAGCTGCCGCCGATGTTTTTCGGCGCCTGCCGTGTCAGCACCCGCATTACGCCTTCGGAACTGACCGACAAGGTGATGGAAGGACTGAGAGCGCTGGAACTTGAAACGAAGTCGTTGCTTCAACAGAAGAACGGTGTATCTTGATTGAATGTGATTTTTTAGTTCCGGAGGGGCCAACCAATCCCGACGGGGCGAGTAAGAGGTTGACGTGAGAAAAGAACTGGACAGCCTGGTGACACAAATGCACTCCAGCGGCGTCCGCTACGAGGATGCCGTGCGCGAATTCAAAAGGCAATATCTGCGCGAAGTTCTGGTGGCGCACCGGGGAAACCAGTGCAAAGCGGCCGAAGAGCTGGGCATGCACCGCAATACGCTGAGCCGCGCCATGGCCGACCTGGGCCTGGAGCTGGCTGAGGTGCGTGCGGGTCTCAAGCGCCCGCCGCGGTCGGAACGTCCTGTATTCAGCGCATTCCGGCAGGGCTATCGCT
>DATJNV010000032.1:0-54521 GCA_035507705.1 Acidobacteriaceae bacterium
GAAGCCCGGGCCTTCGAAAATCAGCGGAATCCGAATCGAGGCGTTGTGCGGGCTGCGTTTGTATTCCTCATTCCGGGTCATGAAATGGCAGCCATGGTCACTGATGAAGACAAAGATCGTGTTATCCGCGAGATGTTCCTCTTCGAGGATTTTCCGGATTCTGCCGACGGAACTATCGATCGACTCGCAACAGCCGTAGTAGTCCGGTAGCTGCGACTGCCAGTTGCCCGGGAATGGGCGCAGATCCGGCGGCGCAAAGGAGTCCTGAAAGCGCTCCGCCGCTCCCTTCGGCGCGATGAAGCGCTTGGCATCGTTTTGAAAATGGGGTTCCAACTGGGAGATGAAGAGCAGGAACGGCTTCTCCTGCGGCCGGCGCAGAAATCTTTCGGCACGATCGGTGATGAAGTCGACCCGGTACTCGTCTTTGAAGGTGATCTCTTTACCGTCGCGATCGTAAATTGTGCCTTCGTAGGGATGTGTGGTGAACTCGAATTCGTTGGCGCCTTCCCACATATCGAGAAAGCCGGCACGATACTCCGGCTTGACGTAACCGCGGCCGCCCCCGGCGGCTTCCGTACCAGGAGCCAGGTGCCACTTACCCAGCAGGTTTGCCGTGTATCCCGCCTTACGGAGTTCCCCGGCCAAAGTCGGCAACGATGGATCGATGGGCAGCGCATTGTGCCAAACGCCTGTTTCGGTTGCGTAACGGCTCGTCAGCATCACCGAACGCGAGGGGGAACACACCGGCTGGTTTGTGACCGCGTGGGTAAACAGGGTGCCACGCTCCGCCATGGCATTCAGGTTCGGAGTGTGGGTGGAGCAATTCAGGCGATTGGCGCCCACAAAGTCCCAACGGAACTGGTCGGCGAGATAGAGAATGATGTTCGGCTTCTTCTTCTCCGCCGCAGGCGGGGTCGGGCTCTGTGCCTTGGCTGTGAGTGCTGCCGCGGCGGCAGCCGTTCCCAACAGGAAATCGCGTCGATTGGTGGGCAATGCAAACTCCCTTGTCACATTTTAGGCCGTCTCCGATTGCGCGGGGCAACCTTGATCAGAAGTTATACTGCAGGCTATCTGGCGCTTTCGCCTGTAAATCTTGCCTTATCCAAAATTGATCGACAGCCGCCGGGCAGAGATTTAACCTTGCGTGAACGGAGAAAGGCAATGTGGGGCAAGCTGACGCGCAGAGATGCTCTTAAGATAGGCACCAGCACCGCGATCTCGGCCGCGGCCACCCCCTTACTACCCTCATCTATTTCCATGACCGATCGCCTGGTTCCTACGCCCACTTCCTCTGACGAAATCTGCTCTATGCGCGCGGTCGATATGGTTGCAGCCATCCGCGCAAAAAAACTGTCTGCACGCGAAGTCATGCAGGCACACCTGAAGCAGATCCACCGGGTGAATGCTAAAGTGAACGCCGTGGTGACCCTGGTGGACGAGGATCACCTGATGGCTCAGGCTGCAGCAGCAGATGAGGCGCTAGCCAACGGCAAATGGCTGGGCCCACTTCACGGCATGCCGGTTGCCGTCAAAGACCTGCATGAGACCAAAGGCATCCGCACCACCTGGGGCTCGCCTCTCCACAAAGACACCGTGCCGGACTTCGACTGCCGTGTGGTGCAGCGGGAGAAGGAGGCAGGAGCGATCGTTCTCGGCAAGACCAATGTGCCCGAATTTGGCCTTGGCTCGCAGACATTCAATCCGGTATTCGGCGCCACGCATAATCCCTACGACACTACCAAGACATGTGGTGGCAGCACGGGCGGCGGTTCCGTTGCGGTAGCCTGCGGAATGGCGCCTCTGGCCGACGGCAGCGATATGGGCGGTTCGCTGCGCAATCCTCCCAACTTCTGCAATGTGGTGGGCATTCGTCCCTCGCCTGGCCGCGTATCCAACGTTCCTACCGGCTTGGGATGGTTCACGCTCTCCGTTCCCGGCCCGGTGGCCCGTAACGTGACCGACTGCGCCTATTTTCTGAGCGTGCTCGCCGGTTATGATCGCCACTCACCCATCTCCATAGAAATGTCCGGCGCCCAATTTGCGCAACCGCTGCACCGAAACTTCCAGGGAGTGCGGGTCGCCATCTTCCAGGGCATGGGCTTGCCTTGGGACCCCGAGGTGAAAGCCGCCGTGCAGGCCCAGCGCAAAGTCTTCGAATTTCTGGGATGCGTGGTTGTCGAGGCCGAACCGGACTTCACCGATGCGAACGAAGCCTTCCTCGCGTGGCGGCATTGGTCGGTGGAACACAGCTTTGGCGATCTGATCGCCGCGCATGGCGATCAACTCAACCAGTACATTCACTGGCATGTGGAAGAAGGCCGCAAGCTCACCGGACCTCAGCTATCGCGCATCGAAGCCAAGCGCACTGCGCTATACCAGCGTTTATGTGACTTCAAAGGGGAGTATGAATTCTTTGTCCTGCCTGTGAACCAGGTACTGCCGTTCGACGTGAATACCCCCTATCCGACGGAGATCGCCGGAACAAAAATGGAAAACTATATCGCCTGGATGAAGTCTGCTTATTACATCTCAGCGGCTGGAAATCCGGCTATGTCGGTCCCCTGTGCATTTTCTTCGACCGGACTGCCCATTGGTCTGCAGATCGTCGGACGTCATCATGACGACTGGGGCGTACTGCAACTGGGGTACGCGTTCGAGCAGGCCACCAACATTGGCAGACGTCGTCCAAATGTTATTTGATGGAACACAGAACTTTAGATCCCTGACAAACGCCCAAATTGATGCGGAGGTTCCCTATTTTGTGGAAATCTTGCTCTTGGGTTCCTATATGCGTATCAGCTCAAAAGGCCAGGTAACCATTCCCGCCCGGATTCGTGAGCAGGCAGGGCTTCTTCCCCATACCGAAGTCCAATTTGAATTCGATGGGAGAGCAGTCTGGATTTTCCGGGCCAACGCCAGAAAGAGGAAAGGCCCCGGTTCTCGCCTTATCGCACACTTGCGAGGACGAGGCGACGTTGATATGAGCACGGAAGCGATCATGGCTTTAACCCGTGGCTAGTAGGCAAACACTCTGTGATCGACAACATTGCACAAATTGTTACTTCCATTAGCCGAAGGTGATTTGTTCGCTGCTGTGCTACCTCAGCGCGTAATAGCAAACCCCCACCGTAACCAGCAGCAACAACGAAATGATCCGCGGGTCGCTCATGGCTGTGATCGGTCCCTTCAGAAATGCAAGAGGGTGATCCCAACAAACCTTCGCTACCTCCGCCTCATCCATCGCGGGCGTCACCAAGCTGATCGCGACATAGATGATCACGCAGAAAACAGCAATGATCGGTCCGGCCAGCATGAACGGGATTCCCAGCCCCTGAACAGGATCGGTGACAAATCCACCAAAATCAGTGAGCCGGGACGGCGGCAAAATCCACCGCCCCATAACCGGTAAATCCACCAGGAAATAAATAACCCCAATCAGCGTGCCGAAATAGAGCGTGGCCATGGCCGCCTGTTTTGTGCCCCGTTTCCACAGCACGCCAAGCACAAACACCGTAGTCACCGCGGGGGCAAAGGTCATGGGGATCTTGTTTACGGCCTCGAAAATGGTGCCGAACTGGTCTCCCTGCGTAGACCACAACATGGCCAGCACCATGATCACACCCGTAGTGATCCGTCCGGCCCGCACCACGCGCGCATCGGTCGCCTGCGGATGCATGCGTTTCACCACGTCGATGGAGATCAGCGTGGCGCAACTATTCAATGCCGCAGCCATGCAACTCATCAACGCAGCCGCAAGGCTGGCGGCGATCAGGCCCCGCACGCCCACCGGAATCAGGTAGGCGATCAACAGCGGCAACATCGTGTTGTAATCCGGACGGTTGGTCCCAGCCACATTGCCAAGATGTAATACTCCCCGCTGCCACAACACATATCCGATCACACCAGGAAAAACCATGAGAAATACGGGGAGCAGTTTTAAGAATCCCGCGAAGAGCGCGCCATTCTGCCCCTCTTTCAAGCTGTGTGCGCCCAGCACCCGCTGGACATGCGTCTGATCGGCACACCAGTACCAGATCCCAAGGATGGGATATCCCAGCAGAACCGCCAGCCACGAGAATTCGTTGAGATGCCCCTCACGGTTCATCACTGGCTGCAGCATGTGCAATTGTCCGGGAGCGACCGCACGCTGGAGGTCGGATAAGCTGCGCACTCCAACGCCCGGCAGCGCGCGCATTCCAAGAATCGTGATGAGTGTTGCGCCTGCAAGCAACAGCACCACCTGGATGCTTTCCGTCATCACCACGGCCTTCAGGCCGCCCAAAGCCGAATAAGTCACGGTAAACAAAGAGAGCACAGCGATGGTGGCAAACATAGGCACGCCAAGCAGGCCCTCAAACACCTTGGCCGCTGCAAACAGACTGATGCCGATGTGAATGAGCAGCGCTCCGAGGATCCCGATCACAGCAAGAAATGTGCGCGCCGAAGGACAATAGCGCCGCTCCATAAACTCTGGCAGCGTGGCCACGCCGGACCGGATGTAGAACGGGGCAAACATCAACGCCAGCAGGATGAGGATGAAGCATGCCATCCACTCGAAATTGCCGATAACCAGACCATCCCTGGCCCCGCCGGCGGCATAACCCACGAGATGCAGGGTAGAAATGTTCGACGTGAACACCGCCGCTCCGACAGTAAACCAGCCGAGCGACCGATTTGCCAGGAAGTACTGTTGGGAAGATGCATCCCGCCGATAGCCGGCCTTGATACCAAAGGCCGTGATACCCACCAGGTACACAGCGATGACGATGGCGTCGATCGGAGAAATGGCCATGCGGGAGCTAGGACCGAACCCCGACCTTCAGACTTGCCCTGTGGAGACCCGCGCCTCTCGTGCTCAGGACTTCACCCCATAGAAACGGGCGCAGTTCCCGCCGAGTATGGCGGCTTGCGCCTGCGCTGGAAGATTGCGTACATACTGGATCACAATTTCCATCACCGGCTGATAGCCACCGGAAAGAATGCAAACCGGCCAATCGGAGCCGATCATGAGGCGCTCCACTCCGAATGCGCCCAACGCCACGTCCATGTAGCGATGAAAATCGCCGGGCTGCCACTGCGTCCAATTGGTCTCCGTCACCATGCCGGAAAGCTTGCAGAGAACATTGGGGAACTTCGCCAGCCGGCGTAGATCCTCGTCCCATGGCGCAATTAAGCGCTCTGCAATCCTGGGTTTCGCGATGTGATCGAGAACGAACGGCTGCTCCGGGAATTCCTCTACCAATTGCACCGCGACCGGAAGGTGTTTTGGAAAAAGCAGCAGGTCGTAGGTCAGATCGAACTCGTGGAGCTGCGCGATGCCCCGCCGAAACTCCCGAAGCAGCATAAAGGAATCGTCCGGCTCATCATGCACGATATGGCGCACGCCCAGAAGCTTGGGATGAGGAGCAAATTCTTCCAACTGTTCGCGAAGGTTCTCCGAACGCAAATCCACCCAGCCAACCACACCCTTGATGAAGGGGTACTGGTTGGCAAGTTCCAACAGCCACCGTGTCTCCTCCAGATTCTGCCGCGCCTGCACCGCGATACAGCCGTCGAATTGGACCGCAGCCAGCAAGGGCTCCAAATCCGGGGGAAGGAAATCACGCCTCAGGACCCCCATCTTTTCCGTCATCCAGGTGAGCTCTGCGGGATTGTAATGCCAGAAGTGTTGATGGGAATCAATTCGCATAGGCGTCTGAAATGATCAAGCATTCGAAGGAGTATGGCAAGGGTGGCTTCGCTCCAGCCTTCCTTTGGTCCTCACCAGCACCTGACTTGCCCTTCGGCAAGTTGAGGGAGGAATGAACAGTAGCAACCCCGAGCGAATGACAAAGGGTAGGCTCGCAGTTTCATTGAGAGGGGTAACCGGAGAAGCAGCTCGCACCCGTTCATTACCTTACGTCTGAAGCCGGCGATTGGCTCATCCTCTCTTTCCCCTTCTGTCTCCAGGAAAAAAGTGCCATGATGGGACGCTCAAAAAGGAGTCGAGATGAAGCGAATCGTTCTACTCAGCGGTCTGCTGTTGCTGTCGGCCGGGCTCTATAGCCAACAGAACCCGCCCAGACGCGTCGGAATGCTCATTGGCATCAAGCCCGACCAGATCTCCGCATACGAAGCTCTCCATGCAGCCTCGAATCCTGGGGTCCGCGACCTGCTGGATAAGTACCACATGCACAACTTCTCTATTTACATCCAAAAGCTGGACGACACCCACTATTATCTCTTCGGCTATTACGAATACACCGGCAAAGACTACAAGGCCGACATGGAAGCGCTCGCCCGGGAGCCACGCAACATTGCTTGGCTTAGCAAGACCGACGGGATGCAGCTTCCTCTGCCCGGACAAAGCTCGTGGACCAAAATGCAGGAGATCTACCACAACCGATGATCAGGGTTTTTTGGTCAGTAAAGAGCGTGAGTCAAGAATGTGCTCCCGCATGGCGGTACGTGCGCCCTCGGCATCGCGAGCGCGAATCGCGGCATAGATTTTGCGATGAGATTTAATCGGCTGTTCCACGGCAACCCGCTCCGAAAGCTGGCTCATGCTGCTCAGCACGGTGCGGTGAATTCCCTTGAAAACCAGCTGGCAAATGCGGTTTCCGCTGGCGCGGAAGATCGCGTTGTGGAAGGCCATGTCCGCGTCCAGCCGCTCGCGCATGTTTTTGCTGCGCTCCAAGGCCAGCACCGCATTCCGGAGGATCGAAATATCCTCTGCTGTGGCTCGCTCAGCGGCACGCGCAGCGAGCTCCGGCTCGACGATCAAGCGCGTCTCGAAAACCTCGTAGTGCGACAAATCGTCCAGTAGCACTAAAAAATCGATCGGTTCGTTAAGGATTGTTTCAGCGCTCTCCGAGAGATACGTCCCATCACCAACTCGCTGCGACAGCACGCCCATCATTTCCAGTACCTTGAGCGCCTGGCGCACAGAGGCCCGGTTGGCGCCGAACTCCTTCGCCATCTCCCGCTCGGGAGGAAACTTGGAGCCTGGAGCCACGGAGCCATCGGCAATCAGCCGCTTGATACGCGCAATCAATCTGGCGGTTACGCGAGGGTCCTGCTGTGCCTTGCTGGCGATCTGAACTTTGGTGGCGATGCTTACAGTCGGCATACGTTTTCTCAACGCCCGACAAGTGTATAGGAGTTTGTCAAGAACCGGGTAGTAGCATTGGTTCGGCATTTCTTGCCGTCAACAGAAAACCGATTGACAACCGGCCTCGGCCACGTCTTATCTAACTAAGTACACTGGGGTGAAGGAGTTCACCCGAGCGGCTTCCTTGGTGTGAGAACCGCTTTAATCGCTGTTTCTGCCTCATCGGCTCGACAGATGATGACTCCTGACGGGGAACCGTCGCGGAGTCATGTCCGGCGATGCTGCTCACCTTATGAACTGAAGAATCCTGGGATGGAGGTTGATTTGCAAAAGTACGTTTTCATAGCCATTGGGGGAGCTCTAGGTTCGTTGACCCGCTATCTCGTCGGGGCGAGCGTAACTAACCGGATGGGTACCCGGTTCCCTTACGGCACTTTCGTGATCAACCTGAGCGCCTGCCTGATCATCGGCTTCTCTCTTACCCTGATGAGCCGGCGCACCGGCATCCATCCCGCATGGCGTTTTCTTATTCCGATTGGCTTTGTCGGCGCTTACAGCACATTCTCCACCTTCGAATGGGAGACCTTTGTTACCTTGCAAACCGGTGCCTACCTGATCGCCGTCCTCTATGTCTCGCTGAGCTGGTTCTTCGGATTGCTGGCGGTGTGGCTGGGGGTCTTGCTGGCCAGGCTCGCCTTCTGACCTCCCTCACTCCAGCGTCTCACTCCTCAAGAGACCGGTTCCAGGTGGAAATGACCCGGGTTTCCCGCTCATAGCCCAGCGTGCTCACCGACCCCGTTCCCAGAGCAAATAGACTTCCCGCGCGAGGCGGCAAGCCGACCCAGGTAACTGCCAGAATTCTGAGCACGTGGGCGTGCGCAAACAGTGCCACGTCGCCACCCGCCTTGGCAGCCCGATCAATCACCTGCTGCGCTCGAACGGCGACATGCTCCACCGGCTCGCCCTGAGGGGGAACGGCATCCCAGATAGACCAGTCCGGCTGTTCCTTGCGGATTTCCGCCGTGGTGCGCCCTTCATAAATGCCGTAATCCCATTCGCGCAGGTTCTCTTCGATCTGCGCCACTTCGCCGTAACCGGCGAGGCGGCAGGTCTCACGAGCGCGCTGCATCGGACTGGTCAGCACCAGGCTGAACTTGCGGTGGGCGAGGTAATCCCGAATCCTCGTGGCCCGCTCCTCACCTCGCGCGGTCAGGGGGATGTCGGTTCTGCTGGTATGCGCGCCGGAAAGGCTCCACTCCGTTTCGCCGTGACGAATCAACCACAGTTGCAAATCCAAGCTGTCTTCCTTTCATCTGGGAGTATCGGTGACTGGCTTTTCCAGCCCGCCTTGGAGGGTGAAGTTCTGGAGTGCAATGGCATTCTGCCAGGTGCGATCCAGAGAATCGATGTAACGGGCCTCGAGTTCAAACAACGTACGCTGCGAAACCAAAACCTGAGGATACGCCTGGGCCATCTTCTGATACTTATCCAGGTAAAGCTGATAAGCACGCCGAGCGCGGGGCAGCAACGCCGTGCGATATTGCTCCGCTTCCAGCCTGGCGGAAAGGTAATTCTGCTCCAATGCTTCGGCCTGTTGCCGGAGAGATAGTTGGACGCGGGTAATCTCCTGACGCGCCAGCTCGATCTCGGCTTCCGCCGCCCGAACATTGCCCTGGTTGCGATTCCACAATGGCAACTCGACGCCCACGCTGGCGAAACTCTGCGCGCCTGTTTTTCTGCCCGGCGCTTCCGGGAGCGCCTCCAGGTTTTCCTGCTCACCTGCCCTCAATTGCAGATCGGGCACTACTTCCCTGCGCGCGTCTTTCAACCTGGCTTCCGCAACCGCTACCTGCTGCTGAGCCTCCTTTACCGTGGGCGCCTGCTGCACAATCGTATCCACCATATGTGCCGCATCGATGTCTGGTAACGTGTCCAGTGCCGCATCGAGAGGAGCTACCTGCATCGTAGGGTCGCCTGCGAGCGAAGCCAGCGCCTTGAACTTTTCCAAAAACTGCCGCTGAGCGTCCGTGTAATCGAGCGCTGCCTGCTCCGCTTCAACTTCTGTTTGTAGCACGTCGGGCGCGTCCGCCTGGCCAACATTGGCCAACTGCCGCGCGGTTTCTACAGCATCCTTGGCCAACCCCAGCAGACGCCCGCGAACCAGGACCATCTGCTGCGCGCTCAGCGCGTCGTAGAACGTCTGCGTTACATCGTTGTGCACCCTCACCACCTGCGCCTGCGCGGCAATCTGGTCAGACTGCTTTTGCTGCTCAAAAACATCGCGGCGAAGACCGAGCTTACCGCCCAGCACGATGGTCTGTTGAACAAAACCGCCCTGCTCCCCACCCCCATACGAGCCGCCGCGGATTTGATCGCCTTCGTAGCCCACCGAAGGGTTGGGATAGAGGGCGGCCTGCCTGGCCTGGGCCTCTGAACGGCGGACCATGGCCTCGGCCTGGCGCAGCGTTGGATTGTCGCGATCGGCCATAGCAAGAAAGTCTTCCAATTTGAGTGCCGGCCGCGAAGCTACCCCTTGCAGCAGTTCCGGCGCCGGCGTCTTCTGCGCCCAGAGTGGCGAGACGCAAAACCACATTGCGAGAACGAGTCCCTTGTACATCGTCTTCTCCATGGTGGTTATGAATTTCTCTGCAATAGCGAGGCATAGGGGTCGTTTGCCCTGCGTGCCTGCTTCATACGCGCGATTACCTGCTCGTATTTCTCCGGCGGCAGGACCCTCAGGAAAGTCATCATGCCCATCATGTAACCGCTCCATCCGGGACGAAGACCGAAATTCTCCGGCTTATCCACCATCTGGTCCATGGCCATAGCGGGCCCTTCCATAAATGCATCTTGCGGAAACAGTGGGACAGAATTTGCGTTGGCTGCGACGTCACTCGCCGTACCGGCCATTCCCGTCATTCCAGCCATTCCCTGCATGGCGTGGTGTTGCGATAACGGACCATTGGCGGTCGCCATATCGGCCGTGTTGCCGAAACCCATGCCACGACCAAGGCTTGCCCCGTAATCTTCGCCCGTTGGGGCGCCCGACGTACCTTGCAGCATTCCCATGCCTGTTTCCATGTCCACGCCCGCGGGCTGGCCCATTCCCCGTCCGCGGGTCATGCTGCCGACATTGGAAGACATTTGATTCATCATGTGGTGCGGCAGGTGGCAATGCAGCATCCAGTCGCCTACCCGGTCCGCGGTGATCTCGATGTCCCGCGCCTGGGCCACACCCACGAGCACGGTTGTCCCCGGCCACCACGCGCTCTGTGCTATGCGGCCTCCTTCTGTGCCTGTGACCTGGAATGTGTATCCGTGAATGTGCAGCGGGTGATGATCCATGCCCAGGTTCACGAAGCGAATGCGTACCCGATCCCCCTGGCGGACGATCAATGGGGTCGCCAACGGCCCTGCCTTTCCGTTCAAGAGCAGCCAGTTGTATTCCATGTTCATGGTGTTAGGCACCGCGATGTTCGGCAACACGGCATACTCCTGCAGGTGCAGCAGGAAGTCCTTATCGCAGTCCGGGTGGTAGGGTATGCGGGGATGCATGATGAAACCACCAAGCATCCCCGCCATTTCCTGCATCGCCATGTGGGAGTGATAGAAGTACGTTCCCGACTGGTGAATGTGGAATTCGTAGACGAAGCGGCCGCCCGGCTTCACCGGCTCCTGGCTGATACCCGGCATACCGTCGTAGCGGATCTGGTCTTCGAAACCATGCCAGTGAATCGAACTCGCCTCGGGCAGGTGGTTATCGAAGATGACCCGAACGTGATCGCCTTCGTTAACCTGAATGGTCGGGCCCGGGGCGCTGCCGTTATATCCCCATACATCGATGGTTTTGTCGGGGTGGATCCTCTGCTTCAAAACCTCAGCCACCAGGTGGAAGACTTTCGTGGATCCGTCCAAGGTGTAGTCGAGATCTCCGACATCCGTGGTGATCACGGGAACATGGGTAACGGCCGCTGTTTTGCTTGTTGCGATGTGAGGAGCGACGGTCGACTCCGCGGACGGAGCCGGCGGCATAGGCATATGCATTTGCATCTGCGCCGAGAGGCCACGGGCTGCAAAAAGTCCGGAACAGGCCCCAATTGCGCGCCCAAGAAAGTTACGGCGGGTACTCATAATGTCTCCTTTTTGGAAAAAAGGCCGGAGAAACGGAGAAGCAAAACAAGCCTCTCCCGGATCAGGCGGAGACGGACAGTCTAGACGCGAAGAGGGGTAATGATGGGAGGACTGCCGCTGCTACTTCGAAGCGTAGGAATAGTGGGTTCGGGCCAGGCGAGGCTGCCGTTCAGAAGAGAAAAGGCCGGCAGGTAGGCGCTGATCGGCGGCTGTATAGAAGCCTTGAATTGGCCGTCTGCCATGAGGTCGATCGCGCAGAAGGCCCCTGCACCAGTAAGGCAGTTTTCCACCGCTGCGCAATTCGTCCGCGGCTGCGGCATGGACCCGCAATGTCCCGTCATCCGGGCATCGCCCGATTTCTGCCCCAGTTCATGTTGGACGCACTGCGCGGTACAGACCGTCGATGCCGCCTGGGTGGCGAGCAGGGCCAGCAACATCACCGCAGTCGTTGCAGAGAGAAGCCGTCGCGCGCTCGAATGGAGAAGAGTGCTCACTACTGCTTCAGAATACGCCGCTATCGAGGACGTGTCCCAGTTAAAGAGTCCTGGGCTCGAAGCTAATGCTCCTTACCGGCCCAATCCCATGCGGCCAAAACAAGAAAGAAGCGTCTTTTCCGGCAAGCCGCGCTCCGGAAGCATAATCCAGGCGGTCATGGCGACGTGATAGAGCAGCATCCGTTCCGCGAGTGGGATGGCCGCCAGAGCCAAGCCCAACATCGGCTGCAGACGTTTGGCTGCAAGGCTTCTCCCGGTCCGTATTGCCATGCTTGCCAAGGCGCTGGTGCTCACGCGTACCCTCCTGGACCCTTGCAACTTCAGACGGGGACCGGAATGAAAAGATGTCCGCATCTTTTTTGCTGGATCGGTGTTGCGTCCATCGGCACATCCGGGCCGGGTTTCATAACACTCTGGGATAATAGGCAGGGATTCTCTCCGCCTGCCCCATGACCTCCCTCACCACAGATCCTCCGGGAAAACCGGCCAAGTCCAGCGGCTTTGAGCCCCTGGGCATCCCGACGTTCCGCGATCTGTGGCTGGCCTCCATCGTCTCCAACCTGGGCAGCTGGATGCAGGACACAGCCGGCGCCTGGTTGATGACCGTGCTGACGACCTCGCCTCTGCTCGTTGCCCTGATGCAAACGGCGGCCAGCCTTCCCGTCGTGCTTCTGGGACTGCTGGCCGGGGCTACAGCGGACATTTACGACCGCCGCCGCCTGCTTCTTTTCTGGCAGACCTGGATGCTCCTCGCAGTGGCAATCCTCAGCGTCCTTACTTTCTTCGACATCATTTCGCCCTGGATCCTGCTGATTCTGACCTTCCTGCTGAACATCGGCGCGGCCATGAACAGCCCGGCATGGCAGGCCATTGTGCCGGAGGTGGTTCCCAGAGCCCAGCTTCCGGACGCCATTTCCCTCAACAGCGCCGGCTTCAACCTGGCCCGTGCGGTGGGACCCGCCATGGGTGGCCTCGCTATCGCGCTATTCATTCACGCGACGACCGGCGCCGCCTCCGTCTTTTCGTTCAACTCGCTTTCGTTTTTAGCGGTGATCCTGGTCCTCTATCGTTGGCAGCGCAATCCCTTGTTCAAGAGCGCACTGCCCTCGGAGCGAATCCGTGGGTCCATGCGTTCGGGGGTTCGCTACCTTCGTTACGCGCCCATGCTGCAGGCGGCGTTCATGCGCACGCTCATATTTACCCTGTTTGTGAGCGCTGTGTGGGCACTGCTGCCGCTCGTCGCCCGCAACGATCTCCGCCAGGGAGCCCTGGGCTACGGCATCCTGAACGGCAGCATGGGGTTTGGCGCAGTGATCGGGGCAACTTTGTTGCCCCGGGTTCGACGGATCCTCGCCGCGGATGCCATCATCGGCACCGCGACTGGCGTGTTTGTCGCCACGCTGCTGATCCTGACCTTCGTCAAAGTACCTCTGATTGTGATCGCCTTCCTGGTCGCCGGCGGATTTGCCTGGACCAGCGCCATGTCCACCCTGAACCTCGCGGTGCAGGTCTCGGTCCCCGCTTGGGTCCAGGCGCGGGCTTTGGGGGCTTACCAAATGGTCTTTTCCGGTGGCATGGCCCTCGGGGGCGTGATCTGGGGCTATATCGCCGAGCACGTATCCGTTTCGAAGTCCCTCCTCTGCGCCGCGATTGGGCTAGGTATTACCCTCCCATGGTCTCTGCGGTTCTCGGTGCTTAAAGGAACGCCACCCGACCTGACTCCTCACCTTTACCGGTTTCCCGCGCCCACGATTGGGTCGGAACGCGAAGATACCGACGGGCCCGTCCGGGTCTCGATTGACTATCACATCGATCCCAGCGATTATGCGGAGTTCACCCAGGCTATCCATCGGCTGAGAGATGTTCGGTTGCGAGATGGGGCAATTCGCTGGGGCGTGTATCAGGACGCCGACGATCCGAGGCACATGAACGAGACCTTCATCACCGAATCCTGGCTGGAATACTTGCGGCAGCGCGAACGCTTTACTGCCAGTGATCTTGAAATTCGGGACCGCGTATGGCAGCTCCATCGCGGAAAAGAGCCACCCCGGATCTCGCACATGTTTTATGCCAAAGAGGCCAGCGCGGCAGAGCCCAAGTCGGAGCCACAGCTAACGGAATAATTTCAGCAGTTTAAGCCCGCCTTGCTGAGAGTTTCCTTTAATCCTTTCATGCTCACCCGCGTGGAGGCTTCGGCAGTACCAGCGCCCCGCCAGTGGGTTTCCAGGCTTACGGCATAGTGATAGCCATCCCTCGCCAGGGCACGGAATTGCCCTACCCAATCGATCACGCCGGCTCCCACTGGCGCCCACTCATATTTCTTTCCCGGAGGGCGCACGACATCTTTCGCGTGGCAATGGCCAATCCGGTCATGAGGCAATAGGCGGTATCCGTCCGGATAAGGGGTACTGCCGGCGGCTGCGGCGTTGCCCGGATCCCAATTGAGCATGAAGTTCTTGTTAGGGATCGCCTTCAGCACAGCCGCGGCCTCTTCCCCGGTAGCCGTATTGCAGGACATTTCATTTTCCAGCAGCAGGATCATGTTGCTCTTCGCACACTTCTCAGCCGCGGCCCGAAGCTTTTCGTTGATAGCGGCTCGGTAGGGTGCCTGATTCTCGAGGCGCCAGAAATCGAAGCAGCGGATGCGGTTGGTCTGGAATTGCTTGGCCAACTCGATGCAATGTTCCAGCAGGACATCCTGTTGCTTGAAATCGAAGTCGGCATGGAACTGGTCGCGCTGCGGCCTTTCCTTCGAAGGCGGCGCTCCCGGCCAATCCACCTTGAAAAGAGGACTGGCAATGTCGGTGACGCGCAGACCGTACTTCTTGAGAATGCTTTGCGATTCAGCGATCTGCTGTGCGTCGAGGTCTGTGATGTTCTTGTTCCACATCGCACGCAGTTCGATCCAATGCAGGCCGAAATCCTTGCTGGCGACGGAACAAGCGTGGTCGAAGTCAGGCGATATCTCGTCGTTGATCACAGAAAGATGGAACGGACATGTAGAAGCAGCGCGGGCGCGATGAGCCAGCGTCATGGCTCCTACAGCAGCCAGCGATGTTACGAATTCACGGCGCGATAAAGACATCCTGGGACCCTTCCCTTGCTTTATCACCATAACGAGAAGCCGCCTGCCCCTGCAACCGAAGCAGAAGCAGCGTCTCTGTGTGTGGGACGGCGGGGATCCGGTTTGTGAGGCCCATGTCCCCTTGCCATAAACAGTCCCTTCGGGGACGGGACAATCCAGGGCACGGCACGGAAGTGCTGGGAAAGAAACGAGCAACAGGCCGAGTCCGCCTCGAGCGGACGGCACAGACTCATCATCGCCAACGACCGGAAAGGTTCGCCGGAACGACTGAGATCAAGATGGGCTGCCCTCCAACCCGAGCACCCCGAACGCCTTAACTCACGGCAAATTTGATTCTTCGTGCAAAGGTAAATCCCGCGAGGAGCTTCCCACCATAAAGGTGTACTTGCCAGGCAACTGCTTCCAGCCATTGCTGGCCTCATCGAAGATCGACAGTTCACGCGGGTTAATCGCAACGCTGACCTCCCTGCTCTCTCCCGGGTTGAGCTGCACCTTGCTCCAGCCAGCCAGCCGCTTGGGAGGCTCCTCCGCGCTTGCCGGCAGGGCTACATACACTTCAGCAATTTCAGCTCCGGCGCGGTGGCCGGTGTTCCTGACGGTAAAGCTAACCGTGGGCTCTTTACCCGGACTCACCTTGAGGCCGGAATACTGATACGTGGTATACGAGAGCCCATAGCCGAATGGGAAAAGCACCGGCTTGTTCTCTGCGTCGTACCACTTGTATCCAACCTTTAAGCCCTCGTCGTAATTCACGCTGAAGGTGGGTTTGGCGTCTTCCGGCTTCAAATTGGCGCCGGCCTGTTCTTCGCGGGTTGGCTTAACCAATTCCGGATGGGGCAAATCTGCCACGCTGCGGGGAAAAGTGATGGGCAGCTTCGCGCTCGGATTCACTTTGCCAAACAGAATATTCGCGACAGCATCGGCGCCTTTGCTACCCGCATACCAGGCTTCCAAGACACCGCCCACCTTGTCGAGCCACGGCATCAGGACAACCGTTCCTGTTTCGAGAACGACGATGGTGTGTGGATTGGCCGAGGCCACCTGGTCGATCAGCGCATCCTGGTTTTCCGGGAGCGAGAGATTGGGGAGATCCGAGCCTTCGCTCATCCACTCGTAGGCAAAGACAATCGCCACATCGGACTTGCGTGCCAGGGCCGCCGCTGAAGCAGGATCGGAGCCCGAATCGAACTGGACTTTAGCGTCCGGAGCCAAGGCGCTCACCGCCTTCAGCGGCGAAGTCGGGAACCACACTTTCGATTGCCACGGTGCTGCGGGAGCGCCCGGTGGGTCCACCTGCGCCGATCCGCCTCCGGAGATCATACCCGTGTCCGCATGCGGTCCGATCACTGCGATCGAACGTACCTTGCTGCCGTCGAGAGGCAACAGCCCCCCGCTATTCTTGAGCAGGACGGTGCTCTGCTCTGCGATGCGACGCGCGGTTTCGAAACCGCCTTCTACATCCACCACACTCTTCTGCGTTGGATAGTCGAAGAGGCCGGCCAGAAACATGGACCGCAAAATGCGATGCACATGGTCGTCTAACTGCGCCATCGGCACCTTACCATCTTCGACCGCCTGCTTCAGCTTCGGGCCGTAGAAGTCGTCCATCGGCTCTTCGTGATCGAGTCCCGCTGCAGAGGCTTTCACCGTGCTGTGCGTTCCGCCCCAGTCGGAAAGCACGAACCCCTTGAACTGCCACTGGTCCTTCAGCACGTCCGTAAGCGTGTACATGTTCTGGCAAGCGTAATCGCCATTGATCGCATTGTAGGAGCACATCACCGCGCCCGGGTCGCCGATGCTGATGCCGATGTGGAAAGCGAGCAGGTCGGTTTCCTGCATGGCTCGTTTGCCGATGATGACATTCACTTCATCGCGGCCGCTTTCCTGGTCGTTCATTACGTAGTGCTTAATGTCGCCGATGACGTGCTGGGCCTGTTCGCACTTGATCCGATTACCCACCATCGTTCCCGCCAGCAGCGGATCCTCTCCCTGGTACTCGAAGGTCCTTCCGTTGCGTGGTTCGCGGGTCAGGTTCACGCCGCCGCCGAGCGTCATGTTGTATCCCTGGGCACGCAGTTCCCTTCCGATCAGGGCGCCGTATTGGCAGGCCGCCTCGGGATCCCAGCTGGAAGCCGCAGCGACGTTAGACGGAAGCGCGGTGGAATAGCGCCCATTCTGAGCGCTCATGCGCACCCCGTAGGCTGCATCACTCATCTCCACCTGCGGAATGCCGAGGCGCGCATTCCCGATAATGAAGCCCGCACCGCCATTCCCAAGGTACGTGCGCGGCATGGGACGGCTCCAACCCGGCATGCCTTGTCCGTGCATCATGTCGATCTTCTCGTCCAGAGTCATCTCCTTGAGCAGAAGGCCGGCACGCTCGTCGGGAGAAAGGCTCTTATCCATCCATGGGCGATTTTGCGGGCTGCGGGAGTTGGCCGCCACGATGACAACCGTTAACAACAAGGCCAGGAAAACCGCAAAAGCCAGTTTGCGGAAAGTAATCTTCATTCGTTGGTCCAACTTGCCCCCAATACGCTGCCCGATTATGACTTACCGCCGCTGAGCAGCTTAATGAAGCGGTAGTAGAACTCTACTCCGTGGTAATAGGAGTCTACCCCCACACGCTCATCCTTGCCGTGGGCACGGTCGTCGGTAATGTCGATGTCAATCCCGTTGATCCCATAAGTCGGCATGCCCGCCGCGATGGTGTATTTTCCGTCAGAGGCGCCCGTTTCCATGACGGGCAGGACAGGAATGCCAGGCCACATCTCGCCGACGAGCTTTTCCAATGGCCGTTTCACTTCCGGTTGCATTTCGGAAGGCGGCGCTCCCTTAGCATCGCTGGCCGTGTCTGTCACTCCGCCCGCGTCGCTCACGTAGCGCACCGAGACTTTCGGATCCTGAATGATGCGGATCAGGTCCTGGCGCGTCTCTTCCCGAGAGTGGCTGGGCAGAATCCGGCAATTGACGTTCGCCATAGCAGTTTGCGGCAACGCGTTGTTGGCATGCCCACCGGCCAGCCGCGTGGCAACGCAGGTCGTGCGCATGGTGGCGTTGTACTTCGCAATTTCCGAGAGGCGCGCGATGGCTTCCTTCGAAGGCGGAGTCATGAGAATAGCCTTCATGTCCGCAGCGGTCTGGCCCGACTCCAGGGTGCTCATGCGGGCGAAATAACCGCGCGTGACAGGATTGAGTTCGAAGGGGAAGGTGTAGGCCTGCACGCGAGTCAGCACATCGGCGATGTGGTAGATGGCATTGTCGGGCACCGGCTGCGAACTGTGACCGCCGGGGCTCGTCGCCATCAGTTGGTAGTCGCCATAGAGCTTCTCGGTCGCCTCCACGTTAAAAGAGACTGCCTTCCCGTTTTGGGAGTCCACGCCGCCGGAATCGGAATTGAGCACAAAGGCGGCATCGATCAGGTCGCGATGGTTCTTGAGCAGCCAGTCGACTCCGTTCGATTTGCCTCCTTCTTCATCAGCGGTGAGTGCCAGGATGAGATCACGATCCGGTCGAAAGCCTTCCTTCTTCAAGCGGATGAAGGTGGTCACCAGCACGGCGTCGCTCTCTTTCATATCCTGCGTGCCGCGCCCGTAGAAGTAACCATCCTTCTCGACAAACTGGAAGGGATCGGTAGTCCAGTCAGAGCGCAAGGCCTCGACCACATCCAGGTGACCAATAAACAGGATGGGTTTGGCGTTCCCGGTTCCATGAATGCGAGCCACCAGGTTGCCCTTGCGCTCGTTCGGGCCGAGGACCAGAACATCCTCTTTCGGGAATCCGGCATCGAGCAGCCGCTGCGCCATCGCCTTGGCGGCAACCGTGGTGCTGCCCACGGAATCGGTGGTGTTGATTTCAATCAATTGCTGAAAGATGTCGCGGGAAAGCTGCCTGGTCTGTGGATCCAGTTGAGCTAGCGCAGGCGCGGCGGAAACAGACAACAGCAGACAAAGGGTGACCAGGCGGAGCGGGCAAGCTCCGGAGAGAGCCATGACCATGAATTCCTCTATGTTCGAGTGCGGCGGGCGTTCGATGTTCCGCCGAATAATTACGGTCCAGTATAGAGCGTCCCGGATGACGCTCAGGTTTAGTGCCTTGGGTGAGATACGGTAGCCCGGCGCTGACCAGCGCCGACGTCGCAACGAGGCCGTGAACACAAAACAGGTAGAGCTGTTAAGGAGGGTGGCCTCCCTCTTCCACATTGCGAATACGCTGAACCCGGATCGGAGCCCCATGGAAAGAAAGCGTTTACCGAAGCAGTCTTTGTTTTCCACCACTCCATCCCAAAGTGCCTGAGGAAACCTCTTGACAACCCTCTCCCGGCACGAGTACTGTGCCGTGAGTTAACGTTAAAGTAGTCGTTGATGTAAGGGAAAATCTCAACCCGGGCCCCAAACAGAGAGTTGTAGTTATTAATTCGGCCTATTGCTCGCAGGGCGAATTTTTCTTGGGAGGTAGGTATGGAAGGTCCAGTCGCAAACTGGAGCCGGCGCTGGTATCTCACGGCTTCTTTGATCCTTTTGATTCTCACTGGGCTCTGGATCCAGCCCTCAAGAGCCCAGCAGGCGACAGCGTCGATCAATGGCGTCGTCAAGGACCCGACCGGTGCCGCAATCCCGAATGCGAAGGTTGAGCTTACAAATGTCGCTACCGCTGTCGTGAGGACAACGACCACGAACAGCGACGGGGCCTACGCCTTCCCCAGCGTCGTCCCCGGCGTTTATACCATGCAAGCGTCGGCAACAGGCTTTTCTACGGTGACGCAACCCCCCACAACCCTGGAAGTGAGCCAGACGGCAACGTTCGATTTTCAACTGACGGTCGGTACAGCGCAGCAGAGCGTTACCGTGAACGCCGCACAAGGAGCGGCGCTGGAGACTGCAACGTCGGAGCTCGGTACAGTTGTTAACACAAACGAGGTCAATAACCTGCCTCTGAATGGCCGCAACTTCACCCAGTTACTGACCGTCACCGCGGGTGTGGCTAATATCAATCGCGACCAAAGCGCAAACGGAGGAAGCGGGTGGGCTGGTAACTCGCTCGGAAGTTTCACCTTCCCGTCAGTGAACGGCGCCCGCACCCGCAGCAACTTTTTTGTGTTGGACGGGGCAAACGATCTGAACACCATCATCGGGATGTACAACTATTCACCGATTGTGGACGCTATCCAGGAATTTAAAACCCAGGGGCACAACGACCTGGCCGAATACGGCGGCGCCGCAGGGGGCATCGTGAGCGTGGTCACCAAGTCGGGGACCAACCGGTTCCACGGTGCCCTGTGGGAGTTCTTACGCAACTACGATATGGATGCGCGCGGTTACTTCCAGTCAACGCTGCCGCCCCTGAAACAAAATCAGTATGGCGCTTCTGTCGGCGGCCCAGTTTGGATTCCGAAGCTGTATGACGGCAAGAATCGCACCTTCTTCTACACCGCCTGGGAAGGCTTCCGGCTCCGTTCCGCGGTGACCACCGGGTCCCTTGCCCCGACGGATGCGATGCGCGGCGGCGATTTCAGCGCCCTGGGCGTACCGATCTACGATCCGGCCACGACCACTTTGGATCCCGCAACCGGTGAGTACTCACGCACCGTGTTCCCGGGCAACATTATCCCGCAAAACCGGATCAGTCCGATCTCCGCGCTGTACCAGACACTTGTTCCGCATGCCGGCACGCTGGTAAACGGGAACAACGTCTATTCGTCCGGGCCGGCCCAGACCAACCAGGACTCGGGAACGCTTCGTGTCGATCAGAATTTCGGCAACAATAACCAGCTCATGTTTCGCTACAGCCAGTTCGACCAACAGGTGGCGAACACGACGGACATCGTCGGGCTGAACACCATCCACGTGTACGGCCACAACTACATCGGGCACTGGACTCACACCTTCAATCCGAGGGCCTTTTCCGATGTGTATTTCGGCAGAAACTACGGAGACACCATCACTGGTACCGGGTTTCCCAGTGAAGATGCGGGGTTTCTTGGTCAATTGCAGACGCTCGGGATGTCGAAGGCCTGGATGACGCTGGACAACAGGCTGTACGCACCGCAGTGGACTGCCGATAACTACTTTTCTCTGTCCGGTTCGCAGCTGCAGGAAACCGGGTTGGCGGATAATTGGCAGTTCGGCGGTGCATTTACCAAAATCATCGGAAGACACACGATCAAAGCCGGGGGCGATTTCCAGACCAACAACTTCCGTTCCCCGATCGCATATTCCTCAGCATCTTTCGGAACCGCGCAGACTGCGGGCCTGGGCGCTCAACAGGGCGTCGGAGGAGATGCCTGGGCATCCCTGTTGCTGGGTGTTCCGCGCGAGGCCACCTATCGCAACATCCTCGAGGTAGCCGGCGGTGGCTGGATCGACGGAATCTTTGTTCAGGATCAGATCAAGGCGACCAGCCGTCTCACGGTCAATGTGGGCTACCGCAACGACTTTGTGTGGACGCCGATCTACGGCACCGGCAACGGAGCTAACTTCTACACGGGCAACGCCAATCCCATCACCGGGCAATACGAGCTCAACGCGCTTCCGCCGAACTGCTCGGCAACGCAGGGTGCGCCCTGCATTCCGACCGGCATCTACACCGCCTCCAGCACCCCCGCCCCGGGCGGCCTTCCTGCGCACGCCTACGTCAACCCGGCCTCCGATCACCGCGTGATCAAGAACTCCTTTGGCGACTGGGCCGGCCGCCTTGGTCTGGCCTACCGCCTCGGGGATAAGATGGTCATCCGTTCAAGCTATAGCCGCTTCTACGACGCGTGGGCCACGGTAGTCCAGCTCTCGCAGAATTTCGGCGGCAACTGGCCGGCGGTGAACACCCTCGACAACTCCGGCCTGAACATCAATACGATAACGGCGCCGGCCACCGATCCTCTGGCGCTGGGCAACGGCGGAGCGGTCATTTATCCCATCAATGACTTTAGTCAGGTTAGCCAGTGGATGGTGGATCCGAACTTCAGGACTCCGTACATGGACCAGTGGAATGTCGGCATCGAGCGGGAGCTACCAGCCAATTCCGTTCTCGATGTCAACTATGTCGGTTCCGTTGGCAGGCATCTGGATTGGGGTCCAATCATGAATACTCCTTCTCCGGGACCTGGCGCTGTCCAGCCCCGTCGACCGTACCCGTATATGTTGCAGCAATGGTTCGACCAGAGCGTCGGAGACAGCCGCTACAACGCATTGCAGGTCACTCTCAACAAGCGCACCACCCACGGGGTCACCTTCCTGGTTGCCTACACTCTGTCCCATTTGAACGACGACGGCTGCGGGCTGGGTGCAAACTGCAACTCGACGAATCCCTACAACCGGTCGGTCGACTATGGCACGTCAGACACCAACCAGACGAATGCGTTTTCGGCGGCATTCACGCTGCAATCGCCATTCAACAAATCTTCCGATAAGTGGGTCTCCAATCTGGCTGGCGGATGGGCGCTCAATGGTATAGCCCAGATCTCTTCGGGGTGGCCTTACACCATAGTCGCCAGCGGCGATCCGGAGAACGTTGGCACCATCAGCCAGGAACGTGTGAACGTGGTCGGCACGCCAAACAGTGGGCCCGGTCTCCACACTGCGGCGCAATGGTTTAATGTGAATGCCTTCGCATTGCAGGCGCCCTACACGTACGGCAACGAGAAGGTGAACCCCCTGACGTCGGACGGGTCTAAGAACCTCGACTTGTCCTTGTTCCGGACGTTCCACGTAGGACTTGGAGAATCGAGGTACTTCGAATTCCGTGCCGAAGCATTCAACCTCTTCAACAGAGTTATGTTCTCCATTCCGAACAATAGTCTCGGGGGGGCCAATTTTGGAGCGGTCACGGGCTCGGTCACGGGCTCGGCCACCAACGGGGGCCAACAAAACGCGCCGCGTCAGTTGCAGCTCGCTCTGAAGTTCATTTATTAACCCGCGTCCGCGGCTTTTATTTTCAATGCTGCCACTGCCGCTGTAGGATTGCGGCAGTGGTTGGCATTGGTCTTCCTACAGAGTTACGGAATGCGTTCGGCCTTGATCATGGTTTTGTCTGCTGCGGTGTTCGGTATCTTTGTGTGGGCCCAGGGCACCGAGCGGCAGCCGATCAGGTTCAAGGACATCGCCGAACAAGCCGGCGTCCATTTTATAACTGAAAACTCGCCTACTCCCGAAAAGCACCAGCCCGAGACCATGCCTGCCGGTATTGCGCTGTTCGACTACGACGGGGATGGTTTGCTCGATATCTATTTGGTCAACGGCGCCGAGATGCCAACGCTGGTGAAAACCGGCCCGAAGTACTACAACCGCCTGTTTCACAACAACGGCAACGGAACCTTTAGCGACGTCACTGCCCATGCCGGAGTCGCCGGAGCCGGTTATGGAATGGGCGCGGCGGCCGCCGATTACGACAACGACGGGCGCGTGGACCTTTTTGTCGCCAACGTGAACGGAAATCAACTGTTTCACAACAATGGTGACGGTACCTTCAGCGACGTCACTGCAAAGGCCGGCGTGAGCGGCGCCGTGCACAACGGCCGCAAGATGTGGTCGATCGCGGCCGGCTGGTTCGACTATAACCGCGATGGCTTGCTGGATCTGTTCGTGGTGAATTACTGCGATTGGGATCCCCGCTACGAACCCAGCTGCATGGGTATCAACGGCCGCGGATATTGCCACCCCGACAGTTTCCCTCCATTGACTAACACGCTATACCGCAACAATGGCGATGGCACTTTCACCGATGTTTCGGCAGAAATGGGTATTTCGAAAATCCAGGGCCGCGGGATGGGCGTAGCCTTTGCCGATTACGACAATGACGGCTGGCCCGACGTCTTTATCGCGAATGACAACAGCCCCAACCTCCTCTTCCATAACATCGGCGGAAAGCGATTCGAAGAGGTAGGCCTCCAGGCGGGCGTGGCTTACAACGAGGACGGCAACGTTCTCGCCGGAATGGGTGTCGATTTCCGCGACGTGAATAACGATGGGCTGCCCGATCTCTGGCACACAGCAATAGAGAACGAAACCTTTCCGCTGTACATGAACACGGGCAAAGGAGCGTTTGCCAACGCAACCCAGTCGAGCCGGCTCGCCAATCTCACCCGGCTGATGTCCGGCTGGTCGAACGGGATTGTCGATCTCGACAATGATGGCTGGAAGGACCTGGTCGTGGCGCGCAGCAACGTAATGGACAACATCGAGCAAGTCTCCCGGCATTTCCACTATGCCGAACCGAACTCTGTTTTTCGCAATCTGGGCAATGGACAGTTTGAGGATGTGAGCGCTACGGCTGGACCCGATTTCACCCGGCTTGCCCCGCATCGCGGCCTCGCATACGGAGACCTCGACAACGACGGCCGGGAGGATCTCGTCGTCACCGCCCTAGGCGCCCCGGTCAGCGTGCTTCGCAACATCACGGAAACGCGCAATCACTGGATTCTGCTTAAGCTGGCCGGAACCAAAAGCAACCGGATGGGCATCGGCGCGCAGATTCGTATCACGACTGACGACGGCAGGAAACTCTACAATGAGGTAACCACCAGCACTGGCTACGCCGCTTCCAGCGACCCGCGCGTGCACTTCGGTTTGGGTGATTCGCGCGTCATTCGTGAAATCGAGATTCGCTGGCCATCTGGCCAACGGCAGCTGCTGCAAAATGTGGCTGCCGATCGTGTGCTGCCAGTCACTGAGCCGAGCGGCGGGAATTAGCGATCGGTGGCAAGCGAGGTTGAAGCAGATTGAGAGTTGTGCCACCATTCCGGCTGGTCGTTTGTTGTGGCGCACTCCTGCTCCTGCCCGCCCCAAAGTCGCAGGCGCAACTCCCGCCTTCCTGCAAAGCTCCCGCATCGGCCGCGAACCCGCCCGCGGGTACGCCCCCGGCGAGGGTTTATGACGCTGTCGGCGTTTGGTTCGCACAAAAGGGCGATTTGAAATGCTCCGTCGCGGCCTTCAATCAGGCTTTGCGGCTCGAGCCTCACTCGGCCGAAGCGCATTTCGATCTCGGACTCGTTCGCCAGCAGCAGGAAGAGAATGACGCCGCCATCCACGAGTTCCAGGCGGCTCTGCAGTATGATCCCGGACTGTTGCAGGCGCGCTGCGCACTCGGCTCGGTGTTGCCGAACGCGGCAGACGCAGAAGCCGAATTTCGCAAAGCGCTTGCAGCCAACCCGCAACTGGTCTGCGCTCTCGACGGGCTAGCCCAGGTTCTGCTGAATGGGGGACGCTACGATGCTGCTCTGGATTACTGGCGCCAGGCGGTCCGGATACAGCCTGATGCTCCCGATCTGCAGTTCGCCTTGGCAACAGCAACATACAAGGCCGCCAAGGCCAGGCAAGACGACGGGCTGCCGCCGCTCGAAGGCTCCACAATCGCGGATGCGATTCACCTATTCACCGAGTTGCTCAGCAAGCACCCCGAAATGACGGCTGCGCACTTCACTCTCGGCAATATCTTTGCCAACGAGCATCGTTTTCGCGAAGCGGCGGATGAGTACCGGGCGGTCGTCCGCCAGGATGCAACCAACACAGTTGCTTTAGCGGCCGAGATCAAGGCGCTGGTCGACGTAACCGCATATACGGACGCGCTTGCTCCGGCCCTGGACTACGTGCGCCAGAAGCCCAACGATCCCTCGGGCCATGTCCTGCTTGGCATGGTGTACCGCGGCCTGGGGGAGTACGCTAAGGCTGAGCCGGAACTTGAGCTGGGAGCCGCCAGAGCGCCCGACGATTTTGAAGCGCGTTATCAGCTCGGGTTCGTTTTGGCCCGTTTGGGAAAACCGGATCAGGCCCTGCCGCAACTCCGCAAAGCCGTCGCCCTGAACCCCACAGATAAGTCGGCCCAATTTCAACTCGCGGCAGTGTTACGCACCCTCGGCCAGAACGAGGAGGCGGGAAAGATCGTAGAGCAATTCCAAAAGACAACCGACACCGAGTTTCGCAAAAGCCAGCTCACTTCAGATGGCATTAAAGCCAATGACCTGCTGCAGGCGGGCAAGCCGGCGGAGGCGGCACAGATCTATCGCCACATGCTCGAAGCGAACCCAAACAGCGCCTGGACGGCTTACAATCTCGCGCTGGCTTTGGAAGAAACAAACGATTTGAATGGTGCCGAGGACGCGCTTCGCAAAGGGACCGAGATCGACCCCAAGATAGCGAAAATTCGTGCCGAGTTGGGTCAGTTGAAATTGTCGGAAGGCGATCTGGAGTCCGCCCAACAGTGGCTCCAGTCGGCCCTCGATCTCGAGCCCCAACTGGCTGGCGCTCGCGGGAATCTGGCGATGATTTACGCCAGAAAAGGCGACCTTGCAACCGCGGAAAAGCTTATTCGTCAGTCTCTCGAAGACGACCCGCAGTACAAGGAAGGCCACCTGAACCTCGGCCTGATCCTCGCGCAACAAGACAAGCTGATACCCGCTGAGCAGGAACTCGAAAGGGCCGCTGCGCTGGCTCCTGAGGACCCCAACATTCTCTCCACCGTCGGAAAGGCCGAAGCGCAGATGGGGAAAATGACGGACGGAATTGCCCATCTTCGCAAGGTAGTGGCTCTGCGGCCCGATCTTGCTGCGGCCCACCTGGACCTCGCGCTTGCGCTCGCTGACAGTTACAATTTGCCCGCGGCACTGGAGGAAACCAACACGGCAGTCCGTCTTGCTCCACAATCCGGGGTCGTCCATTTTTACCGCGGCCGCATTCTGTACGATCTGGGCCGCACGGCCGAAGCACAACCTGAATTCGAAACTGCCGTGCAACTGGTCCCAAAGATGCCCGAGCCACGGTATTTCCTGGCCCTCATCAACAAGCAGGAAGGCAAGTTCTCCGCTGCCTCCGGCCTGCTCGAAGAGACGGTGAAGTTGCAGCCCCGCAACGTGATGGCCTGGTATTTGCTCGGCCAGTGTCTTGAGCAACAGTCGGAGACAGACAAAGCGGTTGCGGCCTGGCGGCAGGCTATTGCGATTGATCCCAACTTCAGCCAGGCGCTCTTCAACCTGGCCCACGCCTTGCGGTCGTCGGATCCTGCCGAGTCCGGCAAGTACATGGCGCACTATGTCGAAATTCAGAAGCAACGGCACATCCTGGACAACGCAGGAACGCTGGCGAACAACGGCGTCATCGCCGCTTCCGCTCACGACTGGCCGGAAGCCACACGCCAGGTCAAGGCTGCCATCGCAGAATGTGGTGATTGCGCTGTTAAGGCCGACCTACATAAGAAACTTGGCTTGATCGATTGCCAGGCCGGTGATCTCAAAAACGGGGAAAAGGAACTGCTGGCCGCGCAAGCCCTTACGCCGACCGATCCGGAGATCGAGAGTGCCCTGAAGCTGATCGCTGACGCGAAAAACCAGCACACGGCCTCCGCCGGAAAGGCGAATGAGTGAAGTCCATTCGCAGCTTTCTCCCGCTTGCCATCATCCTTGCACTGGCAGCGCCGCAGCTTGTCGAGTTGAGGATGCTTCCCCAGATGATCTCGGGTAACGCCAAGGATCAGCCAGTGCGTCCTCTTCCCCCTGGCATGAAGGCGCCAATCGTCGATTTTCGCGATATAGCCGCCCAGGCCGGGCTCACCGCAAAGATCATTTCGGGCGATCTGGATCAGACTTACATCGTAGAGAATACCGGCACAGGCGTGGGGATTTTCGATTACGACAACGACGGCCTCCCTGACATCTTCCTCGTGCAGGGAGACCGGCTGCACAATTCCGGACCTCCGTTTACCCCGTACCTCTACCACAATCTTGGCGGCCTTCACTTTGAAGACGTCACCGCCAAGGCCGGCATCGGCCACCTGGGCTGGGGACAGGGCGTCTGCGCCGGAGATCCGGACAACGGCGGCCATGTCGATCTTTTCCTGACCCAATGGGGCCACAACGTTTTCCTGCACAATCTGGGAAATGGCACGTTTCGCGACGAGACGAAGGAGCGCGGCCTTTACCGTCCGGAAGACCGATGGAGCACAGGATGCGCCTTCATCGATTACGACCGTGATGGCTATCTCGACCTCGTGGTGGCTCATTATGTCGACTTCAAAGCGCAGGATTCACCCCGGCCTCGTACCCAGAGCGGCTGCGATTGGAAAGGCATGCCTGTCCCCTGTGGTCCGCGCGGCCTCAAAGGCGAGACGATGACGCTCTACCACAACGACGGCCACGGGCACTTTGTCGACGTCAGTAAGAAGGCCGGAATCGAGACTCCGCCTGAGTATTACGGATTCACGGTGCTGACCGGCGACTTCGACAATGACGGCTGGCCGGATATCTTTATCACCTGCGACTCGACTCCGAGTCTGTACTTCCACAATAAGCACGACGGCACATTTGAAGAGATGGGTCTCGGCAGCGGGCTCGCCGTGAACGAAGACGGCCGCGAACAGGCCGGCATGGGAGCCACCGCCGGCGACTTCGACGGGGACGGAAGGCTCGATATTTTCAAAACTAATTTCTCCAATGACACGGATACGTTTTATCGTAACCGCGGAAATAACACTTTCGACGACGTGACCAGCGCGGTGGGCCTTGCGGTGCATACCCAGTATGTTCAATGGGGTACCGCCTTCCTGGATTTCGACAATGACGGCTGGCCAGATCTGTTCGTCGCCGACGGCCACGTATACCCATTCGTAGAGAAATACAACCTGGGTGAAGAGTTCAAACAGCCCCGGCAACTGTTCTGGAATCGCGGGGATGGCCAGTTCTTCGATATGTCCTCGACCGGCGGCCCGGGCATTACGACAAAACATGCGTCCCGCGGTATTGCTGTCGGCGACCTCGACAACGATGGGTCGCAGGAGATTGTGGTTGTGAATCTCTTTGAGTCTCCCTCGCTGCTGAAAAACTTCGGAGCCAAAGGAAACGCGCTGCTCGTCCGCGCCGTCACCACCTCTGGGCGGGATGCCATTGGTGCGCGATTGACTCTAACGGTGGGTGGACGAAAAGAGATCGACGAAGTCCGCAGCGGCGGCTACCACATCTCCCAGGGAGACTTTCGGGTGCATTTCGGCATGGGCCACGCCACAAAGGCAGATCTGACGATCCGCTGGCCTGACGGCCCTGTAAGCAACGTGCAAACCATTCCAGGCGTGGACGCCAACCAATGGATCGTAGTTCGCGAAGGCCGTGGCATCGTGGAGCGCCATCCCTTCACGCACGATGCTCCGTGACCGGCTAGATCGGTAACAGTTGTTTATACCTTATCCGCTGTTCGGTCTGCTCTCATCAATCTTGTTGTAAGGCTTCATGTCCGGGGATCGAAACATACCCGGCTTGATCCGCGCCGTAAAGAGCCGCACGAGCGCGGTATCGATGTCGCTTTCCCTAAGAAAGCCCTCTTTCACTGCATCGAGGTAAGGCTTGTAGTCATGGTTGTCTTTCATCCTGAAGGTAAAATCGACGCACTCATTATCCATTCCGCGTTGCAGGCTGATGGCCGAAGTCTACGCCTGGGTTGGTTTGTAGTGTGAATGGCGTCCGTATCAAAGGTCGCCGCGAGGCCGATCGGCTCAGGAAATTCCGTGGTGCCGTTGACCATCACGCCGTGCAGCCCTCGCTCCACCAGTCATACGCGGCCACGTTTAATCTCGGAATGGCGCGGGCCTGGTTGACAAGTTGGCTTGCTTTCTCCTCCAGCGTCATTCGGTGCACGAGGTCGGCGGCTCGCTGTTCAGGCGGCAGGCTGGGGTTCAGATATGGAGGCTTCTGCCGGGCCTGAGCGGTCCAGACGCAGCTACAGATGAGCGTAATGATCGCAAACTGCTTTTTGATACGTTTCATAGCTCCCCGCTGCATACCACGCGATTGGCGGGTCTCAGAGATAACGTTTACTCACTCTGCCCGAAAGTCTATCAGCAAACTGCCTGGAAAGGTTGAATCTCAAGCAATCTTCGTCCCCTGGCACCTGGGCTTCATTGACAGCTGAAGTTATGAGCATCGTTCGTATCTCCATGCCCGGAGTACTGCGCATGTTTGGGATACGCGCACAGGGGCCGGCTTCGGCCCGGAAACGCCTTCCCCGTAGCGACGACGAACTCCGGCGCACTGCCTCTTTCTACCCAGTTCACCACCGCGCCCAGCATATCGAACTGGTCGAGCCCCGGCCCTCCTCCGCAGTGACGCATCCCCGGCACCAGGAACATGCGGCTCCATGTAGCCACCTTCTCTGCGCCGCCGTTGGTTTGAGCAAGCGACTTGTAGTAGTCCAGGGTATCCAGAGGCGAAAACCAGGGATCGCTATCTCCATGGAAGAAGATGAGCTTGCCGCCGCTTAGAGAAAAAGTCGACAGATTGGTCGAAGCCGGCTCAACCAGCGGATCAGAGGCGTGCAGTGCTTCTTTGTCTACATCGATCTCGGTCGCAGTCGGATAAGGACCGAAGAGGCCGTGGGTGCCCAGAGCCAGTAGCCCCGGAACATTTCCGGTCTCCGCGATACCGGTGTCGTACATAAAACCCGGGTACACCTGCGTACCGTAGGCATTCCTGGGCCCGGCAAACGCTTTCTTGATGGCTGCCACCTTGTCCGGCACAATACAGGCCTGAGTCTGGCCGCTTTTGCAGGCCAGTTCAGAGGGGTCGAAGTCGCAGCCCATCGGATCGGAAATCATTCCATCCGCTACTCCATCCTTCGCATCGCAACGAGCCAGCAGAGCATCCATGAATAGCTTGCGATCGCTGTCGCTCAGGAACTTCTCTAACTCCGGCCTACCCGACGCATCTTTGGGGGACGCCTGGTTGTATGCAATCGGAATCCACTTGCCGATGGCGAGATTCGAGAGACCCGTGCGCATCGCCGGGTCGCCCGAGACGATGCCGTTAAAGACCGTGGGATAGCGCTGCGAGAGAATCATGCCTTCGCGTCCGCCGGTAGAACAACCTACAAAGTAGGAATATTGCGCCGGCTTGGCGTAGTAGTGAGCGATGATCTGCTTGGCCACTCCTGCCACTTCAGCGTTGGCGAGAAACGCGAAGTCGAGATAGGCCTGCTGATCGCGCATGAACGAAAAATCGAACGACCCCGTCTTCGCTTTGTGTCCCGTATCCGTGCTGGCCACCGCGAATCCGCGGGCAAGAGCAGATTTGTCGCCGGAGTACGATGCGCCCATCGGGTAGGCCACGACGCCATTTCCGCCCCCGCCTCCCTGCATCATGAAGTCGCCATTCCATGCTCCCGCTTCCGGCAGAGCTACCGCAAAACCAATCCCGAACTCTTCGCCGTCTGCTCCCCTTCGTCTGTTGATCACGCTATCCACACGGCAGTGCGCCGGCAAGGGTCCAGTCGTTGGAGCGCCAGGATACGCGGGCGGAACCGTTGTGCCGGCCGGAACCATGGCCGCCTTCGTGATCTCGACACCGGCAATCCTGAGCTGGTACAAATTCGCACACGAGTCTTCCGCTCGAGCTTGAGCAACACCGGAAGCACACAACACACTGATGGAGAGGAGGAGCCAGAGGCGACTCATACCGGACCTTTCTTTTTCACGCCAGATTGTAACTCTCCACCGCAACACTGAGGTTCGCGCCCCAGTCGCCCGGGCTCCGATATACCACTGTGGGTGTGACCGGCTGAGATGGGTAACAGTTGCTTATACCTTATCGATTCTGATCTGCCCTGCCTCCGCAATCGGTACCGAGAGTTTCAAGGCATCGGAAACGGTGATGCGGTTCTCTCCACTCCCATAGCGAACGAGGTAACGGCCTTTCGCCATTCCCTTCAGCTCGAACTCAGCCTCTTTCACCACTCCTGTCGAGTCGCTCATGCGAAGTTCCATCCGGTTCCCGGCATCGCCCATGACCACCGCGTCGATCTCTCCCCGCAAAGCCTCCAGATCGATCTTCTCCGGCACAAACATCAGCCGTTTCTTCAGGCCATCCTGGGGAAAGACCCGGATCTCCTGCTCGGACGATTCCAGGCGGCAGCCGCAACCGATCAGACCAAAGGAATCATCTCGCAGGACATAGGACTTCGCGGCCTTGAGAAAACCGAACTGCGCGATCCCACCATCGAGTGTCCTTGGAGGCGTGAAGTCAAATATGCCTGGCGTGGAAATGAAATGCGCAAAACACATGCCGTCTCCAAGCAAGTCGACTTCCACGCTCATCACGCCCGCGTATCCCTTGACGAACGTATCCAGGTCGCCGCTGTCCTCAAATGCGTGTAGCAGTGCCCAGCCATTGGTCGACTCCGTGTACCAGCAGGTCAGGTCGCCCTTGTTATCGTTGCCGCATTGGAACCAGACAGGTTGGTTGCCGCCCCGGAGCGCTTTGATGATTTGCACCGTCTTAAGGTTCTTCTCCGTATTGCCGAAGTAGCGCGTGAAAAAGTAAACCTGTTCCTGGGCAGTCGTGTCCGCAGGGTACTCTGAAGCATACGGATAGGGGTCCTTAAGGAAGACGTCGTTGCACTTCCGGATTTGCTCCAGCAAATCGCTATGTTCCTCTTGCCATCCTTCTTTTCCCAGATCGTCGAGAATGTTCAAGGCATTGGAGCCCCCCATCACCCCTACGTGTCCCCACGGCTCGGTCTGGAACATGAGCCGGCAGGTCCGATACGACATCCTCAGGTAATCCTCCGGGCTCTTGCGTGTGAGTAGCCCGTAGCGTCTCCCGATGCGGTACATGGCGTGGTAAATGTTCATCACGTGAGCGTAGTTATATGCCCGGTATGTAGCCTCCGCGCGTTCCAGCGTCCAGTGGCTCCAGGGGCTCGATGGATACCTTAGCTTCCAATACAGCGAGGCGCGGACCGCATATGTCTCCGGATTCTGAATGTACTTAAACAGGCAATCGGCAATGTAGGTTTCAAGCGTCGCCACTTCTTTCCCAGAGGGATAATAGACGTTCTTCTCCGCCAGGAACAAAGGCTCCGAGAATCCAAATTCGGCGTCACTTCCACCCACCTCCGAAACCTCATCCGACTCAGTGAAAGTACTGCCGGTACGGTGGTCAAAGGGCAAGAACATGTGGTTGCGGTGGTAGGGATCGTCGGGGTTCTCGTAAAATTCCCGCTCTACAATAAACCGCGCTCGGGTCTTGAGCAGTTGCGCGATGTCCTCAATGCAGTAGAAGTGCAGATTGGTCCATCGACCGTCGTAGTGCAATTTCAGCCTCTTCTGGCCCCGGCCCTTGAACGAGAGCGTCAGAAGAGTCTTCTCGTCCACGCGCTTGTTTTCCTTGACAGTGATGTTGTCGGAAAGCAACTCGATCTTGTCTATGTCAGATCTCGACTTGAGTTCGACATAGGCAGGGGTATTCTCCTGAACCACCATGGCAGGCAGAATGCGAATACCAAGGTTACCGGCTTGGTAAAGCTCCTGTCGGATAGCGTCGTAACTTTCTACCAGGGCGAAGCGCAGTTGGCAAGACCACCTCTCTCCAGGTTGTAAGACCAGCGAGGTGTGCCCGTTGATCCAGGGATTCTTCTCCCATCCCCGTATGTTTTTTGTCGCCCACGAATGGATGGCCAGGATGTTGGGTCCATTCCACCAGTACACCTTTTCACCGAAGGAACTGCCGTCGCTGTAGACGCACTCAAACGCCGTGTCCTGCATCGTATGCAGCAGAAGAAATGGGGAGTCGCCCAGGGGACGCTGGATGAGCACGTACGAGCTGTGTCCACCGATATAGTGGTGAGCTATTACTTTCTTTTCGTGATACAGCTTCTGCATTCGCGGGTATTGCTCGCGAATAACAGCGAAGGAATCGGCGGGGTCTCTCAGCGGGTGCTCCGTCTCGTCGGGAGGAAAAGGCCGGCCGGTCTGTGGATCCCTGTAATACTCGCCCTGATCGTCGTTCACCATCAACGGAAATCCAACCTCGCCCAGTTCCAGGATTTGATCCGTGACATTGCGCAGTTCGATGTCCCAAAGAAGTGAATTGCCTTCGCCGGTTCTATACTTCATGCCGAGGCTGAAACTCCGGATACCGTTCTCGTTCCTTGACCCGCCCTGGTAGTCCACTGAGAACGTTTTCCCGTCGAAGTTAACCCGGCGAATGTCTCCGGATCTTCCGGTCAGTTCCCGTCTCCATTTGCCCTTGAGAACAAAGTTGGACCGTGGCGACCAACGGCGATGTGCCGGGTTGGTGTCGGTGACATCCCAGACAGCGGTGACGAGATCTCCGGTCCAGCGGGAATTGGAAACATCAACTCCCGGCGTGTTGTCTTCGTTTCCGATGAAGTTCGTCCCCAGCGGGTCGTGCTTCCTGGTGATCGAGCCAATCGACCCGTACCTTCGGTCAAAAGCCACGATCATCTCTCCCGCGCTCAGTTCAACCAGGTCACCTGCCTTCAGACCTCTGGAAACGTGCGCTGCATGAGAAGCTGATTCTCCCTCAGGGGCCGCTTGCGGCAATGAGTGAGCGGAGGGCTGCCCGCTTTCGGAGGCTTGCCCAGGGGCATCGCCAACGAGTTCTCCATTCAACGAAGCAGCAGCGAATAGACCCGTAGCGCCGGCCGCGGCTGCATCTCTGAGAAGCTCGCGGCGAGTCATTCGTTTGCTCATCTTTGCCCCCTGATCAGGCTGTCTCCATCAGTCACCTGGAACACGGCCAATCGTCCCCAATCGTCCTCTGGTCCTTGGGACGGGTTCAGGCAAGCGTCGCTTTGAGCGCGGCTGCGTAGTCGACGGCCGGGCGATATTGCTTTCGGATAAGTTAGGACAGACGCACTTGACCCTAATGCACGCCAGTCCGCGAGCCACCCTGACAAGCGTCCCGTCCTCCGGGCCTAAGCGAGCACGCAGGGAATCTGAAAAGCAGTTCACAGTCCCGCAAGGTAACTTTCATCTTCGTGCATCATCATCACACTGATTTGCTCTGGTTGCCATCGCAATTGTCGCTTTGTAGTAAACGCTAACTGTATCGTTGACACGCGCACATCTGGTTGCTATCATCGGCGCTTCGACGAGAAGGACCCATAGGAGCGAGTCGTGCAACGACGTGATTTCTGCAGACTGCTGGCAATCACCGCGGCAGCGAAAGCCCTTCCAGGCGTTGGACAGACAGCGCAGGAGAACTCCTCCGAGTTGCCCGCCGGCTTCAACCAATACACCCAGGACTACGCCCACTTCTGCGCTCTTCCCCCCAACAAGCGAATCTTCTACAAACTAAGCGATGGCAAAATCGTCCAGGAGAAGCTGGACGAGTCCACGTGGAAACCCACGGAATGGGGCAATGCACCCGAGCTCCCTGTCCCGGGCGGTTCCTGGGATGGCGTGCCGATGGAATCCCCTATCGCCGATCTCGCTGGACAAGGCCCGTTCAGGCCCACATGGGATTCGCTCCTCCAGTACGAAACGCCGGAATGGTACCGGGACGCAAAATTCGGCATCTGGGCCCATTGGAGCCCGCAGTGCGTACCGGAAGATGGCGACTGGTATGCACGCAATATGTATCTGGAAGGCAAGCCCCAGTACGAATTCCATCGTGCGCATTACGGTCCGCAATCACAATTTGGATACAAAGACCTCTGTGCGCAATGGACTCTGCTGAACTGGGAACCGGACGAGCTCATCGCCCGCTACAAGAAGGCCGGAGCAAGGATCTTCATCTCGCTCGCCAATCATCACGACTCCTTCGATACCTGGAACTCGAAGCACCAGCCGTGGAACGCCGCTGCCCGCGGGCCGCATCGTGACGTCATCGGGACATGGGCCGCAGCCGCGCGCAAGCAGGACCTCCGCTTCGGCGTGACCGTACACCAGGCTCGCAATTGGTGGTGGTTCCAACCTTCACACAGCGCAGACACGACCGGCCCTCTGGCAGGGATTCCCTACGATGGCGATCTCACCGCGGCAGAAGGCCAGGACCAGTGGTGGCAGGGTCTGGACCCCCACCTCCTCTACGGCGTCAAGCACCCGTTCGATGCGCTGCCCGACGTGTCCTACGTCAAGAATTTTTACGACCGGACACGCGATCTGATCGATCAGCACAACCCCGATCTTCTCTACTTCGACAATTCACTGCTGCCGCTGGGCTGGGGTGGCATGAACATCGGCGCTTACTTTTACAACAACAGCCTGCGCAGTCACAGCGGCAAGATGGAAGCCGTGCTCAACGTCAAGCAAGTCCCGGAGCGGCTGGCGAAGGCGGTGGTTGCGGATTACGAGCGCGGGCTTACGAGCGAGATCATGAAGTACGCGTGGCAATCGGAAACCTGCATCGGCGACTGGCACTACGATCGCGCACTCTATGAGAAGCCCGGCGACTTCGGCGGGTATCTGCCGCCACGCGACGCAATCCACTGGATGATCGACACGGTCAGCAAGAACGGAACCTTCATCCTGAACATTCCCGGCAAACCGGACGGCACCATCGACAGCAAAGAGATCGCCGTCCTGGACGGCATCACGGCATGGATGCAGGTCAACGGCGAGGCCATTTACGAAACACGGCCTTGGAAGGTGTACGGAGAAGGGCCCAATAGCGTCAAGGCTGGATCCTTCCAGGGAAAGAGCGTCAGCCAGTTGGGAGACAAAGACGTGCGCTTCACGCGCAACAAGGCGAATACGGTCGTATACGCTTTGGTGCTGGGCTGGCCGGCAGAGCCGATCATGATTCGGTCGCTGGGTCTCTCGGCGGCAACCCAGCCAGGAAAAGTGACGCGCGTGGAGCTTCTGGGAACCGGCGCAAAGACCAACTGGAAGCAGAGCGGCGAGGCCCTGCGCGTCGAATTGCCAAAACAGTACCGCCCGCCCGTGGATTATGCGGCGGCACTAAAGGTGACGCTCGGCTGAGATTACTGCCCCACTCGTCACTCTTCAGATTGAAAGTCAGCTGGTGGAGTTCTCGGGAAAGCGGCGGCTGGAAGCGCGAACAATCAGGCGTGGGCTGATGAAGTGAGTCTTCGGCTTTATCTGGACTTTCTTGCGCGTAATCTTGAGCGCCAGTTCGGCCGCGTATTTCCCGATGCTCTCACTGCCCTGATCGATCGACGACAGCGGAACCCGCAGGAGATCCGCATACGAGAGATTGCCTGATCCCACGACCGCCACGTCTTCCGGGATGCGCAAACCCGCATCCAGAATCGCGCGCATCGCGCCCAGGGCCGATGGATCGTTGAAGCAGAAGATGCCATCGGGTGGCTTCTCCGACGCGAGAATCTCGCGTGTGGCTTCATAGCCTCCTTTTTCTCCCCGGTGATCCCCCGACGTGCCGAGGGAAACAACGTGCCCGCGCAGTGGCGTCAGCTTGTGCGAAGCAAGCGCCCGCTTATAGCCTCTAAAGCGCCCATTCGCGGTGCTCACGTTAGGACCACGAATGTGAGCGATGCGACGGCATTGCTGTTCGAGAAGGTGCGAAGTCGCCAGCATCCCGATAGCCTCGTCGTCCACGCCGACAAAGTTCGCCTCAAGGTCCGCAAATCGGCGATCGATGAGAATGTAAGGCGTCTTCTGTTCCTCGATCATGCGAAAGCAGTTCACGGACGATTGCGCCGAGGCAACCAGGATGACATCCACCCGTCGGGCCAGCAGCTGGTTAATCTCCTGGATCTCCAGCTCCGGATCCTCGTTGGACGACGAGATCAGCAGGCAGTATCCGTGCTTCCGGCTCACGTCTGAAATTGCTTTGGCGATTTCCGCGAAGAAGGGATGAAGCAGGTCAGGTACCACAAGGCCGAGAGTCCAGGTCTGGCCGGTCACTAGAGAACGGGCGGCGAAGTTGGGCTGATAGTTCAGCTCCCGCATTCGCTTCAGGACCCGCTTCCGCGTCTCCTCCCCAATGTCCGGGTGGTCTCGCAGAACCTTCGAGACAGTGACAACGGAAAGGCCTAAGTCGTCCGCGATGTCCTTTAAGCGCGTTGCCACAAATCGAGCGGCTCCATGCCGGTTCCTACCCCGCGCAAGGCATCTGCACAGAAAAATGGTAGAGTCACCGTTTACTTTAATTGTTCTGAGACCGCCTGGTCAATTGCAGAAGATTCGGTTGGCGCAGCGGGAACTAATCACGGCTTTTGTCCCTTTAACTTCCAGCAAGGGCGTGATCCGCTGCCACTGCGTCGCCGTTCCATATCTTCTTCGAGGTCCAGGGCGCAGCTGCCCCGGCCCAGAACGGGTCAGTGGGCGAAAGTCCCAGGGGAAGCCACGCCACCGAGCACAGATAGCAGCTGCCGGTGGAGATATACGATTCGGCAATGGCAGGCTGGTGCCCGTAAAAGCCCACTGTCAACCATCCCCGGTCGTCGAACATGCCGGGTGCATTCACCATGCGGCGCATGACGGCCGTCAGGGCGGAGCGAACCTGCTGGGGAGAGACGCGTTCCGGCAGTTGCTGCCGGAACGCCACGTCGGCGAGAAGATGGAAGGCGCCGAAGCGGTAACAAAGCGAACGGCCGATGGGCGGGAACGTTCCTTCAGGGGCGATCAACCGTTCCTGGATTGCCGCGTAGCGGCGAGCGCGGAGCAGCACCGGTTCGCGAAAGTCGTTCCAGGACGGAGAGACTTTCGAGATCGTGTCCAGAATCTGTAACAGCAGAGGATGTATAACGAAGCTGTCGTAGTAGTCCCAGTGGTAGGCGGGTCCGTCCCCGTAGATGCCGTCTCCCTTGTACCAGGTGTTCATCGTACGGACCGCATAGTCGACGCGCATGGGATCCCACCAAACGCCCATCGTCGAAAGCGCAGCTTCCACCGCCGCCGAAAACAACAGCCAATTGCTGTAAGCAGGTTGAATGACGCGGGAAGACTGAAGCGCAGCGATCAGCTGCTGTTGCGTTCGGCTGTCCAGTTTCTTCCAAAGCTCCGTAGGCGCCCGCAGAACAGCTAATGCGAGGAACGCCGCATCGACCACCGGCTGACGGCCTTGGTTGAAGTTCATGAAATCCGGCGACGCAGGATCTACGCCCGCCTGAATAGCACTGCGGGATAAGTCACCGTATTGGCTGCGCAGGTTTCCTTCCGGGCCGCTTTGTGGTCCGGACTCAAGCCATGGCGCAATGCCGGCAAGCAATCGGCCCATGGCTTCCAGATAGGTGAACTGGCGTCTCTCTGCCGCGTTGCCATGCGGCGCTTCGACGGGCATCTCCGCCTTCAACTTTCTCTCGCTGAGAGCTTTTAGTACCGGTTGCGCGGTCCGGGCCAGGATGTGAACCCAATACTCGCGATCGTTGGTTTCCGCAGTGACCGGAGCAGCTTCCGAGCGCCCCGAAACTGCGGAGAGGGCGCCCAGCGCGGCGCTGCCCTTCAGGAATTTGCGGCGGTCGACGTTTGTAGAGACAGGCAGGTTATGGTTTGGCATTGGGGTGAGACTTGAGAAAGTCGATGAAACGTGGCGATGATCTCCGGCTCGATGCGTTCGGCTGCCACCCTGCTGTCATCCGCGACCCTCCACCAAATGGTATCGAGATCCTCGATGGCTTGCGGTGTCAGTTGGAAGGGCTGACTCATCCGAGCGGCTTCAAAAATCGCGGGAGATTTTTGCCGGCCGATAAGCAAGCAACTCCGCTTATGCTGAGCGAGCACTCTGCACCATGCGCCCGTGCTCGGAATCGTCATCCCTGCACACCCAATAATATCTTCTTGCCCGGCTCGTTCATCGCAGCCAGGGGCACGGCATAAACCGACTCGAACGGCACCCGCAATATTTCAAATTCTACCGCCTTATTTGCGCTGCGGTTCGTGGCGTCGCACAGAGCGAATCTGCCAGCTTGGGTATCGCTCAAGCGGACAGTTGCAAGCGGCATCACCGACTCGGGCCGGAGAGGAGACTCTGACCCGGTGGCTGCCCCACCCGGCTCCGCCGGAGCAAGCATGCGAGCGGCAGGACGCAATCATGGAGATGAAAGACCGGCTTCAATTTCGGGAGAAGCTCTTCGTCACAGGCGAGACCGCGCGCTTGGGCGTTCGCCCGGAGGCAGCAGATCTTCCCATAGAAAATCGAGTGGTGTATGATCTCTTCCAATAGAACTTCGAGTGGAAAGACCAATGCCCAAAGAAACCAATCCGCAGAACGAAATGCTCAAAGGCACTCTGGACATGATGATCCTCCGGACCCTTACCGGCGGAGACGCGCATGGGCACACCATCGCGAAAGTCATTGAGCGAACCTCCGAAGATGTTCTCGAAGTAGAGCAGGGATCGCTCTACCCGGCGCTTCACCGGCTTGAAGATCGTAAATGGGTTTCTTCCTACTGGGGTGCGAGCGAAAACAATCGCAAGGCGAAGTTTTACCGGCTGACGGCAGAAGGTCGTAAACAGCTGGTGCGCGAGACCAGCCGCTGGCGCCAAATGACACGGGCCATCGGCCTTGTGCTTGGCGAAGAGAGAGGTGCGCGGTGAAGTGGGTGAGGTTTTTTCGCCGCAAGCGCTCCGACGCCGAGTTGCAGAACGAGATCGAGAACTTTCTGAGCGAAGAAACCGCCGACAACGAGGCTCGAGGAATGTCGCCGGACGAAGCCCGGCGGCAAGCGCGGATAAAGTTGGGCAACGCGCAGAAGGTGCGCGAATCGCTATGGACCCAGAACTCCCCCCTATTGTTGCCCCATGTCATCCGCGACTTGAAATATGCTTTTCGAACGTTGAGCCGAACGCCCGGATTCACGATCATCGCGGTCACGGTGATGGCTCTTTGCATCGGCGCGGCCACCTCCCTTTTCACCGTTGTGCGTTCAGTGCTGCTGCGTCCGCTGCCTTTTCGCGACCCCGCGCGGCTGGTGATGGTGTACGAACACTTCCGGGGAGGGGAATTAAGCTACCACCCTGTTGCGCCGGCCGACTTCTACGACTGGCGCTCGAAGACCCACGGCTTTGAAGAAATGGCAATCATGCGTCCTGCCGGGTACAACCTCACCGGTGTGCACAACGAATTGCCGGAGTCGGTCGGCGCAGAGGCCGGTTCCTCGAACCTGTTTTCACTGCTGGGAGTGCAGCCGGCACTGGGCCGGAACTTTACGGAGGCGGACGATCAGCGCGGCAGCACCGTTGTGATGCTGACTTGGAGCCTGTTCGAGAGGCGCTTTGCAGGCGACGCGAAGATTGTCGGCGCCCGGATTCACCTGGATGGCAAACCTTACACCGTGGCCGGTGTGCTGCCCTCGTGGTTTGCTTATCCCGACGCCACAATTCAGCTGTGGGTTCCCTACAAGGCTGATGCCAGTCCTGAGATGCTGCAGCATCACGACTGGCATGGCAGCCAGGTGGTGGCAAGGCTCCGCCCAGACGTAAGCCTGGCCAACGCCATAGCCCAGGTGGGCGCCGTACAGTACCAGCTTCATTTGCAGTATCCGCACGATCCCGTCGCTGAAGATGTTGTTGCGCGCTCGCTGAATGAGGATCTCGCCGGAGATGTGAAACAGCCACTGATCCTTATGCTTTCCGCAGCGGGCTGCATGCTGCTGATCGGCTGCCTCAATGTCGCCAACCTGCTGGTGGCGCGGGGCGCGGCACGGCAAAAGGAGGTGGCGATACGAAGTGCCCTCGGCGCTCAGCGGGCCACCCTGATTCGCGAGCAGATGGCCGAAAGTGTTCTGATTTGCGCAGCCGGTGGTGGGGGCGGGATTCTGCTGTCATTGGCCGCCACGGAGTGGCTGGCAAGAGCCTGGAGGGACCTGCCCACCGCGCAGAGCATTCACATGGATGGCGCGGTGATGGCGTTTGCCTGCGCGCTCACGTTCGCTGCCGCGCTGATGGCCGGCTTGCTGCCCGCGCTTTCCACGACAGGCAAGTCGATGCGGAAGGCCCTCGAAATCTCGGTCCGCACCGGCTCCAGCAGCGTTGCCCGCACCGCGCTCAGAAGATTGCTGCTCACAGCCGAGATTGCAATCACCGTGGTGCTGCTGGCAGCCGCCGGGCTGCTGCTCAAAAGCTTTATGCAACTGCGCGCAGCCAATGTCGGGTGCGTCGTCGACAACACGCTCACGTTGCAATACAACCTGCCCGGCAACAAGTACGACACGCCGGAGAAGCAAAACGCATTCCACGAAGCGCTGCTGGCGCGCGTGAGAGCGATGCCCGGAGTTCGCGGCGCTGCCTTGGGAACCACCGTTCCGGGAACAGGATACTGGGGTACCGACGAATTCACGGTGAAGGAGCATCCTCCACTCAGGGCGGGCGAACACTTGCCCGATGCGCTGACGCGCTGGGCCGATCCAGGCTATTTCCGCGCGCTCGGAATTCCGCTGGTAAGCGGACGCTTCTTTGCCAGCGACGAACGTGTTGACCGCTCCTACAAGGTGATTGTGAGCCGTCAACTCGCTCAGCAATATTTCGCCGGCGAAAATCCTCTCGGCAAACATTTGCATTTTCCAGCGCGCGCCCACGATGGAGCGCCCAACCTGCTGGATTGGGAGATTGTGGGCGTCGTCGGCGACACCTTGTACCAGGTCGGCAAAGAGCCGAAAGCAACCGCGTATTTCCCCATCCTTGAGGGCCAGAGCAATGCGACGCTCGCGGTTCACACGGCGACGGATCCATTGCAATTCTCGGTGCCGCTGCAAAAACAGATCGCGTCGCTCGATCCTGAGCTTCCGGTCTCCGCTGTACTCACCATAAACCAGATCATTGGCGCGTCCCTGGTGAATGCGAGCCTGAGTGCAACTCTTGTGCTGGCGTTCGCGATTTTGTCGCTGATTCTTGCTTCGGTGGGATTGTACGGCGTGCTCTCATACCTCACCACGCAGCGAACCCCGGAAATTGGAATCCGCATGGCCCTCGGCGCGCAACAAGATCAGCTCTTGCGGTGGATGCTGATGGATGGCCTGCGGCCGGCGCTGTTCGGGCTGGCGCTGGGTTTGGTGATGAGCCTGGCGGCGACACGCATCCTGCAGTCGATGCTTTTCGGAGTGAAGCCTCTCGATCCTGTGGTTCTGTCCGGCGTCGTTGCGACGCTGCTGGCGGTTGCGGTTCTGGCCTGTCTCGCTCCCGCCTGGCGCGCATCCCGCTTGGATCCAATGAAAGCACTCCGAACCGAGTAGAACAGGGTAAAACAGGTGCGTTATGGTTTCGCATTGACGTGAGACTTGAGAAAGGTGCTAAGGGCATCGGGCCTGAAGGCTGCGGTGCTGAAAGCGTACGGCAACGCCGATTCGAAGGTTGTTACCTTGTATTTGCCCTGCCCGTTCGTGAGAATCAACATGATCGGCGGCTTCCCTTCCGCGTGGTTGAACGTGCTGACCTCGTAGCCATATTGGCGATCGCGATAACTGACCGCAGGCCATTCGCCTGGTTGGCCGGCAACGACCACAGCGCGCATCAGGTAGTCGCGTTCTGTAGCGGCCTGTTGCAGCATACCCCCAATTGGATAGCGGTAGTGAAACGCGGCGTCATCCGCCCCTGCGGCCCGATAGATTTTCCCCGACCAGGATAATCCGGCAGCACCGGTATTGTGGCCGGGCGTGAACAGCGTAATGCCGCCGCCGCGCGCTTCCTCAGCTGACTTCACCAGGGCAGCGAGCTCTTTCGAGCTGAGGGAAATTTTTTCCGCATCCACGACCGGGAAATCCCGCTCGCAAACCAGCTGATCCATAAAGCGACGCACGCGAACGGTGTGATCAGACGCCTGACCGCAGGCTACAAGCAGATGCTCGTAGTCCGTGGTGGCAATCTGGTAGTCCCGGCAGTCACCGCAACTCGCTACGCCTCCGCAAGTCTGACCATAGAAGGCCACGAAGCGAACAGCGTGGTGCGTCGCTTCAGAGCCATACAGCACCATCACGTGATTCAGCAACGAGGTTTCGCCATGGATGCCCTCAGGCCGGCCATATTCCGTGTTGCCGCCCAGTACAACCTGCTCCTTCCCATCCACCTCGAGTACCGTGGCTGCCCGCACCTGGTAATGGGAGATGAATGTATCGGTGTGGACCTTTTCCGCTGCATCGAGCGCTTTGAAGATTTGGCTGCGCAGTTTGGCGTCCGGCACTACGGCTTCGGAGTCCTTGGTCAGAGTCCACCTCGGAGAGATTTGCGCCTCGCGCGATGCGCAACCGGCTATCGAGCTGCACAACAACAAGAGAACAATGGGCTTCAACCTGGACCTCCTTCAGATAATGCGGAACAGATTCAGAGTTGTCGAAGGAATACATTGCGGACCAAACCCGCTCACTCCACAGGGCCGAAATTCGCCGCGTCGTTGGGGTTGCCCGTTCCTTTGTACCTGGCGTGCTGCGGATAAGGATAGACCGGCCGGGTGAAAGTCACGGGTGTGGATGGGTCGAGCGGCATTCTGTGCGGCCCGCGAGAGGAATCACGAATGTGCGCTCCAATCATCACATCCGGCGCCTGTCCGCGTTCAACCCATGCCTCGAGGTAACTGAGATAGTCGATATTGGATGCGCCGTCTCCGCCGCCGCAATGATTCATACCGGGGATCGCGAAGAGCCGGTAGAACTCCTGCGTCGCCCTCGGGCCACCCATGGTCTTCTCTACAGTTTCGTAATAGTCAAAGAGAGCACCCGGCATCTCAGTCATGTCGGTGTCTCCCTGATAGCTGAGCAACTTGCCTCCGGCGTCTTTGAACCTTCGCAAGTCAGGATTGGTATCCGGATACAAAACGCCTATCCCGCTGCGCTTATAGTCTGTGTCGAAATCGAAGTCTCTGTAGCTCCACTCTTTTCCGGGGGTAGAGAGGAGCGCAGTATCCTTGAAGAATTCGTCGCCCCAGGTGTTGGAAAACGAGCCCTTCCATTGCAGCTCGGCTCCGGGAAAGATACCTCGGGGTGAGATTGGTTGACCTGTCGATGTATGGGGCCGGCCATAGATATTCTTGACTGCCTGGACCTGCCGGGCGCTCAGGCATTCTGTTTGTTTGCTGCCCTTGCACTCCAGTTCCGCGGGATCGAAGTTGCACTGATAGGGCGCGCTGACGATGCCGTCTTTGACCCCGTCATCCATGTCGCATTGGGCGAGCACGGCGTTGTGCAGAAGTTGGATATCGGCATCACTGAGAACGGGCTTTCCATCGTCGCCCAGGAAGTTTCGCTTTGCCCAGATGCCACGCACCGCCAAGTCGCTTTCGTCCATATCGGGAGCGCCGGCGATGATGCCGTCAAAGTCCCATGGGAAGCGCTGGGCTTCCACCATGGCCTGGTAGCCGCCGGTAGAACATCCCATGAAATAGGCCTTGTTAGGCCCCGTTGAGTAAAACTGCTGCAGGATAGCTTTCGCGGCCAGCGTTACAACGTGCGTGGCACGATAGGCAAAATCGATCTGCCCTTGAAGATTGTCGCGCGACCACAGGCCACCCTTACCGGTGTGACCCATGTCTGTTCCGACGCAGGCGTAGCCCGGGTGCAATGCGCAGGAGCCAGCCACATAATCGGTGGAGCCGCACCAGCCTCCGCAACCTACATGCAGCAGCTTTCCATTCCACTGCGATACCGGCAGCAGAAGCATAAATCCGGCACCGGGCGCGACATAACCGGAAATGCGGCAGGTTGGTTGCACAGGGCTAACCGCTTTGGCCAGCTCTTCACCGACACGCACATTGCCCATGAGTCCCTGGACATCCGTTGCCAACCGGGCTTCGTTGATTTGGGTTGGGGCGCCGGGAATGGTAGAGAAGTCGACACTGGCCATGGCCTTGCACCGCGCGTCCTCCGCAGATGTGGGTTGCGCCAGGCCAGCGACAGTGCCGAGCATCATCATCAAGCCGAGAACGGACGCAGCGGGTAAGGGCCTGCCTGCTCTCTTCGCGAAAACAGATACCCGCAGTGGACAGTTTGCGGTCAACGCGGTGACCTCGGGGGCATAGAGTCGCCGGAGGGTGGATCAATCGAGTGTCGCGTCCCAATTACAAGGTGAGATGTGACAGGCTTGATCTCTAACAGCTCGGCCATCAGAGAGTATAAATCGAGAGCATCGAACGGTATTTCGGGGTTGGGGCTCACTGGCATCATCCCCGGACATACATTTCGCCTGTCGCGAACAGCCCGCCGTGGCGTATAACTTTGTTACCCCTACCACTTTGAAAGACTAGTTCCACCGATAGGTACGCATGAGCGACTTTGAACCGGCGCCGCTCGAGCTGGCGACGCGTCTGTCCTGGTATCCCTGGCTGATCATCGGAACCACCTGCATCGGAGCTTTCATCGGCCAACTGGACGCGAGTATCGTCCAGCTCGCGCTCCCTGCCCTGGAGCGCGAGTTCGGTGTCAGTGTCAATGCAGTGAGTTGGGTGGCGATCGGTTACTCGCTCGCCTTCGCAGCCATCCTGCCGCTGTTCGCGCGGGCCTCCGAAATATTCGGACGCAAGGCGCCTTGCATGGCAGGCTACGCGATGTTCGCCCTGGCCTCTGCGTTATGCGGGATGGCTCCGAACCTGGGTACACTGATCGCTTTTCGCATCGTCCAGGGAGCAGGCGGCGCTTTGGTTGGCGCCAACAGCATCACCATCCTGGTTAAGGCAGCGGGGCCTGCGAGGCGGGGCCGTGCTATGGGAATCCTGGCCACCGCCCAGGCGATTGGAGTCAGCAGCGGCCCCATCGTTGGCGGTGTGTTGCTGGCGATGTCCGGATGGCGATCGATCTTCTGGGTCACCGTTCCTTTCGGGCTTTTGGCGGCGGTGCTGAGCTGGATGGTCTTTCCAAAGACCACGAACCCCGCTCGCGAGCAACGCCTCGATTGGCCTGGTGCGCTTCTGCTGATGCCCAGTCTGACATTGATCGTCCTCGTTCTCAGCAAGGTCCAGGCCTGGGGGATAACCTCACCCATACTGATCAGTGCTGTCCTTGCAACGATGATTCTTCTGCCGTCTTTCGTAGCGCGGGAACGCAGGACAAACGCTCCACTGCTCGATCTTCGGCTCTTTCGCAACGCTGCGTTCTCGGGAGGCGTCATCGCAGTCAGTCTTTCCTACGCGCTCCTGTACTCCATGTTTTTCCTGATGTCTTTTGCTTTTGTGCGCGGTTTTCGTGAATCACCGATCGCCTCCGGCAGCCGCCTGGCGATCATTCCCATCGCGCTTGGATTGGTAGCGCCGATCAGCGGCGCCTTTTGCGATCGCTTAGGGGTCCGGATGCTGACCGCCACCGGAATGGCGTCATGCATCGCCGGCATCGCGCTGTTACCCGCCGGCCTGGCCGGGGTAACCGGGCACGCTGCTGATTTGATCATTGCGCTGGCCCTGTTTGGCATTGGCCTGGGCATGTTCATCGCGCCGAATAACAGCGCGACTATTGCCGCGGCGCCGGATCATCTCAGTGGTGAGGCGGGTGGTTTGCTAAATCTCGCCCGGGTGCTCGGGGGAACCATTGGGGTGGCGGTAGCATCCACAGCCCTGTCGTGGAGGCTCGAAGCCCTCACCGGGAATGGCAGACGAACCATCGGAGTGCCGCCTGAAGTTCTATTCGGTGCAGTGAGTGAGGTGCTCTGGGTTCTTGGAGCGTTTGCCGTGGTTGCCGCCGTCGCCGCTCTCTTGCGTGGTCCGACTAAGCCGAAATTTTCACCGGGGTTTCAGGAAAGTGCGAGAACAGGTCCCGCGCCGGCCGGCATGCGGGGTGGGATGATTTCCGGAAACTGATTCCGGTTCCCGGCGATAGTCGGCGAAGATATTGCTGGCGTCCAGCCAATTACTGGACGTCGACCCTGGCTTTCCTCGAACACGTCTATAGGATTATGTTGCTGAGCGCGGTAAGGACAGAAGACGTCCTATCCAATGATTCCAGAGACCTCACCGTCTCGATGCGGTGCAAAATCTATTCCCGGCTGTGGGGGACTTCGTATGTCGATTCTCGTTCAGGATATTCGCTTCGGCATTCGGCAGCTCATCAAATCGCCCGGGTTCACCATTACTGCGGTTCTGGCGCTCGCGCTGGGAATAGGAGCGAATACCGCCGTCTTCAGCGCGCTGAACGCGTTACTTCTCAAACTACTGCCAGTACAGGACCCGCAGCATATCTATACAGTCCTGCTGATGAATGGCGGGACGCAGCCACCAAACACCAGCGGCACCGGGCACGGCAATACTTCGTTTTCCCTCCCTGTCTATGAGGCACTGCGTACCCAGACGCGCGTGTTTGCCGATCTCATCGCTCATATTCCCCTCGGTTTCGGCAAGGTACCGGTTCGCTATGGAAACATTCCCTCCGCGAAGGCCGGAGAGGAGGTAAGCGGAAACTATTTCTCAGGCCTGGGGGTTCCATTAGCAAAAGGAATAGCGCTGAGTGAGTCAGACGAGAACCGCCACGATGCCAAGGTGGTGATCAGCTACTCCTTTTGGACTGAAGGTTTTTCCCGCGATCCGGCAATTCTCGGCCGAACTCTCTACATCAAGGACATTCCATTCACCATCGTGGGCGTTACCGCGCGTTCTTTTTTCGGCGTTGACCCGGGAAGCGCGGTGGATTTCTGGATTCCCCTTCAAACACGGCCCGAATTGACTGCCTGGGGCATGCCGGGGGACTCCGGCACACTTTACAATTCGCCCAAGTGGTGGGCCGTGCCCATGATTGCCCGCCTTGCGCCCGGTGTTTCGCCGGAGCAGGCGCAGCAAGCGCTGCAACCAGTTTTCTGGCAGGCCGCGAGCATTGGTGTTGGCGCCCTGGATCCCAAGCGCTGGCCTGCGCACCTTGGCTTCCGGCCCATCAAGGGGATTGCCACCTATGCCAAGTCTTATCGCGAACCAGTCGAAATTATGATGGCCCTGGTCGGCCTGGTCCTGCTGATTGCTTGCACCAACGTTGCTCTTTTGATTTTGGCAAGAAATGCCAGACGGCAACGCGAGTTTGCGGTCAGAGTCGCCACAGGCGCTCGTCCGTTGAGAATCTTACGGCAGCTCTTCACAGAGAGCGTCTTATTGGTATCTGCCGGTACCCTCCTGGGATGGCTCTTTGCCTACGCAGGTACGCGCGCCTTGGCTGCATGGGCCAAACTGGAGACAGGCATTGCGCCTGATTCCACGGTCTTGTGGTTCACGCTGGGAACTGCGGCGGCTGTTTCCCTCGCATTCTCGATGGCTCCATTCCGGCAGGTCTTTCAGATTTCCATTGAGCAAACTCTTCGCAACACAAATCAGAGTATGAGCCGCAGCGGCCGGAACAGAAATGCCGCCGTCGCTTTCCAGATCGCCATGTGCTTTACCCTTCTGGTCGCGGCCGGGCTTACTTTGCGTACCCTTCTGAATTATGAGAACCAGGATCTCGGAATGCAGGCAGACAACCTGCTGGTGTTTGACGTTAATCCGCACAACTCCAGCGGAAACGCGCAGGCCGAGTCGTTCTATGACCGGCTTCTCGATACAGTAAGGGCCGCGCCTGGAGTCGAAGCGGCTTCTCTGGTCCAGTGGCGTCCCGGTTCCGGATGGCTGAGCAGCGGCGGCATCCTCCTCGATGGGAAGCAACTCCTCAAAAGCTCCGGAGCGAAAGCAGAGATCTATTCCAACTCGGTCGGTCCCAATTTCTTCCGAACGATGGGAATTCCCATCCTGCAAGGGCGCGGCATCGAAGCGGCAGACACGCCTGACAGCCAAAAGGTCGTTGTGGTCAACGAAGATTTCGCCCGGGAGTTTCTGAGCAACGGAGCCCTGGGACATCAGATAGAGCACGGGGTTGCCATTGTCGGCGTCGTCAGGAACAGTAAGTACCGATCGGTCACAGAATCAAATATGCCAACGGTCTACTATGCTTTGGCGCAAGCCGGGATGACAGGCCAAATCACTGTAGAAGTTCGCACCGGCATAGGCCCTCTGGCCGTTTTCCCTGAAATCCAGCGAGCGATGCACGATCTCGATCCCGGCCTGGCGCTACAGAATCCGATGAAGCAGGCAACGCAATTTGAGCGGTCCTATCTAACGCCGAGACTATTCGCGCGCCTGGCTCTTAGCTTCGGAGCGCTGGCAGTCATCCTGGTTGCCACCGGACTCTACGGCACTCTCGTGTACCGGCTGGAACACCGGCGAGCCGAAATCGGCATCCGGATGGCCCTGGGAGCGTTGCGTGGGCGTGTGTTGCAGATGATCCTGGGAGAGAGCCTTTGGATAGCTGCCGTTGGCCTCGCGGTTGGTGTGCCGCTTTCGCTTGGCGTGTCCCATCTATTGCGGTCGCAGCTCTACCAGCTCAGTGACCTTGACCTGATCAGCTATGCAGGCGCGGCATTGATAACCGTCGCCGTAGCAATATTGGCTGCACTGGTACCCGCGCATCAGGCTTCCCGGATCGATCCCATGGAAGCCATTCGCACTGAGTAACCTTGGCACGACTCGAATGATTCGGTCTTTCGGGTCGAGGATCTTAATTAGTCCCCTGTTCAGCCGAGCGCATTTTGAGACCGATCGGCGCCGGGGCTGTCCCGCCCTGATTCGCCGGGCATCATCACAAGGCCGACATGCTAGCATTCCCTGACGTCCGCAAATTCTTTACGCCCAGCGTAACCAACGCCCCCGGGAGGATAACTGCAGATGAAGACGAGAATTGTATTTCGTTCCGCCCGGATCTTTGATGGCGATTCCGAAACACTGCGAAGCGGACAGAATGTCGTTGTAGAAGAGGATCGAATCAGCGAAATTTCCGAGCGGCCTCCATCCGACGCTGACGACGTCGTCGACTGCGGCGGCCGCGTCCTGATGCCCGGGCTGATCGATGCGCATGTCCACGTGTACGCAGCCGGGCTCAACATCACCAGGGTCGTGCAATCGCCCATGTCTTACCTCGCGCATTTTGCCGCACGGTTTCTGTCTGCCAGTATCGATCGCGGATTCACCACGCTTCGCGATGTTGGCGGAGCCGACATCGGGCTGGCGCTGGCGATCAAAGAAGGATTGCTGGGCACCGTACCCAGGTTGTTTTACGGAGGCCGCATCCTCTCCCAAACCGGCGGGCACGGCGACTTCCGCCCCGGGGATCACTCCCTTGAAACCGGCCACTTCTGCGGCTGCTCGTATCACGGCGATCAGTTGGCCGTCATTGCGGACGGCGTGGATGCCGTGCGCAAAGCAGTCCGCGAAGAACTTCGCCGCGGAGCTTCACACATCAAGATCATGGCCTCGGGTGGCGTCGCCTCCCCGACCGATCCACTCGACCGCTGCCAATATTCTGACGACGAGATTCGTGCTGCCGTCGAGGAAGCCGATCGCGCCGGCTTCTATGTGGCTGCTCATTGCCATCCGAAAGAGGCGATACACCGGGCGGCGGCCCTGGGCGTGCGCACCATTGAACACGCCACGCTCATCGATCAGCCGACCGCCGACTATGTTGCCGAAAAGGGCGCGTTCGCGGTGCCCACCATGGCCATCATGGTCGGGCTGCTCGAAGAGGGAGCGAAACTGGGGCTCCCCGCTGCCAGCCTGGAAAAGTTAAAACGCTTTGGCGATTCGGCTTTTCTCTCCCTGGAGATGATGCGCCGCGCGGGGGTCAGGATGGGGCTGGGCACCGATCTGCTCGGCGCATTGCACGTGCGGCAAAGCACCGAATTCACCCTCCGTGCACGCGTCCTTCCCCCGATCGAAATCCTTCGTTCCGCCTGTACCGTTAACGCAGAAATCCTGGGACAAGCCGGCAACCTGGGCTGTATCCGCGAAGGAGCCAAGGCCGACATCCTGGTGGCCGACGGCAACCCGCTCGAAGACATTGCGGTCCTTGGCTCCGGCGGCGATCGGCTTTCGGTCATCATGAAGGAGGGCCGCTTTCACAAACGCACGCTCTGAAGCGGCCCTACGGGCTATTCCATAAGGCCCTGGCTGGACAGAATTCCAATCGTCCAGGGTCCAAAGCTCTTCCCGATAACGCATCTTCCGCTTGCGCCGCTTCGCGCACAATGTCAGCGTCACTTATACATAGACGTGTACCTGGAAAGTCCGGTAAACGTCATTTGGCGCTGGACGACTAGCCGTTTTCAACCCGGTCTTTTATGTCCGAGTAAGCGGCCTCGATCAATCTGCTTAGCGAAGCCTTGTCTGTGGCCACATCTGGTCTCAGCTTTACATGGCGCATGTACTTGCCGGCGCCCTGCAGCAAGCGAGCGGGGTCGGGCAGCGATGCGCCCTGAAAGAACCCAACGTTCACATGCGACCTAAATACATTGACGTAACCGAAGGGCACGTCGGCCAGACAAGCAACTGGACAGCCGTCGTGCAGGACCTCCCGAACTTCGTCTCCGCATTCTCGCATCACTTCGAACCACTCCTGCGCGATGGCTCCCAGTTCTCGTCGGTGCCGTTTCATCCACGCATTGATGGCAGGATCACGTTCCACGGTGCCGCTGAAACGCAACAATTCTGTTTTGATCACGGCTTCCCTTTCGGGTTTCGGAGCCCATGTTACGCGCCATCAGACATATGTAGAATTTGTTCCCAACCAGATGACACGAAGACCTCGCCGGCTGATAGGAGAAGAACCGTTTTTCGGCTACCGGCCTATTACGCTATCCGCATCTTGTGACAACTCAACCTCGAGATTGTTGGCCGCTTCGTCATAGGGCAATTCCCTCAATACCTGTTCCATTGAGTCGCGCATGGTTCGCAACGCCTCTCCGAGCACGGGCGGGATTCCTTGGCGCAGGCCAAAGACCTGTGGACTACCCAAAATCTTGTCGAGTGTGGAAAAGACATCGCGCAATTGGTTTGCAGTCGTGAGTCGCATAATTTCCCCTCTGACAAATCCTAGAGGAGACATGCTTCCCATTCTGTGACGACGCTCACGGCATTTTTGCGTCGCGGGATCTGTTATTCCTCGACGTCCTCGTAGCAGGCGCGTCCGGGTGTGCAACGCGAGAGGTGGACGTAGTGGTCATCCGGTCCGGCCGGCCCCATGGTGCGCAAGCACCAATAGCTGGAGGAGGTGTCGATTCCAGGGAGCCACGAGGCCGCGTTTTGCGGCGTCGAGCCGTACGGATTCTTGGTACGAAGGCATTGGCAGGGTTGCGGAGGATGTTGGGTGGCGCTCATGCTCGCTTCCTTTCCGCGGCGCCCGCTCCCGGCGAGCCGCCGCTGTGGCTTAACTGGCGGCGCCGGGGTCGCGGCCCATTTGTCCGGCTGCCAGCAACACCGTGCGGGAAATGGCAACCGGGAAAAGCTGCACTTTGTAGGCATTCATGGAAAGCGGCATCGCGCCCTGCATGGAGGCCTGTCCGGCAGCACGGGCCACTTCCGGAGTAATGGTCTTGCCGGTCAGAGCGGCTTCCGCTTCTTTGGAGCGGCGCACGACCGGCGAAGCTGCGCCCATGGTAACTACGGCGCGGCGGCATAAGTTGCCATCCATTTCGAGCACGATGCCGGCATCGGCGATGGCCCAGTCGTTGCTCTCTTTCTCGCCATATTTCTGGTAGGCGGAGCGGGTGCCCGCAGCCGGCTTGGGAATGTGAATCGCGGTGAGCAGTTCCTCCGGGGCCATCACGTTGTAACGCTGCGGATTGGCATCGGGCTGGACGTAGAACTCGCGGATCGGAACCAGGCGTTTGCCCTTGGCCGCGGAACTCAGCTCCAGCGTGCCATCGAGAGCCAGCAGAGCGACGGCTCCCGACGAAGGCGCGACCGAGGGGCAACCACCGTAATCCATGATGGCGTGGTATTGATTCAGGCCGGAGAAGGCGAAGCAAATCTCCTTGCCTTTGCGCAGGCATTCAAAGTCCGCTGACCGGAAATACCAGCATTGCAGCCGCTGCAGAAGATTGCCGCCAAGCGTCGCCATGTTGCGAATGTGCGGGGTGGCGGCGTGTCCGCAGGCGTCGGAAAGCACCGCATATTGCGATCGGACCGTGGGGTGTTCGCTGACTTCCGTGAGCGTGGTCAGGGGACCAATGGTGAGGCCCTGCGGCGTGACCTGAATGCCGCGCAACGAAGGGATGTTGCGGATATTCACCAGGCGAGCCGGCGTATCGGTGCCGTTTTTCATGCGGTCGAGCAGATCGACGCCGCCGGCTTTGACCACAGCACCATCTTTCAACTGGGCCAGAGCGGCATCGACGGTCGTGCAATCGGCAAGGGTGAAGGAATTCATACGGCCTCCATCGACTGTTGGGGCTGGTTGAGGGCAGCGAGTACAACGGCGGGAGTCATGGGCAGTTGGCGGATGCGGACTCCGGTAGCGTTGTAGAAGGCGTTTCCAATGGCGGCGCCGGCCGAGATGATGCCGGCAGCTTCCCCGATTCCGGAAGCATCGGTGGAACTTTGACCGATATAGGACTCAGTCAGCTGGACTTCGATCTCCGGCACTTCGTACGCACCCGCAATCTTGTAGCGATCGAGATCGGGGTTGACCATGAGGCCGTGGTTGGGATCCAGGTGACGATGCTCGAAGAGTGTGTAGGAGATGCCCTGGATCACGCCGCCGCAAATCTGGCTGATGACCTGGTTGGGATTCATGGGGCGTCCGCAATCATGAACGGCGAGAACCCGCTTGACGTGAATGCGCCCTGTCTCGGTGTCGACCGCGACCTCGGCTACATCCACGCCTCCATAGGTGTCGTACTTGCTGGGATCGTAATCGGGGGTGCGCATCACCTGCGCCGAGACCTCGCCGGTATTCATTTTGGCAGCAGCGGCGCGGAATGTGATGGGCTTGAACTTGCCCGAAGCGCTGCTCACCATGCCGTGGCTGAGGGTGAGATCCGCAGGGGAAGTCCCCAGGGCGGGGGCGACGCTCGAGAGAAATTTCTGCGAGGCCTGCCAGGCAGCATCGCGGACAGCCGGCGTAAGCGATGCCGTGGTAACGCTGCCTCCGGAATTAGGCCCTACAGGGTAGTTGCTGTCGCCCACCTTGACGGAAACTTTCGCCGGAGGCACCCCGAACTGCTCGGCAAGAATCTGGGCGAGGACGGTTTTGATGCCGCTGCCGATGTCCTGCACGGCAGACAGCACCTCGACCGAGCCGTCTTTATGCACGCGCACTTCCGCGCCACAATCGAG
>DATJNV010000033.1:0-46749 GCA_035507705.1 Acidobacteriaceae bacterium
AGAAGGGGACGTTTTCAAATTCCACGAACATCTTGCGCTTTACGTCGATGGCATCGATCAGTGCGGCCATGGGTCCTCAAGGCGAAAGAAACAACCCGCCTAGAATAGCAAGACCCCGCAACCAACTCTGCTTGAAAAAATACGCTCTAAAGCCAGTAGTCCAGGAGGAAGTGGATGAATTTATTCAAGATACTTGCATCGTCTGCAATCACAGCTGTTGTGCTGAGCGCATCTTCTGCCGCGCCGGCGCAGGTTTCCGTTAACATCGGCGTGGCGCCGGTGTGCCCCTATGGCTACTTCTCTTACCCACCCTATGACTGCGCGCCCTATGGGTACTACGGACCGGATTGGTTCATCGGCGGAGTATTCATCGGGGCAGGCCCCTGGTTCCACGGACCTCACGGCTTTTATGGCCATGTAGACGAGCGCTACGATCCCCGTCATGGCTACCACGGTCCTCTCCCCGCGCGCGGGGAGGCACCGTTCAGCGGTTTCCACGCCAGCGGCGCCTATGACGGACACGGTCATCCGGGCAATCCAGGCCATGACGGTGGGAGGGAGCACTCTCCGGGATTTTCCGGCAGAGGGCCGGCAGGGCACCCGGGCGGTGGGCACCGCTAATACTGGGACGGGAATTCATTCCGCCGATCTACAACCTTATATCCCGCAGGGGGCAAGAAGAATTTCGTATCCGGCTCCGAAGTGCTGAGCTCTGTGACCGTGAAGACTTGCCTGCCACTCTGCGGACCATTCAGGGTGGATAAGAGGTTGAGGCCAAGCTGTGGGCAGTACCAAAACTCGCGGGTGGTGACCATGGGCCGGTCATTGCCCGCAATGATGCCCGGATTGATGGTAGTCGTATCACGATGAATTTCGCGCGTTCCGCCGTCTTGTACCTTAACGGTCTGCGCGTGAAGTGCCCCTCCCAACACCAAGCTATAGAAGACCCCGCCGCACAGAGCGGGAGATGAGCGCATGAAGACCTCCGCGCCTCAGTCTAGACCAGCTCGTGACACAATAGATCTCACATTTCAGGGCATATCCCGGAGAACATAAAAGACAAAGGCGCCAGGAGGCCGACATGAGATACATCGTGCTCGCGGTGATGATGTCGCTACCATCTCTTGCTTTTGGGCAGGAGAAACCAATGACGCTCAAAGCTGTTCTGCTGGAGCAATTGCGCTCCACTCACAACAAGGCGGAGTGGTTCGTGCCCGCCAACACCGCAGTTGCCGGACTCACACCGGCGCAGGCGAGCTGGACCGACAGGAGCGGGAACCATTCCGTTGGCCAGTTAGCGAATCACCTGGTTTTCTGGGATCGTGAATCGCTGGCAAGATTCAAGGGCGAAAAGCCGGCAAAGTTCGACGGCAACAACGACGAAACCTTCAACAGTTTCGACGCCAAAAGCTGGGCCCAGACTGTCAAAGACCTGGACCAGGTCATGACGGACTGGGAGCAAGCAGTAGAAAGTGCGGATGACGCGAAGGTGGCCATCTGGGCTTCCCGGATCGCGCATGTCGGCACCCACAATGCGTACCACATCGGGCAGATGGTCTATGTGCGCAAGCTGCAGGGGGCATGGGATCCCGATAAGGGTGTGAAATAGTGGGCCTTGCGTCACCAGCGGTTTCGCTACCACTCATTGAGGCCGGTGTACGGCTTGGCCCATAGGCCCATTTGCAGCTGCATCGACTTACACCAGGCCTGATGCATTCTTTCGACCTCTTCCTGGGAATTCGCTTTGGCGGCAAGAAAGGGCTTGATGGTCTCATTCATGACGGCGATAAACCCGACCACATCGCGCAGCGGAACATAGGGCGTCGACTGTACCTTGTCGGTTTGATTCTTTTTCACGGCGGTATGCCGCAGCGCAATTTCATGCTGGTAGTTCAGCCAGTTCTGGTCGTAGGGCCGGAAGCAGGTATCGAGTATCCATTGCTCGAAGCGGAGACTACTGCTTGCCAGGTAATCCGGCAGCGGATTGCCTTCTAACGAGCGCGAGTGCCGGGCGAGATTCGGAATCGACGCGATGATTTCGCTGCGCCAACGCCGCACGATCTGCCTTGTCTGCCCCTCAAGGACATGGCCCGCGAGCTGCAAATAGTGCTCGCTCTCACGGGTGAAGCCCACGGTTTCCTTCAGGCTTTTGAGTTCGGCCAGCGTCACCGGCGACATCGGTACTTCTGCCGTGCCGTAAGTGTACCCGTGAATATGCTCTTTTATCTTTCTCATGTTTTTGCCATTCCACGTCCGCGCTCTCTCAACCGGGCTATCCCACACACAGGTACGTGGCTGTAGGGATGTTCCTGGAGGCGATTTCGATTCAAACGGCAAATTACGGGTCTTTCGGTGGTGCGGATCAGGCCGCGAGAAACTTCCCTGGGGAACAGGAGCTGAACAAGTTGCTGAAAGCCCTCAGCGGGCTTCTGAAGCTGGGCTGTTCGTAAGCCATTCAGGTACGGGCGAATGGCCGTGTTCTTCAAGCGAAGAACTTGCCGGTAGCCTCAGATGCCGAGGCGCGCCTGCACAAGCTTTCGATAACGCCGGCTAAGCCGCAGGCAAGTCCCGCCCTCGAGCACCACCATGTACTCCCCATCTTGATTCAGCTTCAGACCGCGCACGCGATGGAGATTCACGATCGCCGACCGGTGAATTCGGCAAAATACTTCGGCGTCCAGATCCTGCTCCAGTTCTGCGATGGTGCGGCGCAACAAGTGCGTCTTACCGGCTACGTGGAGACCCGCATAGTAGTCGGCTGCCTCGATCCAGTCGATTTCATCTATGGGAAGGAATGTCACTTGCCCAGCGCTTCTGATGGTCACGAAACGAGGTTTTCGTGGCTGATCCTTTTGCTGGGCGATCCTTTGCTTGGCCCGGTCCAGCGCCCGGGCAAATCGCGCATCGTCGAATGGCTTGAGCAGATAGTCCAGCGCTGCAGTATCGAAGGCGCGCAACGCATACTGGTCGTAGGCAGTGACAAAAATGACCGCCGGAGGCACCTCGCTGCCCAAAAGTTCCAAGACGTCGAATCCGTCGCACTCAGGCATTTGCACGTCAAGAAACAGCAGATCCGGCCGGGTTCTGCGGATTTCTGTTTGCGCCTCTTCCCCTGAACCAAATTCGCCGACAATTTCGATGTCCGCGTCGGCACGCAAGAGCACGGAGAGATTGCTGCGCGCGAGCAGTTCATCGTCCACAATCACGGTGCGAATTTTGCCCCCAGACGGTTGGGCATTCATGCTCACTCCTGAAACGGAACGGATACGGATACTTCCACTCCGCCTGGCTCTGGACCACCCGCTTGATGGGTCAGCATGCGAAGCGCGAACGCATCTCCGTACAGGCTCTCCAGGCGGGTCTTCATGTTCGCAAGGCCGACGCCGGAGCGCATGTTGTCCCATATCACTGCGGGACCGTCGTTGTAGACGCTGAGGGTGAGTTGGTTGTCGGCACGACTGGCTGCGATACGGATCCTACCTCCCTGGGCCCTCTGAGCGATGCCGTGCTTGATGGCGTTCTCTACTATGAGCTGCAACATCAGAGTGGGGACCTGCGCCGGGAGCAGTTCGTGGGGGACATCCACAGTGAACTGCAGCCGTTCCACAAATCGCGCCTTCTGAATTTCGAGATACTTCCGGGTAAACTCTAGTTCCTCTGCTAGCGGGACCTGTTGCCGGGTGGAATCTTCCAATACGCGGCGCAGGAAGTCGCTCAGGCCGGCGATCATGCTGACGGCAGTGTCGTTTTTTCGCTCCCGCACGAGGCCTGCGATGGCGTTCAGGCTATTGAATAGAAAGTGAGGCTCGATCTGACGCCGCAAAGCCTCAAGCTGTGCTCTCGAAAGTTGCTCGTTGAGACGGGCCGTCTCCATCTGCTGGTGAGCGAGCCTGGAACGGGAATCGAGCACAAAGCTGACAGCGAGGATGGTGACGTAGAGAACGAGGAAAGAGACGATGCCATCAAAGAATCTGACGAGGAAAGCATGCAAGAACGGCCCCGTGGGGTATCCGTTCCCATAGGGGTCGAGAGCTTTGTCGAGCCAAGTGGACCAGGCGGCAAAGGCCAACCCGATGAGAAGGCAGGTTGCAAGGTGCACGCTCCACGATGCGCCGGAGGTGGACCGAGCCAAGGGGAATTGCCGGCTGAGGCGCATCACCATCGACGTGGCTATCGCCCACGGCAAAAACGAGAGGGCAGTGGTGAAGAACAGCCGCAGCCAGGCGTGGTGCATGCCCTCCGCCCGCATGACGAAAACCGTCTGCATGGCCGCGATCAGCGCGAAGCCGGACCATATACATGCGATCCACTTTCCACGCTGTAATCGCCGGCTGCTTGTCTTCATGTCCAAATCCTATGCCATGCTGATGGCGCCCCAGGAAGGATGCAGCGAATCAACGGAACCGTGCAGCCGCCAGTCTGGTCCTGGGTCTATTCTCAAAGGGATACTTCCAGTATGTTGACCACAGCCAAGATCGTCTCCCTGTTCGCCTGTCTTATTTTCGCTTTAGGCGCGCCGCTGCCGGCGGACGAGCTGCCTCAATACACCGCGGCCGGCGACCTGCGATTCCCCGAGCATTACCGGGAATGGGTCTACCTGACTTCGGGGTTCGATATGAGTTATAACCCCACGATGCAGATGGGCAATCACCACATGTTTGACAATGTGTTCGTCAACCCTGACGCATACCAATCGTTTGTGAAGACGGGAACCTGGCCGGATCACACGATGCTGGTGCTCGAGGTTCGCGGGGCCGAGGGCAAAGGCTCGATTAACCAGAAGGGGAACTACCAGGGCGAACGAATGGCGGTCGAAGTGCACGTCAGGGACGCGGCACGCTTTGCTGGAAAATGGGCGTTTTTCGGTTTCGAAGCGGACGGGACGCCGCAGGCAAGCGCGAAGATGGTGCCGACAACGGCCGATTGCTACTCCTGTCATGCCGATCATGGCGCGGTGGATACTACGTTCGTGCAGTTTTATCCCACTCTGCTGCCGATTGCGAAGAGCAAAGGCACGTTGTCGGCTGGGTATTTGAAGGAGATGGCGGCGCCGAAATGAGGCTGACATTTCAGCGTTCGTACTCTATTGACTCCGACCCTACGTCATACCTGACCATGGAGTTGGAAGGCGATGGAGAAATTCTACAGGGCGCATGAATTTGCGGTCTTGGCGGGCGTGACCGTCCGAACTTTACATCATTACGATCGTGTCGGGGTACTTAAGCCGAAGCGAAGTAGCTCAGGATATCGGCTCTACAACCTGGCGGACCTCGAGCGCCTGGAACAGATCGTCGCACTCAAATTCCTTGGCATACCGTTAAAACAGGTCAGGGTGCTTCTGGAGTGCAATCCTCTGACACTTCTAGAGTCGCTGCGCCTGCAACTGCGGGCCCTGACGGAAAAGCGAGAACTGCTCGACCGCGCCATTCACGCGATCGGAGAAGCGGAGAGACTGGTTCGGTCGAATCAGCCTGCCAACGCGTCTGTTTTGAGGAGAATCATCGAGGTTATAGAGATGCAGCCAGAAAAGGATTTCATGCGCAAGTACTACACCGAAGAAGGCTGGACGAAAAGAACCCTGATGATCGAACAAGCTGCGGCATCCAGCGAAGAACGTCGTGAGGCTCGAAAACAGCTTTTCCACGAGGTGGAAGCGGCCCTCGATCTTGACCCGGCAAGTGAGGCCGCGCAGATTTTGGCAAGGCGATGGGTTCTGCTATCAGAAAGCGTCACCGGAGGCGATCCCGAGATCAGAGCCGGCGCGATCTCGGCCTGGAAGGATCACAAAAATTGGCCGCAGGCCGAGCAGGATGCGCTACTCGCGCGCTACGGGCTGGACGCCTCCAATTCCAGAGAGCTGTCGATGATGCGGATAGAGAAGGTGGCCCATTTCATAGGACAAGCGATTGGCCGAAAGTTTTACGGCGCACTCCCTGCGATATTCCACGCTCTTCTCAACAAGCCATCGCAGCCAAAGCAGTCCAAGCGCTGGGCCCAGCTTTTCCAGGATGTCGAGTCCGCCTTAGGGGAAGATGCTGCCAGCAACCGGGCTCAGGCCCTCGCGGACCGCTGGAACAAGCTGAAGCAAGATACGGAAACGAACGCGGACAAGACCCTGCCGATCGATGGTTTTCGGCAAGTCCTGCGGCAGCAGATGCCCAAGGACACTCCTACGGTCGCACTTACCCAAGTTGTGCGCCTATACCGGATTGAGCAGGTTTTGCAATTTCTCCAGGCGGCGTCGGCGGAGAAGAAGCGTCCGTGATTTGACGCCGATCTGATTTTTTGCTGGGTGCGCATGGCGAATACTCTTTCCGGCGTTCTGTAGCAGGCCTTGGAGTGGTTCGGCAAAAAGTGGGCCGCTAAGCTCCCAGAGACCTTTCAGCGGGCTGTTTAGCGCGCTTCTGTGAAAGCATTTTTGATTGCCGGCAGCGTGTTCATCGTGCGATCCAGCAGGAGAGGCAGAAAGTCGAGTGAACGCGATGTGGTGCTGCTATCGGGCGTCGATTCGATGGCTTTGATTTCGTCGTCCAATTCGGTGTCCATGGCAACGATACGGGAGGGACTGAAGCTTGTGCCGCGATAGCTTTTCGCCCAAATCATCCTGCCCTCTGAGATATCCAGAATGCCGCCGTAGGTCGATTCGCCTCTCACAAAGAAAACCGATGCCAGGCATGAGTTTCTCGCAGGGCTGTAGAAAACCATGTCGAACCGTTCATCCTGAATTGCGGGGTCGACGCGTCTTTGCGCTTCGACGTTTGCCTGTTCCTGCTGCTCGTAGACCTTGCAATCCATGTGGCGCTCGGCTGCAAAAACGCCGTGGGTGCTGATAACGGCCAAGCTGAGAAGTGCAAGTTTTACTGTGCAACCCGAGAACCGCGCAACGTCCTCCGCCATGGCTAAGACCTCCCCGTGGTCCGTGCTAGCCGAAGTTAGCCTCTGCTCGAAACCCGGACAATCCCACCTTTGGTTATCGGCGTTCTGGTTCGATTACCAAGGGGAGGTTACCCGAAAAACACGGCGATTTCGGGAAAAGCTGAGGTGAAAAAACCGGATGCACGGAGGGCTGTGGTAGGGGAGTGTATCGAGAATTGTGACCGGATAGGCAAACCGCCAATCTCTCCGCTTCGCTACGCTCTCTGTCGAAAATCATCTCCTTGCTCTCGGAGATGCAACACGCAGGGGGACAGCCCTGGGCGGTCTGCTCCCGTCAACACAGGGCACCTGTTTTTGGCGATAATAAGCTCATGTCGAAGCGCGAATTTCAGACAGAAGTCAGTCAGCTACTACAACTGATCGTCCACTCCCTTTATTCCCATCCGGAGATTTTTCTCCGGGAACTCATTTCCAATGCATCGGACGCGTTGGACAAGCTCCGCCACCTGACGCTGGTGGATGAGGCCTACAAGAGCCTGCCGTTCGATCCCCGGATCGACCTCGAACTCGATGAAGAGAAAAAGACGCTGACCGTTGCCGATACCGGCATCGGCATGAACGAGGAGGATCTGACGTCGAATCTTGGAACGATAGCCCGCTCGGGCACCAAGAATTTCCTCTCACAACTCTCCGGCGATGCCAAGAAGGACTCGAACCTCATTGGACAGTTTGGCGTGGGCTTCTACAGCGCGTTCATGGTGGCGGATCGGGTCGAGGTTGTCTCGCGGAAGGCAGGCGAAGACAAGGCGTGGCGCTGGATCAGCGACGGCAAGACCGGGTTCGAGATCGAGCCCGCAGAGCGGGCGGTTGCCGGCACTACGGTGCTGCTCCACCTGAATGAAGAAGGCCAGCAATACGCGAATAGCTGGCGGCTCAAGGAAATCGTCAAAAAGTACTCGAACCACATCGCCTTCCCCATCTTCTTCACCTATGACAAGAGCGACTGGGACGAGGCGGAAAAGAAATCAATCAAGAAACGGACGACTGAGCAGATCAACGCTGCCAGCGCGCTCTGGCGCCGACCCAAGAGTGAGTTGAAGGACGAGGACTACAAAGAGCTTTACAAATCGCTGACGGGCGATTGGGAAGATCCGCTGTTCTGGTTTCACACCCGTGCCGAGGGCAGCCTTGAATACATCACGCTCTTCTACATCCCTGCGAAGGCTCCGCTCGACCTGTACCAGGCTGAGTACAAGACCGGGGTGAAGCTCTACGTGAGACGCGTCTTCATCATGGACGATGCGAAGGAGCTTCTGCCGCAGTATCTGCGCTTCGTTCGCGGCATAATCGATAGCGAGGATCTGCCCCTGAATGTCAGCCGCGAGATCCTGCAGCAGAACAAGATCCTCACCAGTATCCGGACGGCCAGCGTCAAGAAGATCCTTTCGGAACTGAAGAACGTTGCTTCGACACAGCCCGAGCTGTATCTCAAGTTCATCACTGAGTACAACCGCCCGCTCAAGGAAGGCCTGTACAGCGATTACGCCAACCGCGAGACACTGCTCGACCTGATCCGGTTCAAATCGACCAAAGTCGAAGGCCTTACCAGCCTTGCCGATGTGAAGTCAAGGATGAAGGACGGGCAGAAGAGCATCTACTACATTACCGGCGGAACGGAGGCCCTGCTGCGCACTTCCCCGCTGCTCGAGATTTACAAGAAGAAGGATCTCGAGGTTCTGCTGCTCGATGATGAAATCGACGAAATCGTCTTCGCCGGGATCGACAAGTATGGCGATATCGATCTCAAGGCGGTCAACAAAGCTGCTACGAGCGACGACCTGAAGGACGAAGCGGAGCCGGACAATGCCGATAAGGTCAAGCCTCTGATTGACAAACTGAAGGCCACACTGGGTGACCGGGTGAAGGATGTGCGCGCTTCGGTACGGCTTGCCGACAGCCCCTCCTGCATCGTCTCCGACGAAGACGAGCCTTCGATGAAAATGCAACAGACGCTGCGCGCGATGGGGCAGAAAGACTTGCCTGCGCTCAAGCCCACGCTGGAGATCAATCCCAATCACGAAATTGTGAAGAAGCTGCTGGCGCGGACGGACGACGCGGTTGCAGAAGATGCGGCCTGGCTGCTCTTCGATCAGGCCCTGCTGATGGAAGGTGTCCCGCTGCAGGACCCTGCTGTTTTCGTGCAGCGCCTCAACCGCATTCTGACGCTTTCGATTTAGCCTGGTTTTTATCAGGGACAGCCGGCAGGGCGAACTCTGCGGGCTGGCTCGCGGGAATCAGGGCTGTCGTTGCGTGGGTGAGATTGGTGGCGTTTTCTCGAGACTGGTTTGCAGCAGCACACTGGCCGGCATTTTTGGCGGGGTGTCAGTTCCAGTAGCTGCTGGCGCCGGCGAAGACCTGCGGCCGCTCGGATACCAGCCTGACGGTCATTTCGCCGAATAGGCTATTGGCCCACGCAAACCATGGTCGGGTAAATACCTTTGGATTGTCCTTCTGAAAGGATTCGTGCATGAATCCGGTGCCGGCGGTGGTGTTACGAAGCCAGCGGAGGCACCGGCGAATCTCAGAGTCGTCTGTCGAAGTGAGCGCCCTGACGATAATCGACATGGGCCAGATCATGTTCAGACCCAAATGGGGCCCCCCGACACCTTCTGCTGCCGTCCCGCGGAAAAAATACGGGTTAGAATCGCTGAGCACAAATTGCCGGGTTCGTTGATACAGCGGATCGTCGAGGCGGCAACAGCCCAGATACGGCAAACTTAATAGCCCCGGCAAATTGGCGTCATCCATCTTCAGCACGTTTCCATAGCCATCGACCTCGTAGGCCAGGATCTCGCCGTACTTCGGATGCTGCGTTTTGCCGTAGCGCTGCGCTGCGGTTTCTACTTCTCCAGCCAGGGCTTGGGCTTCCTGCGCAAGCCGTTCGTCATTCAGAACCTGCTTTGCCAGAGTGGCAAGCTGGCGAAGACTGACGACCGCCAAAAGATTCGCCGGAACGAACAGCGAATAAGTGCAGGCGTCGTCGGAGGGGCGAAACATGGAGAAGATCATGCCAACCGGAACAGCGGGATTGCCGAATCCATTGAGGGCCAGGGTATCGGTGGGCACTTCGGTTTTGCGCAGAAAGGAGTAGGGCCCGGGCCCGTGCTTGCGCTGCTGGGAGCGGAATGTACGCAGGATGGTTGCGGCAGCCTCTTTCCACTGGGAATCGAACGGCCGGGTATCGCCGGTCTGCTGCCAGTAGGCATAGGCGAGGCGTATTGGATAACAAAGGGAATCGACTTCCCACTTGCGCTCTCCCACACCGGGAAAGTGCTGCGTCTTATCGTTCACCGCCCAAGAGAGAGGCAACGAATTTCTATGACGCATGAATGCGTTTGCATAGGGGTCAATCAGGATCATGCGCGCCTGGCGGCGGATGACGCCTTCGAGCAACTCGCGGAGCCGCGCGTCCTGCTTCGCCAGCGCGAGGTATGGGTTCACCTGCGCAGAGGAATCGCGCAGCCACATGGCATCGATATCCCCGGTGACGATGTAAGTGTCGGGCTTGCCTTCGTAGGTGCCGGGAAACACAGTGGTATCGAGTGTGTTGGGAAAGCAGTTTTCGAAAATAGTAGCGAGGGATGCGTCGGGAATCTTGCTCTTCACCTGACGGATGAGATTTTCGACGGCCTCGCTACGAAAATGTCGCGCCCCTGGCTGGGGCCGCGCATGAGGGAGGATGAGATCTTTGCTGCCGGCTCCTGCAAGGTTCGATGTGAGGGCTAGAGCTGCCGCTCCCTGCAGCCATTCCCGACGGGTCATTGTTTTCATTCTTACTTCATCTCTCTTCCCTAATCATCCGTTACCTGAGGATAGGGTGCAAACCGGTCGGGCTTTGGTTGAGATGGCTCTTTTTGTAAGTTTGAGGATAGTGGCCTGGGAAAGAAACTGCAGATCCCCACTTCGCTTCCACGCCACGCCGGGACAGGCCGCTAACGGTCGGGATGACAAAGCAGAGATTGCTGCTCCGGTTCTTGCGCTGGAGAGCCATAGCATGTGCTTGACCGGCGGCCACGATAAGTATCACAATGTAGCTCTAACCATGTTGGGCGAATTCGAATATTTACTGATCACGACCGCGGCAAAGCTCGGCAATGAGGCATACGGGGCAGCCATCCGAGAGACTTTAGCAGCAACGACCGGTCGCAAGTGCTCCATTGGCGCCCTGTACACGACTATCGATCGCCTTGAGACCAAGGGTTTCCTAAAAACGTGGATGGGTGAGGCAACGGCTCAGCGCGGCGGCCGCGCTAAACGCATGGTTCGCGTTACACCCAAAGGGGTGCAAGCAGCTCGCAGCTTCTACGAAGCCATCGCAAGCGCCAGCCGCGGTGCTTCCTGGGCCATCAACAAAGCGAGGGTGCCATCATGATCCTTGCCTCCCGATGTTTCGATTTGGTCTGCCTGCTGCTGGAACCGGAAGAGCGCGAGGCTGTGCAGGGAGATTTGCTGGAAGCAGGTGAGAGTGGGTGGCAATCGCTGCTCGCAGTCCTGGGCCTGGTAGTTCGCCGCGAAGTGGACCTATGGCGTCACTGGCGACCTTGGCTCGCGGCTTTTGGTCTTGCTCTACCCAGCAGCTTTCTGCTCATGGGCTTTTCTCTTTCCGTGAGCCGGGCTTATCAGCAATTGATGGACGCGCCGATTCACCATGCCACCGGGCTTACCCTTGGCCCAGGGCTGATGCTGTTTCTCTGTAATGTACTGCTGCTCGCGGCGTGGTCGTGGACCGGCGGGTTCGTGGTCGGATCGGTGTCCCGGCGAACGGTGTGGGTGAGCGCCGGATTATGCTTCGCTCCGTGCCTGTTCTGTTTGGAACGTTTTCGGGTGGAGTCTTTGTCGCGGCTGTGCCTCCTGCTCTTCCTGCCGGCTGCGATATGGGGTGCACAGCGCGGTTTGCAGATTGTTCGCATCAGGCGTAGTTCCGCTTTGGCTTTAGCCGTCGGCGTCACAGCTTTGACCGTTCCTCTGTGGACTTCGAGCGGCGCGTGGATTCCAAACTGGGCTTTGAGCTGGCCGGCCTGGTATCTGGTCGCAACAGCACGGAGAGGGTGACGGCAGGATCGTGTGTAACTGAGACGGTTTCCCCCAGTAGATAAGGCCAGCTGTCCATTTTCTCCTCAAAATCCGGCGGCGAGCGGGTAGCTTCGGCAGATGTTGACGAGGCTCGACTATTAGTATCACAATGTAGTTGTTAATAACGGGAGGCCGAATGGCAAGCCAGATAACCCTGAACGCTAATGGCGGTGAACATGTTGTTTCTTCATCGCCGGAAACACCCCTTCTGTATGTGTTGCGGAATGAATTGGAGCTTCGGGGCCCGCGGTTCGGATGTGGCCTTGCGCAATGCGGCGCTTGTGCGGTGCTGGTGGATGGCCAGGAGGTTCGCTCGTGCATAACACCTGTATCTTCCGTGGCTGGAAAGCCGGTGGTCACAATCGAGGGGCTGGCGGCGAGGTGGGCGGCAAAGAAGGGTTTGAATTCGGCGTCCGGGATTCTCCATCCTGTGCAGCAGGCGTGGATCGACGAGCAGGTACCACAGTGCGGGTATTGCCAAAGCGGGATGATGATTGCCGCAGTCCAGCTCCTGGAGAAGAATTCGAATCCCAGCGTGGCGCACATCAAGGATTACTTCACGAATACGCCGCCGTCGCCGCATCTTTGCCGTTGCGGAACGTACTCGGCCATCATCTCTGCCGTGCAGCGTGCCGCCAAGGCGATGGCTGCCTAAGGGAACCATGCCTCCGCGACCTCAGTTCCCTGCTATTTCGCGCCGCGCTTTTGTTCAAGCCGGCGGAGCCCTGTTTGTTTCCCTGCGTCTACCCGAAGCTGTCGGTGCTGCGATAGCGCAACCTGCGATGGATGCCGCCCGGATCGCTGCATGGCTCGAGATTCGCAGCGACGAGACGATTCTTGTCCGCACGGGCCGAGCGGAAATCGGCACCGGGATGAGCGCGTTCTACGCCCAGGTCGTCGCCGAAGAACTGCGGGTGCAACCGGAGAAGATCACGTTAGTGATGGGTGACACGGACAAGACTCCGGATGGAGGCTGCTCCGCTGGTTTTCTGACGGGCGCGGTTAACCTGCGCAAGGTTTCGGCTTATACGTATCAGGCACTACTACAGTTAGCGGCTAAGCAGCTCGACTCGCCGGCGTCTGCGCTGGAGGCCACGAACGGTGTAGTTTCGGGTGCAGGGAAAAGCGTCTCGTACGCGCAGTTGGTTCAGGGGCATGAGCTGGATTTGACGATTCCCATCAAGGGCAGCGCGATGCGATTCACCCCTCCCGGCGCCAACAGCGTCGCCGGATTGGATTGGGCGGGCATGGATGGTTTGACGGTGGCAGGCGACCCGCCTTGCAAACCGGTGAGTGAATATAAGGTTGTTGGAACGTCGTACCCGATGCCAGGCATTCCGGACAAGGTCACGGGGCGCGCGCAGTGGAGTTGCGATCTAAAGCTACCGGGGATGCTGCACGCGCGCATGGTGAAGCCGCCGGCGCTGGGCGCTACGCTGACGACGCTCGGACAAATAGACAAAAGCAAATTCCCCACGGCCCAGGTGGTGAGCAAGGGCAACCTGGTGGCGGTGGTTTCTCCGAACGAGTGGGAGGCGATCAGCGCGGTTCGATCCGTAGCAAACAGCTCAAAATGGACGAGCTGGTCGGGTCTTCCGGGAAGCGAGAATCTCAGCCAAACACTGCGGACGCATTCGTGGGGAACTCCCGACGCGAGCAAAGGCGATGCGGTCAAGGTGCAGGCTGCCATGACGAATGCGGCCAAAACCGTTACTGCGAGCTACGACCAACCGTACATCAAGCATGCGCCCATCGGGCCGTTTTGCGCGGTCGCCGACGTACGGAGAGACGGATCGGCGACTGTGTGGGCACAGCCTGGGCATCTGCAAGCCTCGCGCGCGCGTATCGCGAACATTCTCGGAGTGCCGCAGGAAAAAGTGGTGGTGAATTGTCTCAGCCACGCTGCGCAGTTTGGCCGCAAAACCTTTGGCGGCGACGGCGCAGAGGCAGATGCGGTTATCCTCTCCCAGCTGACAGGTAAGCCGGTGCGCGTGCAGTGGACGCTGCAAGAGGACCTGGCCTGGTCGGGTGCTTCGCCGGCGTGGTTCTGCGATATGCAAGGCGCGCTGGATGCAAACGGCCATCTAACGGCAGTGCAGAGCTCCTTTCATTCCCCTCATATGATGGATGCCCGGCCTCTGGGCGCGATGCTGGCAGGGATGCCGGCGGGTGTCGAAAAGCCCGGCGGCTTTCTCGCACTCGAGTGGCCCTACGACAAGGTTGAAAGCAGGCTGGAGCAGGTTTATGCGATGCGCAACTTGTGCTCAGACGCCGCATATGGAGGAATTCGTGGGCTGATCATGCGGACTCCCGGCCAGCGGCAGCAGAACTTTGCCCTGGAGTCGCTCATCAACGAGGCCGCGGCGGCAGCGCAAATCGATCCTATTGAATTTCGCCTCCGTCACACTTCGGATCAGCGACTGATAGCAATACTAAAGGCGACAGCCAGCGCAGCTGGATGGCAGCAACGGCCATCACCCCAACCCGGAGCACGCAGAACGGGTAATGAAGCGGTCACGGGCCGAGGCGTTGCTGTTGTGGTTCGAGAAAATGCCTATTGGGCCGGGATCGCCGAGGTACTGGTGACCCCGGCAACGGGAACTGTGCAGGTGACGAAATTCACCATAGGGGTGGAGTGTGGCAAGGTCATCAATCCGCGGCAGCTCGAGCGGTGCATGTGCGGTGGCGTCGTCATGGGCCTGGGAGAGGCACTCAAGGAAGAAGTCACCTTCGATACGGAAAAAGTCACCAGCATAGATTGGCGGCGCTACAAGATTCTCACCATGCAGGAAGTGCCGGAAATCAAGGTGGTGCAGATCTCGCGCGATGACAAAGGATTTGGATCAGGAGGTGAAGCTCCAAATGCCTTGGCCCCGCCGGCTGTGGCTGCGGCTGTTTTCGATGCAACGGGGGTGGCTCCGCGGCGCATTCCGCTCACACCGGCTTATGTGAGTGGGCTGTTGACCGTGTCTAATCGAGCCTTAGTTCCGGAAAATATTGGCGGTATCGCCCCGGATCCAGTGACATAAGGCGATCAGCCTGCAACATTGCATGAGAGCCGATTACAAAGTCTGCCAACAGTCGTTTAGGTGCTCTATAGCCTGACCAGAGCGCGGGTAAGATATTCGCATCAATAGCAGTTATCAACGATGCGGCTCTTCCTCATCCCGCAGTTCACTGAGCCATGCGTCAATTTCCGCCTTGGAGTGGAAAGCGGGAAGAGAGCCGGCATATTTCTCGAAGGGATTTTCGGCTGTACGAGCCGGGCGAATGATGGTTCGCTCATCTTCGACGACGAACTCCACCCGGTCGCCTTCTCTCAGGCCGAGGCGGCGGCGAATCTCGAGAGGCAGGGTTATCTGTCCTTTGCTGCTGATCGTGCTGCTCGGCGGTGTCATACCTTAGTGAAAATGCGGTTCCAGGAGTGCTGTGGCAATTTGCCGCCATTCTTCATCCGATGAGATTTTTGGATGGGCTTGACGGGCTTGCCTGTACCAGTAGCTGGCGTTCGGGTGATCCCCTTCCTTGCGATGAAGGTAGGCATGTACCCAGGCTGCTTCACTGGAAGGATCGTCCTGAGCGATCTTGTGCGCCTGGTCGAAATTTCCCTTGGCGTCCCACCACAGGGCTCTGAGCAGCGGAGACAGGCTCGCCGGCGGCTCGGATTCGTGGACAGTGGCGCGGAATTGATCGACAGTCATGGGCGGCATTCTACGCTCGGTATTTGACGGGAGGTACCTATTCGCCGGCCAAACGGGATCCGAGGGAATTGAAATGGAAGGATAAGTGCCACAGGGGCGCCAGTCGGCATTGAATTTGTGGCCGCAAGAATCGTATAGTGAGATATGCGACCTCATCGGTCGCATTTGTGCCCCCGGATTGAGAGGACGCCATTACCGCCATGCCTCGCGCGCTCGCGTCGACAGTGCTCAGCGAACTTGCCGTTGGATCCTGCGCTACCTTGGCTTCTTTGGACCTCCCGGAAGAAATTCAAGGGCAGCTTATGCACCTTGGGTTTGTTCCGGAGAGCCGGGTACTGGCGCTCCGCCGTGCCCCTGCCGGCGACCCAACAGTGTATTGCGTGGACGGCACCGAGGTGGCCTTACGCAAAGAAACCGCGCAGTTTATCTCGGTTCATAGTGTGTGCATGCCGGAGCGAAAGGCGGTTCGATGAGCCACTGCAGCCCCGGAGGAGGCGTCGCCGTTGAGCCAGCCCACACGCGGGTAGCGGGCAAGGTCAGTACGGTCGCCCTGATTGGCCCTCCGAATTCCGGTAAGTCTACTCTTTTCAATCGCCTGACTGGCCTACGGCAGAAGGTAGCCAACTACCCTGGGGTAACGGTTGAACACCACTCGGCCCGGATGAGCGGCATCGGCCATCGTGAGATAACACTCATCGACCTGCCCGGAATTTATAGCCTTCAATCCTCTTCTGAAGACACCAGGGTTGCGATCGACGTATTGCAGGGCAATATGCCGGGGACACCGGCTCCGGACGCCGTTCTGCTGGTCCTGGACGCGCAGCAGCTGAACCGTCAGCTGATGCTGGCGGCTCCGATCCTGTCCATGGGTTTGCCTACGCTGGTGCTGCTCAACATGTCGGACCTGATGACAGCGCGCGGAGGCGAAATCGATCCACTGGCGTTGGCTCGAGAATTGGGGGCGCCAGTGGCCATGATCAGCGCCACCAAGGGTGCCGGCTTCGATGCTATTTCCCGCTTCCTGGTTCGGCTTTCCGAGACGGCGGAAGCCCGCCTGCAGCCCATGCAGCTCCCGGTGCTGCAAAATGCGGCCTCCTGCCATCAGTGGGCGACCCAGGTAAGCACGCGCACCAAATACAAGGCACCCTTCTCCTCGGGCTGGACGCGCCGGCTGGATGCCGTGCTGCTGCACAGGATCTGGGGACCGGTGATTTTCCTGGCGGTGGTGATCGGCGTCTTTCAGGTGGTGTTTGCAGCCGGCCTGCCCCTGAGCGACTGGCTGACGGAAATCTTCAACAAGGCAGGGGCGGCGGCAGTCAGCGTTCTGCCGTGGACCTGGCTGCAGGTCCTCCTCCGAGATGGGATCTGGAACGGCGTCCAGGCAGTTCTTGTTTTTCTGCCGCAAATTCTGCTGCTGTTTCTGGTCATTGGCGTTCTGGAGGACACCGGCTACCTGGCTCGGGCGGCCCTCATCGCCGACCGCGTAATGCGCGCCATCGGCCTCAACGGCAAGGCGTTCATTCCGCTGCTGTCTGCGTATGCCTGCGCCGTGCCGGCCATCATGGCCACGCGAACAATTGAGAATAAACGCGACCGGTTTGCGACCATCCTGGTGGCGCCCTTCATGACCTGCTCCGCACGGTTACCGATTTACACGCTGATCATCGCCGCGTTTATCCCCAACCGGCCGATTTTGGGCAGCTTTTTCGGCCTGCGTGCCGCGGTTATGTTGAGCCTTTACCTGATGGGCTTTCTGGCGGCGCTGGCGACTGCGCGCGTCCTCAAATCATCCATCCTGAAGGCGAATGCCGCTCCGTTCATTTTGGAATTGCCACAATACCGGTGGCCCACTCTGCGATCTATCGGCCTGCGTCTGCTGGATCGAGGGACCGTGTTCGTCAAGCAAACGGGCACGGTAATCCTGGCAGTCACGTTTTGTCTGTGGGTGCTGAGCGTTGTGCCCTTCCATGGTGGCCACATTGCTCCTCTAACCGAGAGCGTGGTCGGCAGGTTGGGACACTGGATCGAACCGGTCCTGCATCCCCTGGGATTTAACTGGAAGATCGGCATTGGGCTGCTGAGCTCTGTAATCGCCCGCGAAGTGATCGTCGGCACGCTAGGAACGCTGTATGGTGCGGACCCTGCCACGCAATCCGTCGGCCTGCAGGCTGCGCTGCGCCACGACATGACGATCGGCGGCGCGATTGCGCTGGTGGTGTTCTTTGCGTTCGCCATGCAATGCACTTCCACCTTGGCGGTGGTACGGCGGGAAACAAACAGCTGGAAATGGCCGGCATTGCAGTTCTGCTACATGACTGGACTTGCCTATCTGGCTGCTTTGAGCGCCAATCAGATTTTGTCGCGGATTTTTTGACCGCGAAAGAGATGGCGCGCGGATCCCATCACTTCGTATTTTTTACGTATGGGCTGAAGCCCATACCCTTCAATCCGGCTTTTTGAATCTGAGACTTGTCCGATCACACAAGATGTTTGCCTCGCAGCTCAAGGTAGTGCGCTAAGTACAAACGGCGCTACGCCGGAGCCTGCAAAGCTGCGAAAATAGAATTGAAACCTAAGAAACCAGAGACTGAATCATGATTTCTGTCAGCGATGTCACTATGCGTTACGGGTCCAAGCTCCTCTTCGAGGAGGTTTCGACTCAATTTATCGCCGGGCGGCGTTACGGGTTGACCGGCCCGAACGGTGCCGGCAAGTCCACGTTTATGAAGATTTTGTCCGGCGAGCTTGACCCGCAGAAGGGGAGCGTGGTGCGCCCCAAAAAGATTGGCGTTCTGCGCCAGGACCAGTTCGCCTTCGATGCCTACCGCGTCATCGATACCGTCATTATGGGCAACCAGGGACTTTGGAAGGCGCTCTCCGAACGCGATGCGATCTATGAGAAGTCCGAACTATCCGAAGAGGACGGCATGCGGCTGGGCGAACTCGAAGGCATCGTCGGTGAAGAAGACGGCTATACCGCCGAGAGCGACGCGGCCATTTTGCTGCAGGGACTGGATATTCCCGATGAGCTGCATGAACGCAAAATGAGCGAGTTGCAGGGTGGACAGAAGGTCCGGGTGCTGCTGGCACAGGCCCTATTCGGCAAACCTCAAGCATTGCTCCTGGACGAACCTACGAACTCGCTCGATCTGGACTCTGTGCACTGGCTGCAGAATTTCCTGGTGGAGTTCGAGGGGACGCTGATCACCATTTCGCACGACCGTCACTTCCTCAACAGCGTCTGCACGCATACGGCTGATATCGATTACGAGACGATCATCACCTACACAGGCGGTTACGACGACATGGTGCTGGCCAAGACCCAGATTCGTGCTCGCCTGGAAGCGCAGAATGCGCAGCGAGAGAAAAAGATCGCGCAGTTGAACGAATTCATTGCCCGCTTCTCGGCCGGTACCCGATCCAGCCAGGTCACATCGCGCAAGAAAGAAGTAGAGCGGCTACAAACGACCGAATTGGCGCGGTCCAATATTCAACGGCCTTACATTCGCTTTGATCAGTTGCGGCCATCGGGCAAGCATGTGCTCGAGTTCGAACATGTGAGCAAGTCGTACGGGGAGCAGCAGGTTATCGAGGATTTTACGGCTGCGGTAATGCGGGGAGAGAAAATTTGCCTCATGGGCCGGAATGGCCTCGGCAAGACCACAACGCTGAAATCGCTGTTGGTGAATACCGAACAAGCTGAGGCAGGCTTCGACCTCAATGGCGGGATGGTTAAATGGGGCCACGAAGCCCAGATCGGCTACTTCCCGCAGGATCATACCGGTTCGATCGAAAAGGGCATGACCATTTCGGATTGGCTGCACCAATTCGACCCAAAGGTGACTAAGGAAGAGATTCGGGGGCTGCTGGGACAGATGCTGTTCAGCGGCGAAGAGGGTTTGAAGAAAACTGAGGCGCTCTCCGGTGGTGAGGCTGCGCGGCTGATTTTCTGCCGCCTTATGCTGCAGAAGCCGAACATCCTTTTGCTGGACGAACCAACAAATCACCTGGACCTCGAGGCCATCAATGCACTGAATATCGCGCTTCAGCGGTATGAAGGTACAGTGCTGATGGTGACCCACGACCACGATCTGATCGATGAAGTGGCTACGCGGATCTGGCATTTTGAACCGGGCACGATTGAGGACTTCAAGGGGCCGTACGAGGAATATACGACCGCGAGTGCTGCGACCCGGCGGTGAATGGAACTGAGGGTTGCTTAGCGGTTGTATTCCACCTTCGCAAAAAGCGCGAAGGATCGATGGCAAGCCGGGACAAGTGGGGTATCCGGCATCGCGCTGAGCCGCTGAATCGAAGGAAGCGCCGCCCTCAGAGCTTAAAGCCTGAAACTATTTTCGGGTATCAGGGCCCGACTAAAAGTCGTGCCCTGATACAAAACCTGCATTTTTCTTACGGTCCGTAAAGTCCGTACCTTCAGGACAATTTTGCCTCCTATTCTCAATGCGCAGGGCATCTCGAAATCGTTTGGGGCTGACCGGCTCTTGCGCGACGTCGCGTTCACTATCGAAGAGCGGGCGCGGATCGGCCTGATTGGCCCCAATGGGTCGGGCAAGTCGACGCTGCTTGGCATTCTCGCGGGTCAGATCGACCCTGATAACGGCGAGGTCGTTACCCGCAAGCACACTCGGCTGAGTTACGTGGCGCAGCAATCCGAATTTACTCCCGGCACCACGGTGCGCGATGTCGTCGAAGCAGCGCTCCAACGGATCGGTGCTCCGCCAGCAGATTGGGCGGGCCGGCTCGCAGAGGTTCTCGGCCGTAGCGGCTTCGAAGATTTCAGAGCTGATGCTTCGCGCCTTTCGGGCGGCTGGCGCAAACGGCTCGCAATCGCCGAGGCCCTGGTGCAGCAGCCTGATGTTCTTCTGCTGGACGAGCCTACGAATCACCTGGATCTGGCCGGGATCGAGTGGCTGGAAGGCTTGCTCGATTCGTCATCTTTCGCATGTGTCGTGATCAGCCATGACCGGTATTTTCTGGAAAACGTGTGCACAGAAATGGTTGAGCTGAGCCGCGCCTACCCGGAGGGAATGCTTCGAGTCGACGGAAACTACAGCGCGTTTCTGCAGAAGAAAGAAGACTTTCTTCAGGGTCAGACGAGGCGGCAGGAAGCGCTTGCCAATCGCGTTCGCACGGAAATCGAGTGGCTGCGCCGGGGACCAAAGGCCCGGGCCACCAAGGCCAAGGCGCGGATTGACCGCGCCAACGAATTGATCGGCGAACTGGCTGAGGTTTCGGGCAGGAACCGCACGTCGACTGCGGCCATCGAATTCTCGGCGACCGAGCGCCAGACCAAACGGCTGCTGGAATTAGAGAATCTGCATTACGGCTTCGCCGAACGGACGCTGTTTTCGGGTCTCAACTTTGTGTTCAGTGCCGGAATGCGAGTCGGCCTGGTGGGCCCCAATGGAAGCGGCAAGACAACTCTCTTACGCCTTTTGCGGGGCGAAATCGAACCGGCTGGGAGTTCGATCCGACGGGCCAGTGCGCTGCGGACGGTCTACTTCGACCAGAACCGCATATTGGACCCGAACATCACGCTGCGCCGTGCCCTGGCCCCTGATAGCGATGCGGTCATTTATCAAGATCGCGTGATCCATGTCGCCTCGTGGGCGGCTAGATTTCTTTTTAGCGGCGATCAGCTCAATCAACCTGTGGGACAGCTTTCGGGCGGTGAACGGGCACGCGTTTTGATTGCAAGACTGATGCTGGAACCCGCTGATTTGCTGTTGCTGGATGAGCCTACCAACGACCTCGATATCCCCACTCTGGAGATTCTGGAAGAGAGTTTATTAAACTTTGCTGGAGCCCTGGTTTTGGTGACCCACGACCGGTACCTGCTGGATCGCGTCTGCACGAGCGTACTAGGATTGGACGGCCGTGGCGGCGCAGAGCGATTTGCGGATTATTCCCAGTGGGAGGCTTGGCGGCAGACACCGCAGCCGGAGGTCAAACCTGCTGCACCTCAGGAGAAGCGGGGCCCGAACTCGAAAAAGAAGCTGTCCTACATGGAAGCGCGCGAATTTGCAACCATTGAAGAACGTATTACGGATGCGGAGGAGAAGCTTGCGCGGGAGCGGGCGGTGCTGGAAGATCCTGCGGTTGCTATTGATGCGGGGCGTTTGCAGCAAGCGCTTTTCGCCACAGAAGAAGCGCAGACAGCGTTGGATGCACTGTATGCGCGTTGGGTGGAACTGGAAACGAAGAGCAGTGGATAAAGAGAGAAACTGCAGATTCCTCGGCTTCGCTCAGCTTCGGTCGGGATGACAATTCTGTTGCTGCTGTTCATTGATCCCTGAAGTTTGCCGAAGGGCAAATTTGGTGGCTTTATGGAACAACGTCGGTGGCGGTTGAGAAGGACAGCTGGTGGATGGCCATCCAGGTTGCGGCATAGGAGTTCAGGGCATTCAGGCTGGTGGTTCGGTCGTCCTGCACGGCGCTCAGATAGTCAAGCAAGGCGATTCCGCCGTGCTCATATGCGAACTGGGCAATAGCCAGGACGTCTTTCGCTTCCGCAAGATAGTGGCCGTTGTAGCGGTCTGACAGAACCTTGGCCGTGGTGTATCCGATCCACGCCTGATCCACATCGGAGTAAACCTGGTTCCTCGCGGCCACTTCGCTGAAATGACTTGATTGCGCCAGATACTTACTCGTGTCTTTGTTTCCTTGATTGCGGTCGAAAATACGGACGGGGATACTTACGTAGAAGCCATAGCTGCTCAGGTTTCCGTTGTGATCGTATTCCCCCTCGAGGGTAGGATCGGTCGTGCCGTTGGCGTAGGCCAGCTTCACATTCGCATCGGCCACACGCACCCCAGCCTGAGCCGCGCGATAATCCGGTCTGGCGGCCAACGCTTTCTGCTCCAGATCCGTGAGAGTCGCCGAAACCGGCGGAGGAACCAGATCGCCGGTGATATCGAACGAACGGCTTGGCTGCTGGTAACCCATCAGCGTCTGCAGCTGATCACTCGCCTGCACCAGGTTCATCTCTGCATTCGTCTCGTCCGATTCGAACTGCGCAAGTTGCAAATCGAGCCTTTCATAATCCAGCTTCCCAATGTCGCCAGCCTGGTAGCGATCATGATTGATTTGAAGCACGTGCCGATAATCGCGTAAGTTATCTTGCGCCAGTTTCAATGCTGCCTTGGCCAGCAGCAAGTTGGTAAAGCTCTGCCTGGCCTGCAAGGTGACCTGCCGTATTTGATCGTGGTACTGACCGTCGGTCTGAGCGGTTTGCGCGCGGGCGCTATCGAGCCTCCAGCGACGTTTCTGGCCTCGCTCGAAAAGCCGCGAAAGCTCCAGGCTGTACGAATAGGGAGTGTTTGAAGTAGCAGGATCCGAAAGGTCCGCGCCGTAAACGGTAAACATCGGGTTCTGGCGCAGGCCGGCCTCGACCTCCTGTCCTTTCATAGAGAGCAGGTTTTGTTGGGCGGCCAACAAGGTGGGATTGTGCGCCAGCGCTTGTTCCACGGCTTGCTGGATGGTGACGGGCGCCGTTGGCGGAGGAGGTGGAGGAGGGACCGGTGGTGCTGGCGCCTGAGAATAACCAGCCTGGCAAAACACAAAACAAAACAACAGTAGTGTCGAGATGCGGGCGCTCGAGTTCAATTCTCAAACTCCGTTTCCGGCGTTGGCAGAATGTCATTCTCGCCCGCAATCCATACATACAGTGTCGGCAACAGAAAGACGCTCATGACTAGGGCGGCAATCAAACCGCCCACAATAACGATGGCAAACGGACGCTGCGAATCGGAGCCGATGCCGTGCGACGTAGCCGCCGGGAGAAGTCCCAGCGTGGCCACGAGCATAGTCATCATGATGGGACGCAGCCTCAGCACCGCGCCTTCGACCGCGGACTCCTCAATCGAGTGCCCGCGCACACGCAGCTGATTGATGTACTCGAGCATGATGACGCCGGTTTGCACCGAGACACCGAAGAGGGCAAGAAAGCCGACGCCTGAAGAGACACTGAAATTGGTGTGGGTCAGCAACAGCGCCAGCAATCCCCCGACCGGCGCCATGATGACGTTGCACATAATCAGTAATGCCCACTTGCCGGAACGGAACATGGTGTAGAGGATGATGAAGATCAGAGTAATCGTGATGGGCAAGACCAACGCCAGCCGCTTGTCGGCTCGTTTCTGGCTCTGATATTCGCCCGCCCAGTCGAGGTGGTAACCCGGCGGCAGCTTAACCTCCCGGTTGACCTTGGCGATGGCTTCTTCCACGGTACTGCCCAGATCGCGGCCACGGACGCTGTATTTAATGGCTACGTAGCGCTGGTTTTGTTCGCGGTAAATTTCTTCGGCTCCGTCGTCCTCCGTCACCTGGGTCAACTGAGCCAACGAAACTCGCTCGCCCGAGGGCGAAAGGAGGCGAATGTCCTCGATGGCTTCCCTCGTGTCGCGGTACGGCTTGAGGTAGCGAACCACCAGGTCGTAGCGTGCCTCACCGCGCAATACCTCGCTGACAGCCCCACCGCCGACCGCGGTCTGAATGGCGTCCTGCACGTCGGAGACGTTGATGCCAAACCGGGCGGCAGCTGGACGGTCGACGGTGTAATTCAGGTTGGGCTGGCCGATGACGCGAAAGACACCCAGATCCTGAACCCCGGTCACCTTGCTCATAATGCCGGCAATCTCGTCGGCCTTGGATTCGAGTAGCTTCAGGTCATCGCCGTAGACCTTAACCGCCAGCTCGCCCTTGACGCCGCTGACTGCCTCTTCGACGTTGTCGGAAATAGGTTGAGAGAAGTTCCATACCACCCCTGGCATCTTCTCCAACTCTCGGTCCATGGCTCCGATGAGCTCGTCCTTGTTCTTATGGAAGGCCGGGCGCCATTTCTCCTTGGGAAGCAGGTCGACAAAATATTCAGTATTGAAGAAGCCGGTGCTATCGGTGCCGTCGTCGGGGCGGCCCGCCTGGGATACAACCTTCGTGACTTCGGGGAAAGAACAGAGGATAATCCGCGCCCGGTTCATGGTGGCGATGCTGGCCGTGGGACCGGTGCTGGGGGCAAGGGTGCCTCTCACCCAGATAGCCCCTTCATCCAGATGGGGAAGAAACTCTGAACCGATAACGCCGCTCAAGCCGAGATAACCGGCCAGGACCAGGGCGCCGATCGCCACCCCAACAGTCACGGCCCGGTGCTCAATGGCCCAGGTTGCCGTGTGACGATAGCGGTCTGTAATCCAGCTCATGACGGGGTTATGCCATTCGCGGGCTCCTTTCCAAAACAAGAAGCTTGCCAGAACGGGCGCGATCAGCATGGAAAAGATCAAGGCACCCAGGAGGGCAAAGGCGACGGTCCAGGCCATGGGCTTGAACAAGCGTCCTTCGACGGCCTGGAGAGTGAAGATGGGCAGATATGCGGTGACGATGATACCGATGGCGTAGAAGACCGGCCGCTGCACTTCGTGCGCGGCCTCACGGATTTGCTCCATCGGGGTCGTGCTGTCGGCGCGGCGCCGGCCCAGATGGCGAACAATGTTTTCGACCATGACCACGGCACCGTCAACGACCATGCCAAAATCGAGCGCGCCCAGCGACAGCAGATTGGCGGGAATGTGACGGAGGTCGAGACAAATGGAAGCAAACAAAAGGGAGAACGGAATGGTGAAGGAAACGATAAGGGCGCCGCGGACATTCCCCAGGAAGAGAAAGAGAATGATCACGACCAGGATGATGCCTTCTGTCAAATTGTGTAGAACAGTATGGGTCGTGTAATGCAACAGGTCGCTGCGGTCCAGGAAGGGGACCACTTTGACACCTTTGGGCAGAATCTGGGAGTTGAGCTGGTTGACCTTGTCGTGTATGCCGACAAGAGTTGAGTCAGAGTCATCGCCTTTCTGCAACAGCACAATGCCTTCGACTACATCATCATCGTCAATGATCTTGCCGTCCTCGCGATGGATGGCCTTCCCGATCTGTCCGAGGCGGATCTTTGGCCCCTGCTCGACAGTAGCAATGTCCTTGACCCGCAAGGCTGTGCCATTGGACGTTTTGAGCTGGGTTTCCTCAATGTCGTGGACATCACGGTAGAGACCTACTTCGCGAATGTTCACCTGCTGTTGCCCTTGCTCGATGAAACTGCCGCCAGCGTTGGTATTGTTATTGGCCAGTTGTTGCTCGATCTGGCCGATGCTCAATCCGTAGGCGATGAGCTTATTGGGATCTACGCGCACCTGGTATTCGCGCGTCATGCCGCCGAAGCTTGCGACATCAACCACGCCGGGGACAGACTTGAACTGCTTCTCCAGCGTCCAGTCCTCGATCGATTTCAGTTCCATGTTGTCGTATTCAGGATTGGTGCTGTGCAGCGTGTACCAGTAGATCTGTCCGACGGGACTCCAGTCGGAACCCATTTGCGGCGTCAGGCCTGCAGGCAGCGTGACCATGGAAAGACGTTCGAGAACCTTCTCCCGATTCCAGTCGTTGACCGAGGAGTCATCGAAGATCATCTTGATGTCGGAGAGCCCGGCCAGCGAGAAGGAGCGCAGATGTTGCATATGCGGGATGCCGGCCATCTGGATTTCGATAGGGATGGTTACCTGCTGCTCGATTTCCTCAGCGGCTCGCCCAGGCCATTGGGTGATGACTTCGACGTAGTTATTGGCTACGTCGGGATAGGCCTCCACGGGAAGATTGTGAAAGGAAATGGCGCCCCAGATGAACAGGATAATAGCGGCCGCCAGGACCATGAACCGATTGTTGAGAGCAAAATCGACCAGGTTCCGGATCATTACTGCTCCGCCGAATTCTGCAGCTCAAGGGCATTGGTCACGACTTGCTCGCCGGCCGCGAGGCCGGATTCCACCTCCTGCCTGCCATCGCCGATCATGTCGCCGCCGACCACGCTTACACGCCGGAATTGCTTTTCGCCGGCAGGAACGTAGACCCAGTCCCGGTCATGGAGATGGAGAATGGCGGAGGCCGGCACCGCGACGTGCTCCTCAGGCCTCCGGCCATGGAACGTGGCTGTGGCGAACATCCCGATACGCATCAAGAGATCGGGATTTGGAACCTGAATGCGCACTTTGGCTGTGCGAATAGAAGGATCGAGGAGAGCGTCGATCTCACCGATCGTCCCGGTAATTACGCGGGCAGGATAGGCATTTAGCCGAATATCGGCCGTCTGGCCAACATGGACCATCGGCAGGTCGTTCTCGTAAACATCGCAAATGACCCACACATGGGAAAGATCCGCAATGGTGAACGCGGTGGAGGAGCCGGACAACGCGACACCGGCCGCAGCGGCATTGGTGACATTCTGCGCAATGACGACCCCGGTGGCCGGGGAATACACCTTAGCGGTAAGGGACGGATGATCCTTATCGACGCCAAGAACTATTAGCTGCTGCTCCGCCGCGGTCAGGTCCGCTTTGGCATCCGCCTCATTGTCATCCGCGATTTCCAGTTGGCTCTTGGCAATGGCGCCCTTGTCGTAGAGAATTTTGGCGCGCTCGTCCTGGGTGCGGGCCAATCTCTCATCGTTGACTGCCTTCAGATATTGATCGAAAGCGTTGGATATGTCGGTGCTTTGCACCTCCATTAGCAGCTGACCCTTCTTAACGAAAGCGCCCAGTTGGGTATGGATCGCTACCACACGGCCAGAGGCTACAGAAATGACGGGAATGGTCCGAGAGACATCGGGATTGACTGTCCCGGTCACATCGAGTGTGGAAGCAGCCTGAAACTGAGTTGCGGCGGCGACCGGAAAGCGGCTTGGCCGGTCGACGGTGATGAGGCTAACGCCGCCCTCATTCTCGACTTGGGCGGGAGGCGGCGCCTGGGCCGCGGGGTTCTGTTTATTGCCACCACAACCGGTCCAGATCCCCAGACTGAGGACTACCGCTGTGACCACCGTGTACTTCATCAAATAGACCTCGCCGTCCAATCCACGCTGCCCGAGCGAATCTTCGCCGCAGGATGGGTAGATCGCACGCCTTTTAAAGCAATTTGGACCAGGCAGAAGACGGAATCAGGCCGCACACTAGTGAGCGAAGCCTCGCATTGCCGATCGCCAGAACCCTCTCTCGCAAAAAATCGGGCCGCAATATGCCGATATTGCCCGCCACCCAGGCGCACCCCCATGGGAGCGCCCAAAGCAGGTTGTCGAACCTGACAGGCGTCCGGAAGCGCTAGATTCGATGTTACTTGAGGCGGTCGGCTGCAATCGGTCAGTTCTAAGTATCTTTCGATCTTGAGACTACCCGTTTCGTTGCAACTGCTTCATAAAACTTTCGTTAGGAATTCATATGGACAACCATCAGATAGGTTACACCCGAACGTAACCGAGACAGATTCTCTGCCTGCACCACGCTTTCCGACCTTGCTTCGGCCCAGATTTACGCGCCCGCCGTCATTCAACCGACGAGAGACAGAACCCTGAAGCCTTTAGAATGTAATGTTGGTTCAATCCGGCAGGGAAAAGTATAGATGCAAGTGTTTTCCATGTTCGTGTGGGGCAACCGCAAGACCACCTACTTGATCGTCGCGCTGATGATCGGAATCATCGGGTATTTCGACGCCAACACCCCTGGCGAAATCCCGTTGGGCTTTCTATATATGGCGCCGATGCTGGTGGCCGGAGCATCCCTGACCCGTTGGGAGATCGGCGGGATCGCCGTGGTTTGCGCCTGGCTGGCCGAGGCTTTCGACGCCTTTTTGTGGGGCCCAAACACCGGTCTGCCACGTGATTTGCTTTACTTCTCCGGCTTTTTATTGATGGGCTTGTTCATGCACGAAGTAGCTCGCAGCCGTCGGCTATCGGTCCGCCACATGCGAGAAGTTGAGAGTGAGGTGACTGCACGGCGGGATGCGGAGGAGCAGCTGAAGGTACTGATCGCCAGCAGCCCGGCGGCGATCATTACGACCGGTTCCAACGGGCGTGTGTTGCTGGCCAACGATGCGGCGGACCGGCTTTTCGGGATGGCGCCCGGCGGGTTGGCCGGACAATCGATCCGCGATTATCTGCCCTCCCTCGTCAATGTGCCGGCGCTAGACAGCAACCGACAGGTTTTCAGGACGGCGATGCAGTGCCGTGGCCGCAGAGCCGACGGTGAGGTCTTCCAGGCAGATGTCTGGTTTTCGACATACGCGACCAGTGCGGGTCCGAGGCTGGCCGCGATGGTGCTGGATACGTCGGAAGAATTGAGAACCCACGAAGAAGCGAGCTTTCATCAGATGTTGGCTAGTTCGCGCATCATGGTCGCAGCTGTGTCCCATGAAGTGCGCAACGTGTGCGGGGCCATTGCTTTGGTTCATGAAAGCCTCACCCGAGCGGGACAACTGAAAGAAAACAAAGACTTTGAGACATTGGGCACACTGATCACGGCGCTGGAGCGCATTGCTGCCATGGACCTGCGCCAAACCGCGAGCCAGGCGTCTACGGTCGAAGTGGCGCCGTTGCTCGACGAGCTGCGCATTGTTATCGAATCTTCTCTCCGGGATAACGAGATCACCAGCCGGTGGGAAATCGAGAATGACCTACCCCACGTCTGGGCGGATCGTCAAAGTCTCATGCAGGTATTCCTGAACCTGACCAAGAATAGTGAGCGAGCCATGGTGGGCCGGGAACGGCGGGAACTGACGGTGAGCGCGCGGCACGAAGGGCCGGGGGTTGTAATTTGTTTTCGCGATACCGGGGGCGGGGTAACCCACCCCGAGCGACTCTTCCGTCCATTCCAGCAAGACGCGCAGTCAACAGGGTTGGGACTCTATTTGTCTCGCGCGTTTATGCGCAGCTTCAAGGGCGACCTGCACTACGAACCGGAGACCGATGGGTCGATGTTCGTGGTGGAGTTGTCATCCGCTTCACGAGAGAGCAAGAATGAACACGATGAGCAGCGAAATTCGAATATTGTTGGTCGACGACCACAGTCTGTTCCGCGAGAGCCTCAGCCGGCTTCTTCAGACTGAGTCTGACTTTCAGATCGTAGACACCTGCGCCTCGGCGAGCGAAGCACTGACCTCGCCGCGGCTGCGGGAAATAGATGTTGTCCTGCTGGATTACGATTTGGGCCCGGAACAGGGCACGCTGTTTCTCGACCGCGCGAGAAGCGCCGGCTTTTCCGGACGAGTTTTGCTGGTAACCGCGGGAATGAGCGATTCCGTGATGTTGCGGGCGCTGGAAAGCGGCTCTTCGGGGGTATTCCTCAAGCACAGTCCACCTAGCCGATTGGTCGACGCAATCCGAAAGGTCGTGGCCGGGGAGGTATGGCTGGACCCCGCAGTAACCCGTTCCATCATCGCTGCGGCAACCGGGAACGCGGCCGCTCCGCGCAGGACGCAAAGCCTGACCCAGCGAGAGCAGGCTGTGCTCAAAGGGGTATTCGAGGGGCTGACCAACAAGGAGATCGGCGCCCGGCTAGCCATATCCGAGAGCTCGGTAAAGGCAGTCTTGCAGCAGTTGTTTGAGAAGACTGGGGTACGCACGCGAAGCCAACTTGTGCGCATCGCGCTGGAGAAGCACTCGAGTGAGTGGCTGACGAATCCTACGTGAACGCCGCGAGCGGCGCTCGGCTTTGGGATGCGATTGTCGTCGGTGCGGGGCCAGCAGGTTGCGCCGCTGCTTACGATCTCACTCAGGCAGGTCAGTCGGTACTTCTCTTGGACAAAAGTGACTTCCCCCGGCACAAGGCTTGTGCAGGTGGCCTTACGACGAAGGCCGTTAAGGCGCTCAGGTATTCCATTGACCCGATCGTACGGCAAGTTGTCCGGGTAGCCCAATTGGAATCCGGAAGTCTTTCAACCTCTCTCAAGAGCCGCGAACCGATCTGTGTGATGACGGTGCGGACCGAGTTCGACCAATATTGCCTCAAAAAGACGCTTGCCGCCGGCGCGTGCTTTCAGAGGATATCCGCCGTGCGCCAGATTGCCGCATTCTCTGGCGGTGTGCGCCTGCAAACGGATGGCGAGACTCACCAGGGGCGCTATCTGATCGGTGCAGATGGAGCCAGCGGGCAAATGCGACGCCTTTGCGGCCAGGGTACGTGGTTTTCCCGCGGCTTCGCGCTGGAGTTGCAAAGCGCGACACCCAGGGGTGGCTTAGATCTCACCTTCGATTTTGACGCGGTCCCTGGCGGCTACGGATGGATCTTCCCTAAGCGGGATCACCTGAATGTAGGGTTGTACTCGCCCTCTTGCAATGCGGACCTGACGCGAGAGGGACTTCTTCGTTACGTAGCTCAGAAGGTAGGCCAAGCTGCGCTGGACCAGGTGACGGGACAATACCTGGGGACGGGAGCCGGAGCAGAGGAGATGGCGTTCGTCCGGCCCGAGTTGCACGACCGGGTGATGCTGGTGGGAGACGCTGGCGGCTTCGTTGATCCCCTGACCGGCGAGGGAATCTACGGCGCGCTGGTGAGCGGCCAGGCGTCCGCAAATGCGATCCTCACTGCCGGCCGTGGCCGCCATACTGTGGCAGAGATCTTCGCCAACAGCATCGGCGGCTATCGCCGGACATTGCGCTTTTCTGCCCGCGCGGCGGCTGCTTTCTATGCCAACCCTGCGCGCGGGTTAAAAGCTATGCGCCTGCCCCTGGTTCGGCGGGCGATGATCAAGACGTATACCCATGGACTGAACGTCGACAGCCTGGCGATGCGGATCGCTCTGTCACAGTGCTGAATCGGGCTGCAACTGCCGCAGTGACAGTTGTAGATCCTGAGAACGTTCGGGCGAGCGGGTCATGGGCGGAAGAAGCTGTAGAGTAAAACCGCGAGAACGATACCGCTGACCAGGACGTAGATTTTATCCTTCTGGCGGGCAAAGCTATAGAGGCAGAAAGCAACGCGCATGATGGGAGTCGCCACCAGGATCAAAATGCCCAAATGAATGATGCTGCGGCTGTCGAGGCGGCGCACGCCCTGAAGGACAGGAGCGAACTTGTCGGCCGGAATGGGAATGCCGTGGAAGTGACGGTAGTCCGGCGCCGTTCCGTGATCCCGAAGGAGATAGAGGGTGGCGCCGGCCAGGACGACGAGAGCAGCTGTAGTCACTCCAACGCGCAGCATTCGGCTGACGGTGATCTCCATTTGCAGATCGGCTTGCGATGTCATAGGATCATAACCTTCCCGTGGCTCCGCTGTAGATCATTTCGATGCCGAGAGCGACGATGACTACAGCGAAGACAGCTCTGAGGATGGGGACACGAATTTTTACCAGCAAACTCGCTCCCAGGATCGAGCCTGCCAAGACACCGAGCATGACCGGCGCGGCTAAGCCAGGTGCGATATATCCTTGCCCGAGATAAAGCCCCGCACTGGCTGCGGCCGTCACACCGATCATGAAATTGCGGGTGGTGGTGGATACCTTGAAGGGCAGCTTCATAGCGCGGTCCATTGCCAGTACCTTCACTGCACCGGAACCAATACCGAGGAGGCCGGACAAAACACCGGCGATAAACATGATGCCAAAGCCGGCGGGGACACGGTGCGCAGTGTAGGACTGCGGACCGTGCACCGTAGGGTAGTCTCCTTTGAGGTTCAATTTTTCGGCGAGCGCGTTGGGCGTTGCTTCGAGTTCGTCCTGCTTGGCACGAAAGGAACTCCAGGCGGAATAGAGCAACGTCACGCCGAAGATGATACCGATCGCGTGAGTAGTGACCCGGGTGGTGAGGTAAGCCCCTACCAGGGCACCGAGAGTGGTGGCAACCTCAAGGAACATGCCGATGCGCACGTTGGACAGCCCCTCACGGACGTAGGAGACCGCCGCGCCGGAAGACGTCGCAATGACAGAAATGAGCGAAGCGCCGATGGCGTAGCGAAGATCGATGTGAAAGAGCAACACAAGGGCCGGCACGATGACTACACCGCCGCCCAGTCCCGTTAGCGCTCCCAATAGCCCGGCGAACGCCGAGGTAAACAGCACAGCCAGGGTGAATTCAATCGGACCCATCAGCGACCGCAGGCTCCCACTCTTCAATATCCTGGGACGCATGAAAGCCGCGGCCAGTCTTATAGTGTGCACCAGGGCTCCCGGTGGGAAGAAATAAAAAAGGCAAATCTAACGCCTTTGCGCCTTTCGAGTTGGCCCGGCCGTCGCCTTCTGCTGCTTATCAGCGACCTGCAATCCTGTTTTGCTTTGTTAAACCTCTTTGGGATTTCACCGATGAGAGTTTATAGGCCGTGTCTCGCGCACAAACCAGATAACTCTCTGCGAAAGAGGTACGAAGCCTGGAGGACTGCCACTTGTGCGAATCAAGGGAGGCGTGAGCGCCCCGGCCATGTTGTTGATCGTGGTAGCGTGTTTGATGGATTGTCGGGCATTCGGACAACAAGGGGACACCCTGACCGAGCTGCAACAACTCAAGAGCGAGCTCCACCGCATCGAGCAAAGGATCGACACAATCGAGGCCGAAGAAGCTGCCGCCAAACTCACCGCAGCCAGTCCAACTGCCGCGACTCCGGCCCAACCCCCTCCACCGCCTGCTGTCGCTGCCGAAACGACGCCGTTGGCGCAAGCAGCTCCTACCGGCCCAGAAGCGGTCAAACAGGCCGCGGCTCAGGGAATGGACACAATGGACGCGGGAATGGGAGGAGAGGTTATCAAGATTCCTCACATACCGCAGATGAAGTTCCGGGGGTTCGGAGATGTGCAATTCGTCGTTGCCAATCAAAATTTGGCGGTCGTAACCAATAGTCCTGGTTCGCCGACACCCGCAACGCAAGGCGGCCGGAGCACCTTCACGCTGGGAATGTTTGACTTTTTCGTCACGTCACAGATCTCGGAGAGTTGGTCCTATTTGGCTGAGATGGGTTTTCAGGCGGATACGAACACCAATGGGATCGGAGTAGACCTGGAACGGACACAAATTACCTACCGCCCAAACCAGAAATTCAGCATGAATTTCGGCCGGTCTCACACCATGCTCGGGTATTACAACACTGCGTTCCACCACGGCACATGGTTCCAAACGACCATTCTGCGGCCGCGGTTTTTCGAGTTTGAAGACGAAGGTGGTCCCCTGCCGGTGCACAACGTAGGCGTGGAAGCGATGGGCCTGATACCCAGTGGGAAACTAGGTTTTCACTGGTTGGCGGAAGTCGGCAATGGAAAACAAACCTATGCCCTGCAGGCGGGTCCCAACCCGGCAAATGTGCTGGCGGACCACACGGGAAAATCTACGAATATCGGCTTCTTCATCCGCCCGGAGAAATTCAATGGCTTGCAGGCGGGGTTCGACTGGTACCAGGCAAGCCTGGTGCCAGTTCCGAGTCTTTTGCCTGGGTACGGGCTTCCCGGTTTCCCTTTTCCCAATGCAGCTTCCTATTATCACCAAAACATATTTGTTGCCCACGTCGTTTACATCACGCCCAGGTTCGAATTTATGGTGGAGGACGGGGAGATCGGCGACACACCGCGCGGATCGAACCAACCACTCTACACTTCCGGTGGGTATGCGCAAATCTCCAAAGTATTGGCCCATGCCCTGCGCCCATACTTTCGCTACGAATGGATGAATCCGAATTTCCACGATCCGAATAACGCATGGGCCGGGCATTGGGTGGGCCCACTTGCAGGCTTACGGTGGGATTTCAATCCGTTTGTCGCGCTCAAGCTCGAATACCAGAACACCGATTGGGCTAACTTCACCGATGATCCAACGGGAAATCAGCTGCTCCCGATCTTGCACAAAACCATCAACCAGGTCGCCTCGCAGATGACATTTACTTTTTGAATGCGGGATACGTGACCCGGAGGGAGCAACGAAAGAAACCTCAGCGCTCTAGCTTGCAAGGATTCCGCTTTGTGACAGAACGGAATGCCGTGCCTCCGACTCTCTCATCTGTTGCTTAGGCCGCTTCGATTTTCTGAGCCAGCTTTTCAGCCTGGGCAGCATCCATGATCGAGCCGGCGGCATTCTTCGAGAGCCACGCAAGCTGTTTCAGGTCAGCCTTGGTTAATGCATCGGGATTCACTTTGAGATACCGGCATTGACGTTCGAGGAATTTCTCGGTTGCAGGCCCGAGGAACGCTTTCGATACATTGACCACGTCGGCATAGACGGACATATCAGGACTCCCTGCCGGCTGCTGCAGCTTGTGCCTCATCTGCTTCCATGCGGAAGAATTTTACGGCCGTGACCATGCGGGAAAAGGAATCGGCAAGGTCACCAATCTCGTCCTGCGAATGACGGTGCACCGAGATATTCAGGTTGCCCATACTGACGTTTTCGGCAACTTCGCGCAGGTGCGCCACCGGCACCAGGATGGCCCTGGCCAACCCGAAGCTGACCGTGAGAGCAAGGATGAGGCCGGCAACAGAGAAGCTGATAACAAGAAAGACTGATTGCTTGCTGGTGCGATCGATTTGCTCCTGGAAGGTCTGGGCGACCTCGCGGCCTGCAATCTCGCCATCTTCCGCCTTCTCGTGCAGGCGCTCGGCAACATCTGCATAGGCGTCCAGCGCGGCCTTAGTCTCCGCACTGGACGCATCCTTCTGAGAGCTTTTCACCGCGGCATCAAGTGCGGGGATGTACTGTTTGAGAGTTTCTCCGATGCTGCGAAACCTTGCACGAATCTCTTCGGAAGGAGCGATTGCCACCGCTTTGGAGATCGAGGACTCGATGTCATGAACCTCGAAATCCGCCTCATCCAGATATGTTTCGCGCGCGCTTTCTTCTCCCATGATCACCCGCTGTTCGAAATAACTCTTGGCCTTGCGCTGGGCTTCCAGATTGTGCACCTGGATTTCGATGGCGATTGCATTCAGCCGATCCCCGATGCGTGTGGTTTCCTGGGCACTGTGGCGAAGACTGAAAACCGCGTAGATGCCAATACCCGCGATCGCCGCCATGAGCAGCAACATGCCGCTAAATCCCAGAAGCAGTTTGTTGCGAATCGTCGGTTTCATGGTTGCGAATGTCTCCTGGGAGTACGCATCACAGCGGATAACCGGCTTCGCCGGGAAGCTTTCCATTGATGTGCAGAATTTTGATAGACCCTGCAAGAGCGGGAAGCGAAGAGGCATCGATGACGGCGAAAGCAGTTACGGCGCCGGCCACCATTTTGGCCGCCATCTGGTCGGAGGTGGCCGGGTGAATGACTAGAGGTTCCTCTCCGCGAAACTCGGCACTCATGAGGTAGCGGCGATACTCTGCGTCGCTCAGACGAACGACTTTCGACATCACGCACTGCTCGATCGGGCTCGACGGATCGAGGCTTACGATGGCCACAGGTTTCTGATCGGGCCAACTGCGAACGTCGCCCAGAATCAACCTTCTCAGCTGTGTGCTGGACAGGCTGTCAATGGAGCTTTTGGGGTTCACAATCACCGCGAGCGAAGCGCATTGCGCGAAGGCAAAACCCTCGCAAAGCAGCAGCATCACAATTACGAGCCAGCACTTCCATGCCCCGGCTCCGGCCAGAGCCATTTTCAAAGCCCGCATGTTCGGCCTTCCTAAATTTCAGATATCGGCGGAACCGCGTCAGACGTGAGTGCAGCGTTTCGAATCACTGAGAACCTGCGGAGGGTGCGGGCATCCAGTTAAGGTGGCAGTCATGCTTTCTGCGAGGCGCCGATAGTCTCCGTAGCGATGATTGAGAAAATCAGGAAAGTGACCCGAGCCGGTATTCACAGCGCGATTTCGCTGCTGGCAGGAATCACCTGTGCTGTATATCCCTGCGGGGCGGCAGCACTGCCGGCCAGGATTACGCTACCGATCGAAGTCCTGGGAGACGCGGGGACGACGGCAAGGGTTGCTTTTCAGCTGCAGCAGAACGAAGTAGCACACACACGCTTCCTGTGGCTGCAAGTCCACGGCCTGGAATTCGAAGGCATGGGAGGCATCCGGATGAATGGCTGCCCCTGGGTAGACCTCAGCAATAGCACAGCGACAGTTGCGGAACCGGGCAGCAGATATGGCGGAATCGGAGGCGGTTTCGCAACCTTGAGCCTGGCCTTGCCCCTGCCCTCCGAATGTCTGCAGGCCGGGATGAATTCTCTCGATTTCCGCTTCAATCGAAGCGACGGCGTGGTGAGCGGGTTTCGCGTGCTGGCATTCAACCTGCTCAGAAACGACGGCAGCCAAATTCTTGCGCCCGAAAACTTCGCCGAGGAAGATCCCGATGCCTGGATACCTCCTTCTCTCGATCCCGCAGATCGGCTCGCCGGAGAACACCTCTGGCGGCAGGCTCCATTGCTTTCCAGCAGTCTTCCCGATGCTCACCCGATCCGCGCTCACTGCGCCGACTGCCACACCCAGGACGGCCGCGACCTAAAGTATTTCAACTATTCCAACCGCTCGATTATTGCCCGTTCACGCTTCCATGGACTATCGGAGAAAGAAGGCCAGGCGATTGCCAGTTACATCCGCAGTCTGCCCTTCCCGCACCCGGGGCGTCCCTGGAATCCTCCCTATCAGCCCGGCCCGGAGCTCGATCGCCGGCCAGTCAGTGAATGGGCAGCCGGTGCGGGATTGGAGTGGGTGCTCGATAGCGATGTGCAGGCTTTGCCCTATCTGTTCCCTGGCGGAGTGATCACCCAGAAGGCTGTTTCGCCCGATGCGGACCTCAATTTACGCCAGATTCCCCTCGCCTTACAGCTTCCGGACTGGAACCACTGGTTGCCCCACGTAGCGCCCATCGATGCGTTCGGTGATCGCTACCTCAGAAGCGAATTTGCCCGCGACTATTTGTTACTTCAGAGCTCACATTATGATGCCGCGTTGTTCGAGAAATGGACAAACGCCCGCGGCAAGCTCCTGACACCGCCTCCTGCTGAGAGCTCCGTACGATGGACGCCCCAGCTTAGTGAGCAAATGTACGCGACTCAGCTTTGGCAGATGGTCAAGACCTGGGAATTAGTGCAGCAAGATGATCTGGAAGAGACGACTCCACGCCGCTGGCCGAACAATATAGCTGCCCTCACAGCGCCTTCGGCCGTCCACATACCCGACAGTCCAAACGGGATGAATGGATCCGCGCTTAGCAACGAATACTTCAGCAATGCCTGGTATCAATTGCAACTATTGCTGAACAGCGGAAGCCACCAGAACCACGGGCGCCGGCCTGTCGACTGGATCTATGTCCTTGAGCACGAGCACACACTGCAAAAACTCAGCGGGGTACCGGAGCCGATACGAGTGCTGATCACGGTAATCAAGGCGATGCAGTCGAACGACCCTTTCGCTGGACCGCAAAACGTTGCCGCAGGTTGGCGGCCTGATCGGAATGTTGATCCAAGGATTCTGGTTGATCCGGACTGGGCGTCCACGTTTGAAGTACTCCCGCCGGCCACCCACCAGAGTCTTTCGCAGGCTCTTCTGGCTGCATGGCTGGAGAAGACAGCGTCCTATCCACCAACCGAATACTTTGCTCGCGCGCAATTGGCCGGCAGCTACCCGTTGCCGGAGGACCTGAGTTCTATCTATGGTGGAAGAGTGTGGGAGGCGGCTCGTCAATTTCGCGCGGCCGGCGTGGATGGGAGGCTGGTTGACGCACTGGAACGCTGGGGAGCCAGCTTCACCAACCTGGCCGGGCTCTATCAGTATTGAGCTTTTCCGGATCCAATGCTGGACTGGACCAAAACGTCTGCAAGGCGGGAATCTGGTTCGAAAGCCGGGACCTAAGCAGGCGGGGGAACCAGGAGCGCATTATGCCTGGACAGGAAAGACCGGTTCTTTGACGTTGGCGGGATTCGTTACCAGCTCATAGATGCTCATCATCAGCGCGTAATTGCGTTTCGCGGTATATTTGGCCTCGTATTCCTGACGCGCCTGCATGCGCATTAGAGCGACCTCCGCAGGATGCGCAATCCACCATCGGACTGCTTCTGCCAGCCCGGCGGCACTGCCAGCTTCGAAGTGCAAACCAGTTCGATGATGATCCACAATGGAGCCCATACTTCCCAGATTACTGGCAATCACCGGAAGCCCCACCGCGAAGGCTTCGGCGATGATCATCGGAAAGCCCTCATACCAGGTTGAGGGCAGGATGAGAACCGAAGCGTCTTTCATCCGCTGCTGGATCTCTGCCCTCGGCAGCCACTTTAGCCACGTGACATTCTCCAATTCGCCGATGGTCTTCTCGACTACCGAGGCCAGGGGACCGTCGCCGGCTATTTGCAGGGGGAGTTCCCTTCCGATCTTCCGCCACGCTTCCAGCAGCGTGACGATTCCTTTCTCGGGCACAAAACGGCCTACGAACAACGCATATTTACCCCTGCCTTCACCTAAGCCCGGATCACTTTGCAGGAAGTTGGGTTTTACAAAAATTTTCTCCGGCGGGAAGCCACCCTCAACAAATTTGCTGCGCGCGAAATCAGTAAGGGCGATGTACGCAGAGACCGCTTTGCTCCAGGTCTGCTTGAAGTTATGGGTGGCCAGCATTGCGGCTGTCGCTGCGGTGGTGAGCCTGCTATCGCGATAGCAGGCGTGAGCAACGCCGGGCCATGGAATTGCTTTGCCCAGGCAGTCTTCGCAGACATGCCCATCGCGAAATAAAGTGGCCCTAGGACACAGCATACGGAAGTTGTGTAGAGTTTGGACCGCCGGGATGTGGTTATCTCGGGCCGCGTAGTAGACAGCCGGGGAGATCACGGGGAAGGTGTTGTGGATGTGTATCAAGGCCGGCTTTTCGCGGCGCATGCGCTCGTCGAGCTCACGGTACATTTGCCGGTTCCAGATCGTGTTACCGAACAGAACCAACGGATTCTTGCCATTGACCTGATCGTTGCTGGCCTGATACAGAGACACGTCGTGCCCATGGGACCGCAGCAGATCTGCCTCCTGGGCAAATACCTGATCCTCGCCCCCTGGCGTCTGGTACGAGTTGTGCACGGAGAGAATTTTCATCTCAGGCGTTTTGCTTGCCACGCACAGCACGGGTGACCATCTGCTTCCAGACACTCTGGGTCAAAAGCAAATCGATGGCACGCTGGAAGAGCGGCCGTGGAAGGCGGTTGGAAAATCGCCAGAAGTGGTCGACCTTGGAGTTGGCGCGCAGACCGTACCGGCACAGATCGCTGTACGCCTGGCGCATAGCCGGATCATTGTTAAGACGGTGACGCATGTAGTTCATTTTGAGATAGAGCGGATTGCGGCCGATGGGGGGAAACGACGAGGCGAGGCTGGGATTGACGCTTTCCAGATAATGTTTCTGCTCCAGCCAGAGAGAGTCCATGATTTTGAGTTCCCGCTCGAGACGACGCGAGGTGATGCGGGTAGAGTTTTGATCATTGGCGCCATGCAACCGCCAGCGCGCAAGCGGCTCATCCACCGCACACAATTCGGTCATCAGCGGAGCCAGACGATGAAACATCTGTTCCGCATAGCCGGTGTATTCCACGGGTATGGGGAAGATACGATCCGCTATCTCGCGTCGGAGGGCAAGATTGGTGGTGGGCGGGAGGCCCATCAGGATTCCCGAGTTATCGAAGGTAGTCTGCGCGCAATCGCCTGAAGGCAAAGCGCTCAGTAAGGGATACACGCCCCGGGCTCGTTTCTGGTTGTCCACCAGGCTGGCGCGGTGGACGGCGAAACCTGCATTGGGATTTGTCTGGAAAGCGTTCACCACCGCCTGGATCTTGTTTGTCAGAAAGGTATCGTCGGCATCGAGCAGACAGATTATGTCGCCGGAACAGTTCCGATAAGCAGCATTGAGATTGGCTGCCATGCCGCCATGTGGATTGCGCAGCAGCCGGATGCCGAGGCCGCGGGCGATATATGATTCGACCACCTCGCAGGAGTTATCCTGAGAGGCATCGTCGCTGACAATGATTTCTGCGGGCGGGTAGGTCTGATCCAAAGCGCTTTCGATGGCCTGGCCGACATAGGCGCCGTAATTGAAGCAAGTGATAAGCACCGAGACGGCGGGCTTTGGGGAAAGACTCTTTAGCGCAACGGGAACGAACTTACTGGCTACTGATTCCACTTCCATGCCCCGCCTCCCCGTTACATCCTCTCAAATCTGCGAGTTGGCCTCAATTCCCCTGAGGGGTCAGGCGCAGATAGAAGGCGCGCCAGGCGTTCACGAAGTTATCTACCGAACAGGCGGAAGCTGCCTGGCGGGCTCGCTGGCCCATGGCTATGCGTGCAGGCGGATCAAGTTTCAGAATGCGTTCCAAGCCTTTTCTGACTCCATCGACCGCAGTCTCAATCAGAAAGCCATTTTCACCATCTACGAGCAGGTCTTCAACGCCGTAGAGTTGGGAGACCACGATGGGGAGCCCCGACGCCGCTGCCTCGTAGGTGACCAGAGAGAACGTTTCGTAAAGTGACGGAAAGACGAAGAAATCCGAACTCCACAGGTAGGGCCGCACATCGGACTGCATGCCGACAAATCGGACACGGTTAGCGATCTGACTTCTTTTGGTTTCTTCGCCATAGCGGGCGATGAGGTCGGCTTCGCCTCCCACAACGATCAGATGGACGCGTTCCATCCCTGGCAGAGCCATCGCCTGCAATAAGGATGGCAATCCCTTACGCTCAAACTGTCCCAACGCCACGAACAGACCCACAAGGGTCTGGTCATCGAAACCGAGGCTGTGGCGAAATCCCCGGCGATCGAAATCCGCCGGCATCTGCAACCGGTTCACGTTGATTGGGTTTGGCAGTACTGTGAGCCTATTTTCTATGTAAGGAAACTCTGTCTTCAACTCCCCGGCCAGCCCCCGGGATGGAACCACAACCTGGCTGGCTCGAGGATAAGTGAATCGCTCCATCCGAGCGTGCAGTTCATGATCGAGCCAGCGGAACCAGCCGCGCAAACCCTTGGCACCGGATTTGCGCCAATGCCGCCTCAGGTACATGCGATGGCAAAAGTGAGAGTAGAGGATGTCAGCGAAGGCGAGATTGCTTTCGAGCGCCTGTATCAGATCGGGCTTAGGACCGCCCCGGAGGCGGTAAAGCAGATAACAAAGTGGCGCCATGAATTGATAAACGACGAAAAGAAGCGCGAGTGGCCGGGTAGGCGAAGGCACACGCACAAACCGTATCTTTTCAGGACAGGGATTCTCAAATTCAACCGCGAAGACGATGAATTGATGCTCGGATGCAAGAGCGCGCAACATTGCGAGATGACAGCTGCCGGCTGGGTTGGTGGAGATGATTTTGTAGTCGAAGATGGCAATGCGCAAGAGAGGTTTTCCTTAGCGAGTGGGAGAACGCCGCGAAGGAAGCCGCGCTCCATCCCTGGAGGTTTTTGGGGTTCAAAGCGGAATTGGACGCATCCCACCCCTCGCGGACGCGAAGGCTGGGATGCTTGGGCTTTGTTTGGGCGAGAGCGAATTCTTCGCCGCAAGATCACGCCATCTTGACCAGAGAGAGGCGCCCCGGGCGGGGCACCTTGCTGACGATTTTTTTGGCAATTTCCAGCGAGGCGGTCGCCGCAGGCGAAGGTGCGTTGCAGACATGGAGAGAATTTTTGCCTTCGAGCAGGAGGAAGTCGTCGACCAGGTTGCCATCGCGGGTGAGTGCCTGCGCGCGCACACCATTCTTGCTTGGAATGAGGTCGTCCGGCTGGACCTCGGGCACCAGGCGCTGCAGGGCCCTGGTAAAGGCAGCTTTGCTCATGGAGCGGTACATCTCGTGAGCGCCCTCGCGATAATACTTCGAAGACAGCTTCCAAAAGCCCGGAAACAGTAGGACCTCGGAGAGGTCGCGCCAGCTGAAGTCTGATTTGTTATAGCCTTCGCGCTTCATGCTAAGAACCGCGTTCGGACCGGCATGAATACTCCCATCCATCATGCGCGTGAAGTGGACACCGAGGAACGGAAACGCCGGATTAGGCACAGGGTAGATAAGATGGCGCACCAGGTAGCGTCGCTCGGGCTTGAGTTCGAAGTACTCACCACGGAAGGGGACAATCGTGGCTTTGGGTTCCATGCCGCCTAACTTCGCGACGCGATCGCTGTGCAGACCCGCGCAGTTGATCAGGAAGCGGGTTTCGAGGGAGCCCCAAGTAGTTTCGAGCAGGTGACCCAATGGGGTGGGAACGATATTCACCACCTCAGTGCCTACTTTGAGATCTCCTCCCTGCTGTTGAATCTCGTGCACCAGGGCGTGACAGACCTGGCGGTAATCGACGATTCCCGTTGTAGGAACGCGGAGCGCAGCGATGCAGGAAACATGAGGCTCGATTTCTTTGACTTCTTCCGGGGCCAGTCGCATTGCAGGCACGCCGTTCTGCAGTGCACGATCGTAAATGTTGTTGAGCTGGGGGATCTCCTCCGGACGAGTGGCGACAATCAACTTGCCGCAGATGTCGAACGGCACGCCGTATTCATAGCAAAAAGCGCGCAGGGACTGGTTTCCAGCCTGGGCCAACTGGGCCTTCAGGCTACCTGGTTTGTAATAGATCCCGGAATGGATGACCCCGCTATTCCGGCCGGTCTGATGCTGGGCAAATCCAACTTCTTTTTCCACCAAGAGAATTCGGGCAAAAGGATAGCGGCGTCCGAGTGCAGCGCCGGTCGCGAGACCAACGATTCCGCCGCCGATAATCGCAAAATCATACATTAGGAAAGCCTTCTAGAAGCCTCTGCGGAGCAGGGGCCGATTCGACTCAAACGGCAACCACCTCAGTAGACAGGCCCAGTTTCTCGAGATCCGCCTTAATCTCGGGTTGGTAAATCGGATTCATGGCGATGGCCAGGTCGGGTTTGTACCGCTTAAGAAAGGCCGGCGAGACAATTTCCTGCCCGGTGCCGGCCATGTACTTACCTTCGCGATAAGGATTGATATCGACAACGTACTCGATTTCCGAATCAGGAGTGTGCAGGTTGAGCGCGGTCAAAAATGCGACCCCCTTGGATCCAGAGCCCCAGACCACGGCACGCTTCCCATTGTTTTTAGTTTGCTCCAGCTTGCTCTTCCAGGAAGCCATTCTGGCTTTCTGGTTGCGAGTGAAGAATTCGATTTCCTGGTCCAGCAGAGTCAGATCCGGTTTCTCGGCGGAAGCCACCGGCGTACGCGAAGGCTTGGTTGAGATCATCAGATATTGCCCGTCATAGTCTGTCCAGACCTCAAGAACATCAAATCCGGATTGCTGGAACAACAGGGAGAGAGATTCCGCGGTGAAGTAAGAGCAATGTTCGTAGTAGATGTCCCAGAAAGCGAGGTCGCGCAGCACACGATGCATGTCCGGCACCTGAAAGAAGACGACGGAATCGTAACGATCGCCTACGGAGCGGCGCACGGTACGCACAAAATGAGCGGTGTCGGGAATGTGCTCAAGAGTCATCTTGCAGCACACGAAGTCGCCCTGAACGTGGGCATACTTCTCGCCGTAGAAGTCCGCGACAAATTCCACCTTCGCATCGCCGGTATAGGGATTGCGTGAGCTAACAAAAGCAGGATCGAAACCGACACCGCTGTTGTTACCCATCTCGCAGAGCAGAGACAAAAATTCACCCTTACCGCACCCGATCTCGATAAGTTCTTTGCCGTGGAGATCGTATTTAGCAATCAACTCAGAAGCCAGGCGGCGATGAAATGCCTGGAACGTACCCGAGAAACCCTGAGTCTCCTCGTAATCGGCGGAGTAGTTGTGCACGGTCGCATCGAAGACTGTATTAGCGATGAAGCCACAATAGGAACAGCGGCCGAGAGCAATATCGCCCTTGGGAAAGTTCACCGCAACCTCGCGCGTCGGCATCTGCAACACGCTGTGCACGGGCACCCGCGGAACCTCATAGAAGACAGCCAGGTCTCCCTTGAGGCAGTTCGGGCAGGTCTTAATCTCAGGCATTTCTTGGTCCCCGTATAGAAAATTTGGATGTGGGTCGGACGTTTATGTTTCTTGGATGGACGGCGTTAGGGGCCCTTTCAGGCTCCGCCATGGCAGAGAGTCGAACCTGAACGTGCTGGACAGGCGGCGGCAAAACTCGAAGTCGAGGAAGAAAGCATACCCCAAGGACGAAGGCCCAAGCTATCTTCAAGCACATACGGCCCGACTAAGCCATACCTGCGAAAAAACCCGGCATTCCGGCAGCGTGTGAAGTCGGTACCTTCACCGCACCCTCGAATGTTTAGACATGGGCTCCGACCCTTTGCAGCCTGGCGAAGGGTCGGAGGCCCGAACGTCGGTTGAAATGCTGAACTACTTGGCGCCGACCAACTCAGGACGGAAGACTTTCACGCCGTTGTTGCCGGCATCGGGGCTGTCATAGGCCGCAGCCACATCCTCCGGCATGGCGCTCAGGTCGACTCCCTTCATAAAGTCCCGCAGGGAGGTCCCGGTTGGATGTGAATCCACATTCGGAGCACCCCTCCGCGCCTTTACGTCGAGCAGACTGACGGTGCGGAAATCGATGCTGAACCGGGTACGGCCAGAGGTGTTCGGCACTGTGGAGTGCATGTGAGCTGCGGAGAACACCAGTGCTCCGCCGGGCTCGGTGATAACACGAATCTGGGGGTCGAGCTCCATCGGCTGCTCCGGCTTGGGCTGCTCGCGGGTGTCGGACTTGATATGCTTGGCGGCGTCCGCCCGGCTGGTGGCGTTCCAATTGTAGTAGTTGAACTTGCTGGAACCGTTCTTGACCGCTTCCTTCCAGTACCGTGGATGGAAGGCCATTGAGCTCTCGGTCGAGATCTCGACAATAGGCAGCCACCAATTCAGCTGGCACATCGGCGCGGAGTACCAGGTATCGCGGTGGAGATGGTGTGCATAGCCCACACCCGAAGTCAGGTAGGCATCCGAAGTGACCGCGCGGAGACGTGGCACGTCGAGGTAAGTGGTCTCCATGTCGCAGCCAAAGTCCTGCAGCATGGCCTGGATGAGGCGCTTGGTTTCCGGATGATGGATGAACGCCGGCTTGAGAGGCGCGAAGATGCGGACAAACTCTTCCACGGGCATGTCGTACTGCGCTGTGGTGGGATCTTCTTTGCCAAAGGCATCCTTGATCATCTGCAAAGCGAAGTTGGTAAAGGCCAGCGAACTGGCACGCGGAGAATAGACAAAAAGCTGACCGTCATACAAATGCTGGCGGCGCTTCTCATCGTCGAACCTGGAATCTACATAAATGCTGTGCATAATGAGGTCTCCTTCTAGACCACGGCAGGCGTCGGGATCGGAATGATGAATTTTCCGCCGCTCGCCTTGTAATCCTGTTGTTGCTCCATAATTTCGCCGGCGAAATTCCACGCCAGAACTAGCACATAGTCAGGTTTGTTCTCCACCAGCTTCTTGGGAGAAAGGATCGGGAGGTGGTTGCCGGGCATGAAGCGGCCTTGTTTAAACTCGTTTAGGTCCACAATGTAATCCAGCAGCTCGCGGTCGATGTTGCAGAACGAAAGCAGCGTGGTGGCCTTGGCTGCAGCGGCATAGCCTGCGATAGTTTTGCCGTTGCGCTTGAGATCCTTTAGCAACGCGGTGAGGTCGTCGCGCACCGCGTGGACACGCTCAGCAAAGCCCTTGTAGTACTCAACGCCGGAAACACCTGCATTGCGTTCGTCGGCGAGAAGCGCCTTGAGACGCGCAGTCGGCGTTTCGACCGGCTCCACAAAGATCCGCAGAGATCCGCCATGGATCTTGGTCCGCTCCACATCGTTCAAGTAAAGCCCGTGGTCGCGGAAGAGCCGCGCTAGAGCCGTCACTGAGAAGTAGCAGAGATGCTGGTGATAGATGGTGTCGAACTCGCATTTCTGAATCAGGTCGACGAGGTAGGGCGCCTCGATCACCGCCACACCGTTGGGTTTCAGCAAGGCGGCGATGCCATCCACAAATCCCTTCAGGTCGGCTACGTGGGCCAGCACATTATTGGCAAGAAACACATCGGCCTTTTTACCTTCGGCGGCCAGCTGCTGCGCCAGTTCCTTGGTGAAAAAGGTATTGATGCTGTTCACGCCACGTTCATTGGCGATGCGCACCTGCTCTGCGGCGGGATCGATGCCCAGGACAGGGATGCCATGTTTGACGAAATTGCGCAACATGTAACCGTCATTGGACGCAGCTTCGATAACCAGGCTGTTGGAGTTGAGACCCCGGTCATGGACGATAGCTTCAGCGCTCCTGGCGAAATGCTCCAGCAGACTCTTCGACACGGAAGAAAAATACGGATAATTGCGGCAGAAGAGAATTTC
>DATJNV010000034.1:0-25371 GCA_035507705.1 Acidobacteriaceae bacterium
GTAGTCGCGGACACGTGGTTTGGCTTTGGTGTAGGAGGCGCTATCGGGACTGAGACCGACGGCTTCGGCAGCGCGGCGGTCATTCATCGTTCCGGAAAGAATCAGGTGAGCAAAGGCCAATTCCTGATCGGTGATGGGGTCAGTGACAGGGTTTTTGGGCATGGGTGGTCTGTTCCTCGATTGGTTGAAGATTGGGGAGGGGTTTGCTGATGTCGAACGAGACGCGGGCTTGAGAGCGTGCGTGAGAACTACGATATGCAGGGTTTAGTCCCGAAGGGGTGTCGGTCCTGGGGAAAGGATTCAGAACTCCAGTTCGCGTTGTTGCCGGGCTAGTGTGCCCCAGGATTTCATCCTGGGTAATTTTCAGCCGTCCCTTCGGGACTGCCTCGTCTCCTACACTTTTCCCAGGACTGACGTCCTGGGCTACTTTCAGCCGTCCCTTCGGGACTAACCCTGCATGTGGGAGTTCTCACGCAGACTCTTCAGAGCCGCTGCGCTCGCGCTCGTGCCGGGTGTTGGTGAATTTTAGACAGGGATCGGGTGTGACACCGGATAGCGGTCAAAGCTATCCTTCGCTCGGGCTTAGCTCGTAGGACTACCGAGAACATGCTCGACCTGGCGGCTGCCGCCGAGAAGCCAACTGCCGGCCGGTATCAACTGCCTATAAGGGTAGTGTGGTTCGAAGTTCCGGTCAGCGAACGAGACGCAATTCCCGGCACGAGAGTACCTGGCTGGATCTCGCGCCGGTAACCCTTTATTACGCTGGGCCATCCGCTGGGGTAGAAACGGCAGATCCCTCCACGGCTGCGCCGGGATGGCAATGGAGGACCTTCCCTTTTACAAACCATGAACCTGGCGGAATTCCCTGACCACTTCCGCCGGGTCGCGATGTTGCCCATCGACCTCCTCGTTCATGGTTTGCATCTCTTCCGCGGTGATCTTGCCGGCAAGGCTGTCATATGCGCCCCGCAACTGCGGCCAGCGATCGAGGGCCTGCTGACGCACCAAGGGAACCGCATCATAGGGAGGAAAGTAATGCTTGTCGTCCTTGAGCACGGTCAGATGGAAAGCCTTGATCGGACCGTCCGTGGAGCTGCCGGCGATCATGTCGACCTGCCGGCCATTCAATGCGCGATACAGCAGCCCTAAATCCATAAGCCTGGGTGAGCCATCGAACTTCAGTCCATAGGCTTTCTCCAAGCCGGGCAGGCCATCGGGACGCTGCTCGAATTCATACCCGACTCCCAGTTTCCATTTTGGAGTGTATTGAGCTGCCTGGCTCAGTGTGCTGAGGTGCAGATTCTGCGCATCCTGGCCACGAATCACCATGGCGAAGGTGTTCTCAAACCCCAGCGGAGGAGCCACCACCACATGGTCACGCTGCCAATAGAGGCGGCGGACCGTCTCCAGCACGCGCTGCGAATCCTTGTCCACCGGCTGCTTCAGAATGGCGGTCAGAGCCGTGCCGGTGTACTCCACATAGGAGTCGATACGGCCCGCAATCAGAGCCTGGTTGCAGATGTAGCTGCCTGCCAGATAGAAGCGGCGCTCTACCTTCAGCCCGGTCACCGCTTCGATGTGTTGCGCCAGCAACTCACCCAGGACCACCTGCTCGGTGAAGTTCTTGGCCCCGATAACCGGATGATTCGGCCGCGGGGGAGAGCAGGCACTCAGAAGCACAAGCGCAAGGCTGACAAATAGCCTCGCAGAGCGAAACATCATGCGCGTCCCTGGGCGGGCACGCGGAGCCGGGTCTCCAACCATCCCAGTCCGGCGTCTGCGGCGATCGCCAGCAACGCCGCCGGGATGGCTCCCGCCAACACCAGGCGATTATCGACGGAAGCGACGCCGCGGAAGATAAACTCGCCCAGCCCGCCCGCTCCTACGGCCGCCGCGATGGTGGCAATACCGACGGCGAGCACAGTAGCCGTGCGCAGGCCGGCCAGGATGAAGCCCGCTGCTAAAGGAAGCTCGACTTTGCGCAGCCGCTGCCCGCTGGTCATGCCCAGAGCCTTCGCCACTTCCAGCACAGTGGGATCCACTCCCTGAATCCCGGCGTAGGTATTGCGCACAATCGGCAGCAGCGCATATGCGGTCAGGGCGGCAATTGCGATCCGCGCCGCGCGGTCGCCAATCCATGGCAGGGGCAGCAAAAACCCGAACAGCGCAAGGCTGGGAATCGTTTGGATGACATTGACCACTCCCAGAACCGGTTTGGCCCAGCGCGGATGACGAGTCAGCCAGATGCCCGTCGGAATTCCGATTGCGGCCGCGAGCAGCATGGCCGAACCTGTCAGCCACAGGTGTTCCATGGTTAACTCCGCAATTTCGGAAGCGTGCTGAGCAAGAAAGCCGGACATCAATTGCCTCGATGCACGGCACGCACATAGCTGCGTACCGCCGGGATTTCCGAGCGGAGAAATTCTTTCGCGGGCAGGTGAGCCACGATCCTGCCTGCCTCCATCAAGACGATGTGGGATGCGAGATAGAGTGCCTCGTCCAGATCGTGCGTCACCAGAATGACCGTCTTGTTGAGCCGCTCGAGGAGTTCTCGCAGCATATCCTGCATTTCCGCGCGGGTCAGCGGGTCCAGTGCGCCGAAGGGCTCATCCATGAGCAGGAGGTTGGGCTCGGCGGCGAGCGCGCGGGCCAGGCCAACGCGCTGGCGCTGTCCTCCCGAGAGCTGATGAGGCAAGCGGCGAGCGAAGGTCGCGTAGTCCAGGCCGACCTGGGAAAACAATTGCCGCGTGCGTCCGGCAATTTCATGCTTTGGCTGGCCTCCGATTTCGAGCACCGCGCCGATATTCCGTTCGGCGTCGAAATGGGGAAACAGGCCGGTTTCCTGGATGACATATCCAATGGAGCGCCGCAGCATGATGGGATCCCAATCGGCAGTGGGTTTGGCGCCTACGACCACACGGCCGGAAGTCGGTTCGACCAGCCGGTTGACGGTGCGCAGCAACGTTGTCTTGCCTGATCCGCTCCGGCCCAGCAATGCAGTGATAGAACCGGGTGCGACTTGCAGATCGATCTGATCAAGGATCACGCGGCCTTCGGGCGTAGTCAACCCGACTTGCTCGAAGGCAATCGCGGCATCCTTCAAGAGCTGGGCGGCTCCGGCTCAACTCCATCCAGTTTGACCGGAGGAGCACCCTTGACTCGCACCATGGTGATCTTGCTAAAGCCTTCCTTGAAACTCGGCGGGCGCAGCCGCTCAGCCATCCGGCGCATCACGTCGTCGCTGACCGTGCGTTCGCGCCGGCTGTTCCGCTCCATGCACACTTCCAACGGAACATCGAAGAAGACCGCCTGGGCTTCATAGCCAAAGCTCTTAGCCATTTTTATCCACTGGCGCCGCTCGTGGGCTGAAAGGTTGGTCGCGTCGACATAATTCCATGGCATCTTGGCAATCAGCCGTGCCCGCAACAGGGAGCGCAAGGTGGAAAACACCAGACCCTGGTATCGCTGTTCGGTAATGTCATCGAACAGGATGGTACGCAGCATGTCGCTCGAGAGCGGCGTAACTCCGCGGCGCTTGAACCATGTGGTCTTACCCGATCCTGGCAATCCAATCGCCAGGACGACGTAGCCCTTCAGATCTTTCTGGCTCGCCGGCGGCGCTTCAGGAGGAGGCACCGATGGGGACTCCGGTTGCGTTTCCACGACCAGCTTCCCGGCTGGCGGCTGGTGGTCGTCCAGAGGAACATCGGCCGCAGCCGCCTCCGCAGGAGCAATGGCTTCATCTTCGTTCATAGCTACCGAGTGCGTGTCGGACGGCTCAGAAGGCTCGGGCGCCCCGGCCGGCTGGTTGACCAGATCTGCTGCTCGATTGTGCTCGGCCTTTCTCCGTTGGTCGTCCGGATACATGGGCTGCAAGGGCGCCGGCTGGTTAACTGGAATCTCCTGTCCAATTTTGCCCGTCGATTCCGAGTCGTTTCCTCCGCGCTTGCTTCGTCGTCTCATTCCGCCGCGCATCCATAAGCGCATGATGAGGATTTAACACAAGTTCCGTCGCCGCAGCAAATGGCGCCGCCCCGTTTCCCGACACCGCTCTTTGGTACACTCAAATTTCACCCAAGACTCTCATGTGACGCCTTAAGCTCTGAGTTTTCCACCCGATAAAACCTCCACCCACCTCTCAAGGAGAATCCAAAGAACATGGCAGTAAAGGTTGGCATCAATGGTTTTGGCCGGATCGGCCGCAACGTGTTCCGGGCCGCGATCGGTAATCCTGACATCGAATTCGTAGCGGTGAATGACCTGACCAGTCCCGCAACGCTCGCACACCTGCTCAAGTACGACTCCATCCTGGGAAATCTGCCCCATGAAATTGTCGCGGGCGACGACTACATCTCGGTGGATGGCAAGAAGCTGAAGGTGTACGCGGAACGCGATCCCGCCAAGCTCGACTGGTCCACTCCAGGCGCCGAGGTGGTCATCGAATCCACCGGTCACTTCACCGATGCGACCAAAGCCAAGGCGCACCTGCAGGGGACGGTCAAGAAAGTCATCATCTCCGCGCCCGCAACCAACGAGGATCTGACGATTGTGCTTGGAGTCAACGAGAACAAGTACGACCCCAAGTCGCATCATGTGATCTCGAATGCGTCCTGCACCACCAACTGCCTCGCGCCCCTAGCCAAGGTCCTCAATGACACCTTCGGCATAGCCTCGGGCATCATGACCACCATCCACAGTTACACCAACGACCAGGTGATCCTGGATTTCCCGCACAAGGATCTGCGGCGGGCCCGCGCCGGCGCACTCTCCATGATCCCCACGTCCACCGGCGCAGCGAAGGCGCTGCACCTGGTGGTGCCCGAACTGAAAGGCAAGCTGGACGGGTTTGCCGTCCGTGTGCCAACGCCGAACGTCTCGGTCGTCGACCTTACTTTCACTTCAGAAAAGCCTGTGACCAAGGAATCCATCAACACCGCGCTCAAGGCCGCGGCTGATGGACCGATGAAGGGCATTCTGGGCTACGAAACCAATGAGTTGGTGTCGAGCGACTACAAGGGCAACAAGCTTTCGTCCATCGTCGACAGCCCCTTGACCAAGACCGTGGGCAGCAATATGGCCAAGGTGATCAGTTGGTACGACAATGAGTGGGGCTACTCCAACCGGGTAGTTGACCTGGTGTCGTTTCTCGGCAAGGCAGGGTTCTAGCTAGCGTTCCCGGCATGAGGAGCTGCCATGGCAAAACTATCGATACGCGAACTGGAGCTCAATAACAAGTATCTCTTCGTCCGCGTCGACTTCAACGTGCCGCTGTCCGACAGCGGTCTGCAGATTCTGGACGACACGCGTATCCGGGAAACTTTGCCCACGCTCGAGTATGCGCTGCGTCATCACGCCAAGGTGATCGTAGCGTCGCACCTGGGCCGTCCGAAGGGAAAACCTAATCCCAAATACAGCCTGCGGCCGGTTGTCGACCGGCTGCGGACGCTGTTGGATCACGCCCTGGGCGAGTCCGTGAATGTTGCCTTTTCTCCCGATTGCGTGGGCGAACTGGCGAGGGAAATGGCCCGCCAATTGGAGTCACGGCAAGTGTTGCTGCTGGAAAACCTGCGCTTCCATCCTGAAGAAGAAGCCAACGATCCCCATTTTGCGCGACAACTCGCCAATCTATGCAACGTCTATGTGAATGATGCTTTCGGAAGCGCGCATCGCGCGCATGCGTCGACGGAGGGCATCACGCACTTTGTGTCTCAATCCGCTGCCGGGCTGTTACTCGAAAAGGAGCTGAATTATCTGGGCAAGGCCCTCGAGAATCCAGAGCGGCCTTTCGTCGCCATTCTTGGTGGCGCCAAGGTGTCCGACAAGATCGAGGTGATCAAGCATCTGTTGAGCAAGGTGGATGCGCTACTGATCGGCGGCGGCATGGCCTACACGTTTCTCAAAGCCAAAGGCCAGGATGTGGGCAAGTCGCTGGTCGAAGTGGACAAGCTGGATGTGGCCCGCGAAGCGCTGAAGGAAGCGGAAAGCAAAGGTGTGCGTTTTCTGCTGCCCGTCGATCATGTCCTTGCGGACAAATTTGCAGCCGACGCCAACACCCGGCTCTTCGAGGGAGACGGGCCTTTCCCCGAAGGCTGGATGGCGCTGGACATAGGCCCAGCCACGGTCGAGTTATTTACAACGGAAATTGCCAAAGCCCGTACTGTTGTGTGGAATGGACCCATGGGGGTGTTTGAAATGCCGGCCTTTGCGCGCGGCACCACCGGAGTTGCCGAAGCGCTGGCGGAGAATGCCGCCGCGACGACCATTGTCGGCGGCGGCGATTCTGTCTCGGCCGTCAAGCAGGCAGGGGTAGCAGACAAAATCAAACACATCTCCACCGGCGGCGGCGCATCGCTTGAGTTTCTCGAAGGCAAACGCCTTCCCGGCGTCGAGGCGCTCTCCGACGCTCCTCGATAATTAAAGATGGCCGTCGTTAACCTTGAGCTTCCGTGGTTGATTCTCCTCGCTGGGATATTCCTGGGAGTGATCGCGTGGCTGCTGGCGACCTTCACTCATTTCCTGCGTACCTTCCGCTACCGGGTCAGTCTCGGACTGATCGCTTTTCCCCTGAGCGGTCTCATGGGCTTCATTGCCACCCTCAACGCCATCAACGCTTTCAGCGATTGGCTCGGGGACAAGCCGCTCTCCTTCGTATTGACGATCGGTTCTCTGGGATATGTGATTTTCGGTTTTCTTGGTTGCTGGACAGCCGTGCGCCTGGGTGGCCGGATGGACCGAAAGCACACCCTATCCGTGCTCTACAATCTGGTCAAGGAACATAAAAATCGCGACAGCCAATGAGATCCCTTAAGCATGCGTAAGCTCCTGATCGCCGCCAACTGGAAGATGTACAAAACTCCCTCCGAAACGCTGAGTTTCATGGAGGCTTTCGTCCCACTGGTCAAGGACTGGAACCGAAGTGACGTCGTGATCTGTCCTCCTGCTCTCGACCTGGCCACCGCGGTCGACGCTGTGAAGGGTACCCCCATTCAGATCGGAGCCCAAAACATGCATTACGCGGAGGAAGGAGCTTTTACAGGGGAAATCTCACCTCCCATGCTCACCGCCCTGGAGGTGAGCTACGTAATTCTCGGCCATTCCGAACGGCGTCAATTTTTTTGCGAGACCGACGACGCCATTCACCAGAAGCTGGTCTCGGCACTCAAAAATAATCTCGTGCCGATCGTTTGCATCGGCGAGAACGAAGAGCAAAGGGAAAATGGACTGACGGAAGAAGTGATATGCGGGCAGATCAGCCGCGCTGTCCGTCAGATCGATCCACGCAAGCTTCACCCGATGGTGATCGCGTATGAGCCCATCTGGGCGATTGGAACAGGAAAGACGGCTACGCCGGCCCTTGCTGCGGAAGCCCATCTCATCATCCGCAGCGAGGTAGCCCGTTTGGTGAACAGGCCGCTAGCAGATGAGCTGCGCATTCTGTACGGGGGGAGCGTGAAGCCCGAAAACGCTGTAGGGCTTCTGAACCAGCCGGAGATCGATGGCGCGCTGGTCGGCGGCGCCAGTCTCGATCCGCAATCCTTTGCGGCCATTGTGAGAGCGGGGGCGGCTTAGGCCGCCTGGCTGTTCTCAGATCTCCACGAAAACGTCCTGCCCTTCGATACTTACAGAAAAAACCGCAACTCTTTCCTGAGAAACATCGGCAGTGCCGGTAGCGGGATCGAAGGACCAGGCGTGCCAGGGACAAATCAATCTCCCATTTTCAATCATGCCTTCGGCCAATGGACCGCCGCGGTGGGGACATTCGTTATCGAGGGCCCGGATCACTCCATCGACATTGGCAATGCACAGCGGTCTGGAGCCGGCGCTGAATTCCCTCGCCTGGCCGGGAAGCGGCAAATCGCTCTTGGCGCAAATCTTTACCAATGTACTCATGGGACTTGAGCGGGCCTCGTGCGGCTTGTCTCGGTCATATAGCCGAGCATACGCTATCCTCGAATTGGAATGGCCAGTAAACCACCCGTGCAGCCACCGCAAACGCCAGCAACCATGGACCTCTGGTGCCCCAGGTGCGCCCGCGTGGTTCCCGACCCTCTGGTTTGCGGCGATTGCTCCGCGGTCCTTTGCCGGGTCTGCGGAACTCCGCTCGAGTCAGCGGATGAACTCGCCTTCGGCTGATGATGGCGAAGCTTCCTAAACACACTCCTCCGCCTGGATGGAAGAGCCCGTTAGCGCCGCAGCAGCCGCTGGCCAGCGCACGCTGGATCCTTGGTGGGTTGGCGGGAACCCTGTTCCTGGCGGTCGTCTGCGTCTACATCACCTTCTGCCTTCTTTTTTGGCAGGGACAATGGCAGTTGGTGTTCAAGCCTTCACGCACCGTCAACGCCACGCCAGCCTCGGCCGGCCTACGTTTCGACGAAATTTCTTTCGATGCCACCGAGACCGGCGCCCTGCAACTCTCAGGCTGGTGGGTTCCCGCGGACGCCGCCGCACCCTTCGCCGCGGATACGCTACTGCTGATGCACGCTGCCTCCGGATCGCTCTCCGGCACGCTGCCCCAGCTCGAAGCACTTCATAAGCTGGGGATCAATGTCTTTGCTTTCGACTACCGCGGTTTCGGGAAAAGCACCGAGATTCATCCCTCACAAGCGAGCACGTATCAGGACGCGGAGGCAGCCTGGAATTACCTCACCGATACCAGGCACGTCGCGCCGTCAACCATTGCCCTCGATGGTGTTGGCTTGGGCGCTGCCATCGCCGCGGAGACGGCGCTACGCCATCCGCAGGCGCCGGCGCTGATTCTGGAAAACCCTTCCCCGCCGGTTCTCGATCTGCTGAAATTTGATTCGCGCACGCGCTTGTTGCCGATTCGTTTGCTCTTCCATGACCGCTTCGATATACGCAAGACACTGGCGAACGTGGCCACGCCGAAGCTGGTCATTTATTCAACGAAAGGACCGGCGGAAAGCTACGGCCTGAGCGTTCCTCATGAAACAGCAACGGTGACCGGCTACTCTGATGAAGGGTATGCGACGAGCTTGAAGGACTTTCTGGGCAAATATCTATCCGGCAAATGAACTGCCCCTGTTAAGCTTGCGTACGACACCGACACTTTAGGAGTTTCTGATTGCTTAGTTGGCTTAATCGCTTTGAAGGCCTGGGCTCCTTGATCATGCGGGTTGTGGTGGGCGTAATCATGGTCGCCCATGGATACACCAAAGTGATTCCTTCTGGCTCGCTTTACACTTTCGCCCACACCGTGACTCGCATGCACCTTCCTGTGTGGCTCGGCTATGTCTCGGCATTTACGGAGTTCTTCGGCGGGATGCTGTTGGTGGTTGGTCTGCTGACTCGCCTCGCTGCCTTCATGGTGGCCATCGATATGTCCGTGGCGATCATTAAAGTTCACCTCCACGGCGGATTGCTGGGGCAAAATTCGTTCGCTCTTCCCCTGACCATATTCGCGAGTTCGCTGATGCTGGTGTTTACCGGCTGCGGTTGGCTCGGATTGGACGATTTTCTAGGACGAACCCGGGGCGCACGAGCGAGAGTCGGCGCCCGATAACCGTTTTCACTGCGGGCGCGAGGCCCGGCTTCTGTAAAAAAAGGAGCTTTGACGCCTTATTCGGCACGTTCGCTGTGCCAGATGGAAGATCCCACGACCGTCAACCCAAAAACCTTCAGCACCGTCGCAAGCCCCCCGACTTCGATTCGGCCTTCAAGGTTCAAGAGCATGTAAATCGCAGCTTCCCCATCTGACACAGCGAACGTGTCGAATCGGGGCGTCTGTCAGTTACCGCGGGGCCGGGAGCCTCGCCAGGAAAATTTCCCGGGCTTAGCTCGAAATCAAATTCAAAAACTGCGTCGTCTTCAGTTCCGATCCAGGGAACACCAGTTCCAGGTTGCGGGATCCCACAGTCTTATAAGCAGCTTCGCCCAAAACCTGTCGGAAGTCGGTTGTGATCGCCAAGTCGCGGCCCTGGTAGAGCTGTTCGCCGGCCATTCCCGGCCACTTTCCGTAGACCTTACCACCCTTTACGCGACCGCCCAATACAAACATCACGTTGGCATGTCCGTGATCGGTTCCACCCGTTCCATTTTGGTGCGCGGTGCGCCCGAATTCCGACATGGTGACGAGCGTGACGTTCTCAGCATCATCACCCATATCAGTCCAGAAGGCGGAAATGCCCTGGCTGAAATCGCGCAGGCAATTGGCCAGCTGGCCGTTCACACTGCCCTGATTCTGGTGCGTATCCCAGCCGCCGATGTCGGTGAATGCGGCTTCCACTCCCAGATTCGCCTTGAGCAGTTGCGCGATCTGCTTCATGTTCTCACCAAAAGCGCCGTTGGGATAGTTCGCATTGGACGCTGGCCTATAGTGCGCGGGATCCGTGGCCTTGAGCATGCGAACTGCATCAAAGGTTTCCTGACCGGCACCGTGAAGGACCGCATCGCTGGTATCGGCATACAAGGCTTCGAAGGCCGCGCTCATCGGAGCCGCATTCGGATTTCTACCCGCTACCGCGAAGTCCTGCACCCGGTTTACAGCCACTGCAGCAATTTTTCCCTCCAGCGTGCGCGGCACCTGGGGTCCCAGGGCGACGGCCCGGAAAGCCGTGTGTGGTCTGCTGTGGAAAAGATCTTCTGCCTGGAGAGCACGGTTGAGCCAACCATCGGGAGTCGCCTTCACGCCCGGCGTGCCGCTTTCCATAAAGTCCTGAGCATCGAAATGAGAGCGGGTCGTATCGGGAGAACCCGTGGCCTGAACCATGGCCAGGTGCCCTTGATCGTACAAAGGTTTGAACGACTGCATGGATGGATGAAGCCCGAAGAATCCATCCAGGTCTATAAGCTGATTCCTGGGAATCGCAATCGTCGGCCGCAATTGGTAGTAGCCGATCTCCCCATGAGGCACGACGATATTGAGCCCGTCGGCAGCGCCACGCTGGAAGATCACCACCAGCTTTTTATTCTGCGCCTGAGCGGTTGTGGTCTGGGCAAGAATGGAGCGCCTGAGAAAACTCGGCACCATTGAGGTGCCTACCAGGGCCATCGCTCCACCTTTCATGAATGCCCTGCGCGTCGCCATCACATGCCCCCGGCTGGCTCAATTCGTCGGCTACATCCATGGAAACGCACCGAGGAACGGAAAGTTGTGCGCTCGCCGAAGCTTTTTTAAGCAGACCTTCTATTAATTTTTCTATTAAAGGAGCAGCTGCCCGGATGACGGACGGCCACCCCAGGCCGTCCGTAAGAGGAATGGAATCAGCAGGATTTTGGCGGTGAGCTAGCGAACCACCGATTGGAACAGGCTCGATTGCAAAAGACTCGAAAATTGGCTGTCCGAAGAGGCAAAGCGCACGTCCAGGGTGCCGCCGCTCGAGTTGATCGTGGTGTTATCGATTGCCTGCTTTTCTGCCGGCGTACCGCTGACCTTCTTATACAAGGCTGCGGCATTGAGCAGCGAGGCCATGGTGGCTGCTGAAATAGTGTCGGGCGTGATCACATCGAGCGAGAATTTCACTCCATTATCGAAGTCCATGGAATAGCGGGAACTCAGGAGACGCTTCTTGACCGTGTCGTAATCCGTCAACTGGGAGGCGTCGCCCAATACCGTCCGCATCATGGTCTGGGTGCCTTCCTGGTCGAGCAGGCTCCATACGGCCTGGGTGTCGACGGAGGCCATCTGATCCAGCATTGTCCTGTTCGTCAGAAAATTCGGCTGCATGCCGTCGCGCGCATCCAGCGCCGATTTAAGCGCGTCGGTTTGTCCGAAGACCATGGTACTGGGATTCAGGAAGGCAACCTGCATACCAGATTGACCCATCGGATACACCCGATTCTCGCGATAAACAATGGGCTTTACCTTGCGCTTTTTGAAATTGGCCATGATGTCTTCGAGCGAGAACTGGCCTTGCGCAATGCCGACAATTCGGGTGCTGCCGCTGTTATGAAACGAGGCAAACGCCAACTCCTCAATGTCATGGTTTTCATCCAGTCCCGAGGTGCGTAAGGCCTGCTCCAGTTGCTTAAGCTCCGGAGGCAGAACCCGCGCCTTCAGATCCATCGCAGCCTGTGAGTTCTGCATGGCGTGGTAGTCGACGACGATCAATTGCTGAACATCCCTGGGGATCGCGGCGCGTGCATCCTCGCCGAGTTGAGCAGCCGTAGCGGGTAGAGCGAGCGCAAGTGCGAGTCCGGCAATGGCACTCGTTTGCAATTTTCTGGTGACTTGCATCAAGGGGTCATTCCTTCCCTGGGGGGACGACATGCAAAGCTGTTAGCAGTGTTTTAACCCAGTTTCCTTATCTTGTACCTTACAGTTAAATCGGCCATGCCAGCGGTTGCTGCAGGCGCCGTTCCAGGATTCTATCTTCTGCTTTGAATCCTCTAATTAGACGCACCCACTCACTATCTCGCTCATAGGCCTCTTCCGGAAGTAGACCGACGAGTTCTGCCTCTACAACCTTGGTGCCATGACTTTCCGCCATGCGGCTCACGGTTGCGAACGCATGGCGTACCGGCGTGAGACGGAAATCCGTAATGTTCAGCGACACCTGGGCCCGCCCCTGCACCAGCACTCCCATTGCCTTCACACCCGTCAGGCCGCCATTGGAGGCGCGCAGCCCTTTGGCAATCGCCCTGGCGGTGGCGACGTCTGGCCGGCCCAGATAGAGGTTGTAGGCGACCAGGAACTTGCGCGCTCCGACGGCGCTGGCGCCGGCGGTCGGGTGCAGTTCCGGGCCTCCCAGGTCTGGCCGACGGGTCGCATCCCGCAGTACCAGCTCGCGTAAACCTTCAAATTGACCCTGGCGAACCTGCTCCAGGAGCGCCCTGTCCGGCCGTGAGGCCGCCGCTTCGTAAAAATAGACCGGAACACCGTACCGGCTCCAGATTTCGAGTCCCGCCTGGCGAGCCAGAATCGCACACTGGGCCAGCGAGGCCCCGCTGATGGGAACAAAAGGGATCACATCGGCGGCGCCGATTCGAGGGTGCACTCCGCGTTGGGCCGTCAGATCGATCAGCTCTGCCGCCTTGCCGGCCGCCCGAACTGCCGCCTCCACCACTGCCCTGGCTGGCCCGGCTATGGTGACGACCGAACGGTTATGGTCTGCATCCATGGACCAGTCAAGCAGGGAGACTCCGTCCACACGCATAGCGTCCACGATGGCACGCACCTTGTTGCGGTCGTTGCCCTCGGAAAAATTGGGCACACACTCAATGAGAGTCTCGTTCATAACGCGTCATTTCCACCAGGTGTAACCGATGGAAAACTGTACGCTCGCATTGACACCGGGATTCGCATCTCCCATGCTGGCGTTCGAAATGTGAACCGCGTTCGCAGAGATCGAGATGGACTGCCGCGGCTTGACGAAGTATTGAAATCCCACACCAAACTGCGGCGTGTAATTAAAGACGCTGGTTCCCAGATGTCCGGGTACCGGATAAGGCCCCACCGGCGGAAATTTATGATTGGTCCAGATAAGGCCGCCTGCCCCCTGAATCCAAGGTAGAAGCCGGTGCCCACTTTGCAGGTACCACCGCAGGATCACCGGAGTGATACTGAGCCCGGTATACGTGCCGCCAGTCGGAAATAAGGGACTGCAACTGAGAGGACCGCCCGGTTGTTCGTAGCAATTGGCGCGCAGGTACTTTGGCGTGTATGCCTGCCACAGCGGCATGAACTCTGCGCCCAACTCGAACTGGCCGCGTAGAAATCCTTTCCCATACGGATTGGTGAGTACCTTGCCGCCGTGTACACCTGCCCATAGGAACTTGTAATCGGCGCGGTTTGCGGTCCCGAACCCTCCATTCACAAAGGCTCCCACCTCCCACGGCCGCGACGCCAGAACGCTGGAAACGGCGTCATCCTGAGCAACAGCAGACAACGGGGAAAGGGCCACGGCAAAAGCAAGAGCCATCAGGGCAGCAACTCGAGCGATCAGAATTCTAATACTCGCCTTCCCTTCTGTGGAGAAACCTGATTGAAAATCTCCCGGCGCGCGGACCCAAAGATCTCCCCAGGTCCTCGGCAAGGACGGGAACTATCGAGGTAGGTCAGGTTGGTCAGCCGGCGACTGCTTCGTATTGGGTGGCGTCGAAGTCGAAGTTCGAATAGACGTTCTGCACGTCATCGAGATCCTCGAGGGCTTCCAGCAGGCGGATCATTTGTGCGGCCGTCGTCCCTTCCAGCTTGGTGTACGAGGTCGCAATCATCGTAATTTCCGAGACGGAGGTCTCCACGTTGGCAGCCTTGACCGCATTTGCAACCGCTTCGTACGCGGAAGGATCGGTCAGAATCTCCCAGGTTTCGCCTTCGTCGTTCAGGTCTTCCCCGCCCGCGTCCAAAACGATGCCCATGAGCTTGTCTTCATCGGCGGCGGACTTCGGAACGGCAATCAAGCCTTTCTTGGCAAACATGAAGCGGACAGAATTTGGTTCGCCCAGATTCCCGCCGTTCTTGGAAAAGGCATGGCGCACCTCGCTGACGGCGCGGTTGCGATTGTCCGTGGTGACTTCCACAATGAGCGCAACTCCGCCGGGACCGTAGCCCTCAAAGGTGACTTCCTCATAGACCGCGCCGGGCAATTCGCCAGTGCCACGCTGGATGGCGCGCTTGATGTTGTCGGCGGGCATGTTTTCCGCCTTGGCCGCGGCCACCGCACCGCGCAACCGTGGATTGGCGTCCGCATCGCCCCCTCCCTGGCGGGCGGCCATGGTGATTTCCCGGATCAGGCGGGTGAAGATTTTGCCCCGCTTGGCATCGAGTGCACCTTTTTTGTGCTTGATTGTGGCCCATTTAGAGTGGCCGGACATGGGTACCTCTTACTTCCTGAGAGCAGGCTGAGTGTGCCGTAAATCTCGCGGCGAAAGCCGAGTATAGCATCTGGGTTGAAGCCCTTTCTACGGCTGGGGACGGGGACGCTTGAATGCAAACACGATCGCGAGTAAGGGCGGAGCAAGCAGAATTCCCCAGAACGGAATCACGATGCCGAGCACGATGGGCGCCAGAATCGAAGCCCAGATCGGCACTCGGGTCACACGCTTCATGATCATGGGTTGCAGCAGCAATTGGTCGATCACCACGATGGCGGCGTACATACCGAGCAGGCCACAAAGGCGGTATAAACTCGGTTGCGTAACGAGCATGGTGAAGGTGGGCCCGAGGAGAGCAAGAATCCCTCCGAAGTTTGGCACCAGGGTCATCAGGCCGGCGATGAGCGCCCAGACCGGCGCCAGAGGCACATGCAGCAACAAGAGACCGACCAACCAGAGCACAGCGACACACAGCCCTTCGATGGTGACGGCACGCCACCAGTTCACCAGCGCCTTGCCGGCGGTCTTTAAGTGCGCGGTGCTTCTTGAAGCAGCAGAGGGAGGCGCAAGCGTGGGGGCGCCTGCAGACGGAGGGAGGACCTCCACTGTTGTCTCCGGTGGTACGATCTGAGCCGTTGGCGGGAGGTCGTCAGGTGTAGTGTTTTCGGGCATGGCAACCTCGGTCCACTTGACGATACTCCTGCAAAAGCAACAGAGCCAGAGTGGTTTCAAGACCTCTCAATTAGGCAAAACTGCTAGCCTATAAACATGAAATTTGGTGTGGTCGTTTTTCCTGGTTCTAATTGCGATCATGATGCTTATCATGCCTTGCACGCCGTCGCGGACCAGCCGGCTACTTTCCTCTGGCATGAGTCAGAAAATCTGGGGAACTGCGACGCGATCATCATCCCGGGCGGTTTTTCCTACGGTGACTACCTTAGAACGGGCGCGATCGCCCGATTTTCCCCGGTGATGCAGTCGGTTAGAAAATTTGCGGCCGGCGGAGGCCTGGTATTGGGTATCTGCAACGGCTTCCAGATCTTGTGCGAGAGCGGCCTGCTCCCGGGAGCATTGCTAAGAAATGCCGGGTTGCGCTATATCTGCAAGCAAATTTATGTGCGGACCGAGACCACCCACACGCCATTTACCCAGGCGCTTTCGCCCGGCCAGGTGCTGAAGATCCCCATCGGACACATGGAGGGGAATTACTTTTGCGAGCCGGAGACGCTTTCGGAACTGGAGCGAGCCGGCCGCATTGCGTTTCGCTATTGCACTCAGGCAGGAGAGGTTACCTCGGCTGCTAACCCCAATGGCTCCATTAGTGGCATTGCTGGGGTGTTGAGCGAGGGTAAGAATGTGCTGGGCATGATGCCGCATCCCGACCGCTCGAGCGAAGGGATCCTGGGCTCCTCGGACGGTTTGCTGCTGTTTCGGTCATTGGCCGGGGCAATGACCAGGTAAGTCAGGAATTCATGATAGATATTCACCACCACTTGCTGTTTGATTTGGACGACGGGCCGAGCGACATCGAAATCTCCGTAGCAATGGCCGAAATGTCGATGCAGAATGGGGTTACGCACATTGTGTGCACGCCTCATTCGAGCGAGCGCTTCAAGTTTGACCCGGCGTTGAATCTCGAACGCCTGGAAATGATACGGAAGCGGGTCACAGGGCGTATTGAGCTTGGCCTGGGTTGCGACTTCCACCTGATGTACGACAACATCGAGGACGCGATTGCTAACCCGTCCAAATATTCCATCAACGGCAAGCAGTACCTTCTGGTGGAATTTCCCGAGCACAGCATTTCTCCCAACATGCGGGAAATATTCTTTCGTTTGGGAATGGCCGGACTGACGTCAATCATCACCCACCCGGAGCGCAATCCGGTGCTGGCGCGGCATCCTGAAAAAATGACGGACTGGCTGCGCAGCGGATGCTACATCCAGATCACAGCCGCGTCCCTGACGGGCCGCTTTGGCAAGGTTGCGCAGAAAGTCGCTCATGAGCTGCTGCGCCGGAATTGGGTGCACTTCATCGCTACCGACGCCCATGATTTGACTTCGCGGCCTCCCATGCTGCGCGATACCTATCAGTTGGTCGCGGAGAAGTATGGAGTCGAGACTGCCGACCGGCTGTGCAAGGACAATCCGCGCGCGGCGTATTACGGAGAAAATCTGCCGCCTCAACCGGAAATGGAAGGCATTCATCCGGAAGCAGAGGCCAAGCAGTCATCGGGATTACTGAACAAGATGTTTGGCTGGTAGCCGGCTGAAGATCAGCCTGGCCTCAGAGCCCCAGGCCGCCGTCGACAGTGAGAATTTGTCCGGTGATGAAATGCGGCCCCTGGGCAAAGAACAATACCGCTTCCGCTACGTCGCCGGCTGTGCCGTTTCGCTGCATGGGAGTTTTATTGGCGAAATGCTCGTAAGCCGGATCAACTTCTCCGTTCACAATCATGCCCGGGGCTACGCAATTGACACTGATGTGAGGCGCAAAAGCTTTCGCCATTGTCTGCGTCAGCATATGCAGAGCCGCTTTTGAGGTGCAGTAGTGCCCATGGGTGGGCCAGGGATGCATACCGCCGAGTGACCCGATATTGATGATCCGGCCGCGAGATCGATGCAAGTGTGGATATGCTGCCTGTGACATCAGGAACGGGCCGCGGGTGTTGGTCTCAAACATATGATCCCACTGTGCGACCGTGATGGACTGCAGCACCGCGGTCTCGAACGTCCCCGCATTGTTGACCAGGATATCCAGGCGGCCAAGCTCCTCAACCACTCCAGATACCGCTGCAGTTACGCTTTGCGGATCGCGAACGTCGCAATGAATCGCCATGGCTCGTATGTTGAGCCTTCGCAAGCACTCCACGGTCGCCTGCGCCTCGGCCTCTGAATTTCTATAGGTAATCGCAACATCTGCCCCGGCTTCCGCCAGGCTGATCGCGAGGCTCCGGCCGATACGCTTGGCAGCGCCCGTCACCAGCGCGATTTTCGCATGCAGGCTTTCCAATCTATTGGGGCAGTGGCGTCTGTTCGGAAGGTTTGGCGCTGTTCGACTCACCCTTCGGGGCGGTAGTGCTGGGCTCCGTTCCTTTGCCGCCGCCATACAGCGAGTACTGCTCCCCGGGCCGCTTCATTTTGACCACGATATCTTTTTTGTCAGTGTCGATCGTGTAGTCTTCGCCGTAGGTTTTCCAGCCGTCGGCAATCACCTGCAGCCGCACCGTATCGCCAATAGGGATCACATCGATGGTCACCTTGCCATCTTCATCGCTCTTGAGTTCCAGCGCGCCCTTGTCCTTATCCCCAGCCATGGGGTGAAAGATGACAGCGGCATTGGGAATCGGCTTGCCGTTGGTGGATCGAAGGACAGTTACCTTGATCGTCGCTGTGGCGGGCGGAGGGGTATATTTGCGCCCATTCCTCTGATCCGCATGCGCGCTCATGCAAGAAAGGCCCAAGAGCAGCGCCAAAACACTGAACAGCCGGCTGGAAACCCAAATCCTCATGGCTGGAAGTATAGATTATTTGCATGCGGGCGGCAGAGTCGGTTCATCGGCGTTTAATATGTGAGTGAATTACGCTCAGATTTTATTTACGATGCTTGACAAACCTTGTTGGGCGTAGCTATCTTAGCAGTTGAAGAGCGAGAGTGCTAAACGGCCCACACGGAACTGGCGTATCGCTCTCATTTCAAAACAACTTTGCTTTGTAATCACCGCAAGGTCAACCCTTGCGCGAAGGAGAAGTAACGCAATGCCTACAGCAGCAGCATCCGTAGCTACCAGCTTTACCCCCCTCCACGATCGCATTCTGGTGCGGCGTGTCGAAGAGGGCGAGTCGATTCGGGGCGGCATCATTATCCCTGACTCAGCCAAGGAGAAGCCCCAGGAGGGCGAAGTTATCTCGGTTGGCAAGGGCAAGTCGAATGACGAAGGCAAGGTCTTCCCGCTGGATGTAAAGGCCGGCGACAGCATTCTGTTCGGCAAGTATTCGGGAACCGAAATCAAGATCGATGGCGAGGACTACCTCATTATGCGTGAGGAAGAAGTTCTCGGCATTCTGAAGAAAAAGTAAGCGCATCCAGGCAAGGGCCGGATGCGCTTTTTAATTGTTTGAAGGAGATTGAGAATGGCAAAGCAGATTCTGCATGGAGAAGATTCGCGTCAGGCAATCCTGCGCGGCGTGAACACGCTCGCGGACGCGGTTAAGGTGACGCTTGGGCCCAAGGGCCGCAATGTGGTCATCGAAAAGAAATTCGGTTCCCCGACCATCACCAAGGACGGCGTAACCGTAGCCAAGGAAATCGAGCTCAAGGACTCGCTCGAGAACATGGGCGCGCAGATGGTGCGCGAAGTGGCGTCCAAGACCTCGGACGTAGCCGGTGACGGTACCACGACCGCTACCGTTCTGGCCCAGTCGATCTATCGCGAAGGCGTGAAGACCGTGGCTGCGGGCGCAAACCCGATGGCGCTGAAGCGCGGTATCGACAAGGCAGTAGAGGCTGTTGTCGGCAAGCGCGATGAGCACGGCACGGTGGTGGGCGGCGCACTGGCGAAGTTTTCCAAGCCGGTGACCGGCGAGATGATTGCCCAGGTGGGCACGATCTCCGCCAATAGCGATTCCACCATCGGCAACATCATTGCCGAAGCCATGAAGAAGGTCGGCAAGGATGGCGTGATCACGGTGGAAGAGTCGAAGACTCTCGAGACCCAGCTGGAAGTGGTCGAAGGCATGCAGTTCGACCGCGGCTATCTGAGCCCCTATTTCGTAACTGATCCGGATCGCATGGAAGCTTCCCTCGAAGAACCCTACATCCTGATCCACGAGAAGAAGATCAGCTCGATGAAGGATCTTCTGCCGCTGCTGGAGCAGGTTGCCCGCAACGGCAAGCCGCTGGTCATCATTGCGGAAGATGTTGACGGTGAGGCTCTGGCGACCCTGGTGGTCAACAAGCTGCGCGGCACGCTGAATGTCGCCGCGGTGAAGGCCCCTGGCTTCGGCGATCGCCGCAAGGCTATGCTCGAGGACATCGCCAAGCTGACGGGCGGCAACGCCATCACCGAAGACCTTGGCATCAAGCTCGAGAATGTCAAGATCGACGACCTGGGCCGCGCCAAGCGCGTCACCATCGACAAGGACAACACCACGATCGTTGAGGGCCGCGGCGACTCCAAGGCTATCGAAGGCCGGGTGAAGGAGATCCGCAACCAGATCGAGAAGACCACCTCTGACTACGACCGCGAGAAGCTGCAGGAGCGGCTCGCCAAGCTGGTTGGTGGCGTGGCGGTCATCAAGGTGGGCGCTGCAACCGAAACCGAGATGAAGGAGAAGAAGGCTCGGGTTGAGGATGCGATGCATGCAACGCGCGCTGCTGTCGAGGAAGGAATCGTCCCCGGTGGTGGTGTGGCGCTGCTTCGTTCCGCCAAGGACGTGGACGAGCTCATCAAGAAGCTCGAAGGCGACGAGAAGATCGGCGCCACCATCGTTCGCCGCGCACTCGAAGAGCCCCTGCGCCAGATTGTCGGCAATGCCGGTGAGGAAGGCGCCGTAATCGTAGGCAAAATTGCTGACAACAGCAACCCGCACTACGGGTACAACGCCGCTACCGGTCAGTACGAGGACCTGGTTTCGGCCGGCGTCATTGATCCGACCAAGGTGGCTCGCACCGCGCTGCAGAATGCGGCTTCGATCGCTGCTCTGATGCTGACCACCGAAGCGATGGTGGCCGACATCCCCGAGCCGAAGACGCCTCCTCCGGCCGGCGGTCACGGCGGTGGCATGGGCGACATGTACTAAGAACAAGCACTTGCTTTGGAAAGGGGCCACCCGCAAGGGTGGCCCCTTTTTTTGCGGTTCGCTGCTGACAACATGCATGACAAAGACGGTATAAGTCTGCTCCAGCAAGCGTACAACCGCTACCCATCGTGACGAGTTTTACCAACACTGAATTATCATGGTGGCTGGGATGTGGAAGGAGCTCGCGAATGCCTTTAGCTACGGTTCAGGATATTGAGCGCGCCATCAAAGCTCTGAAGCCCCAGGAACTAGAAGAGCTCTGTTCGTGGCTTGATCAAAACTATCCGCACCCGATCGACACTCGCATTGAGTCCGATCTTGCATCAGGGCATCTTGACAAAGCCATTCATCGTGCCCTGGACGATGAAAAGCATGGTCGCGTGCGTGATCTCCAGTCCGCCGAATGCGACACCGTGCGACTGCCGGCCTCTGGAAGAGGTACAACGCGCTTCCCTTAGACATCCGTAATCGGGCCGATCAAAAGTTTGCCCTGCTAAAGGCCAACCCTCAACATCCTTCCCTGCAATTCAAAAAAATAGGAGATCGCCAGGGCCAGGAGGTCCGGTCAGCACGAGTCTCATTGAACTATCGCGCCCTCGCGCTCAGGCAAACGGACGCATTCCTCTGGTTTTGGATTGGCGATCATAATAGTTACGATTCCCTGGTGAGTTGACGTTTCTGAACGTCGATGTGTGGTCTCGCGAGATCCCCTCAACTTACTTCTTCGAATGTCCGAGCGCAATACGCAACCCAAGCCGATACGTGAACGGCAGCGAAGGATAACCGATCGGTGCGATCTTCTTGTTACTGGTCAGGTTGTCCAGCTGCGTATAAGCGCTGATCCAGGACAACAGCTGGTAGCTTGCGCCGACATCCAGTTTCGAATAGCCGAAATCCAGGTTGCGATTGGGCAACAGTAGTGAGTTCCCACCTGCCGTGTCGCGGCCGCCCAGGAATGTGGAGTCGTCGCTGCGAGTGGCAATCGCCGCAGTAAATTCCGCGGCAAATCGTTTGCCGGCATAGGTGACCTCGGCGAATCCGGTATGCGGCGGCCGGTTGAACGGACGGGCCCCACGCAGCGGATCAAAGGCGCCGATGGGAATGTGAGAGAACGGGGGGGGCGGCTGACCGGGCAGCCCGGTATTGAATGAAGGTTGCAAGGCGTCGGAGGTAAATGAACGGCGTACCACCGCATCCAGATAGGTATAGCCTGCGCGCAAAAATAACGGACGGAACAGTCCCAGAGTCACTTCGCTCTCGATCCCCTGCGCCCGAAAGGCCTGCGAATTCAGATCGAGGTCGCCGGCACTGCTCAACAAGCTCTCCAATTGCTGCTGCTCCGATGGACTCAATTGCGGCAGCAACAAAGGCGCCTCCGTTGGCGGGACGGGCTCAATTTGCCGGCCGTACTGATTGTGAAAGTAGCTGACCTCAAAGACTCCCCGTTCGCTAAGAAAGGTCTGCGCCACACCGCCCTCATAGGTCCTCGACTGTTCTTCCACAATCGGCTTGATCCGGAACTGCTGAATCGCTTGCATGCCTCCGGACTGGCTCAGCAGAAAGCTGTAAAGACTGCTGAATTGCTCGTCCAGCGAAGGCTCCTGGTACCCATTGGCGAAGTTGAAACGAATCCTGGTGCCATGGAAGATCCCGCGCCCCGGGCGAACCGGATAATAAGCCAATCCAATACGCGGTGTACCCACCGTGCCAAAAAGCCCGTTCTTCTCCGCCCCTCCTCCCAGTGAATAGTAGACTCGGTACTTGTAACTACCCTGTATCTGGGCTGTGTAGTCGTAATTACGCCGATCCAGCGTTTGATCGATTCCGAGGGCTGTAGATTTCTTCGCCCCCCGCTCATCCTCATAACGAAAGGTGAACATCCCAAGGATGTGCGGCGTGAACGGATAGTCACTCTGAAAATAAAGCCGGTCGCGATTGTTTACTCGCTCTACCGTGTTCGGGTAGGTTCCGGAAAAATTGAGCAGCGCCTGCCCGGTCACCGAGTACCCGTTAGCTCCCCGGGTCACAATATTGTATCCGTAATAATTACCTATGGTCAGAGGAATGCCGGCTGGGTAGAAGTTCGTATCTTCGTCTCGTTTGCGTGTCAGGTCATAGCGCACCAGGTTGTGCCAGCTGTTGACTGTCCGGTGTTCGAGGGACGCACCCAGATAAGTGTCCTGGTCCGCTCGTTTCCCCGCGTTCGCAATGCCGTAGAAATTGAAGGGGCCTGGAGTGCCAACAGCCGTATCGTTATTGCGCGCGATCACCCGAACCTGGGTCGCGGAGGTAAGGGCAAAACCGAGGTTCGCAATACTCGTGTAGTTGTGGAATTCGTCCATCTTGAGCGAATTGTCGCTTTGAAAACCGTCAAACCCGCCGTAGTAGTCCAGCTTCTTGTAGGTTCCCCCGAGCTGGGCAAGATTGCGGAAGCTGGTAAAGGTACCGGCGTCCCCCTCGTAGAAGAAGGAAGGGAAAGCTGTGCTGCCCTGAGGGGTCGTCAGGCTGACGACTCCGGCGGAAGCGTCCGAGCCATAGAGGACGCTGTTCGGACCGCGGTAAACTTCGAGTTGCCCGATTCCCGCAGCCGACAGCGTATTGAAGTCAAACGCTCCTCCGATGTCTCCCAGGGGAACTCCATCCAGATTCAACTGATTCGCGTCGGGATTGCTTCCGCGAATGTACAGCGAACTGATGCCGCCGTACTGGCCCTGGCGCAAAAGAAAGGTCCCCGGCATTTGCCGGAGCGGATCCGTCAAGTCGATCCTGCTGCGAAATGCGCTGCTGTGCTGGGTGCTGATGGCGGCGCTTACTTGAGCCTGAGCCAGCGGCGTGCCTGTGGCGGAGGTCACGATCTCCTCCGTCGCATTGGCCGGCTCCACCACAATATTTTCTTCATGACTGTCGACCGGCCCGGCGTAAAAACTCTGGGTACTGATTTCCCGATAGTTGGAAGCGGAGATGAGGACGTAGAACCGCCCGCTCGCGCTGCTGCTGATCTGATAGGTCCCATCGATGCGGGTAAGCGCCACCGCCAGGATCTGGCCATTTTGCACCAGCACCACGTTGGCGTGGATGACCGGCAGGCCCAGCGGATCGGTGACTGTTCCATGAACAATGGCTGCCGGTGACTTACGGCAGAACAGAAGCACCCAAAGCATGAAAAAACACCAGCGCCGCCATCGAACCGGCATGAAATTCCTTTTGTCTCCCGGAACGAAGGTAAACCCGTACCCTCGATAGACGCCGGACCCTGTCGAGATGCGCAGGCGGATTGAAAGGAAATGGTGACCCCGGGAAGACTCGAACTTCCGACAAACAGTTTAGGAAACTGCTGCTCTATCCACCTGAGCTACGGGGCCCCTCATCGCAAAGGCAAGCCTATCAACCGATTGAGAGCATCGCTTCAAGAACTGCCACAGGTAGTATAGACGGACCCCAGAGCGCCACGGAAAAGGGGCCGCAGCGTCCGGATCCTGGCCCAAGCCAGTCCCGAAGGGACGGCAGAATCCAGAGCCCGGCACGCAGTGCCGGGAAAGCGAACAACAAAAAATCTGAGTCCCCTTTAGGGGACGGCACAAAATGGACTCACGAGCTCAAGGATCCCGCAAGCCAGCCCCAGATCACGCGCCTAGCCGCTTCAACCGGAACAAGGCCGCAACCATGGCATCGATATCTTCGAAGTTGTTATAGAGTGCCAGCGACGGACGAACCGTGGTCTCGAGCCCAAAGCGCCGCAGTGTGGGTTGGGCGCAATGATGGCCGGAGCGTACCGCGATTCCCTCCCGGTTTAACGCTGCTCCCACCTCTTCCGTCCGGAAACCTTCGAGGACAAACGAAAGCACCCCGGCTTTTTCTTTGGCGGTGCCAATGATCCGCAGCCCGGGCACGCGCAGCATCGCCTGCGTGGCATATACCAGGAGCTCATGTTCGTAACGGGCTATGTTCGGCATACCGATGTGGTCGAGATAGTCGATGGCCGCGCCCAGTCCTACGGCATCCGCGATGTTGCCGGTGCCGGCTTCAAATCTTCCCGGAGGGGTTTGATAGATCGTCTTTTCGAAAGTAACGTCGACGATCATGTTCCCGCCGCCCTGCCATGGAGGCGTTTCCGCCAGCACCTCCGGCTTGCCGTACAAAACGCCAATGCCGGTTGGGGCAAACACCTTGTGTCCGGAGAAGACATAGAAATCGCAATCGAGCGATTGCACATCGACCGGCATGTGAGAAACAGCCTGCGCTCCGTCGAGCAAAACGCGGGCACCGTAGCGATGTGCCATCTGCACCATCTGGTGCGCCGGTGTCACGGTTCCCAGCGCATTCGAGACCTGCGTGAATGAAACCAGCTTCGTCTTTTCCGTCAGCAGTTTTTCATACTCATCGAGCAAAATCTGGCCATCGTTATCAACCGGCGCAACCCGCAGGCACGCACCCTTCTCGGCACACAGCATCTGCCAGGGAACAATATTGGCGTGATGCTCGATCCAGCTGATAACGATCTCATCGCCTTTCTGAATGTGGCGTCGCCCCCATGCCTGGGCGACCAGGTTGATGGCTTCGGTTGCGCCGCGCACGAAGACAATTTCCTTCGAGGATGATGCATTCAGAAAGTGCGCTACTTTGGTGCGCGCATCTTCGTAGGCATCGGTCGCACGAGCCGCTAGCTCATGTGCCGCGCGATGGATGTTCGAGTTCTCGTGTTCGTAAAAATACTTAATGCGGTCGATGACGCTTTGCGGCTTCTGCGTGGTTGCCGCATTGTCCAGCCAGACCAATGGATGACCGTTGACCTCTTCGT
>DATJNV010000035.1:0-25667 GCA_035507705.1 Acidobacteriaceae bacterium
TCCAAGTAGTTGGGCAGGCGCAGGACACGCCCTTGGATGATCGGGCCGGGTATATCTCTTATCATCGTCGGCGTATTGTTTGTTCGCCTTCTTGAGCGCCTCTGCGACGTGATCGACCGGCGGGTTGCCAAGCAGCTGATCGAAGATCCATAAACCGACTGCGTCGGGGAACCCGACATTCTTCTGATTAGTGAGAACGATGACGCCGATTTTCCTGGTGAGATCGAGGCCAATTAGCGAGCCGAAGCCGAATGTGCCTCCATTGTGCCAGACGATGTTACCGTTCGGCGTCTGCGCGATCACCCAGCCCAACGCGTAGGTGACTTTATCGCTGAGCGCGACCTTCGGAGTGCGCGTGACTGCAAGATTTTCCGGAGAGACGATTTTCTGTCCCTCGAAGCTGCCATCGCCGAGTTGCAGGCGGACCCAGTGGGCCAACTCGTCCACGTTGGAATTGATGTCGCCCGCACCGCCGAAATCGTAGGGAAAGAACTGATCGAAGGGCACTGCGACGCTGCCTCCAGGCGCGTAGCGATAGCCATCCGCATGGTTGGGCGCAGCTTCGATTGCGGCAGCAGTATACGTTGACTCTTTCATCCCCAAGGGGTCGAGCAGTTCGGAGCGCAGTACGGCATTCCAGTCTGTCGCGCCTTCCGCCTTGGCGATAATACGGCCGGCAACCAGATGCGTGATGTTGGTATACGAGAACGTTGTGCGGAAGCTGGAAACCGGCTCGACGTAGCGCAGCGAATGGATCATCCTGTTTTCATCGAAGCCGAGAATGCCTACCATGTCATTCGCATACGGAGGCAATCCTGAGCGCTGCGCGATCAGGTCGAAAACGCGGAACTCCCGTGTTACCCACGGATCGTAGAGTTGGAAATTCGGGTCCAGATCGACCACGCGGTCGTCCCAACGAAACTTCTTCTGATCCACGCCGATGGCCAGGGTGACGCCGAGAAATGCCTTGGTGGTCGAACCAATCTGGAAGATCGTCTGGGGGTCGACTGGGGCTCCGCCCTTCTTACGCACGCCCCATCCTTTGCTGTAGACCAGTTTGTCGCCGGCAACGATGCCGATGGCGACTCCGGGAACGTCGAAGTCCTTCATCCCGCTGGAAACATAAGTATCAAGCCGGGGTTCCAGGGCCTGAATGCGCTTTTCCAGCGTCGCGTCAGGTTCACCGTCCACGGCAGCCACGGCATTCGTCACACATGGAATGGCTACGAGAAGAGCCAAGAGCGCCAAATGAAGTCGCAGCCGGCGTATTCCTTGCATAGTGAAACTCCCTTCGCAAAGGCGGATGATGACTCAAACCAGGGTCAGGTCATTGTCCACGAATCGAAGCGAGTGGTCCAATCAATTTCTAGAGTTATAGAGCGACGAACATGAGGCAGCAGAAGCAGACGAGGCTTTTACGCCGGCTGTGATCGTGACGAACCTCTGCGCAGCAGTCGCTCGCCGGGCGCCGTGCAGAGCTCAACAGGCCGGTGAATTTACATTCGCCTCCAGAAGGCCCCGGAAAATGCGAGGGTTCCCTCTCTGCGCAATCGAGTGCCCGGTTTAACAGTAGATAAGGCTCGGACCCACCGGATCAGGCAACCTCTGGACGCCGTTCCGAGGATTGTTTCGATACCCCTGACTTACCCGCCGCGAGGTCCCCAATCTGATCCAGATTGACGCCCGCAGTCTCGATGCGAAAGAACCATGTCACTGCAGCGCCGAGCAGCGAAGTAACGATCAGGCCGTAGAGCAACAGCCTTGTGCCGATACTGTCCAGCAGGATGGGAAACAGGAAGGCCGTGGCTACGGCCCCGATCTTGGCAAAGGCGGCAGCGAATCCCGCGCCCTTGCCGCGAATCGCGGTCGGAAAAACCTCACCTGCCAGGAGGTAGGTCTGCGCGTTGGGACCGAGATTGGTCATGAAGTCAAAGAGCATGAACCCTGCGAAGATCAGCATGATTTTCGCCGATCCACTGAAATCGACTGACAGAGAGGCAAGAAAAAGTCCAACTGCGCAGCCGATGAAGCCGATGATTTGCAGCCGGATCCGGCCCAGTTTGTCGGCGAGCATTACAGCGAACAGGATGCCGACGATCAGCAGTACCGTGATCATGGCATCTCCCCGCGCGGCCAGAATCTGATTTGAGATCAGGTCGCTCATGCTGCGAACGTGGGCCTTGTCGCCAAGAGCCGTTGCCAGAATGGTCGGTGTGAAGATACCGATTCCGTAAGTGCCGAGATCCTGCAGGAACCAGGGAACGGAAGCCAGGATGGTGGCGCGGCGATAACGTGAGGAAAATAATGAAAGGAAAGATCCGCCGCTGCGCTCGTGCGCAGCCGCAGTCTGCCGGGCGAGCACGATATTCTGCGGATATTGAGGAGTACGCTCCAGTAGTCGCTGGGCAGCTACCGTGGCCCGATCGATGGAACCGCGCGTGTGCAGCCAGTTGGCGCTTTCCGTGATGTAGAAGCGGCCGACGGTTACGATGAGCGCGGGCACGACCGCAGTGGCAAACATCCACCGCCACGCATTCAGGTTTGGTACGAGGAGAAGCACTGCGTAACCGACGGCGGCGCCACCAAGCGCCCCCACGGCCTGAAAAGCAAATGCGCCCAGCACCAGGCGACCCCGGCTGGTGCTGGGAATATTCTCCGAGATGATCATGTGCGCTGTCGGATAGTCGCAGCCCAGGGCGAGGCCCAGGCCAAACAGACAGAACACAAGGGAGATGAAGCTGGTGCAGAACACGGTCGCGCCCAGGAAGGTTGTGAAGATGATCATCTCCACAACAAACATTGACTTTCGGCCAAAACGATCCGACAAGCTGCCCAGGCCAACTGCGCCGATGAGGATTCCGCAAAGGCTGGCTGCGGCCACGAAGCCATTCTGCGTAGGTCCTATTTCAAACTGGCGGGCAATCAGAGGCAGGGCTACGCCGGTCATGAATATGACGAAGCCTTCAAAAAATTTTCCCGCAGCGGCCAGGGTCCAGATCCGCCGCTGCATTTTGGTCATGGGAACAGAAGGCACGTGGGTACCATCGGGCCAGATCGGCCGTTCATCGATGTAGTCCTGGACGGTGCGAGTTTTGGATGGCGCCGCGGTGGCAGCATTCGGCATGTCGACTCTCCTCTTTGGGCTGGCCGGAGCTATTGAATTTTGGCAATCTGCATTTCGCTGCGTGCCCGGATCGAGATTGGCAACGCGATGAAATGTACGGGGTCGAGCAAACTCTTGGCGCTGCCTCCCTGCGGCGAAATCGACCAGATCAGGAAATTGCTGATCGCGCTGGCAACCTGCGGGTTTGGCTGCTGGGAGGAGACGATCGCATACTCGTAATTGATGAGGGGATAAGAATCGGCCCCGGGAGCGAACACCAGCGTAAGCCGCTCGTCAGCCGGCGTTCGGGGCGTGAGCGCCGCGGCAGCCGCGGTGATCGTCGCCTCTGTTGGAAGCAGGAATTTTCCATCCTGGTTCTTCAGCATCGCCGTGATCAGGCCGGCCTTGTCCGCGGCGTCCTCGAAACTTACACCGACGTAGCCGATTGCATACGGCGTGCGGGCTATCGTTTCAATCATCTGCTGATTGCTGGAGGCGGTCGCGCTGCCCGCAACGGAAGGCCATTTCACACTCGTACCGTAGCCGATGCTGTCTTCCCAAACCGGGGTGGAAAAGGTCAGGAACTGAGTGAAGATGAACGTATCCCCCGAACTATCGGAACGGCGGACGGGCACGATGGTTTTGTGCGGCAGGCTCACGCCCTGGTTCATTTCCGCGATCGGCGCGGCGTCCCACTCGCGAATCTTTCCTGAATAAATGCCCGCCAGAACTGGCCCGCTTAGTTTCAGGGGTTTCCCCCGTAACTCGGGCAGATTCGCGTCTATTGTTTGCGCCGAGATAGCCAGCGGAATGTTCAGGATGTGTGGGTTGGCCATGCCCTGGTTGTCGGACATATATGCGTCCGAGGTGCCAATCTCCACATGTTTTGCGATGACCTCATTAATGCCCGCGCCCGAGCCGGTGGCGCTGGCCGTCAGATGCAGCTGCGGGTCTACCTTTGTATATTCGGCGATCCACGAGTTGAAAAGCGGGTAGATCAGAGTCGAACCCGACTCGGAAATCGTGAGCGGGCCGGTTTGGTCCCCGGCAAACGAGGCCACTGCGACTCCGGTAACCAATACTCCGAAGAATGCAAAGCGAGGAACCACGCCAAAGCGGGAGACACTCATTTTTGGCACTCCTTTTGCGCGGCCGAAAGCAGCCGGTTGATGAGGCCTTACTCGTGCTCGACCACGGTAACAGGCGTTCTGTTAAAGGATGATGATTTCCCGGCGCAGAAGAGAGACGCCTGCTTGTCCTTCGCCCAAAGCAGGACGTCATTGGGGGCGGCATCAGGGAAACACCTATAGGGCGGGATGAAAAACGCACACAGCCGGCCTGCTTCAAAAACGGCGGGTAGTATTTGTACGAAAAGCCGTCTGCTTACCGTACTACCTGTTATAGTACACGCGTGATCCCCTTCCGTGTCTCTCTGCGCGCCGGCGCGCCGCTTTTCGAGCAGATTGTCTACGCCTCCAAGAAGGCCATGGTTTCCGGGCAGCTTCGCCCAGGCGACGTGTTTCCCTCCGTACGAACCCTGAGCAAGGAGCTGAAGATCAATCCCAACACGGCTCACAAGATCGTCACCCGTCTGATCAGTGAGGGCTTGCTTGAGGCACGTCCGGGAATCGGTACGGTAGTAGCGTCTTCCCCTGACTCCAGCAAGAGGGAGCGCACCCAATTGCTCGGTCATGAGATTGAGGAGCTCGTCGTCCAGGCCAAGCACCTGGGGATCAGCAGGGAAGAGATGCTTGCCGCGATTTCCGCGCATTGGCAACGTCTGGGCGGCAGTGATTCCAACTACGGAGGGCGCAGAGAACCGTGACTGATGTGATCCGCACCGCAGGCCTTTCCAAGAAATTCCGTTCTACGCTGGCCCTGAACGGCGTCGACCTTGCCATTCCGGAAGGCGCCATCTATGCCCTGGTGGGCGCCAATGGAGCGGGCAAAACAACCCTCATCAAAATTCTGATGAACATATACCGGCCCACCTCAGGAAGTGCGGCGGTAATGGGAGTGGATTGCCGGAAGTTGGCCGGCAAGCAATTTCAGAGTATCGGGTACGTTTCAGAAAATCAGGAGATGCCGGAATGGATGACGGTGGAAGAGCTGCTCAACTATCTTCGGCCCTTCTATCCGCAATGGGATCGTGTTCTCGAACGGCAACTGGTGCAGGAATTCGATCTTCCATTGCAGCGAAAGATCCAGCATCTCTCCCGAGGCATGCGCATGAAAGCCGCGTTTGCCAGCTCGCTCGCATACCGGCCGCAACTCATCGTCCTCGATGAACCGTTCTCCGGATTGGATCCCCTGGTGCGCGATCAAACCATCGAAGGGCTGCTGGAGCGCGCTCCGGAAACCACGATTCTTCTCTCTTCCCATGATCTTGCCGAGATTGAGACCTTTGCCAGTCATGTCGGCTATCTGGAGCAAGGCCGCCTGCTCTTCTCGCAAGAGATGGCGGTCCTTTCCCAACGCTTTCGCGAAGTGACCATCACTTTGAGAACCCCGGCCCCGCTGCCACGGGAAATTCCGCAAACCTGGTTACGGATGGAGGCGGGGGATGTTGTGAACCGCTTCATCGATAGCGATTTTCATGGCCAGGACACGATAGAAAGGCTGCGATCATTCTTTCCTACGGCTACAGATATTTCCGTGGAACCCATGCCCTTGCGATCGATCTTTCTCGCCATCGCCCGGACAGAAAGTAGACAAAACGAACCGGTTCCGGAGGAGGCCAAAGCATGAGGCAGACTCTGCACATCTTTGCCAAAGACACGCGGCATTTCTGGCCGGAGATTGTTGTCTCTATAGCATTGGTTGCGGTCTTTGTTTGGACGGATCCCATCCGCTGGCTTTCGCAGAACGGTCTCTATGCTGTCGCCGGAAGAGGTATCTTCCCGGCCCTGTTACAAGAGCGCTTCCTTACGGGATTGGTGCCACTGCTCATTCCATTGACTTGGTGGCTGCTCATCGCCCGGGTCATTCATGCGGAAACGCTCGTCGGGGATCGGCAGTTCTGGGTAACGCGGCCCTATGAGTGGAAGAGCTTGCTAGGAGCAAAGCTGCTGTTCCTGGCGGTGTTTCTCTATGCTCCCATCTTTACGGCGCAGTGTCTGTTACTTGTCCGGGCGGGATTTGATCCTGCCTCTCACCTCCCAGGCTTGTTCTTCAACCTGTTCCTTATCTCGGCAATCCTGGTCTTACCGCTGGCAGCGATCGCGGCCGTGACCAGCAGCTTCGCAAAAATGACGCTGATTCTGCTCACCCTGCTTATAACGCTGGTGGGATACGTCGCTATCGGCCTGCTCTTCTATGCGGACAATGTTTCGCTCCCTTTCAACGGCCTTTCGATTCCACTCATCCTTTTCTTTTGCGGGGGGGCGGTGACACTGCAATATGCCAGGCGCAAAACCCGGATATCCCGCCTGCTGCTGATGGCGCTACCGGCTTTGATGGTTATCAGCAGCCTGGCGACTTCCGGCGCTTCTCCTGTGGATCGCGATTATCCTCGTCCGGGTGATCATGAGCAAGCGCCGATTCGTCTTTCGCTTTTCCGGGATAGTCCGAATCCTCCGCAGGCATACGTGGACCGGTCCCGGCAGGTCGAGCTGACGATCCCGCTGGAGGAATCCGGCGTGGCCGAGGGATATGCGCTTCTGGCAAACAATACGAAAGTGATCGTCCGTGCTGCCGACGGTTCTCACTGGACCTCTTCGTGGCAACCCGTTGGCAATCAGAACTATCTTCCCGGCGACAGCGAATCGTACCTGCGTGTTTCTGTAGACCGCGCCTTTTACGACCGCGCCCGATCGCGGCCAGTCCAACTCAATTTCACAATCGCCTTTACCGAGGTGAAAGCCGCGAGTGCGACGACGCTCTCTCTTCCGGCCCGAGCCTTTTCCGTTTTCAACTTCGGCATCTGTTCACCGCAACTGGATTGGTTCGGCCGTCAGTTCTCGGGCATCGCCTGCAGGTTCCCGCTGCGCCAGCCGAAATTGACATATGTCGGCGTGCAGTGGGCCGATGGTCCATGCTCGGGGCCTGAGGCAGCCGTCCCGGGCGGTGCATGGGTGGGAAACCTGGACGATTCCCCGGCAGATTTCGGAATCAGTTCTGTCTGGAGCGAACCGCTCTCGTTCTCAAATTCTTCAAAGCAGGAAGGGGGCAAGTTCGAGCCGAGGCGCCTTTGCCCGGGGACGCCAATAAGCTTTACCCGGTACAACTTCAAAGGAAGAACGCAATACGACTTCTCCATCGAGGATTTTCGTCTTCCGGCCTACGAAGTCGTCAACAGCTCGCCCGGCGCTGTAAGCTTTGACATTACCGCGCAATAGTCGCAGCGGAACATGCCAACTGTGGAACGTGCCTAAAGCAAGAAAGAGAGAGGCTATGAAAAACGGTTACTGGGTTGTTGCCTATCGATCGATTTCCGACGAGGCGGCCGTAACAGCATATGGCGCCCTGGCTGGGCCTGCGCTGCGTGCCGCCGGCGGGCGCCTTTTGACATCGTCTAAAAGCCAGTTGCAGATCCATGAAGCCGGATTGCAACAGCGCGTCATCGTCGTCGAATTCGATAGCTACGATCTCGCGCTTGCGGCCTATACGACTGACGCGTACAAGAAAGCACTCCAGGCGCTCGGCTCCGGCGCAGAGCGAGACTTCCGGATTGTGGAAGGCGCGTGAGCCTAAGGAAGATCGATTACGACCTTATCTCGTCTTCATCTCTTCAAGTATTGCTTGTTTCCCGAAGTAGCTGATGAGATAGAAAGAGACCCCAAGGGCAACGAAATCCTTGAACAGGAACAGGCCCAGGAAGCTCATGTATCTCATGTAGTGGATTCCGTGAACGGCAATAATTGCGCCCGGGGTTGTGAACACCATCGTGCCGGTCGTGAAGAACATTCCCGTGGTGATGATTCCGGCGAGAATGCCCGCTTTTGGTTTGAAATAACCCACGATGTACAAGATCGCGGCCGTGAACTCGGTGCATCCGATGATGTCGGACCCTATGTAAGGGCCGAATAGTTTGAAGTGCCACGAGATCAGCGGGCTGTTCGAAACCAGGGGAACGATACCCTCGGCTCCTGGCGCCGTCAGCTTATATGACCCGGCCCAAAGCAGCATCACGATCATGGCGATACTGCTGACCAGGAAGGCCAGGTTGCGATCATGAACCCAGGCGGCCAGCCTGGTTAGCGGGCTTCTGGCTGCCCTTGAGAGGTCGGTAGCCGGGTACTGCATCTCCGGGTTGGTTCCTTTTCCTGCAACGACCGGGCTCATACTTCCTCCTCTTTGTTATCGCTGAATTTGTGCTGTGTCGTTTACGCGAGTCAGGTGAGTACTTGCATGCGAGATGCCAATCTTGGTTTCTCTTCTGTTTAGGCATACCGTCCGGCTAAGTCCTGATGGTTTCGGCAGTCCAATAAGAAAGCGAGAACGGATCCAAGCCCGCGCGCCTGACGAAATTGTGACGGATGTCCGACAGCGTCGGAGGGTCGTGGCCTGCTTTTGGCCGACGAAGGCCCGAGGGTGGGAGAGAAACTGCGGATTACTCCACGGCGCACCGGTACAGGTCCAACAACACGGCTTTTGTGGCGGGGTTTGCATTAGCTCACGGATTCGGCCAGCGGCAGCCAGACCTGGAAGCGGGTGTCTCCCGGAATGGAGCTCACGTGAATATCGCCTTTGTGTTTTTTCACGATGCGCTGCACGGTGTCCAGGCCGAGGCCTGTTCCTTCTCCCACGCCCTTTGTGGTGAAGAAAGGTTCAAAGATATGTGATCTGACTTCCGGTTTAATTCCTGGGCCGTTGTCGCCAATCTCTACGACAACATGGTGGTCCTCGCGGGAGGTTCTGACGCGTAATTCACCCTTACCGGCCATAGCGTCCACGGCGTTCTGAATGAGATTGGTCCACACCTGGTTGAGCTCGCTCCCGAACGAGTCCACCAGTAGAGGCACCGGCTCATACTCGCGCCGCACACTGATTCCGTTTCTCAATTCGTGGTTCAGCATTATCAATGTGTTTTCCAGGCTGCGTACGATGTCCACGTTCTGCACCGGCGCCTGGTCCAGATAGGTGTACTCCTTGATGGTCTTCACCAATTCAGAAATGCGCGAAGTGCTATTTCTGATGACGCTCAACAGAACTGCCGATTCTGCCGAGGCCGCGATGCGTGTTACTGCAGCCCGCGCCGTAGCCGGAGCGAGCTTTGCCAACAGGGATTCCAATGCCTCGGGCTGCAGGTTGCATCTGGCCAGGGTCGCAGCCAACTGCCAGGTGTCGTCCTGAGCATGCGGGCTCAACACCGCGTGCAGCCGATCTTCCATGTCGGAAAGCGAGAGGGAATCAAGCGGAGAAAAGCCGGTTTGCATCAAGGCTGACTCCATCCGCTCGATTTCCGATTGCTGCGCATCGCTGGGATTTCGCCGCCCCAGCGCAAAGCTCGCATCCCTGAGTTTCGCCAGGATTTCCTCCAACTGGCCGGCCGCGCGGGTTGCCGCTGCGGCTGGATTGTTGAGCTCGTGGGCCAACCCTCCCGCCAGCTTGCCCAGCGAGACCAAGCGATCGCGCTGTTGCTCGATGCGCGTGCCTTCCCGCACCCGGTCCGACATCATGGCCACGAGGCTGGTGGTTAATTCCGGCATCTTCTGCACCAGGTCGGGAAAGAGCGAAACGGGGAATCTCAGCAAGCGGCCGTCGGTGAGGGCTCGACCGCCGACGGTGAACTTCTTCATTCTGGAAAAGGGATAGACGCCACTAATCTCCCCGGCGTTTGCCGGAAGGACAACGATGTCGCCACCAAACTCGCCGCGCCATTGAAAGGCTCCTTCCAGGAAGACAAACATCCAATCAGGCGGATCACCCTGGCGCACGAAGTTGTCTCCAGCCTGGATAGAGATTTCTTCCGCGTGGCTGAGAAACCAGTCAATCTGGTTGTCCGGCAAGTCCGAGAATGCGGCGATGTGGCGTAGTTCCGCTGCGCTGACCATGGAACGTTTATCCCTTTCGAACCTATGCTATGCCTTCCCTTCAGAGGATGCGGGACCAGATTAAGGTTTCACGTTTCCGCTGCGCGGCCTTGGTTTCCGCAATGCTGCCGGAGATCCCCTTCGCTCGGCCAAAGGCCCATGCTTCCTGCGGTCGGGATGGACAAAGGCTAGGTCGTCGAGGGGGATTCAAAGCAGTGGCCCTACGGGCCTGGGCTCGTTCATTCATCGCTCAACAATGCCGCAGCAGGTTAGGCCGGAATGAGGATTCTAAGATCTCCACATCTTGATGAGTTTGGTGGCTACTGCCGGCAGATCGGGGGCGACCACCTGTGGCTGTGGCAAGTCCTTGATCGTCAGTGGGGCATTGCCCGGCCGGGCCACGAGAGCTGCTGCGAATCCCGCGCCCTGGGCTCCGATGGTGTCCCACACGTGCGCGGCGACCATGCAGCAGGCAGCGGGTGGAACTGCCAACTGTTGAGCAACCATGTGATAGACGTCCCTCGATGGCTTGAAGGCTCGTACGTGGTCCACACTGAACTGATGCTCAAAAAAGTGTGCCAGCCCCGCGTGTTCGAGGGGACTGTTTCCGCTTGGGTTCGGCGGAGAGTTGGTGCATGTGACCATTCGGAATCCGGCATTTTTGAGCATTGCCAGACCCGGCGCAGAGTCGGGATGGGGTTTCATTGTAAGCATGCTTATTCTAAGCTCTTCGACGTCAGGCGGCTTTACCGGAACGCCATGGATTTTGCCGAGCATTTCCAGAACCCCTTGCCCGAGGGAGAAGAAATTTGTGTAGAGGCCAGACAAGGTCACCGTATTGGAGTACAGGATCAGCTGATTGAACCAATCCCGCAAGACCTTGCCATCACCGAAAAGTTTTTGGAACAAAGGCGCAAGGGACTCGATATCGATGAGAGTCTCGTTGACGTCGAAGACCAGGACGAATGGTTTGTCGAGTGAATCTTCGTGGCGATTCATTTTCTTTATCGCAGTTGTGACCGGCATTCTGGATGTCCCTCTTCTGAAAATAAGCCCATTTGCTGATGAGAGGGTACGACCGCTCCATTACGCTACTGCAGAGGTCCCTGGAGATGAAAGATTCAAAAGAAGAAAGGGGTCAGGCGAGGCTGACCCCTTCGATTACCCTGCGATTCTATTCGCTATATCCGCTCGGAGGAACGATATTCGTCCTTAAGCTGATCCTGGACCTTTCCAGCCTGTTTTTTCACTTCGCCTTTTACCTGCTCTGCCTGACCCTGGGCGACTGTTGAAGGGCTATGGGTCACTTTGCCCGCGACTTCTTTCAGCTTCCCGGTTGCCTTGTCTGTTGCGCCTTCAATTTCCAGTTTGTTCATAGATCCCTCCACAAGCGAAATTGGATGCCGGCTTAGTCGCGGGGTTTGGCCGTCGTTTCCGAAAAGTTTGCACCCCGAGTTACCGGAGTATTTCTTTACCGCATTACATGAGGCATCCTTGCAGGACGGAAAGCGGGTCTGAATGTAGAAGGAGCGTGGATGCAAGATGAAGACCTGCCCGCGATGTAAAGTCGAAATGCTCGAGTTTGAGGAGCCAAACCAGATCGGCGCAGCGCCTCAACTGCTGCCCGAAGGCGAACCGCTCACGGATGTGCACAGGGTTCGTTACCAATGCCCGGAATGTCAGCATTTGGAAGCGGCGTTTCCCGAGCCGAAGAAGTAGCCAGTTTGATTTCGCAGATGATTTTCGGCGGAGCAGCTTTGGGCAGGCCGGCGCCTCCTGAATCTCAGTTCACGCCGGCCGTCATTTTTCAGTTATCAATGAAAAAGTCTCTAAGCGTTGTTGAGACTCTAGTGAACTGTCGAGGCAACGACTGCGGAGGCAATCACTCCTGTAGCAACAGCTGCGAGCACGTAATTGCCGTCCACCGAGCGCCACTCATAGCCACGCGGCGGCGGGTTTAAATGATATTGACGGTAGTCAATCGGGCGAGCACGATGCCAGTCTTCCGGCTTCATGTGGTAACCCTTCTTCCATTCATCGTGCCGGACGTATTGGTCATGATGATCGTCGTGATGGTCCTGCGCAAACGAGATAGGACCTAAAAGGCTGGCGCTTAGGGTGGTAACAGCGAGAGCTCTGTAGATTTTCTTCATGCAGTCTCCTCTCATTTTCACAGCATGGGATGCGAGGCGATCTGCCTGGTTTGCTTGCAGATGGCAGCTCATTGCCACTCAGTGGTAACTTGCGAGGAGTCAGCACAATAATGCTGGGACTTCTGCATCTGTTATCCGACGAGAGTTTGAGGATAGCTTGGCAAATTGAGCGACTGCTCGATTCGAACGGATTTTCATCCCTCGGCCGATCGAAGGCCCATCAGGATTCAAGGCAGGCTTCTCCTCCTGACATTCAGGAGGAGGAGGTTCTAGTCTCCGCGGCAATTCTGTCTGCGTCCATTCCTGGACGCCGGGCGGCCGGCATGGATCCACTCGTCGCTTTGCGTTACGAGTAGAAGCGCTTGATTGTGCCGTCCCTCTGACATGGTCTGTCAAAAATCACTCTGCGCCCGCGCGGAGGAGACAGCGGTTGTATCTTGTTGGGTTGAGGCAGGCCCTCCGGGCCTGATCAACCGGTGAAGATTACCTTCGGTACCGTGAGTCACGATCTGTGTTGCAGTGCGTCATAATATTAGGCAACGTCAGGAGGGGCCTATGATAGCCGCCGCAACCATCCTCCACGTGGGAGACGACATTTGTCACCGCATTCCGGTGATGAAAAAAAGTGGCTTCGCCGTACTCCGTTCTGATTGCTCAGCCGGCGGCATTCGTGATGCCTTTGCCCGCAAAATACCTTTCTCCGTTGTAACCTTTCACAACGCATTGTCCGCGCCGTCTCCGTCGCTGGTTTCTACGGCACGGTCCCTGACCGCAGCGCCGTTTGCCCTCTTTGCGAATCCATTTGTCGATTTCGACCAGGAGCTTTTTGAGCTCGTCATTTTTGCCTACACGCGGCCTGAGATCTGGGTAGAAGCTCTTCGCAGCACTATCGAAGAAGCACACAGGATTCGCAGTTTGTCGCGGCAGCTGCGGGCGGATTCCGCCGCCCTTCGAGCCACCGCGCGCGCTCTCTGTGACGCGGCGCTCAGCAATCGGATGCCCGACCTGTATGGCTGGTCGACGCCGGCCAATGACGGCAAGGTGGCTTCCGCGGAATCCTCCTCTGATCGTAATCCGGCGGATAAGGAAAAGCGGCGCTTCTGAATCGCTGCTTTGAACTTCGTCTGGCCATAGAGCAACAAGCTTTGGCGGGAAGTCGCCCCGGACTGAATAGAATGCTCCGCGCCGGTTCCAAGTTAGCAGGACGATTTGACCGATGATTCGGACTTTCGGTATGGATCGTCCCTGTACTGAGATCCATCTAGTGATCGGAAGCGCGGATTCCCCGCGTATCCGTGGAACTTAAAGGAGACATCATCATGCGTATCTTTTTGACGGGGGCGCCGGGATTCATTGGTTCAGCACTTATCCCGCAATTACTTCAAGCGGGGTATCAGGTCTTGGGATTGACGCGGTCGGAGGCCGGCGCCGATAAGCTGCGAGCCGCTGGAGTCGAGGTGCAGTATGGCAACATCGAGGACCTCGAAAGCCTCCGCGACGGCGCCTCTAAATCGGACGGGGTCATTCACCTTGCCTTCAATCACGACTTCTCGCAATTCCAGAAGAACTGTGAGGACGATCGCAAGGCAATCGAGGCAATGGGAGAGGTGCTGCTGGGCTCAAACCGGCCTTTCCTGATGACCTCGGGTACGGCGATCGCCAACAATGCGGACGGCAAGCCATCGACGGAGGATGGGCCCACCGCTTCGTGGAACCCGCGTGCAGCTTCCGAAGAGGTCGTCAGGCAATTGAGGGCACGGGGCGTCAACACCACCGTGGTGCGGCTGCCCCAGGTCCACGACACGCGTAAGCAGGGATTGGTCCCCTACGTCCATGCTGTCGCGCGCCAGAAGCGTGTGTCGGCGTACATCGGCGATGGCAGCAATCGATGGCCTGCCGCGCATGTGTCCGATGTGGCGAGACTATACCGGCTGGCGTTCGAGAAGGCGGAGCCGGGAGCGATTTATCATGCGGTCGACGAGGAGGGTGTGACGATGAAAGCCATTGCCGAGGTGCTGGGCCGGGGGCTCAAGGTGCCGGTGGTCAGCATCAAACCTGAAGAGGCTGAGGCACACTTTGGCTGGTTGGCCCGTTTCGCTGGGCATGATATGCCGTCCTCCAGCGCGATTACACAACAAAAGTTGAATTGGAAGCCAACGGGGCCGGGGCTGATCGCCGACCTGGACGGCATGGACTATACGCAAGCCTGAACCTTGCGGCGCACTGTCTGCACCGGATGACGGTGCGCCGCTCGAATCATCGTTGCAACGCCGGCATTACTCCACCGCCAGCAATTCACGGAGCGCGAAGTATGCTCGCGCCAGATAGCTTCCGGGAAGCGCTCTTTAGTCCAAAATGTTGGGAGCGAAGGCGGGAGTTGTTTCGCTGTTTGCATCCCAGGTCGAGGGAGGTGCTATGCCCGAGATGGGTTTCAGTTCCGGCATTACTCCGCCTGGCAGAGGCAGGAACTGGGGACGACATTCCGCGCGGAGGTCTAAGGACCTGGATCCACCGCGAATCAAGCGCATGGCCTATCTATCGTAATGCGATAATAGGGCATGGTAAAAAACCTGCAGTTTGAGGATCGGCTGAGAGTACGAAACCTGGCGGAGTTTCGCTATCAGCTACGGCGCTTCCTGCATTTCAGCGAAAAGTGCGCGGAGGGCGCCGGTCTCCAGCCACAGCAGCATCAGCTGCTGTTGCAAATAGCCGGCGCTTCTGAGGGCGTGGAGACAACCGTGACTTATGCTGCGGAACGTTTAGGACTGCGGCACCACACCGTGGTCGAGCTAAGCAAGCGCTGCGAGGAGGCGGGATTGGTCGATCGCATTCCGGATAGGAACGATCGCCGGCGCATCCAGCTGAAAGTGACCGATAAGGGCTACCGGATACTGCGCGCCCTTTCAGAAGACCATGCCCGCGAACTGGATGAATTGGCTCCCCGGCTGATCCAGGTATTGTCGCTGATCTGCGGCCCGGCCAGGCGCAATACACGGGTTGCTAACAGCGCAGCGGCAAATCGAGCAGCCGGCAGGTGAAATCACAACTGTCTTTGTTTCACTCGCAGACCTGCTGAGCAAGGCGTGATTCCAGACCCGCTCGGCCGTTCGCTGCTCATCATTTAGCTTTTCGTTTGCAGCTCGCGAGTTTCTTCCTCCATAAGCCAACGGCGCAACTGCAGGATGTCATTCGCGCGAGCAATGCCGATTGGTGTTTTTGCGTTGTTTGGCTCTACCACCACTACATTCTCCGTATCCTTCAGCATCATCTCCCGGTGCACCTGGTCCACGGATTCCCCCGGATAGGCAAGCACAAAGTCCTGGCGGGCGAGCTCACGCATCTTGAAGTGATGATCCGGAGGTTCCGTCCTTAACAGATCGTGGGGCTCAACGATGCCGACCAGGGTTCCTTTGTCTTCGATCACCGGAATGAGCCCTACTTCTCCGGGCACAAATGTCTCCAGTACCGTTCGGAGCTCGTCCTCAGCCTGGACCTGGTTGAATTGCTTATGCATTACCTGGTCGACCCGCGCCCGCATGAGAACCGGCACGGAATAATCCTGGAGCACGATGAGGCCTCGCTTCATAAGCTTGACCGTCATGATCGAGTCACGGCTGAAAAGGCGCACGAATCCGTCGGACACCATCACGCACACGATGAGGGGTAGCAAGGCATTGGGATTGTGACTCAGCTCAAACAGGAAAACAATGCTGGTAAAGGGCGCGCGGGCTATGCCGCCAAATACCGCCGCCATTGCCACCAGCGCATAGAATGCCGGATTGCTGACCAGGTGGGGGAAGATGTGCTGGCAACCAATCGCGAAGGTCGCGCCCAGGCCTCCGCCCACAACCAGCGACGGAGCGAAAACACCGCCGGTCGTCCCTGAGCCCAGAGAGAGAACCAACGCCGAGAACTTGGCCACGGAAATGCCCAAAAGATTGCCGGTGGCAAGGCGGTTGTTGAGCATGTCGCGAATAGTGTCATAGCTGGTGCCGAAAACCTGGGGGCAAAAGTACCCGATCACGCCCAGGATCAACGCGCCCATCGCCGGAGACCAAATGACGGCATGCTTGATGGGCAGGTCATCGAAAAAGTCCTCCAACCAGGACAGGATACGGATCATGGCGATCCCGGTCAGTCCGGTCAGTATTCCCATAAGGCCGAACAACCACAACTCGTTCATGCCGGTAATCTTGAAGGCCGGGGTGGGAAACAAGGGAGCCCATCCTGCAAAATGAATGCGCACTCCGGTTGCCACAGCGGACGCAAGGGCCACGGGAATGAACGATCGGGCACGAAGCTCAAACAAGAGCAGTTCGACTGCCACCAGGATTCCTGCGAGCGGTGCAGTAAACGTTGCGGCCATGCCGGCCGCTGCGCCAGACGCGAGCAAGACACGCCGGTAATACGGGCTGAGCCCCAGTGCCTGCCCGAACAAAGAGCCCACGGCTGCGCCAGTCTGGATGATCGGACCTTCGGCGCCGAACGGTCCTCCGGTTCCTATGGCGAACGCTGTGGCCAGAGGCTTGAGGATGGCCACGCGAATCCGCATGCGGCTGTGGCCGAACAGCACGGCCTCCATCGCCTCGGGAATTCCATGGCCCTTCAAGGTGGGTTCCCAGAAATGAATCATGACGCCCACCAACAGTCCACCAATGGGCGGGATCAGTATCACCCACAGGCCCAGATGGTTATAGGCAGGACTCGTGACCTGGAAGGAGAACTTGCCGTAGAAGAAGATGTTGGTGAAGAAGTAGATGAGCTCGAGCAAAGCCTGCGCGACCAGACCGCCAACCAAACCCACCAGGAGGGCATAGCCGCATATTTTAACCACCTCCGGCTCGAGCGCCACTCCGAATTGTCCCTTCTTACTGGACTGCGCTTCAGGGACGACCGCAGCCTCCGGAATCGGGAAGTCAGCCATAGTGTCCTCCTCTCTATGCTCTTGCTGTTGCCTCGTTTCAATCGGCCAATTGGAAGGAGGCCGGCTCCGCCTCGCGGCTTGGATTGAGAGCTTCGTCTCTGCGCAACTTCAACGATTTCAAGATATCTGCCTTGGTAACCAAGCCTTGCATGTGTCCTTCCTCGGAAACGACCAGCAGCATGGGCCGTTCCACCTCACTGGCGAGCAAACGAAGCGCCTCCATCAGGTCGCAGTCGGCGGCAACCTTTGAGGCTCTGCGGTCGGTCAGATCGCGAACTTTCGTTGTTTCCCATTTTTCCGGAGGCACTTGTATGACCGACCGTAGAGCGATGGTTCCCAGTAGTTGCCTGCCCTCCAATACAGGGAAGGCTTCATAGCCATAGTGCGACGAGAAGGTCTCGGCAAATTCACGCAGCGTTTGGTTCGCCGGTACGGAAACTACCTGTTGCTGCATTACTTCGCTCACCGGAACGTCGCGCAACTCCTGGACTTTAATACCTTCGTGCAGGCGCTGGTCGCCGGAAGCCGAGGCATCGCCGGAAACCGCATATGCCACTGCAGACCCGATTAACGCCGGGATGATGAAGGCATGGCCGCCTGTCGCTTCGGCGACAAAAACCACCGCGGCCAATGGCGTCTTGTAACCCGCAGCGATAAAGGATGCCATGCCCACCGCGGCGTAGAGCCCCAGCACCGGGCTATGTACCACGGATTGCGCGAACGCAGTGCCGAAAACTCCTCCGGTGAGAAACAGCGGAACGAACATGGCGCTTACCCCGCCGCATCCGAGTGTCGCGATGGTGGCAACCAGTTTGAGCACTCCGAAGGCGAGAAGCTCTGAAGTGGGATGATACCGGCCGAGAATCTCGCCCACGGCCTCGTAGTTGGGCCCGATAGGGACCAGCGAGCCCTGATAACAATACAGAAACAGGGTTCCGCAGAGGCCTGTCAGGGCTCCTCCCATGGCCAGCTTGATCCAATGCGGCCGGGACCACTTTACAAAGAAACTGCGCACGCGCCGGAAGGTGACGACGAAGGCCATGGCCACCAGCCCGATGATCAATCCCAGGAGAGCGCTCCAGTAGAGGTCGGTGCGCGTGAATGTCGACGGCCCCGCAAAGTTAAACAGCGGTTCGGAACCCAGAAATGCGGCCAGGGTCATGTAGGATACGACCGATGCGATCAGCGACGGTAGCAAAGCTTCATGTGCCAGATCGTCCCGGTAAGGCATCTCCAGCGCGAACACGATACCCGTAATGGGTGCGCGGAACACCGCGGACATACCCGCTGCTGCGCCGCAAATTAGCAGGATCCGGCGATCGCGCGCATCCAGGCGAAGTTTGGTCCAGAGCCAGGAGCCGATTGCCGCTCCCCCATAGATACTCGGCCCTTCCAGCGCTGCGCTTCCCCCAAACCCGACGGTTGTAATAGCGGCGAGCAACTTCGGAACGAACGGACGCATATGAATATCGCCCTGGTTCTCGTGATACGAGTGAATCACTTCTTCAGTGGAATGTTCGTCCGGGTTGGGGGTGAAGAACTGCATGATCAGCCCGGTAATCGCAAAGCTCAAAATGAGGAAGGGAAGGATAGCCCAGTGATGATGCAAGTAGTAGGCGAGCACCGCCGGCCACAATCTATGCAGAAGGATCACCACGATCCCGGTAATCAACAAGCCGGCCGTCACGCCGACAATAGGCGCAATCAGCAGCCACTTCCGGAGATCGCGCGCATAGACCGCCGTCAGGTCTTCGTGAACCAGGGGTAAGTATTTGCGTAACAAGGGGTGTTGCAGCACCCATTTGTGTGTTCTTTGTCTTTGGCTTCGAGCTTTAGCCATCAGTGGATCCATTCCCGGCGTACCTTCTTCCAGAGACGCCTCATCCTCGAAGGGTTAGTTTCCTGGCAAACAGGCGGTGCAGCAGATTGCGTCGGCTTTTTCCCGTTCCAGGGCGCAGGCTTCCCGAGGGCGCTGACCAAACCAGCGCAAACGCGAGAAACGTCCCGGTCTTTTACCTTTGACAGTATATCGTAATACGATAGACGAGGCTTACCTCTTCACCGCATGGGTGAAGACGCCGGTGGTCACCAGGGATCGCGAATACCGCGGTCGATTGTTCGACGGCGTTCCTGAACAATTTCTCTTCTGTTCGTCAATGCAGGAAACTGGCTCTGCCGCCGCCGGTTTTGCTGCGCACCGATACTGCTGACAACCCCGATTCGTCTCCGGAGAAAATTGCGATATGCATCGTGATGCGATATTCTATGGTTGACGGCTGGGATGGGCTGAAACGCCCTGACAACAAGTTCGCGATTGGTAACGCCTTCGTGTTGTGGGGAGGGCTTGGATCACGGTTGAACAAACACCGGGCTGGTGGGACCGGCCGTGAACCCGTGGATGGCGTTGCGGACAATCCTCGAATAACGGAGAAAGTGGTCCCTTGAACCTCAACAGGCCCATTACCGAAACGGAGATTTCCAACCTCGTGGAGCGGTTCTACGCAAAAGTCCGCGTGGACTCGGAAATTGGTCCGGTTTTTAACAACACGGTGCGGAATTGGGAAGCCCACCTGGCCCTCCTCAAAGATTTCTGGTGCACCATCTTGCTCACAACCGGGCGCTACAAAGGTGACCCGCTGCGCGCGCATTTCCCTTTGCCGATTGAAGAGAGGCACTTCGCCCGTTGGTTGATGCTGTTATCGAATTATCTATAGTTGGCAAGAGTTTTCTTTGCCTTCATGCGACCTGGCACGTCGTTTATATGTAATCGACGTGCCGGGCTTACCCCAAATTGCTGTATACAACCGACATCCGCAACCCAGTGCGATGGCATGCGGTCCTGATAGCCGCTTCGGTACACTGGTAATCCGCCACCGGATTCAATCGAATTCTCCACGGGAAACTCTGCTTACTGTAGTAATTTCCGGATCGGCGACGTCCATCCAGAACTCCGAACACCGCGCCGATTCAAGGTTGGAAACGCGCATTGCCGTGTTGTCGCTGGTCGAGATCCATGGCGTTGGCGATAAGTAAACACAAGACTTATTGGGACGAATGCGCACCGGGTCGGGCAAAATAAGCTGCACCCACACCTATTCGGCGACGAGCGCGTTGATGTCGGCTTCGAAGACCAATGGATCGCCATCTCCAGCATGGGTGATCGCGATCAGATCCTCACGGTCGACAAGAACGGTCAGAGGCATTTCTCTCAGTGAAGTTCTTACGGAGAATAGTTCGGCCCCCACCCCTCTGTGGCCTTAACCTTAACTCCAATAGTCAGGTTTATCTTGAACGCATTGAGTGGGCTCCAACCTATGGATCAGACATCGTTGTGTTCTCAGATGACACCGGGGTAGAAGACCACAAAAGACGTCCGGAGAGTGGAGAACATCCCCGCCCAAAACGTTGCAGATTGGCCCTCTTAGCATCCAAGAGGTTGTGAGCTAATGACTTTTTTTCGAGGTCGCATGGACTTTTCCGGCGACGCTTCTGTGAAACGAGAACAGCTCAGCGCTCCTGAGTTTTTCTATCCGCCACGCACCGTCGTGCGCAGCTCAATGGACAACAGTGTCGGACTTCAGTTCACTGTAAGTGTAAACGTGGTGCTGTGCTGAAGCACACCTGAGGTAGCGGTCACGATGATCGTCGAAGTGACGGGTTGAGGAGCCGATGCTAGCTCGTCGCGGCTGCATCCGTTGAGCAGGCTCAGACCTGCCGCGCTTAAGGCGATCAGAATCAGGATTCGCCGCCGCTTCTTCAGGCCAAAGTAGCAAAATGTCAACGCCGCCGCCGAGCCAGGAAGCAAGGGGACGAAGATGCCCCGGACGGCTGTGGAGGTGGAGGACGTAGTCACGGTCAGCATCACGGTAGAGGCATCACTCCCTGCAGGCGTCACGGTCGGCGGAGCAAAGCTGCACGAAGCGCCGGCCGGCAGCCCAGAGCAGCCGAAGGATATCGCCGAGGTGAACCCGTTCAGCGGTGTGATAGAAACACTAGTGGTTACGCTATGCCCTCCAGTAACCGTGAGGGACATGGGCGAGGCCGCGACGGAAAAATCCGGTGCAGGCAGCTGAATGCTGTAGACCGCTGAAGCAACAGGGCTGTTCAGATAGTTCGTCGCTACGGCAATCGCTTGAATGGTTTCGTTAGCGGATACCATGACCGGGCCGGTGTATTGGGTTGAGCCGATCGTAGGGACGGTGACGCCGTCGGTGGTGTAGTAGATCAGGGCTCCTTGTGTCGCATCAGTGATGGTGACCGATTGAGTAGCCGTGTAGGTGCCTCCCACCGGCGAAAAGACAGGTGCCGCGCCTGTAGGAGAGGAAGGCGATTGCGACGGCTGATAACTCCAAAGGTCATTAAGGTCAGCCAGGGGACCGGTTGCACTGCCGTCGCCCCCAAAGAGCCAGAAATTACCGCCGTGATCGGTCCAGCTTTGCGCCGACTGTCTGCTTCCAGGAATATTCCCAGCTGCCGAAACGCCCAATGTACCGTAGACTCCCGGCCACGCGCACTGAGACGAGGTCGTGCAGACGTCCACTGTGTCGTTTCCGCCTAACCACACCCACTGGTTAGAAGAGGGTTTGAAGCGCCACAAGTCATTGAGCAGGCCGGTCGTACCAGTTGAGGCGTAGCCGTTCCCTCCGAAGAGCCAGAGATTACCGTTGCTATCGGTCCAATGGGCGCCGTTCGCTCGGCCCCCTGGCATGTTTCCGGCAGCGGCATCGCCCAGTGTGCCGTACACTCCGTGCTGGCCGCACCCATCGTTGCAGGGCAGCATGCTGCTTCCACCCATCCAGGTCCATTCGGTCGTGGAAGGATTGAATTCCCAAAGATCGTTGAGATAGCCGGCATTATTAGGATCATTGATACCAGAATCGTAGCCTTGTCCCCCGAACATCCAGAAGTTGCCGTTCCCGTCGATCCAACTGAGCGCGCCCGCTCGACCGCCTGGAACATTCGCTTTTGCCGGCATACCAAGCACACCATACACTCCGGGCCGGCCACCAGAACCGGGGAGTATCGTGCTGCTTCCGCCGGTCCAGGTCCATTCGGTCGTGGAGGTATTGAATTCCCATAAGTCGTTGAGGCTCCCGCTGTATCGTGCCCCATCGAAGCCTTCGCCTCCGAAGAGCCAGAGATTGCCGGCGCCGTCGGTCCAACTGATCGCGGAGTATCTGCTTCCAGGCACGTTTGACGCAGCTGACACGGCCAACGTGCCGTAAACTCCCGGTTGGCCAGAATTGGTGATTCCCGTCTGGTTGTCTCCACCCATCCAGGTCCACTGTTTGGTGGATGGCTTGAATTCCCAGAGGTCGTTGAAGAATATATTCCCGGTAAGGGAATTGACCGTAGCATAGCCCTCGCCCCCAAATAGCCACAGATTGCCATCTATATCGGTCCAGGTAACTGCGTTCGTTCTTCCTCCAGGAATATTCCCAGAGCTTGCGGTCCCCAGTGTGCCGTACACTCCGGGCGCGCCGTTAGGGAACTGGGGAATGGGCAGCGTGCTGTTCCCGCCCAGCCAAACCCATTCTTTGGTGGATGTGTTGAACTCCCAAAGATCGTTCAGATCGCCCACCCCGTTGAGCGAATCGTACCCAAACCCTCCAAAGAGCCAGAAGTTGCCGTTTTGGTCGGTCCAAGTGGCTGCGGAGTCCCTGGCTCCGGGATTGTTGGTGGCAGCAGGAACACCCAGCGTGCCATACACTCCGGGCCGGCCAACATCACTGGGTTCGCCATTAATGGGCAGAAGCGTATTGTCACCGCCCACCCACGTCCATTCGTTCGGCGCGCTGGACTGCGCCCGTGCGGACAAAGCCATACTGCCCAGAACGAGCAGGCAGTAACAAAAAGCGCGCAACAGCAAGCGGTGCTTTCCCATTCGCGATTGGACCTTGGCGCGTGGTTCAGCCAGATTATAAAGGCCGAAGACCGAAACGGGGGATACGGGAAGTTCGCCTATCCAATCCAAGGTCTGAGCGGAGGTAACCGTCACTGGTAATCTGGACAAACCAAATTACGCAACTCGATCTGGAATTGGTGCGCATTTCTTTCGGTTCCGGGCGGATGACCGCCCACCCGTAAATTACTGTTTAGGAAAACAGCGCCACGCGCCTCCGGCGCCGATGATGCTGCCTCAGTCCTTTTTCCGACTCTGGCGGCATCATGTTGTCCGGAGTGGCGGAATTGAGTGTATTCAGCATCCAATGGAAATACGTCCAAAAGGAACGTTGCCACGAGGTTGCTGGCTTAATCGTCTTGCGCTCCTTTGGTTAGAAGACGCACCCGAATGCCTTCACGCATTATTCTGATGTTTGGTGTGGTGACCCCAGCTTCGGCTGTACCACCGCAAGCCTGCCGTAGGCGGCTTCCAGCTGCCCTTTCAGCTCGCGATTGATTACCTCCAGAGTTCGAATGCGGATTCTGAGAGTCGCCACGACTCGTTCGTGCGAGAGCCGCTGCCGATGTTGCAAATTCTCGCCGGCGGAAATGGGCGACGTATTGCGGATCTTCACGATCTTGTCCCGAACGGCCTTCGTTCCGTAGAGCCAGGCCGTCGATACTTTCGCGCGCGTAGCGACACTGCGGAAGTTGATCTCCGTTTCTTCAGATAGCATCAGTAGGATCGCCGCGGTCGTACGCTGCATGGCATCCTCGCTGCGACTTCGGGCGTTGCGCTTTAGGCCATCGGTATTCCTAACCATGACTTGCCTCCAGGGTTGTGACGATGTTAATGAGGCTTGTTCGTTTTCGCGCGTTCATTTCGCTTTGTCGCACCCATCCGTTCGCGTCCGCCTTGGCGATTACCCGCTCGGTCTCGTGCAGTTCGGCGCGATGCACTTCGAGGAACGTGGCATCCGTCCTGAAGTGCGCACAGTTGAGGCAGGCGTTCGGGTGTGGACACGGACCAGCCACGATTGGGATTGCGCAGTAGCCGTTCGTCAGAGCTTGAGCCAGGACGCTGCGAGTGAACCACTGCAGGTCGGCCGTGTCGTTGACCCCATCCTCCGTAACAACACTGCCGGAGACATCGATCAGCGTGCCTTTCAGATACTCCGACAGTTTGTCCTTCATGGTGGCGTCGTGGATATGGGCGTAGCGGCTAGTCATCTCTGGACCCTTGTGACCGAGATAACGCTGGATGATGTGGTGAGGAACTCCGAGATTGATCATCCGCGTTCCAACGGTGTGACGGAACTGATGCGCCTGGAAGCGAAACAGCTTGCCATCCGCTCCGCGTATGTCGTGATCGTAAGCAAGGCGATTGATCCTGTGAGCGAAGCTGGCCTGCTTGAGAACCCCTCCTTTTCTGTTTGGGAAGAGGAGTGTCGACTCTATCCTTCCGGCGCGCACTGTGGCCTGCTGTTCTTGTACCAGGCTTGCGATTACGGTCGACACAGGGATCGCGTTCTCCCGTCGAACTTTCCCTTGCAGATAACGCAGATAGTGAACGCCGCGCGCATCTTGCGTGAGACAGTCAAAAGGAAGCTCCAGGAGTTCGCTGATTCTCATGCCGCACTCCTGAAGGATCAGGATCATTTGCCGCCACGGAGCCCCGAGATCGTTAAGGTGGCGATTGAGTTGATCCAGAACCGCCGAGGGCAGATAACGTGGCTGAGGCTTGGGAGGCTGAGGCACCTCCTCGTCATAGATCAGTCTTTCGGGTCCGAGTGGGAGCCAAGCCTCACGGGCGACATCTCCAGGAAGTTTCTCAGATTGAGAACGTTGTTCTTGGCGCATCCCGGACGCACTCTTTTTTGCAGATAGTTGAGGTAGTCGAGCAGCAGTCTGCGTGTGATGTGCTTTGCCGTGGCTTTAGGCTTCACCTCTGCAAGGAAGTTAGAGAAGCATGCAAGCGACTGCACCCGTGTCCGGCAGGTGCTCGCCGAGCAGAGTGGCAGACAGTACTTCAGGTAGAGTTTCGCAGCGTCACGCAGCCACTCCTGCCGGACGATAAGGAAGCCTAGCCGGACGTTGGTTCGCGACAGGTTTGTTGTTGCGCCCATCAGCTTCAGATCCCAGATATCTTTCTCATGCGCCGGCCGCAGATCGTAAGCCTGGGCGAGCATGATCGAAGCCTGCCGCAACAAGCTGATGTAGCCGCTATCGCGAGCGGTGATGCTTGGCTGCTGGTTTCCGTTCATCCTATTGGTGGTGCCCGGTTTATACATCCCCTGGCCCATCAGATATTTGCGATAGAGTGCCTGCCACTCCGGGAAGCTGAGGCACATCAGAGACGCTGGCAAGTCATTCAGACTGTTTAGCCAGCGGATCATGAGGTGAACCTTCGTCAGTTCCTGCGTGCTCCGCCACTCGCCGCCGGAGAACTTCTTCCAGCACACATACTTTAGCTCACCATTGATTGCCGCCGATTTGCAGTTGAACCTCAGCCGGCGCTGGCTTGCATTCGGGGAGAGTGTTCCAGCGGGACTGTGATGCATGTCCCACAGGTCTTCTGCCCAAAAGCCCTGCAACTCAGCGATGAGCTTGACCTGCGTCGCCCGCTTCCA
>DATJNV010000036.1:0-5401 GCA_035507705.1 Acidobacteriaceae bacterium
CGTCGTCGACGGGAGGCGGCTGGCCAGCACCGGACACTCAACCGACATGGCTTCCAGCGGCGGAAAACCGAAGCCCTCGCTAAGCGATGGGTAAACGAACAAGGCCGCGCCGGCGTACGCCTCGGCCAGCACCTCATCGGAAACTCTCGGCAAGCTAACGACGCAGCCGCTCAGCTCCAGCTTCTCGATCAGCGCCTTCTCCGCCGCCGTCAGGCTTCCGCCGCCGAGCAGCAGCAGGTCGAAGGAATCCTGCAGACCGGCTTCACGGAAGGCATGCAGCAATCCGTCGAAGTTCTTGAACGGGGGCCTCATTCCCACGTACAGCAGATACTCCCGCCGCAACTGCTTCTTCAGATCGGCGGCGGCCTGGGGGCTGCGCCGCAGCGGAGTCACTCCATGGTGAATCACGCGTGTCTTTGCCGGATCCACGTTGTAAAACCGCAGCAGGTCCTGGCGGCAGGATTCGGAAACGCAGATGATCCCATCCACCTTGGGAAAAAGCAGCTTCCTGGCCCAAAGCACTTTCTTCCCATCGGGAAACGTTTCCGGAAAGAGCTCATGCGTGCAATCGTGATGAGTAGCGACCACCCGCCGGGCCCGCACCATTGGCGAGCGCACATAAGTTGTGGGGTGGTAGACGTCCACCTTTCCACGAAATGGCGCTACCGTGTTACTCCACACTTCGTTTACCAAGTATCGCCAGCTTCCCGGTGGAAGCCACTCGCCAAAGCCGCTGATCCTGACATCGTTTGAGTGCAGCTCCCGAAACGGGTAGACCGTCCCGTTGATCCCCAGAAGCACCTCCGTATGCGCACCCGGGACGCTGGTCAGGAACTTGGTCAATTCGTAGAAGTACCTGGAAGCGCCACCTGCATTTTGTAATGAGAACACCTGATGGTCGTATAAGATCTGCATTAGCGAGGCTGTGATTAAGTCCGGGTTCGGAGGGGACGGCCTTTAGGCTGTCCGTAAGCTCAGCAAAGTCATTGCGGCTTTAGGCGCTGAGGGCCTTTCCTGGGACTTAATCACAGTTTCCTTAGCAGCCACTAAAGTCACCGTTCCCGCTAGCGGGCGAGCTCCGGCACTGCCGGTGTTTCGCGAGCCAGCTCTTTGGCGAATCGCCCTGCCAATCCCAGGCTGACCAGAAAGATCAAATAGGTAAGCAGCGTGTTCACGGCGGCCGCCGTTGCACCGTAGGTCGGAATCCATATGAGATTCAGAACCACGTTGCTGGCAGCCGCGATCGCCGTACACACCAGGATGCTTTTCTCCATACCCCAGGCAATGTACGCATTTCCTATATAGGAGGTCACGAAATCCAGAGGTATGGCCCAGGCAAGCACAAACAGCAAAGCCGACGCGGCCCCGAATTGACTGCCAAACACCAGCTTCATCAACGGCTGCCTGGTAACGACCAACCCAACTGCGATCACCGTGCCCGCGCCCAACAACGGCAGCAGAAACCTCGGTCGCAGCATGCGAAGCCGCTGGGCGGTGTCCTGCCGGCTCAGCTCAGGATAAAGCGACTGCGTCAACAGGTAATACGCCATCAGCACTTGATTCAGGATGCGATAGGCGGCACTATACAGCCCGACCTGTTGCGGATTGGACATGACTCCCAGCATCAGCATGTCAATGGTGTTGAAGGCGAGGTTTGCCAGCCATGCCATCCCCATGATGCTGGTGCGCCTCCAGGCCAGCGAATCGGCAATGGACGTCCGCTCTTCAGCAGTGCCGAACCCTTCCGGCTGATGCTTTCTCCACCACATCCAAAACACGGCTGCCTGGACGAGGTAACCGGCTATATTGCCGGCCGCCACCCACCAGAGTGCATATCCAGAATGCCGGTATCCCAAGGCGAGAAAAGCCAGAATACTGACCGGCACCACGGCGCGACCGAACCCCAACAAGCGCAGGTGGTTCTTGCCCCAGGCGACCCATTGCAGCGAAACCGCGTACATCGCGCTGGAAAAAGAGAAGACCAGAAGAAAAGCCTTCATCGGTCCCGGCAACCGGACGCCAAAAACATAAATCACGATGAGCGGCAAGACGGCTACCGCCATCTTCACCCGTCGATGCTGCACGCGGCGAACGATTTCTCCGGCCAACTGGGGTCGTTGGGCCAGCAACCGCGCTCCGATATGCATCAAGCCGAAATCGATGATGGGTTGCAGGTACTGAGAAATCGTTGCCGCCAACGCGTATACACCCAGGATGACCACGCCATAAAAGTGACCCAGGAAAATGACGATGGCTGCGTAGCAAACCCGGCTCACCGCCTCGCCGGGAGCCAGATGCACGATCCCTCGAACAATCTTGCCGGCCGATTTTGGGAGGAATTGCCGCATCAGTGAGTTCGCGGCTCGGCAACGCGGGCAAGGTCCCTAGGGCCGAAGCAATAGCCGCGGAGTTGACCCACCCCGCGCATCCAGTAGACCTCGGCCATATTGATATTGCCCTTGCAAAGGCTGAAGACAGCTCCCCCGAATGATCGCGCTAAATGCTCTCCAAGCCCTCGCCAGGAGTAGCCATGGAGGCGCAGTACATATCCGCACCCTAACGCGTAGGGGTAGGTCTTCTCCCGCAAGCGATCGAGGGAGTGAAGATTGGGGTGGTGCACCGTAAGAGCGGGTTCGTACCACATTCGGTAGCCCAGGGCGAGCCCTCTTAGAAAGTAGTCCGATTCTTCGCCGGATTGGTAGGCAGTGTTGGCGCCCACCCCGATGTCCTCCCGGAAGTAGCCTACAGCGTCGGTCACGGCGCGTCGCAAAAAGCCGTTAAAGCATATGGTGGTGGCCCACAGATTGCCTTTGGTGACAAGAACCGGCCCGGGAGCCCAGCGGGGTCCCACTGGCTGATTATCGGCACTTCGAACCGTGGTAAAGACCGCATCGAAGTCGGGATTCCCTTCCAGCCACCCGCGCGCGGACTCAAGCAAGGAGGCGGGATACCAGCAGTCGTCATCCGGAAAGCCTATAATCTCGCCGCTGGCAACTCGGTGTCCGGCGTTTCGTGCCCGGCTGGCGCCACGCTCACATTGAAGATGGCGGATGGGCAGGCCGCCATGCCTTCGCAGCACCGGGGTTAGCCGCCCATCGGTGTTTTGATCAATGACGATGACTTCAAAGTCCCGGTAGGTTTGGGCATTCAGGCTGGTTAGTAACCGATCCAGCTCCGAAACCCGATCCATGGTCGCTACAATGAGTGAAATCATGGGTTGGTTGCGCCTTCCCAAAGGCCCCGGCCAATGGTGGCAAGGCCCGGGAAAAATTTGAGCACTGCGCTACTTTCCGCTCTTGCGGAACGATGGAGCCAGCTTCCGCGGCTTAGGCGTTGGCTCGACCATACGGCGCCGGCGGCAAGGTCCTGGGCGAAGCACCGCGTAGGGAGCTTAGCAGGCTGAACAGCCACCATCCCGCCAACAGGGGACAGAACAGAATCGCGTTCCGCATCAGTGTCGATAACCATGCCAGGTTATCGCCCCTCGGCATCAACAAAAAACTTGGAAGAATGACTGCCACAACGATGAGAGCCCACGCATTGCTGCTACAGACATAGATAAGGTTCAGGCCATATCCGAGCAAGAGCGACAAGCCCACCACGCCACCCAGTCCCGCCAGGAGATACATCTCCGCCAGGTATGATCCGCCGGTTCCAAAACCCATTCCGGAGATACTAGGATTCAGAAGTACCACCATGTCCCAGCTTATGTACCCTCCGGGAACATAGCGCGATATGTCAGAAGGCACGAACATCTCCCACAGGTCGTTGAAAAGATAGGAACCGATATGGGGACGGAACGCGTCCTGGTATTTTATTGCCAGCTCGGTCACAGTGAGAGAATTTCCCTGCTGCGCAATCAATTCGATAGGCCCCAAAACGTAGGACTGTCCGCCAGCCTCGGTGTCCCGGCTCGCATCCACTGCGACTGCGACGCCGATCAAAACCACGACCAGCAACACCGGTACCAGTATGCGGGCGCGCTTCGACGATTTGATTCTCGCCAGATACCACACCACCAAAACCAGACTGAGCGTGCCTCCTCGCGAACCCGCTGCCAGATACAGGCCCGCAACTACGAAATAGAGCACGGTGATCGTCCACAGTCGTTTCTTCCTTGTTTCGAGAACGAAGAGCGCGAGAAAAACCGGTAAATCCAGCAGCGCAATCAGCCGCACGGGCAGCGGTACAGTGGCGGCCAGACGGTAATAGTCATTGAAAAAGGCCAAATAACCATTATCCAGCGCGTATCGGAAATACAAGTAGTTCTTAACCAGCGACGCCGAAATCGTAAAGAAAAACATCACGTAGAGATAGGGCAAATAGCGCCGGACGTCCTGATCGCCGGGCGGCTGGATGCGCCGATAGCTCCACCGGCACGGAGCATAAACGCAGATAGCCGAAAGCACGATCGCGAGCAAGACAATCCCGGCGTCCTCTCGTGAAACGCTGAAAGGGGCGGGTGTAAACAACTCGATTGCGAAGGGATCAGGAGTTACTCCGAGACAAAACCCAACTAGCCGGCCGCCCTGAAAAAGCAACAGCGTGCAGAGAAACAGAAAGCAGGGATGTCGTCCCCCATCGAATCGCTTCCAGGCCAGCACAATGAGTGAAGCCAGCAGCAGGACCGTCAGCACAGCTGCCCCGTTCGGGGTCAGCCACCCCATCAGGAAGCAGAGCGTGCCGACCGCGACCATCAACAGATATCCCAGCACCTCAAAGCAAGCCATCGGCATGGCCAGCGGCATGCGTGCAACTGCCGGAAATGGTTGCGAAAAGCTATTCATCGGAACTGAGGATGACGATGCGACAAGCCGCGGCGGTTGCCTGATTACCTTGCTTCTACCTGCTGCAGAACCTGGCTGGCCCGTTCCGCGGGAAGTGCCAGAACGTTGTCAATCACCGGCTTGCGCTGGCGCAGCTCCCGCAGCTTCCAGCCTTTCGCAGTTCGCAGAGCGTAGACATAATTCAGAGAGGCGGCCCATTCTCCAAATACTGTCGTCGCATCCAGTCCGCGCCGGCTGTAGTAAGGCTCATTGATTTCCATATGCAGGATCGGCCGGAATTGCCCAATGGTTGCGGCCGCGCCTCTTAAGAACTTGTCTTCATGTCCTTCAATGTCGACCTTGATGAAGTCCAGCCTGTTCTGACTGAACGACGGAAAGATCTCATCCAGCGTGTCGACCTCGACCACTCCGCACTGGAAGCGGCCATCGCTATCGTCGATAACAATCGCGGCATTGCCAGTGCCAGAGCCGTTCGCGAAGTCTTCTCGCAGGCTGATCGGCAGCGAAGCGCGGCAGTCGGAGAGCCCAAGCTCATGGACTGCGACTGTACCCTCCAGGACATTGAGCCGGACGTTCTCCCGCAGCCGTAGATTATTGCTCGCAACCGGCTCAAA
>DATJNV010000037.1:0-18385 GCA_035507705.1 Acidobacteriaceae bacterium
CCCGCCCTCGAGCAGAATAATCCGTGTGCGCTTGGGATCGATGGACGCAAACTCGTTGGCGAGAACCTGGCGTGAAATCTCGGCCAGAGTTCCCGCCAGTTCTACGCCAGTGGGCCCGCCGCCGACGATCACAAAATTCAGTTGCACTTGCCCTTCGCCACTCGCGGCCTGGCGCTCGGCTAGTTCAAACGCCAAAAGTACCCGGCGGCGAATCTCCAGAGCGTCTTCAATGGTCTTCAACCCCGGCGCGAGCGGCTCCCATTCATCGTGGCCGAAGTAAGCGTGACTGACGCCGGCCGCCACGATCAGGTAGTCGTAGGGGATTTCCAGGTCTTCCAGCCTTACCAGCTTTTTCTTCAGATCGAAGCTCTGCACTTCCCCAAGCAGCACTTCAACATTTTTGCGGCCTCGCATGATCCAGCGGATGGGCGCAGCGATCTCCCCGGGCGAAATTCCGGCAGTCGCCACCTGATAAAGCAAAGGTTGAAAGGTGTGGTGGTTACGCCTATCGATCAAGGTGATTCGTACAGGGGAACGCGCCAGCCTGCGCGCGGCTCGCAGACCGCCAAAGCCCGCGCCCACAATCACGACCTGGGGTATGCGCCTATCCTCCATACAGTTTGTTCACCAACCTCACGCCTCTGCTATCCTCAAGGGAAGGGAGCCCTCCCTACCTGATATAGATTCCCGTCATGGCCGCAGAGTCGAAGAGTTTTGTCTCGCATGGTTCGATGGGCAGTTTGCGGAAGCCTGCCCAGCAGTTTGTTCATGCCCGAGCCAGCCGGTTGACCACCTTCCTGGAAATCGCCGTCGTTTTCGGGTTCATCCTCGCAGCGGTGTGGACGCCGCAAGGGCGGTTTACCAACCTGGTCAATCTGGTGGCTGCACTCGCGGTCGTAGCCCTCACTCTCCCAGGCCGCTATTCCGCCCGGGAACTTGGTCTTACCCGACCAAGTTCCGGCACAGGCATGACGCTGGCAGCCGGGGCCTTGCTGGTGCTGGTGGTCGCTGTTGCCGGGATATTTTCCGGCAGCCTGGGGCCTCCGCAGTCATTTCCATGGCACCGGGCCTGGCAATACGCCATCTGGGCCCTCGTGCAGGAGTTTATTCTGCAGTCGGTATTCTACGTCCGGCTGGAATCAGTGTTTGGCAGTGCGCGGGCGGTTTGTTGCGCTGCGCTGCTCTTTGCCATCGCTCATGTCCCCAGTCCTCTGCTGACCGCGCTAAGTTTTCTGGGCGGGCTTCTTTTCTGCGAATTGTTTCGCCGCTACCGAAATATCTATTCTCTAGGCGTGGTCCACGCGGCCTTAGGGTTGACCATCGCCGCCCGCTTGCCCGACAATCTGCTGCATCATATGCGGGTGGGAATCGGTTATTTGACCTATCCTCGTTAGCTTCGCGTTACTCGTGAATCCTCCCATGATCGGCTAACATGGCCGGGTTACAGGTGAGCACACTTTGCCTTCAGAATCTCCTCAGACAAAAACGCAGGGGGATGTACTCGCGGTCAAACGGCGCACGCCCGGATGGGTGCGGTTTCTGATTCCTTCGGTCACCGATCTTCTCTTCGCCACGCTGCTCCTCGGACTCAGTTGCGGTGCCCTGGGACGGCTTCTGTTGCGCGATGCCAGCATCGGCTGGCACATCCGCGACGGGCAGCAAATCCTTCTGTCCCACGCGATTACCCGCACCGATGCGTTCTCCTCCACCATGCACGGCCACACCTGGTACGCCTGGGAGTGGCTCTACGATGTGCTCATTGCGCTGGTTCACCACGTGTTAGGGCTGAACGGGGTGGTCTTCTACTCCGCGGCAATGATTGCCGCAACTTTTGTTGTGACCTTGCACGTCGCCTTGCGCGACCGTGGAAATCTTCCGGTGACGCTTCTCCTGCTGATTTTGTCCCTGGGGGCGTCGGCGGTTCATTTTTTCGCCCGGCCGCACCTGGTGAGCTGGTTGTTTACGATGATCTGGTTCGCGGCACTCGACTCCGCCGAGAGGCGAAAGCAAGAAAGCAAGAACGTTCTCTGGCTGCCGATTCTGATGCTGGTTTGGGTGAACCTCCATGGCGGATTTCTGGTGGGCTTCGCCTTGCTGGTTATCTACTTATTTGCAGCGGTCGGCCGCTACTACAAAGAATTCGAGGCAAGAGATGAGACCCTCCAATGGCTCTGGCGATTGCTCTGGTGCCTCGGCCTTTCGGTTGGTGCCAGCTTCATCAACCCGTACGGCTACAATCTTCATCTGCATGTCTGGGGATACCTCACCGACCGGTTTCTGATGAACCACATCACCGAGTTTTTCTCCCCAGACTTCCACGGCGCCGCCCAGCAGTGTTTTGCCGTTTTGCTGATTGTTACCATTTTGGCTCTGGCGAGCGCGTCCCGGCGCCCCCGCGCCTCGCAGCTCATGGTGATCCTTTTTGCCGCGTACGGCGGCTTGTACGCCACCCGCAGCCTGCCAACGTCGTCACTGCTGATCGCCATGGTGATCGCTCCACTGCTATCGGAGAACATTTCGGAAGCCGCGGCGAATGCGAGTATTGCTCCCTGGTTGCGGGATTTCTTTTCTCGGTTGGATTCCTTTGGCGCCCGCATGGGGAGGCTCGAAGTGCAGTTTCGTGGACATCTGTGGATGGTGCTGGTGTTTGCCATTGGATTGTTCGCCTGCGTGAATCACGGCCGGCTTGGGTCGGAGCAATTTATCAACGCATATTTTGACGACAAGCGCTTCCCGGTGCAGGCCGCCGAAGTCATCGCCCAGCGCGAAGTACACGAACCCATCTTCAGCCTGGATTACTGGGGAGGCTATCTCATCTATCGCCTCCACCCGCAAACCAAAGTCGTGGTCGACGATCGTCACGATTTGTACGGCGATCAATTCTTCCAGGACTACTTGAAGATTGTTCTGGTGCAGCCCGGCTGGGACAAAGCGCTGAACGAGAAGCAGGTGAAATGGGTGCTGGTGCCGGCGGAGTCATCCCTGGCGAACATCATGAGGCTAACCTCGGAATGGACGGTGAGCTACGAGGATGGCACTGCGGCCCTCTTTCACCGCCAGTAATCCCGTTGTGGCGCGGGCGCCCTCGCCCGCGAAAAGCGTGCAGCACGGACAAACCCCTAGCGGGTGTCGATGTCGAAGCCGAGAATGGCAGTTACTTCGACTGCCTGATCTCCACGAAACGCCGGTCGAAATTTCCAGCCGGGGAGCGCCGCCAAAACCCGGCTGTTCATCACCCCGCTGCCTTCGATGACTTTGGCGTTTCGCACCAACCCAGAGCGGTCAAGAACGCAGGAGATTAACAAACGCGAAGGCTTCAAGTTCGCGGGTAGGGTGGTGCGTATGGCCTGAGGCGCACTCAAGTCTTCGCCATAGGGATGGATTGCCGAAGCAGGATCGGAGAACTCCATGATGGCCGTGCCCAGCGCCGTATCGATGTAAATGGTGTAAACCTTCTCACCCCGAAGCGCACTGTCTCCGTAGCGGTTCAAAGCGCCGCCGGAGCGGGAAGTTCCCACGACCATGATGTCCGGCCCCTCGTTCTTGGCCTGCAGCGAGCGTCCCGGAACCGCGGGCGAATCGCCGTCCGCACCGAAACTGGGCAGGGTGATGACGTTATTACCCCCGTGAACAGAGACTCCCGGAATGGGGGGCTTGTTTACATTTCCAGTCCCGGCGCCACCCCCGCCCGGATAGGGAGAAATCCCACCTTTTGCGGTAGTGTCAGCCCCGCGTCCAGTTCCCGATTTTGATCCTCCACCATCGGCTCCGGAAAATCCGCTGCCCGGGCCCGCGCCGGTGGCGATGCCGTTGCCGCCCTGTGCCTCGCCCGAGCCCAGTTTGTCCCCACCTCTCGGGGAGAGTGCCAGCGATCCAGTTCCGCTATTGCCCGGTACGCCCACTTTGGAACCCGGCTGGCTGGAAACCACAATCCCATTACCACCGATGTTGCCGCCAGTCGTGCTTGGCGGTGCTGCGACGGAACCGGCGTCCAAGGCACCGCCCAGTCCGTTGCCGCGATTGCCGCGGCCGAGTCCTGAGGCCGGTCCGCTGCTCGAAACATTCGGCGGAGGTGGCACTACCGCCGACCCGCCGCCTAATCCTGCCACGCCGTGCTGGCGGGTCAATCCCTGGTTGAGTTGTACGGGAGGCGGCACCACGCCTGGAGCGCCCAAAGAGGCCATGCTGGAGCGTCCATTGGCCGCGCCATCCACCTGTACAGGAGGGGCAACCACACTCACAGCGCCCAGTCTCGCCACTGGATCCCGGCCCGTCGCAGCTCCGTTTATCTGAACCGGCGGCGCTACGACATTGGCATTGCCCAGGCCGCCAGGCGAGCGGCGATCGTACGAGGTGCTGGCAAGCGAGACCGGGGGCGGTACGACTTGTTTCTGTAACTCGCCGGGACCGAAACCTGGTCCTCGGGTGGCGACGTCTCGCGTCAACTGCGTGGGCGGTGGCGCCACGACGCTCGGCGGAGGCAGCGTGAGCAGGGGATGCAGATTTGTGGCCTGCTCTGGAGCCGAAACCGGAGGCGGCACGACCGTTATCGTTTGGGAGCCCGGAATTGGGATCGGCTTGAGGTCACTCGGGGGCGCACTGGGGCTCGGGGGGATCACGGCTGCGCTGAGCGCGGGCGCAGCTCGCATCTTGTCGCGATCAATTTGCGGGGTGGGCGCAATGGCGGCATCCGGCAGGCCGGGCGCCCGCATGGATGGCTTCAACCCTTCCGTCGGCGCCGGACCAGGAACGCGCTTAAAGGCAAGAAGATTGCTAACGGCGGCATCCGACTGGGGTAGATTCAGATTGGGAGCGTCGACTAACACTTGGCGGAGTGCCTCGCCGCGGGAGACGCGAATGGTCTGGGTGCGATGGTGCGCTTCGTGTCCGCCGGCGCGTCCCGAGCGGCCTGCCTTGCTCCCGCCGGCGTCCTCGGTTTGCGGCAGTTCCTCTCCCGAGAAATAAATTACATCATAAGTAGGCTTGGGAGGCGGCTCGTAGGGCTGCAGGCTGGCCAGCTTGGAAGGCAAAACGATGGCCAGAACAATCAAAGCTGCTTCCACGATCCAGGAAGCCACCATTTTCTGCAGATGGACGGCGCCGACAGGCGCTTCTCCCGCCAGCGGCTTAGGAGATCTGCGCAGCGCCGGATGAATGGAAGTGAGAAACTCCTCCCAGGGCGACGACCACTCAATCAGTAACTTTGGTTCGTGGCTCACGCCCGGCTCATCTCCCTGGCCTGCCCCAATTCAATCTCGATCTCATCCCCAACCATGGTTCCACTCGATCGCAGACTCTGGCTAGGTAACTCCAGTACCGATGCGGCCTGCAGGCTGATCCGGGCCATGCGCCACGGTTTGAGATTCTCCTCCACGTGCACCACGACCTTACTGCCGTTCAGGTAGAGCACATCAATAGGGAAACTCATAGCGAAGGTATGCACTCCCCGGCAGGGCACAATCCAGAGGCCATTGCCCGCAACAAATTCTTCGGCATCCGTACCCAACAAACCTCGCAAGCGGGACCAGTGGGTCCCGGCGATGATCAAACGGGTGGCCAGATAAGCGTGGCGGGTGCGATTGAACGCATATCCTGTGGGACTCGGTACCGACATCATAACTCCTGGACGCCACTCCTGGCAGGCCGACTTTCTCAATGTCCGGTGACGGGCATGAGAGTTCGGACCAACTGAATTACGGCTGGGCCAAGGGTGACAAAAATAATCGAGGGGAGAACAAATAATACAAGAGGAAGAACCATTTTGATGGTGGTTTTGGCAGCCTGTTCTTCGGCCCGTTGCCGCCGTTCTGTACGCAGCGAGTCCGAATGCACCCGCAATGCCTGGGCTACGCTGGTACCGAAACGGTCGGTCTGAATCAACGTTCCTACCAGAGAACGAATGTCATCCACGCCAGTGCGCTCCACCAGGTTGCGGAGCGCCTCCGCCCGGGGCTTGCCGGCTCGCATTTCCAGATTGACCAGTTGAAGCTCGTCGCTGAGTTCAGGATGCGCGTGGCGGAGGTCCTGACCGACTCGCATGAGGGCCTGATCGAGCGCCAGACCGGCTTCGACGCAAATAACGGTTAAATCCAGGGCGTCCGGCAAACCCAGCTTGATGCGTTGCTGGCGGTTGCGAATAATGCGTTTCAGCGCGAAGCGCGGCACAAAGAAACCGAAGGCCGTGACACTTACCAGGAGGACCGGGGAACCAAAACCACTGGATGCCACCACCACCGCGAATCCAAAGAGGGCGCAAGCCAGCCGGCTGCCGACATAAATTGTCAGATGCCGGTCTTCCCGGTAGCCCGACTGAATAAGCCATTTGCGGGCACGCGACACCTCGCCTGGCGACAAAGGAATGGCTTTGCTCAGCGGGTCGAGCGCCTGTTCAATGCGTTCCTTAAAGGCTGGTTTCTGTTCCGGTTTGGCGCGTTGCCAGCCCAAAGCGCGCAGGCGTGCGCCCAGCAATGAGGATGGAGCATAAGCGGCCGCTCCGAAGGAAAAGATCGCCAGACCGATGGTGAGGAAAACGATAATGGACAGCGCCAGCGCCATACTCAAACCTGAATCTGGATAATCTTGCGAATCACGAAGTAGCCGACCGTTTGCAGCACGATCCCGCCTACCACCAGAGTATGTCCAATCGGGTCCGCGAACAGCGGCCGGATAAACATTGGACTGGTCAGCAGCATCGTCACAACGATAACCGGAGGCAGTCCCATCAGCAGCAGCATGGTCAGCCTTCCCTGCGCGGTGTAAACGCGCACTTGCCGCATGATCTTGAATCGCTCCCGAATCACATAGGAAAGGTTATCGAGGATTTCGGCGAGGTTGCCGCCGGTCTCGCGCTGCAACATGACCGCAGTGACGAAAAACTTCACATCGACCAGCGGCATGCGCTCGGTCAGATTGAGCAGGGCATCGCGCACCGGCAGGCCGAATTTTTGCTCCTCGAAGAGCTTGCGGAACTCGGAGGCGACCGGCTCGGCGATCTCCGTCGCGATCAGTTCGAGCGCGGTCGTGAAGGCGTGGCCTGCGCGGACGGCACGAGCCAGCGTGTCGATCGCATCGGGGAATAACTCTTCAAATTTCTGAAAGCGTTTGGTGCGGCGGTACGAGGCATAGGAGTAGGGAACCACGGCGCCCACAACGATTCCCACGGCGACGAAAAGCCATGCCTGATTTTGGGGCAGGGAACTGGCCAGGATCAGGGCCAGCCCACCCATTACCACAGCGCTGATCAGGCAAAACAACAACAGGTTGCCGGCGCGTACCCCCAAATTTGCCTGCTCGAGGAAGTTTTGCAGATTGGTCATGCGCTCGGAGCGGCGCAACAGGTTGTCGAGGGCCGGGATCTGGCTCAACATCTCGTCCCGCAACAGAGCCAGTTCTTCGCTGGGTTGGCGCTCCGCGGCCTTCTGCACCGAAGCCAGTCGTTCCCGTAACAGGCGAGCTTGAGCGCTGCGCTGGTCCAGGAAAGAGCCAATGGCAAACGTTGCCAGCGCGACGATCGCAAACACCAGAATGACGGCTACGATAAGCATGATGTTTGACGGAAAGGCTTAACGCCTTCGCTAGACCTCCATCTTCGATTCGAATAATGCAGGCCGCAGGCGCAACCCTCCGGTCGCCAGCCGGTCGGCAAACTTCGGGCGGATACCCAACGCACGAAACATTCCCCGGGTTCTGCCGCTTTCATCGATTGCGCTGCGCTCAAAAACGAAGAGCTCCTGCATCGCAATCATGTCACCTTCCATACCGGTAACTTCGGAGATCGAGATCACCTTGCGGGTACCGTCGGACATACGGGCGATCTGCACCACGGCGTGGATTGCCGAGGCGATCTGATGACGCATGGCCCTTTCTGGCAGATTCAGATTAGCCATAGAGAACATGTTTTCCAGACGTGCCAGGGCATCGCGCGGGGAATTGGCGTGTACCGTAGTCAGAGACCCCTCGTGACCGGTGTTCATGGCCTGAAGCATGTCGAAGGCTTCTTCGCCGCGCACCTCGCCCACCACAATGCGGTCGGGACGCATACGCAAGCTGTTAATGACCAGTTGTCTCTGCCTCACCGCGCCTTTGCCTTCGATGTTCGGTGGCCGGGTTTCCAGGCGCACCACATGTTCCTGCTTGAGTTGCAATTCCGCGGCGTCTTCGATGGTGACGATGCGCTCCGAGTTGGGGATATAGCCGGAGAGCACGTTGAGCAGCGTAGTCTTACCGGCGCCGGTTCCACCGGAAACCAGCAGGTTCAACCTGCCCTTGACCATGGCCGAAAGCAGTTCCAGCATGGGCTCGGTCAAGCTCTTGTTCTCGATCATGTTCCGTGCCGTAAGCGGATCACGCCCGAAGCGGCGAATGGAAAGACAAGGCCCGTCAATGGCCAGTGGGGGAATGATGGCATTCACGCGCGAGCCGTCGGTGAGGCGGGCATCCACCATAGGCGAGGATTCATCGACCCGGCGCCCCACCCGCGAAACAATACGATCGATGATCTGCATCAGGTGCGCATCGTCTTTAAAACTCAACCCTGTAGTCTCGATTTTGCCGGCTCGCTCCACGTAAACCCGGTCGAAACGGTTGACGAGGATATCGGAGACGGTCGGATCCTTCAGCAAAGGCTCGAGAGGGCCAAGCCCAAAAATCTCATCCAGGATTTCGCGCGAGAGACGCTCGCGCTCGGCAAAGCTGAGGGGTACGGCTTCGGTATTCACCGTATTGCGGATCAGCGTCAGTACATCGTCGCGAGCCGCATCGCTCGGAGCACGGCCCAGCTTTTCCAGGTCCAGCTTGTCTAGGATCTTGCGGTGCAGGTCGGCCTTTACCTGCTGGTATTCAGTCCGCTCGAAGGTCTGCAAATTCGCCATAAGTGGTTCGGAACCCCGTCACCTAAACCGTCTTGAACAAAGACCACGCCTTGCGCTTCACATCCAGATCGTTCTCCGTCAACCGCGCGGCGAGCCCTGTAAAGGACCGTCCGATCTCGGTGTGATCGTGTTGCAAAAGAGGTACACCGCGATCGATCGCAGTGGAAACCGCAAAATACTGGTTGGGAATCTTCCACAGCAGCTTGGCCCCTGCGGCCGCTTCGGCATCGGTCTCGCTGAATCCTGCGATCTTGCGGAACCGGTTAAGAACCAGCTGTACTTTCTCGCGGCTTCCATTTTCACTCAGATATTGTTGCACTCGCGCCGCGCTCCACAGAGATGCTACGTCGGTATGCGCCACCAGCAATACGGTTTGCGCGAGATTGGCCACCAATCGGGTGGTTGCGTCCATGCGGCTGGAAACATCTACCACCACATAGCGGAAGTGCCCGGCCAGCATGTCGAACAACTTGGCATATTCGGCCGCCGAAGGTTCGGTGCCGACTGGAGTCGTAGGCCCTGCCAGCAACTGCGTACCGCCCCCATGCCGGGTCATGAAACTTTCCAGCAGGGAGCTATCCAGGCGATGCAGGTTGCGGATCGCGTCTCCCACGTTGAAGAGTGGCTTCAGGTTCAGGTGTAGCGCGCAATGTCCGAGCAATGCGATGTCGACCAGCGCAGTGTTTCCGTGGGATGCCTGTAACGCCAGAGCCAGATTGACAGCCACAGTGGTCGCGCCGCTTCCACCCTTGGCGTTGATCAAGGGAAAAATCTTGCCGCGGGTTTCTTCCCGCCGCTTCTTGCGTTGAGCCGTGGTCAACCGGACGAATGCCTCGAGAAGATCCGTGGTGGTGGTCGGCCGCTCCACGTACTCGCGAGCTCCGGCTCGCATCGCATTTACGATCACCTGCGGCTGCGCCATGCTGCCGACCGCAAACAGGGCGGAATCGGGCAGTTCCTGATGCAGCAGTTCGAGAGCGCGCAGCGCCGGCTGAGGGTTATCTGAGGAGATATCCACCAGAACTACGTCGGCACTGGCGCTCTGTACCCGGCGTACCACGGGATCAGTTGCGGCCACCGGAAAGCTGGCACAGCTGTGCACAGTGCGGGCGACGCTGGTGCCGTCCACCAAGACCTGCAGCACAGCGCGTTGTTCGCTGTCCGGCGCGACAATAACCACTGAAAGTTCAGGCATGATCCGCTACTTCTGTTTCCAGGGAAGCAGGCTGGGCCCAATCCCCAAATATCCCTCCATTACTTTTCTCCTCCCGCCGGTTTCTTCTCATCGAACTTGCGGTTATCCAGAAACGGCCGCGGGAAACTCGGTCCACTCGGGTTCTGCGCGTTGGGAGAGATACGGTGCACCGTACAGAGAACCATCAATTCTGAATTGCTCTTCTGCTCGCTCTTGCTCTTGAACAGATTACCCAGGATCGGGATATCGCCCAGGCCGGGAATCTTGTTGTAAATGTCGGTCACCCGATTGTCCAGAAGCCCTGCAATGACGAAGCTCTGACCATCCTGCAGTTCGAATTCCGTCTCCGCCCGGCGCGTGCTCAAGGCTGGAACGGTGAAACCGGAAATCTGCAACGCGTTGGTGAAATCCAGAGTGCTGACCTCCGGCGCCACTTTCAGGTGGATGTTGCCATTGGGCATGATTACCGGCGTGAACTGCAGCTTGACACCGAAGTCCTTAAAAGCGATGGTGACAGCGGTGAATCCGGCCCCCGGTTGCACGATCGGGAAAGGAAACTGACCGCCTGCCAGGAAGCTCGCCTCTTTGCCGTTCACCGCAATCAGGTTGGGCTCAGCCAGTATCTGAAGAAGGCTCTTTTGCTGTAAGGCCTCGACAACCGCCCCGAAATTGATGTCGCTGCGAAACAGGAACAGGTTCAGGGCATTCGTGATATTGACCGTGGGTGCGGTCGATGAAGTGCTGGTAGTCGTGGTCCCGCCTGGCGATGTGGTAGTGCTGGCCGAACTGGTAGAAATCGACTGCCCCCCAAACTGTCCGGTGCTTACAGTTCCAGTCGTGTGGCCTGTGCCCGGCGTAAAGAAGTTGGCGCCCAGCTGCAAGGCCGCCGTACGGTCAACTTCCGCGAATTTCACCTGCAGCAGGACCTCTTGCGCGCCCACCGGTCCGAAGGTCAGCACATTGACCACGTTCTTCGAGTAGGCTCCGGCAATCAGGTCGGCACGCTTCGACACGTCCTCAGTAGAAACATGCCCCGAGAGTACGATCGCCGACCGCGAAGGAGTTACCGTGATCTGCTCATCCGGAAAGACGCGTCGTTCTTCCTCAGCCGCCGCACTTACGTCTACGTCTACCCTTAAATCGAAGCTTCGGGAGCGCTCCAGCTCATCCCAGATCAGCAGTGAGACCTCACCGGCGGATTTGCCGTGCACCAGGATCTGAGTGGGAGAGATGACTTGTGGATCGGCCACGCCCGGATCGGTGACCGAAACCCTCCGGATTCGCTCCGTGGTGTTGATGAGAATGGATTTCCCTACCATCACTCGAAGCGGAGCTCCGGTTTCCGACTCGGCCGGGGCTTGCGCACTGGCTTGCGGACCGGTATCGCCAGCTTGGGGAGTGGTGGGTTGCGCGGCCGGGGCAGGCGACGAGACCGGCTGATCCTGCGACGTGACCGATGCTGGGATGAGAAGCAGAACAAGAACGCTCAACCATACTGAGGAGCAGCGATGGACTGGCATTTCCCGAGTCTTCCCCCTAGCGGAGCAAATCGACATTCTTTCAAACCTCAAACGGAGCCGTGCTCAGAATTTGTCTTCTTCCCGCTTGTCGCCCTTCCAAATTTCGATCGTATAAGGCGCAGGCGCGGCGGGAGCTGACGGAGCGACGACTTGCCTGGGCCTCTCCCGCACCGGTGCAGGCCGCGGCGGCGGCGCTGTGATTTTGTACAATCCGTCTGCCCGGGCTGCCGCCAGTTCTTCCTGTTTCGTATCCAGCGGATTGCGCAACGCCAGCTGAATCTTTCCCTGGTTGCTGGCCAGAGTTAGTTTCTGAGCATCGTCTGGGGAAACCAGGAGCGTGATAACGGTGGTGTTCTGGGGCTCGCCTGCGGCATTCCGTTCGAGCTTCTGCCCAGTGGCGATCACGGCCACGTTTTCCAAGACGGTCGTGGTTTGCTGTTCGCCTGATCCAGCCGGATTTCCTGTTAGCAGCACATCCACTCGTGTTCCCGGAAGGACGAAGCCCGAAACCGAAGTAGTGTCGTTGACTCGCACCGAGATCGCGCGCATGCCTGGAGGGATGAGCCCGGGCAATCCGGCACCCGCGTTCTCCCCGGCCAGCTTGTTGGTGAGAATGAACTCCCCTTTGGACATGGGCTGGATTACGCCGCGACCGACGACCTTGTTCACATAATGGAAGACTCCGGCGGGAAGGTCGCTGGAGGGGAAATGGACGAATTTCACGTCCTTTTCATCGATTTTGGTCCCGACTTGGAGATCGTCGGCCGCCACCAGAACGTCTTCTCCGGGGGCGTTATTGGCACTGTGGCCGGTCTGCAGATTCTTGTAAACCACGAAGCTCACGAACGCACCCATTGCCAAGGCAACGAAGCCGATCATCAAGAGCCGGTTCCGATTCATTCCCACTCCTCAGAGGTTCAACGCTCGCTGCCCCGGTAATTGGACAGACAGACATCCCGCCGCAGGCTGGGCAAATACTGCGAGAGCTTCCAGCAGCAGTCCTTGCTGATCGGATAGACACTTCATGCCAAGGTCCGTACTGCTCAGTGGCGAGTGCGCGCGCAGCCACGATCCTGCGACTCTTACTGCGAGATAGAGCTGGCCACCGAAGAGAAGACATTGTTGGCGTTGCCACCAATCAGTCGTATCGTACCGACGACGATGACCAAAATCACAGCCAACATCACGGCATACTCTGCGATGTCCTGTGCCGCATCCTCCTGCCAAAGCTGACGGAGAATGTATTTCATTTTTACCCTCCTGGGCACCAATACGGCCGGTAGAATTCGGCCGCACCGAGCGCCGGACAAACTATTCACTCGGCCAGTCCCACGCTGGCTCTTGCTTGCCTTTTGCGAATCAATAGCTTGCGAAGGGGGATTTCCCCCTGCTCATCATAACCCGAGGCCTACTGCTTGGTGCGACATTTTATTGCATACCACGGATACCCAAGTAACTAGGAAGTTCCCCGGCATTTTCCGGCAACCCCGGCCAGGAACCCAACATTTCTCGCCGAAAACCCCCTGAATGTCGTGTCAGAGCGCCGAATTCCTCGGCTCTCCAGAAGAACTTACCGATACTCACTGCGATTTGGTCAGAATCGTTGCCTGCGAGTCGGCAAACACTTCCTTCCATTCCGGCATCGTCTTAAGTGCTGCCACTAAGGGAGCGTCCGGTGGCAAGACCACGGTTCGAATTCCCCATTTCTCCAATGGAGCCCGCCAGGAGCGGCCGCTCAGGGAATACGTCGCGAAGAATTGGTCCATGAAGGCATCACCGTAGAGGTCAGCCCTGCCATCGATGAACACGGGGTAGCCTGGGTGCAATCTCCAGATGAAATATCCGCCCCAATTGTAGTGGTTGAGCAGGGGACCTGGCGGCTGTGTACGGGCCAGAAACAAGGCCGCTGCAGTTGGGAACTCGTGAGCCTCGCTGGTGGGCTGCCGGCGGATGACAAAATTGAGCCGCAAGCCGGTGAATATCAGGAAGGCCGCCAGAAGGCCGGCGTTGATGACCACTTTGGTTCGCGTCAGAGAGGCAGCGCCGGCGAACAGCTTCGACTTCCCGCTTTCCTCTAACAGAGCCTGAAGTGCTCTACACAGCAGCGGAACTGCGATCAGCACATAGAGCGGTATGTGACGCGCCGAACGCAGCGCGGCGTACATGGTGATGGAAAGCAATAACAGATCCCTCGCCCGCAAGCACCGCGGCAAGAGCGCTGGTACCAGAAGCGTCGCCAGGATTATCAACAATAGCGGAAGGTATCGGCCTTGATGAAAGTTGGGCGAGTGCCATTCGCTGATGTAGGCCTGCATGGTGCGGGAGCGCAGCGTTTCCAATGGATAACGATAGAGCCGCGCGCCGTAAGGGTTCATTGGGACCACGGCAATGCAGGCGGCAGCGGCGAGCGCCAAGTGACGCAGGCGCGGCGCCAGTGGCTTCGCGCCATGCACGAATGCCGCATCGAGCGCGTCCCCAACCAGAAAGAGGACCACAAAGCCTAAACCCAATGCGTATCCCGCGTGAAGGTTTACCCACAGCAGCATCAGCAGAGGCGTCCACCATAAGGCACGAGGATGCTGCTCGGAGCGCTCGAGAATCCACAGCAAGACGCTGGCCAGGAGCAGGGTGAGCATTTGAGGGCGCACGCCCCAGCAGGGAATCGAGGCCACCGCTCCCCAAGCCGTGACTACTCCCGCCACATAAGGCCGGCCGGAAGAGCGCAGGAAAACGATCAGATATGCAGACGCGATGATGGCGGCGAAAGCCGCGATTAATCCACCCCACCCAGCCAGCCTGTACAGGCCATAAATCAGAAGCTGTGCCAGCCATTCGTGATCGATCCACGGCTGTCCGGACTTAGAAAAGGAAAATGGATCGCCATGAGGAATTTTGTGGCTCTCCAGTATGAGCTGCCCAGTCCGCAGGTGCCACCAGACATCGGGATCGGTCACACTGCGGGCTGCCATGATGAACAGGCCGAGGGCCAGAAGAATTACAAACAGCCGCCGAGTTTCGAGGAGAGATGCCACCCGCGCACGATCATATCGTGCGCAGCCCGGTGCGGTATAGAATCACTTCGCTTCGCGCGTCACAGAGTAAAGTTCCGCGACTCGCCGGGTTGCGCATGAAGGCTCTCAGCATCAAAACCACAATCGCTTTTTATCTGGCCGGAATGGTCGTGGTTCATCTTGCTGTCCTGTGGAACGTGCGGCAGATGATTTGGAAAGGATATTCCGATTTCACTATCTACTATTGCGCGGGCACCATGTTCCGGCAGGGACTGGGGCACGAGTTGTACAACGACCAGGAGCAATTTAAGGTGCAACGGCAGTTTTCACCCGAGGTCGCCACTCGCCTGGGCGCGCTGCCGTATAACCATCCGCCTTTTGAAGCTGTGCTATTCGCGCCGTTTACTTATCTCGCTTACCCGTGGGCTTTCATGCTTTGGGATTTTCTGAATCTGGCTATGCTGGCCAGTTTACCAACGCTCTTGCGTCCGTATCTCGCCCGGTTTCAGAACTGCTCCGGGCCGCTTTGGCTGCTTGCCGGCTTGGCATTTTTTCCTGTCTTTTTCGCCTTGCTGCAAGGCCAGGATTCGATCCTTCTGCTATTTCTTTACACTCTTACATTTGTCGATTTGGCCAAGGGTCGGGATGCCCGCGCAGGTGTCTGGCTCGGCCTGGGCCTGTTCAAGCCTCATCTCATCGTGCCATTTGCGTTGTTTATGCTGCTGTGGGGGAGAAAGAGATTGTGGTACGGGCTCCTGTTGGTAGGTGCAGGACTGGGTTTGCTTTCCGGCACTGTTGTGGGGTGGGAGACACTCCGTTCTTATCCCCATTATGTGCTGCAATTAGAGGCCACCATGGCACGCGGCGCGATTGTTCCTTCCGACATGCCGAATTTACGCGGCGTACTCTATTTGCTGTTGCGTGGGCAGCATGTTGGTGCCGTTGCGGCTGCCCTGTCGGTCTGTCTATTTCTGTTCGCCGTATGGCGAGGCCGTCACGTCGCCACCGCGAATTCATTTCGTTGGCAGTTTGCCCTGGCCGTGGTCGCGACCGTGGTGATCAGTTATCACGCACTGGGTTATGACCTCAGCATTCTGCTGCTCCCGATCGTGCTGGTTCTGGCCGAAATACAAGCTGAGGCCAGAGACTGGCCGGTGTGGCCGATCATTTGTGCGATTGCAGTTTTATTCTTCTCGCCGTTGCAATTGTTTCTTCTGCTGCGCCTGAATCGTCTCGCCCTGGTGGGGTGGGCGGTTTTGTTGCTGATGTCCGGAATTATGGAAAAGATCTCGAAATTGTCCGCCGGCGCGGTTACCGTCGCGCCATGATATGACGAAACCAGACAGCCGCGTAGAAAGTCTCGGGAAGTTCACGCCGGCGATGGCAACGGCTTGCATCATTGTCGTGGTATTTATACTGACGCTGAACAGTGGCTTCTACAACCTCACCACGAACGACGCTTTTTTCTCTCTGACACTGGCCAGCACCGCGATCGTCTTTCTTCAGGTTCGCCCCTGGGCTGAGGCGCTGCATCTCGCAGGCACATCATGCCTGCTGCTGGTTGCGCAAACCGCCGTGCTGAAAGCGCCTCTAGGCCGCTGGTCAGCTCTAGCTTTGCTGGGGCTGAGCAGCCTGGGGCTTCTGGCACTGCGAATGAGTTGGAGCACGGGCGCTGTACACAGGAATCTGCGTTACGCCTTTCTACCGCCGTTGCTCTTTGTCCTGCTGGGCTATGCCGGTTCGGCACCGCTGCAAATCACGGGCCAGCTTCATCCCAGGACACTCGACCTGAATCTCTACGCCTTCGACGCCAGTCTGGGGCCGCAACTGAGCTTCCTCGTGGGCCAAGCTGTCTCGCGATCGCGATGGCTCGCCCATGTCTCATTGTTCTGGTATTACGCCCTTCCTGCGGTCCTGATGCTCGTCTACGCCAAGCAGTTAGTCCGCAGCCAAAACCTCGCAGCGATTGTGTTTCTTGCGTTTTTCCTGCTCGGCCCTGTCGGTGTGATTTTTTATAACCTGGTGCCTGCCTGCGGCCCTGTCTATCTCTTCGGCTCGAATTTTCCCTGGCATCCCATGGGCATTGCCGAGATTCGAGCCATGAGAATTGAACCGGTTGCGGTTTCGGGCGCTCGCAATGCTTTTCCGTCTCTGCATATGGCATGGGCGTTGCTCACCTGGTGGTGCTCCAAGGAGCTCTCGCGTCCCACGAAACTGGTGACGCTCTTATTTCTGGCCGGGACCGTACTTGCCACCCTGGGCCTGGGCGAACACTACTTCGTAGATCTGGTGGCCGCGTTCCCCTTGGCTCTCATGGTGGAAGCCGCCAGCGTAGTGTCCATTCCATTGCTCGACCAGCGCAGGCTATTTCCCCTGCTAATGGGGTTGTTGCTGACGTTGGGCTGGGTAGCGTTGCTTCGGCTGGCGGTCGGAGTAGTGTGGTGGTCGCCGCTGATTCCTTGGGCCATGGTTGCGGCCACCATCCTTTCCTGTATAGTTGCGCAAGCCCGGCTGGAAAAATTGATTTTATCCATCGGGAATGCGAGCCCGAAAACCGGGCAGCACGTGCTTCTCCCGACCTGAGCCTTGCCCGCAGATTCCAAACTCCGTTTATTTGTGGCTGTGCTCCTGGCCGGCGGCATGGGGTTTTACGTTCAGCACATCCTCATCGGTCATCAGAGAACAGAGGCCGCGTTGCGTGGTATCCCCCGGGGGAATCTTTCCGATCTTTATCCTCGCTGGCTGGGAGCGCGAGAACTTCTGCTGCATCACCGCGATCCCTACAGCCCTGAGGTCACGCGCGAAATTCAGGCCGGTTACTATGGGCGCCCTCTGGACGCGTCTCGCCCCAACGACCCCAAAGACGAACAGCGCTTCGCCTATCCGGTGTATGTCGTGTTCCTGCTGGCGCCGACCATCGATTTGCCATTTTCCGCGGTGCAGACGGGATTTCGGTGGCTGCTGGTCGCGCTGACTGCGTGGAGCGTGTGGCTGTGGTTGAGAGTATTGCGGTGGAAAGTTTCATGCAGCGCGCAAGCCATCCTCATGTTGCTCGCAGTTTTCAGTTTTCCTGTGCTGCAGGGCGTGAAGCTGCAGCAGTTGAGTTTGTTAGTGGGCGGATTCATCGCCGGCGCAATGGTACTGCTCCAAGGTCATCTGGCGGCTGCCGGAGTGCTTTTGGCTCTGGCAACGATCAAGCCTCAATTGGTCTTGCCGCTGTGCGCTTGGATCCTGCTATGGGCATGCAGCGATTGGCGCCGGCGGCAAAATGTGGTGTGGGGATTCGTAGCCACAATGGCGGCGCTCCTCGGCGGGGCGGAATACATTTTCCCCGGTTGGTTCTCACGTTTTCGCGAGGCCATCGCCGCCTACCGCCAGTACAGTGACGGTGCAGAGTCGGTGCTCGAGGTTCTGCTTACGCCAATCGGGGGAAGGATTGCTGCCTTAGTTTTGTTAACGGTGCTGGCGATTGGTTGCTGGCGATATCTCCGCACTCCCGCCGACTCAGTCAACTTCGGCCAGATTCTCGCCCTGATCTTGACGACGACGGTGATCGTTGTTCCCAAGGCCGCGCCCTACAATCAGGTCCTCCTGATCCCGGGAGTCTTGCTCGTCCTGCAACATTGGGCAACGCTTTCGGCACAAAGACTCACGATCCGAATCATGCTGTGGATCTGCGCGTTGGTGGTGTTTTGGCCGTGGCTGGCCTCTTTCGCTCTGACGGTGGCAGCGGCATTTTCGTCCTCGTCCACGATTCAAAGGGCTTGGGCTCTGCCCCTCTACACAAAC
>DATJNV010000038.1:0-11294 GCA_035507705.1 Acidobacteriaceae bacterium
GTCGCCGACAGCGTAAACTCCAGGAACACTCGTTGCGTAAGGTCTGGGTTCAAATCCCCAGCCACCACCGGTGAGAACAATTGAGCTTGACGGCGACATACACCCAACCGGAGTTTGGCTCCGCGCCAATCATGACAAAGACGCTGTAAATTGGCCTTGGATAATCCAGGGGATAATCCAAAAGGATAATCCAGGACGATAATCCAGGACAGACGGAAATGACCCTAATGCAAATCCTGATAATCCAGGACAGACGGAAATGCCTGATAATCCAGGACAGACGGAACTGACCCTAATGCAAATCCTAAACCCAACAGCCCGGACAATCGCTTTGCCCGTACCGACCTCGGTAGCCGGGGAATCTGAAAAGCAGTTCGCGATGGCGGAAGGAAAAATTCATCTTCGGGCATCATCATGACACTGATTGGTCTGGTCGCTATCGAATTGTCCGCTTTCTGTCAGCGACCACGAAGCTCCATCTTCGAGTAGGGATGCGAGTCATGACGCGTTTCGCACGGACATCGCCGGCGCGAATGCCAAGCCTGGACTTGAGCAGGGGAACCGCCCCGTCCTCGGGCGGGACGCTACCGTGTCCCTCCCATCGCGGAAGGCTTTTTCCGGTATCTCCCCCGGCCTGCGCATGTTTTTCAGCGGCCGGCGCGACCCTGGGAAATCCTCGAATTTTATGCAGATTTTTAAAAAAAGCATCCAGGCACACCCGGGATGCCGCTTTGCCTCGAGCTTTCGAGGAGCCCGGGACCCTTATCGCTCTTATCGCTCACATTTGGCATATTTTTTACGGATCACCCCGGGCTGCCGCCAAAAAGCCTGCCCTTTCCACCGTCCTGACCCTTTCCCTGGCACTTGCCGGTTCCGAGCTTCTTCCAGATAGAACCTGCCCCCCCCGAAAAAAAAGTACCTGAGCCATAGCTCCAAATGGCCTCGATTGGGATCTATATATATGCACAAAAGTGCCACGCGCTTTGGGACAATGACGGTAACCAGCCACACGCGTGACCTCGCGCTGGGAAAGGGATGAGGATGGGTCACCGGCCCGCGAGGATCGGCGGCCAGCTGGAAAATGAAAAGATCCAGCCGCTTGGATCCTCTCGGAGCCATCGCCAGGACCGGGAAATCGGACCGGGAAATCGGATCGCCAGGGAGGAAACAGCCGAAAGCGAACCCGCCAGGAGTCGAGGAGAACCACCCTCCCCATCCGTCCCGGCTCGGCTCCCCTAAATGATTTATGGGGGCGGAAAATAAAAAGATTTGGCCACCTTGATAAAACAAAGGACTTAGCAGCCACACCGTACCCGAAAACCCTGGCCATCGCTCCATCCCAAGCCGGCCAAACCGGTGTCTGAAGTGACTGCATGAGGGATAGGGCCCGCTCAGTGCGGGCTCTTGACAGAGCAGTTTTTGACAACCAGATAACGCCGGGCTGAAGCAGTCCCTGGAGCAATGCCTGCACAGAAGCCCCGCCCGCCAAAGCGGGGCTTCCCCCCCCGACTACCTTCAACTCGCCCGGTTTCTGCTGCCAGAAAGCCACCATAGAACCTGGCAGCATGCATGCGCCCGAAACAACCCAAATTTGGCGACCAACCCACCCGTGGCCCCGCCGCCAATCTCCACCAAGCCCGAAAAACCTCAAATTTTATGCAATTTTATGAAATATCCCACCACGCCCGAACTAAGTCGCCCCGCGAACCCCGCGCGTTAGCCGTCCGGGAATACATCTTCTGCTCGCAAAACCTCGAATTTTATGCAGATTTATAAAAACACCCTGCCCACTACCCATGACACCCTCGCCACCGGCTCGCGCCGTGGAGAAACACACCCACGGACAAACTCAGAGCAAACTCAGTGACAGATGGGACGTAACTCAAGCTGTGATCAATCAATCTTCGCTTCTTTATGACGCAGGTAACCTCCGATAGCCTATTGCTTGCCGATTTTTCCACTTAGGGCTAGCGATGCCCGCAGAGCCTCATTGATGCGGGTTTGCCAGCCATCCCCACTCGCACGGAGCGCTGCCATCACATCGGCATCCAGGCGGAGTTTAACCGCCTCTTTGGTGACTTCCTGCTTGCTTCCTGCAGGGCGACCGCGACGGCGAGCCACGATCTGTTCCGGTGTGTGAACCCGCAAAGAGTCGCCGGCCTTGGCTTGCGACAGAGACTCACGCAGACCCGGCAACGCCTGTCCCGCATCGGTTTCGATGGCGCGGGCGATTTTGTTCACATCCATCTTCTTCAGTGCCTTCATGTTTTCAACTCCGTTTGATGTCCTTGGGCTTTAGGTTCGCTTGCACAGCCTTGGCATAGACCATCACCAGCAACACAATCTCGTCGTCGGTAAGGTGGAAATAAATCACCCTCACGCCGCCGCGCTTGCCTTTCCGCACGGCCCCGGCGCACCTTGCGCGCCCCGTCGGCGCCATGGATAACGTCGCCTGCACCTGGATTTGCGGCAATCCGGTCGACGAATGCTTCGCGCTCCGCATCGCTCCATATTGCCTTCGCCTGTTCTTGCAAGCTCTGCGTCTATGAGCGCCTAATTCAGAAGCGCTCCCGAAATGGCAGTGGCTGACTGAACCGGAGCCCGACTGCATCACTTCGGCGGATTTAATAGCCATTGCACTATAAACGCGATCATCGACCTCCATTGCACCGGAATTGTGCAATGCGTGACATCCGATTAATGAGATTGTTGTACATGCAAACAGCCACTAAACGGCAACTCCGTGGGGGTTCGACCCCCCTCCCGGCACCATGGAAACATACGCGTTCCGGCAGAATTGGCTTCTTTCCTGGTCGCAGTTCTTATTCCCAGCCGCCACCGAGGGCCTGGTAGAGTTGGGCGTAAGTTTGCAACTCGGTGAACCAGGCTTGGGCCAGGGTTAATTCAGACGTGAAGTATTGCTGCTGTGTGGTAAGAACCTGAAGGAAGCTCACATATCCACCGCGAAACTGAACTTCCGCCAGGCGGGATGTCTCGGCGTAGGTAGCTGTCTGCTCCTCAATCTTCTTTCGGTATTCCCGCGATTGGCGGTAGCCCACCAGGCCATTCGAGACATCTGCAAATGCATCTTGCACGGTTTGCTTGTAACTGAGCTCCGCCGCATCGCGTTGGGCCCAGGCAAGGCGGTAGTTGCTGCTGATCCTTCCTCCTTCGAAAATGGGCTGGGTCAAAGTTCCGCCGGCGCTCCAGAAGGTTGCCGGGCCCTGAAGGAAGCTGGTCAACGCAGTGCTCGACGCGCCGAAGGTGCCGGTGAGGGAAATCTGCGGGAAGAAGGCGGCCTTGGCGACGCCTACGCCCGCGTTGGCCGCAACCAGTGCTTCTTCTGCCTCTTTGACATCCGGGCGCCGCTCGAGAAGCGACGAAGGCAGGCCCGGAGGCACCTCGGGCAGATGGGGTTGATCGGCAAGTTTCATGCCGCGAGCAATCGGTCCGGGATTTCTGCCAAGAAGAATGCTGAGACTGTTCTCGGTCTGCTCGATCGATTGCTGGATGCTGATCAAGGACGACTCCGCCTGCTGGACCAGTAACTGAGCCTGATACACATCGGTAATGGCGTATTGTCCGCCCTTGAAGCCAATCGTGTTGAGGCGCAGACTCTCCTTCTGAATGGCGACGGTTTGCTGGGAGACGCCAAGTTGATCGTCCAGCTCGCGGAGCTGGAAGTAGTCACTCGCCACATTGAAGATCAGCGTAGTGAGGACTACGTCGCGCGCATACTCGGTGCCGAGAAGCGTGGCGCGAGCCTGCTCCGTCGCGCGCCGGTATTGTCCCCAGAAATCGACGATGTAGTTCAAGCTCAACCCCATCGTGTCGAACGTCGGGGCTCCGGGGAATTGTGCGCTGCGCTCATTGGTCTTGTTGTAGCTTCCGCTCAGGGTTGGAAACTGGTTGGCCCGGACAATCCCCAGGGAAGCCCTGGCTTGCTCGATGTTCGCCGCGGCAATGCGCACGTTGTAGTTGTTGCTGAGTGCTGCTTTGATGAGTCCCTGCAGCACAGTGTCCTGATAGACCGCAGGCCACTTCATTTCCGCGAACGATGCACCCGTGAGTTGCTGCTGGTCCAGATTGGGCGCAAGTCCACGATACTGCCCCGGGACATCGAGGGCCGGACGCTTGTAATCGGGTCCGAGCTTACAACCGCTTAGGGTGAGCAACAACAGCACGGCGCCAGACGTTTGCACACGAATCATGCGGGAGCTCCCTTCTGCGGCGTTTCGGGAGGCAAGGGCGGTTCCGAAGGTGGCTCCGATACGTTTGCAGCAGGCTTTTTGGTGAAAAGGCTGCCAAAACGCTCGACTACATCGAAGGAGACGGGGATGAAGAAGATGGCGATGATCGAAGCTGCGAGCATGCCTCCAATCACCACCGTGCCCAGCACCTGCCGCGAGACAGCTCCCGCACCGCTGGCCGTCCACAGCGGAACGCAGCCGAGGATGAACGCGAAGGCAGTCATCAGGATGGGGCGCAGCCGCAAACGCGCTCCCGCCAGCGAGGCGTCCAGCAGCGATTTGCCCGACTCGTACTCAGCCTTGGCGAACTCGACGATCAGGATCGCGTTTTTCGCCGAAAGACCGATCAGCATGACGAGCCCGATCTGCGCGTAAACGTTATTGTCCAGGCGCCGCAAATAGATAGCGAGGAAAGCCCCGAACACGGCAATCGGTACGCCGAGCAGCACGCTGAAAGGGAGGGTCCAGCTTTCGTATTGCGCGGCCATAATCAGAAAGACAACGAAGAAAGACAATCCGAAGATGACCATGGGGCTGACGCCCTGAGCGGCCTTCACTTCCTGGTACGACATGCCCATGTAGTCGAAGCCCATTTCCGGGGGCATAGTTTTGTGGAACGTTTCTTCGAGTGCGGCCAGAGCCTGCGCGGAGCTATATCCGGGAGCGGCGGAGCCATTGATCTGAATGCATTCGAAGAGGTTGTACTTCATGATGAATTCAGGACCGCTCGTCGCGCTGACGTCGGTGAGAGTGCTGAGCGGCACCATCTGGCCCTGGCTGTTCATCACGTAGAATTTTCCCAGGTTTTCCGCTCTTGTTCGGTAGGCGCCCTCGGATTGAACGTAGACCTGCCACTGCCGCCCAAAACGATTGAAATAGTTCACCAGCGCGCCACCCATGAAGGTCTGCAAGGTCTGATAGACGCTTGACAAGCTGACCTGCTGGGTAAGGACTTTGGCCTTGTCCACATCGACCGCCACCTGGGGAACTCCGAGCAGCGCGGTGCTCATGACACCGGAGAGCTCCGGGCGTTTCTGGAGGGCGGCCAGAAAGGTTTGCGCATTTTTCGCCAGGAACTCGGTCCCGGAGCCAGAACGGTCCTCGAGGACGAAAGTGAATCCACCCGAAGCTCCCACGCCGGGGATGGCCGGTGGCGGAAACATGAAGGCAATGCCGGACGTGATCCGGGAAAGCGCATAGGCGAGGTGACCCTTGATGGCAGCGTAGCTTTCCGCCGGGTCGCCTCGGCGCTCGTCCCAGCTCTTGAAGGTCACAAAGAAAAAAGCGCTGTAGGTCGTGCTGACGCCGCTCAGCATGCTGTATCCGACCACCGAACTGACGTACTTCACGCCCGGCGTTTTGAGGATCACCTGTTCAGCTTGCCGCGCTGCTTCCGAGGTACGCTGCAGAGACGCTGCATTGGGAAGCTGCAGGCCGCCGAAAACATATCCCTGGTCTTCATCCGGAAGAAAGCTTCCCGGTACTTTGTTACCGAAAAACGCGGCCCCGGCGGCTAGAAGGAGGAGCATGAAGAAGGCGAAGCCGGCTTTGTGGATGAGATGCCGGCAGGCGCCGACATATCCGTCGGTGGCTCGGCCAAAGATGCGGTTGAACCAGCGGAAGAAGGCGCCCAGGGGTCCGCGTGCCGGCTTTTTGGGGCGCAGCAGCATAGCTGAAAGGGCCGGGCTCAGCGTGAGCGCATTGAAGGCGGAGAAAATCACCGATACGGCGATGGTGACAGCGAACTGCTGATAGAGCAGGCCGGTTATGCCGGGAATGAAAGCCGTCGGAACAAACACGGCGGCCAGGATCAGGGCGATCGCGATCACCGGGCCGGTGACTTCCTCCATAGCTTTTACGGTTGCATCGTGCGGGGTCATTCCCTGCTCAATATGGTGCTCAACCGCTTCGACGACCACGATAGCGTCGTCGACCACCAGGCCAATGGCGAGCACCAGCCCGAAGAGCGAGAGCGTGTTGATGGAAAAGCCGAACACGGGAAAAACAATGAAGGTTCCGATCAGCGAAACCGGGACCGCGAGCAGCGGGATGAGCGTAGCGCGGAGACCCTGGAGAAAGATGTAGACAACAATAATGACCAGGATCAGGGCTTCGATCAGCGTGCGCTCAATTTCCTTGATGCCCGCATTGACGGCAAGCGTGGTGTCGAGAGCGACGACATAATCGAGACCCTGCGGAAAACGCTCTTTTGCCTGGGCCATCAATTTCCGGACAGCGAGCGCGGTCTGCACCGCGTTCCCCCCGGGTGTCTGATAGACCGCGATCAGCGCGGCAGGCTTGCCGTTGAGGCGGCCGATGATGCTGTAGTTCTGCGCGCCGAGTTCGATACGGGCGACATCTTTCAAGCGCAGGATGCTGCCGTCAGGGCGGGCGCGGACGATGATTTCGCCAAACTGCTCCGCCGTAGGAAGGCGCCCCGGCGCGCGGACCGTGTAGGTGAACTGCTGCCCTGGAGGCACCGGCTCGCCCCCAATCTGCCCCGCAGGGTTGACTGTGTTCTGCGCCTGAACGGCGCTGATGATTTCCGGAACCGTGATTCCGAGACTGGCCAGCTTGTCGGGATTGACCCAGCAACGCATCGCGTACTGTCCGGCCCCGAAAACCGAGACCGAAGCAACACCGGGCACGCGTGTAATGGCGTCATTGAGATTGATAGTGGCGTAGTTCGCCAGAAAAATGTTGTCGTAGACGCCGTTGGGCGAGGTGAGATCGATCAACATCAGCGGCGCGGCGGTGGACTTCTGCACGGTCACGCCCTGGTTCAGCACCGACGTCGGCAACTGGGAGTTCGCCTGCAGCACGCGCATCTGCGAAAGAATCTGGTCGGTGTTGACGTTGGTATCGACGCCAAAATCCACCGTAAGATTCAGCCCGCCATTGCTGGAGTTCAGCGAATACATGTAGTTCATGCCGTCTACGCCGGACATTTGTTGCTCGATAGGCGTAGCCACGGATTGCGCGACCGTGCTCGCGTCTGCACCCGTGTAGTTGGCAGCCACCTGTATCTGTGGATCCGCAATGTTGGGAAATTGCGCCGTCGGCAGGCTAAGAATAGAAACCACGCCGGCGAGCACCATGAGGATGGAAATGACGATGGCCACAATGGGCCGGTTGATGAAGAATTTTGACATGCTCAGTTGCCCCCCGCCACAGCCACTGGCTGGTAGGGCTGGGGAGTGACTACCATGCCATCGCGCACCTTCATGAAACCCTCAACGACTACCTTCTCTCCCGGCGTCAGTCCTTCCTGAACAATCCAGTTCGTGCCCACGCGATCGCCGACCTTGATGGCGCGGTAACTGGCCTTGTTGTCAGGACCCACGGTAACCACCTGATACAGTGACTGCACTTCAATGACGGCGGCCTGAGGAATGAGCATGGCGTTCTTCAGCGTGCCGGCCTCGAGGCGGATGCGCCCGAAACCGCCCGGCCGAAGACTCCCACCCTTGTTGGGGAAGGCCGCGGCAAGCTGGATGGTGCCGGTCTGCGAGGTAATCTCGCGGCTCACCAGGATGATCGTGCCCTTTTCCGGAAAGGTTTCGCCGTTTGCCTGGATGAACTGAACGATATGCGGCAGATTCTTCGCCTGCTTTCCGCGGATGACGAGGTCAATCTCCGCCGCGTTACGGAGATAATCGCTTTCGCTGATGTTGAAGTAAGCCCAGATGGGATTGATCTTGGAGACCGTCGTCATCTTTGTGGAGGTCCCGACCAGGTCGCCGACCTGGGAGCTTGCGACCCCGGCGACACCATCGATCGGCGAATAGACCTTGGTCCAGTCGAGATTCAGCTGGGCCTGTACCATTTGCGCCTTTGCCGCGGTCAGCGCCGCCTGGTTCGCGGCCAGCGTGGAACGGTCGGTATCGAGCGTCATTTGCGGAATAGCATTCTGCGCGGCCAGCGGTATGTCGCGATCGACGTTCCTCTGTGCCAGGGAGACGTTCGCCTGGGCCTGGGCGACCATGGCTTTTTCCTGGTCGACAGAGGCGACGAACGGCCGCGGATCGATGGTAAACAGTAGCTGGCCCTTCCTGACGAAGAAGCCGTTGTTGTAGTTCTGGGTGAGTAGATAGCCCTGTACTTTCGGTGTGATCGCGGCGTTGATAGGGCCATTCAGTTGCGCCACCCACTCGCGGAAGATGGGAACGTCCTGCTGGATTACCTCGGTTACTTTGACATCGGGCGGTGCGAGCACCGGCGGCGCGGGCGGTTTCTCGCAGGCAGTTGGCAGGAGTGCAACAGTCAGGGCGAGAATCGGACGTATGGTTTTGCGTTGCGCGGCGAGCCAGTGGGGGAAGGAATGCAGGCAGAAGCGGGGGCTCTTTGATTTCGGTCGACTGCCTTCCGTATGAGGACAGCTTTGCATCGTCGGATAGCCTCCGAAGCGAGGTCTAAATGCACGGGGGAAACTCCAAAGTGCGAGTGTAGACGATCTTTTCCAATGTGCAAGCAACAGAATTGGAAAAACGCGGGCTCGGTGAGGGAAAGGCACCTCGCCGGTGTTTCCGTTGTGAGCTGAGTCAGTTACTTTTTGGTGGCCTTGCGGTTGGCTCCGCGGCATCGAGGCTGCTGGTTCAGGCGCCGCCGTCTCCCGCGCCCCGGCATTTACAAAGGCACGTTATGACGGAACAATCCAGGGCCCGGCACGGAAGTGCCGCACACCCACCAAACCCGAGCCCCCTTTTAGCGGACGGCACAAACCTCAACATGACCAACCAAAACAAGGTAAACCCATGATGCAACTCAGATCCAAAACGAGTTATGCCCAATAAGATTTTCCCGCGCTAAGTAATCACTTCTCACAGTTACGAATTACTTTCAATAAAATACCTGGCCCCGAGCTGAATTCCTTCGCTCTGCACGGCCTGACCGGGCTTGCCGGCGCCTCACGGGAAGAAGTATTCGCCGCGGAAGATGAGCCAGAGGGGGGCTTAGTACGCTTAGTCTGCACTTTTGGGCTTTCAACCCGGCGAAGGGGATGAAAATGGTGCAACAGAATTGTCATCCCGTCGAAGCGCAGTGGAGGGACCTGCTGTTGAACTTCTTCGAACAAATCGGATTTTCGAGAGAGCAAGATCGAGGGAATCTCAGCGATGCTGCGCTGGCAGATACGTTTCGCCGCTTTCCGGCCACAGACGAAGGAGTTTGAAAAGGGTCACAATCCAGGACGGCACCTCACCGGCCGCCGGCATCTCCTTGTAGAAGAGGTAGGCACAATGGCCACCAAAAAGACGGCTGCGAAGAAGACCGCAGCCAAGAGAGCGAGCAAGAAGCGGGCCAAGACGGGCGCCGAAAACTATACCAAGCCCGGGCTGCGCGAAAAGATCAAAGAGCAGGTGATGGCCGGCGACAAGGGTGGCCGCCCCGGCCAGTGGAGTGCGCGCAAGGCGCAACGAGTGACGCACGAGTATGCGGCGCAAGGCGGAGGCTACAAGCATCCCCGCGATGCCAGGCAGAATTCACTGAAGGCGTGGGGTGACGAAAAATGGCATACGGCCGGCGGTAAGAAGGCCGTCCAGGGCGAGGAAACGCACCGGTATCTTCCCGATGCGGCCTGGAAAGAGCTCTCGCCCAGCGAGCGCAAAGCGACGGACCGTAAAAAAGTAGCCTCGTCCAGGCGTGGCAAGCAATTTGTAGCGAATACTTCAGCGGCTGCGGAGGCCCGCAGACGCGCTACCCGGCGCCCGGGCTAACGGACCTCCCATCCGTCCTGCAGGTACAGTTCACGCAGCCATGCTCAGCACAGACCTTGCAGGTTCGCAGGAGCTGCTTGCGGAGAGCTGTACGCGCACGGTGGACTCGAACGCCTGCATTGGAAGCGGAGATGCCGTGCTCCTCGGCGAAGTCCTGCACTCGTTGCTCTCCGAGATCAATGGCGCGAAGCGCCTCGGAGTACTCCCGCTTCAGGCCACTGAGGATGCCATCAAGGCAAGCGCAGACCTCGTTCCGGAAATCAGGAGACGCCTGGGGAAAAGTTTGCAGCTCATGCGTCCATGCCGCAAGCGCTCTTTCCCTGGAGGAATGGCGCCGGTAGCTGTCAATCACCGCATTCCGGAGCAAGCGGTAAAACCAGGCGACGGCCGATTCATCGGGCTGAAAGTCATCCCGGTGCTCAAAGGCGCGAAGGTAGGCAGTCTGGAGAATGTCTTCTGCCAGAGCGGAGTCGGAAACCCGCCGCTGCACAAAAGAAAGGAATTGTTTGCGCTGCGCGAGAAGCTGATCGAGTGGCGTTTCAGGCATGGATCGCTGGGCAGGAGGGTTGAACCTCCCACCCTGATTGATGTTAACGGTTTAGCTCCCACGCTTGCAGGTGCAGTAGATGCACTCACAGTTGGAGCCACAGGGACAGTCGTGGCATTTCATGATGTTCTCCTAAGGACGTATATGGACGTCTGTAGTGGTAAACGCACGACCTGACGATTTCTTACACCTGAGTTGCCCTGGCCGGCTCCTCGGCGCTGACTCTCGAGAAGACGTCTCTCGACAGAGCGGCGCATACCGATCAACGAACGTCGGAGCATCCATCGTTCTGCGTCTTGCGAAACGTTTTACGAACTGCTCATCTCTACGGCTTGCAATCTTCAGGGCTTTACGACTGTGCCATCGATGGTTCGATCGGTGGGATAAGCACCTCCGTTGGGGAAGGGGCCGAGGGGGTTCCGGGCAGCCAGCTCCTCGTTAAGGTCCACTCCCAAACCTGGCTTGCCGCTGCCGTACAGGTATCCTCTGCGAATCTCTCCGATGCCGGGAAACATCTCGTGCACGATCGGCGGGAAGTGGTTCTCTTCCTGAATCCCGAAGGCGCTGCTCGAAATATCTACGTGGTAGCTGGCAATCTGGTTGAGCGGATCGTTCTCGCCCCCCTCCTGAAAGGCTGTCCTCACTCCGAACAACTCGCACAACGTAGTGAGCTTCTTGATTGGAGTGATGCCTCCGGTGGCGGCTACCCGGCAACGCATGAAATCGATGAGTCGATCCTTGATCAGTGGGATCACTTCCAGGGGATTAGAGAACACCTCGCCA
>DATJNV010000039.1:0-5124 GCA_035507705.1 Acidobacteriaceae bacterium
TCTTTGGAGAGACCAGGAGTCGAATGTCACCCGCCGAAGCGTGTTGAGCCAAGGCGCTATAGAGGGTCAGAGTGCCGACCGAGAATGAAACCGCATAGGAGAGCAGAATTCCCAGCACGCCGCCTACGGCGGTAATCACCAGAGCTTCCGCGAGAAACTGGAACAGGATATCTTTCTTGCGCGCACCGAGAGCCTTCTCCACTCCTATCTCGCGGGTGCGCTGGGTTACCGAGACCAGCATGATGTTCATAAGTCCCACCCCGCCGATTCCGAGAGTGACCGTGCCAATGAATGCCAGGAGGATTTTCAATCCCAGGCTGATGATGCCGAACTGCGAGAGCTGCTTCTGCGCATCGAAAACAAAAATCGCCCTCTCATCGGTGGGTTGGAAGCCGTGGGCGAGACCCAGTGACTCGCGGATAGTGCGGGTCAGCTTGTCGTGATCCAAACCCTGGGAATCCAGCCAGACACCTCCCAGATAATGCGTATCCTGAAGGACATTCATCGTGGAGAAGGGAACGTAGACGATGCGGTTATCGTCGTCGTCTCCTTCCTGCATGCGGGGTTGTAACACGCCCACCACCTGGAAAGAGACCCCGTCGATACGAATGGTTTCTCCCAGCGCCGGGCGGCCGGAGAATAGTCTCTGCTTCGCTTCCCAGCCAAGTACGGCAAACAAACCGTGAGTCAGATTGTCCTGGTCGTTGAGGAAGCGGCCGTCCTGCACGTGGAGGTTCCAGATGTCGAGAATACTGGGATCAACGCCCCAGGCAGGGAAACTGAAAACCCGCGGACCGTATTGGACTTTGCTCTGCTTGTCGGACTCGCGGGCAATGTGACGCACCAGCGGCACGGTGTTGCGCAGCAGTTCGATATCGTCGTTGGTAAAGTGAATCAGGACGCCGGCCTTGTTGCCTCCGGCTTGCTCCGAAGTACGGTTTGGAAAAATGCCGACCGCTGTGGCTCCGAAGCTGTGGAAGATATTCTCGATGGCACGGCCAAAACCGTCGCCGTAGGCGAGTAACAGAACCACCGTCGCAATGCCCCATGCCATCCCTAACATGGTGAGCACGGTCCTGCGCAGATCGTGGCGCATAGCGCCGTATGCCTGTTCCAACAGAGCGCGCTTCACGCTACTCTCTCCTGAGGGCTTCGACGGGCTGCAGCATCGCCGCTTTGCGCGCCGGATACAAGCCGGCGACGATGCCGGCAAAAGCCAGAGAACCAATTGCCAGCACAGCGGTAGCCGGCACCAGCTTGGGAGTATCCCAGCCGGGAGGCGAGGGCAGCGTCGATAGTGCAGCCATCAATGCCGCCGCTCCTCCCATTCCCAATCCGCCGCTGAGAAGGGTGAGAAACGCTCCCTCGACAAAAAATTGGAACATAATGCTGCGGCGGGTCGCGCCCAGCGCCTTGCGCAAGCCGATCTCGCGAGTTCGATCCGCGACTGCGACCAGCATGATGTTGATGATCCCAATGGCTCCCAGGGCCAAAGTCACCAGCCCGACGCTGCCCAGAAACATATTCATCGCGTCAAAGATTTTGCCTACCTGGTCGGAGGTACGGACAGTATCCCACTCGTCAAAGGCATCGGCGTTGCGGTAGTCGAAGCCGTGATTGCGGGCGATCACCTTGTGCACTTCCAGCTTGGCGGCCTCATTCTTGTCGCGGGTCGTGGGCTGGTAGTTGATCATCGAAATGGCATTGTCGATTTCCCCTACGTTCAGCGGGGGAAAATTGGCGGCCATGGTCTGAAATGGGATGAAAATGCGCAAGTTCATGGAGTTGTTGTCGCCATGACCAATGCGTTGCATGGTGCCGATGACCTGAAAACGCATCCCATTCAGAAGAATGGTGCTGCCGACGGCGGGCCGGCCAGAGAACAAAACTTTGCGCGCCTCGTCGCCCAGCACCACCACAGCGCGTTTCTGCGCGTCATCCATCGCATCGATCCAGCGACCGTTGTTGATCGGGCTGTAGCGCACGCGGTTGAAGTTCGCGGGAACGCCCATTACCCGGCCACTGCTCTGAAAGAAATCGCTGACGGCGCGGATATCGTCGCGCTGGATGACCGGAACAGCAGCCCCAACATCGGGGCACTCAATGACGACATCCTGGTAATCCTTGTAGGTCAGGTAATACTGCTGAAGACCAGTGAAACTGCCGTTCATAGCGGGAGCGCGGCCTCCAAAGATGAACAGGACGTTCTCCCCGATTTCGTTGAACTGCTTGCGGTTGCCCGAGCGGAAACCTTCTCCCAGACCGACCAACAGCAAAAGAGAGCCGACCCCCCAGGCAATCCCGAACATGGTCAAGAAGGAGCGCAGCTTGTGCGCCCACAGCGTCTTCAGGGTTTGGGCAAAGATATCGATCAGGAGGCGCATGCTCTCTTTCCATGATACGAGAAAGTTACCGGTACAGTTTCATAGACGAGTGCGGGACCATTGAGGACTCCGCTGAAAGGACTGTTTCCCGATCAGGAAGATAGCGTAAAAGTGTTGTGAATTGCGGCTTTTGCGAAAAACTTTGCATGGTTCCCAGGCCATCTGTTTTCCTCTTATAATCCTCCCGGGCGTGGGCATTTCCGTTATCCTTTTTGGGGGGATCATGCACTGGGTCAAGTGGTTGGTTGAAGTGTGGACTGTGTTCGGTGTGGTAATGGTCATTTTGGGGCTCCTGTGGACAAGCAGACTCACCGTGGGATTTCAGCCCCGCGTCAAAAGCGCTCCGACTCCTTCGCGGGCCGAGGTCAGGCCCGACCATCTCAGTGAGGTTCGGTCGGCGTAGCCAAATTCTTCTTCCCGCTCCAGGCAAGAGTCAGTGACCTCGGTAACATAGAGCCATTGTCTTTCGCGGCCTAAAATCGCCATGTGAGTGTGTCTCTCCCATGGCGGAATCAGTGTTGGATGCTGGCGCGCGCCCTGGTTTTCCTGGAGGCGGTGTTATCCCTCACCGTCAGGCACAGCTATTCGCTCACCCTTGCAGGTGATCTTGCCCAGTGTCTGCTGCTGGCCAGCCTCCTGGTCTGCGTCGCAGGCAATGCGAAGACGAACGATCAACGTGCCCGACTCTTCTGGGGCCTGCTGGCGCTGGGCTGCGGCCTCTGGCTCTCGGCTCAGATTCTCTGGACATATTTTGAGGTATTTCTTAGGCGCGAGGTCCCGAATCCCTTCCTGGGTGACGTAATCCTCTTTTTACACCTAGTGCCCATGATGGGGGCTTTGGCGATGCAGCCTCATCGCGAGCGCGAGGAGCAGATCGGCGGACTGGGCGCTCTGGATTTCGCCTTGCTGGTGATCTGGTGGCTCTATCTCTACCTCTTTGTCGTAATTCCCTGGCAATACGTCTGGCCGGACGAGATTCAATACGGGCGCGGTTTCGACCTGGTGTACTTTATGGAGCATTTCGTCTTCCTGGCGTGCGCAGGAGCGGTCTGGCGGCGCAGCGCAGGTCCCTGGAAGATCATCTATGGACATCTGTTCGGAGCGGGACTGTTGTACGCGCTGGGGTCTGTCGCCGCCAGCATAGCGATCGATTTCGGCAATTATTACACCGGCAGTTTCTACGACATCCCGCTGGTCGCGGCCATGGCCTGGTTTGCCGGGATGGGGATGTTAGCGTCGAAGCTTACGCTACGGCCGGAGCCGGTGAAGGCATTGCAGGAAAGGCACGACGTTTGGGTTTCGGGGCTCGCCATGTTTACCCTGCTCTCTCTCCCCGCCATGGCGGGATGGGCGGTTTTCGCCGGACAGGTGCCTTCCCAGGTTCGCGGCTTTCGCCTTGTTCTCACGCTGATCACCATGATGTTGATGGGCGGACTCGCCTGGATTAAACAACACCGCCTGGACAAGAAACTGGCACGAGCAAATCGGGAATTGCGTGAGGACTCGCTTACCGATCTTCTCACCGGCGCCCGCAACCGCCGCTTTCTGCACACCACCGTCGAAGGCGACGTGCGTCAGGTGCTCCGTTCCTATTCGGCGACCGCTGCATCGCAGAGCAAACGCAACCGTGACCTCATTTTTTATCTCATCGATACTGATTCGTTCAAAGAAGTGAACGATCGCCATGGACATGATATCGGAGACAAGCTGCTGGTGGAGATCGCCCGGCGAATTAGTTCTGCCATCCGCCATTCCGACGTGCTGATCCGCTGGGGTGGCGACGAGTTTCTCGTGGCTTCCCGCTATACCGAACGAGAGGAAGGGTTGAGCCTGCCAACCCGTGTATTGCATGCGCTGGGCGACGAAGCCATTGAACTGGAAGATGGCGTCACCGTCCGCTGTACATGTTCGATCGGTTGGGCCGTATTTCCGTGGTTTACACGCGCCCCGGAAGCGGTGAGCTGCGACGATGTCTTGCGACTTGCCGACCACGCCCTTTACGAGGCCAAGAAAGCGGGAAGAAATCAGGCGGTAGGGATGTTACCCAGCCGCGACGAACCTGCGCCCAGCATGGGCACCACGCTAGGTGGTAAGCAGGACCGGTTCGCCGAACACCTGGCGGCGAAGCTCGTAACCATCGCGGGGCCGCAAAAAGCCTTCGCTGCCGGGCAAGGCATTTGATGCAGGCGCTCGCGCCTATATCATGCGCGCAGGCGCAGCAGAAGGGTGTTCGCGCGGCGAAACCAGGGACGTTCGCGGCGGCGCTGATATCCCGGCATCGTTGGCTTCCTGGCGAGAATTTTCTGCGCCCATTCGCGGGCTTCCGCACTACGTTGTTGCGATGCGAGGAAGCAGGCGTAGTTGTAATACGTCTCCGACGCGGTCGAGATCTTGATAACTTCCTCGAACAACGCCGCGGCTTTCGCCGGCTGGCCTGTATTTGCATAGGCATGAGCCAGCAACCCCGCCGCGCGGTGAAAGTCGTACTTCGAGTCTTGCGCGACTACCCGCTCCAGGTCCGGCACAGCGGCGGCAAAGTCCCCCATTTCGATCTCCGCAATTCCCCGGCGATAGAAAGGATCAGGCGAATCGGTACGAGCTGAGATGGCCTTGTCATAGGACCGGCGTGCGCGCGCAAAATTCCCCTCCTCCAGGTATAGATCCGCCAATTCTTCGTAGTTGCCCGCGGACGGGTTGTCCAGAATAGCCGCCTCAAGTTCGTGAATCCGGCGGCGCCGCG
>DATJNV010000040.1:0-3188 GCA_035507705.1 Acidobacteriaceae bacterium
TGTTGAATGAGTCTGATAGAGACCTTCCTGGCGCTTTCGTTCAGAGCGGGCACGCACCAATTCGGCCTCTACAGCATCCTTGCCGGCCTGTGCTGCCGCAATCTGCGCTTTAGCCTGATCGATTCCTGCGAGCGCCCTCTCAATGCGAGCGTCCTGCAACTCCCGCTGGCGAAGGTTGTTGTCGATCGCAGCTCTGGCTGCCTCCACGGCCGCGCTCGCCTGGGCTACCTGCGCCTGATAATCGTTGTCCTCCAGCTCGACGAGTAGATCTCCTTTGTGCACATCCTGATAATCGGAAACGACTACACTTCGAACTATCCCGGCTACCTTCGTACCTAGCGGCGTGAGATCGCCGCGAACGTAGGCATCGTCGGTAACTTGTTCGACGTGCCCACCTTCCCAGGAATTCCATTTCCGGGTAACAGTGATCAGGACAGCGAGAGCGAGTAGCACAACCAAGAGAGGCGTGACGTACTTCTTCCAACGGGACGGAGGTGGTGGTGCTGTATTCCCCTCTTTGCCCGGCATTTCCGGCTTCGGTGCCGGCGCTGTGGACTCGACGGGAGCGGCAGAGTTGGTCATTGATCACTCTCCTTTTGCGAGAGCAGTAGCGAGGATGGCGTTTTCATTCCTGCCTCCCAAAGGGACTCGATGCGGGCTTGCACACCTGCTGCACAACAGATCTTTTCAACGAGCAAAACTATTCGCACTCTCATATGAGAGACGGCGCGAAATAGGGCTATGTAGTTCGCTCTAACCCACTGGCCGTATCGGAGGCCTAACATTGCATGGATTGCTCCTGGCCGACGATGTCGTACGGTTGGGCGCTGGTCGATGACCCACATTCACACTTTCGCCTTTCGCTGGCCGTGGTCTCGCCAAGCCGCCTCGAGTGTGACTTCTCTCCTAAATACCGTTGTGCACCTGAGGTTCCAAACCCGGGCCTTTTCGGTCTAGTCGCAAACGTACTTGGGCCGTAAGTACGGCTTCGAAAAGGCAGATGGCTTGTAGAAACGGCAGCATTCTGACATCCTCACGTTGACACTGTCAGCCTGCTGACTCTTAGCTATGCGGGACAATGCTGCGGTAGGTCATCTACCCGATTTATTTCAGGACTCGCGGCACGAAAATTGCAGGAATCGCACCAACTGAACGCTTCAGAATTTGCGTGATATGGCTATTCCTGAACAACGCCGAATCGAAGGGCCGAGCTGACCTAAACTATATTCCTGTTATGGAAAAGCAGGGGATGAGGGCGGGCATCTGGGTGTTCATGCTGCTGGCATCCAGCGTCTGCGCTTTTGCGTTGGATCCCTCACTCGACGTTAGCCAGTACGCGCACACTGCATGGAAAATTCGCGAAGGCTTCACCAAGGGCACCATCTTTTCGGTGGCGCAGACGCCTGATGGTTTTCTTTGGTTGGGAACAGAATTCGGGCTGGTCCGCTTCGATGGTGTGCAGGCCATCCCCTGGTTGCCGCCCGTGGGTGAGCACCTGCCCAGCAATTGGATCAATACCCTTTTGGTTGCGCGCGACGGCACTCTTTGGATTGCCACCGAGAAAGGGCTTGCCAGTTGGAAGGACAGCAAGCTTACCGTCTATCCAGAAGTTGCCGGACACGTGGTTACTTCACTGCTGCAAGATTCCGAAGGAACGCTTTGGGTTGGCGTCAGGAACCCCGGCATGCTCTGTGTTGTCCGAGTCGCCAAGATGCAGTGTTACGGAGCCGGGAGTTTCGGCTGGTCGGTCGCCGCCTTATACGAGGACCACAAAGGCAATCTGTGGGCCTCGGCCCAAACGGGTCTATGGCGATGGGCACCTGGTCCTCCTGAGCACTTTCGGTTGCCCGGTGGCTCAGATGAGGCCAAGGCGCTAATCGACGGCGACCGCGGCGCACTCTTGATGGCAACCGGTATATCCGGCCCGCTCGCCGGTCCAGTTACCGGATCTATCGAAGGGCTGAAACAGCTTGCGGGCGGGAAAATTCGGGACTATGCGCTTCCGGGGCACGCCGGGCAGTTCAGGCCCACCTGCTTCTTCCGGAGCAATGATGGAAGTTTGTGGATCGGCACCATGCAAGGTTTGCTGCACCTCCACCAGGGCAGGATCGATAAATTCTCGGCCGCCGACGGTCTCTCCGCCAATTTCATCAGAGATATTTTTGAAGATCGCGAAGGTAATGTCTGGGTCAGCACGGAAAGCGGGCTCGACCGATTTCGTGAATTCGCGGCGCCGACAATTTCCGTAAACCAAGGCCTTTCAACTTCCGCAGTGTACGTGCTGGAGGCAACGCCGGATGGAAGTATTTGGATCGACACGGCGGATGGGTTGAATCGCTGGCAAAACGGCTATGTGACCGTTTACGGCAGGCGAAGTGTGCCGAGCCCGAACAGGCCGACAGTTGAGCCGGGGCTCACGATGAGCGAGAACGTTATGAAAATTGCGAACAGCGGACTCCAGGGCATCATCGAATCGCTGGGGCAGGATAATCAGGGACGACTGTGGGTTGGAAGTAGCGAAGGCGTCTTCTATTTCGACCGCGGGAGGTTTGTTCAGGTTCCTCGCGTCCCAAGGGGAAATATACTCTCGGTCGCCGGGGATGAGCATGAGAAGGTTTGGATCAGCAACCTGGACCAGGGCCTTCTCTATGCGGCGCCGGAGGGCGCAGTTCAGCGTATTCCTTGGGCCCTGTTCGGACGCAGCTATGCGACGACCCTCCTGCCTGATCCTAGGCAGGGCGGGCTATGGCTCGGTTTTTTTGACGGTGGAATCGCTTACTTCAAGGATGGCAAGATCAGGTCTTCTTACGGTGTCGCCAATGGGCTTGGAAATGGATCAGTAAACGACCTTCAGCTTGGGTCGGACGACGCCGCGTGGGTTGCGACCGAAGGCGGTTTGAGCAGGGTGAAAGATGGCGTCGTCACGACTCTTACCAGCAGGAATGGCCTTCCCTGCGATGCCGTTAATTCGGTGATCGAAGACAACGATCATTCCTTCTGGTTGTACATGGCCTGTGGCATGGTACGAATTGCGGGTTCCGAGTTGGACGCCTGGGTAAGTAATTCGAAACGGCGTGTCCAGACCACGGTCTTTGACAGCTCTGACGGAGTGAGGGTTCGTGCCCTTGCCGGCGGCCATAGCCGATTGGTGACCAAGTCTCGGGATGGGAAAATTTGGTTCTCACCAC
>DATJNV010000041.1:0-26779 GCA_035507705.1 Acidobacteriaceae bacterium
TCTTCAGCGCACTCCGGAATGGATGAGGCGGATCGACCTGTGCCAGATTGGGCCCGGGTCCGACAACTTCCGAGGTTTCCGCAAAGTCGGTCACTTCGCTCACCGTAGTCAAATTCTAGCCCAAGGATGAGACGCGCAGAAGTTACTAAAGAGGCCCTCGCGTTTGGAACGGTTACCAAATCCTCTAAACTATGACGACGATCATGCGAGTCCTCATTACTGGCAAAAACGGGCAGGTGGGCGCCGAAATCGGCCGGTTATACCAGCCTTCCAACAATGTGATCCTGACTGGCCGGGACGAGTGCGATCTGAGCAGCGAACAATCCATCCGTGACGCTGTCCGGCGGTTCGAGCCTGAAATTGTGATCAATAGTGGCGCTTACACCGCTGTTGACCTGGCTGAAAAGGAACGCCACCTTTGTTTTGCTGTAAACGCGGTAGCTCCCGGAGTGCTCGCGCAGGAGACTGCCCGCACGGGCGCGCTCCTCATCCATTACTCCACCGATTACGTCTTCAACGGCAAAAAAGCCCAGCCGTACGTGGAAAGCGATCCCATCGACCCGATCAATACCTATGGAGCGTCCAAGGCAGCCGGGGAGAAAGCGATTGTCGAAGCAGGAGGGCGTTATCTGGTGCTGCGTACGAGTTGGGTTTATGCCGCCCAGGGAAAGAATTTTCTTCGCACCATGCTTCGACTTGGTGCGGAGCGCCCGGAACTGCGTGTGGTCGACGATCAGGTGGGTGCCCCAACCTCAGCCGCTGCCATCGCGGCAGCCACCCGGCGCATCGCGGACCGGTATCAGCAGAACCGGGAATACGCGGCGCCTGGCATCTACCATATGACGGCCGCTGACTCGACTTCCTGGTGCGGCTTTGCTCGGGCTATTTTTGACGCGGCGGCCATCGAGAAGAAGCCGCGCGTGCAGCCCATTCCGTCCTCCGAATATCCGACCCCCGCTAGCCGCCCCGCAAACTCCGTCCTCTCCAACGATAAATTCGCCCGGGTCTTCGGCTTTCGAATGTCTGGCTGGAAGCAGCAGCTGGAGGAAGTATTAGCAACTATGACAGCGCTCAATGAGGTGAAAGGATGAAGGCTGTAGCCACCGCTATCCCGGAAGTCAAGCTCCTCGAACCCAGGATCTTTGAGGACAGCCGTGGATTCTTTTTTGAAAGCTACAACCAGCGCGTTCTTGCCGGGCTGGGAATCTCCGGTCCCTTCGTCCAGGACAATCAATCCTTTTCCCACAGAGATGTCGTCCGTGGTCTCCACTACCAGATCGAGCAAGCCCAGGGAAAACTCATCCGCTGTCTGGTAGGGGAAATCTTCGACGTAGCCGTGGATATCCGCCGCAGTTCGCCCAGTTTCGGCAAGTGGGTGGGAGAAATTCTGAGCGCTGCCAATCACCGCATGCTCTGGATCCCCGCCGGCTTCGCGCATGGCTTCATGGTCCTCTCCCAGGGCGCCGAAGTGCTTTACAAAGCAACCGACTTCTACGCCCCCCAACACGAACGGACCATCCTCTGGAACGATCCCACCCTCCAAATCGAATGGCCCCATCAAACCCAGGCAATCCTCTCCGCCAAGGACCTCGCCGGCGCCACCCTGCAAAACGCAGAAGTCTACGAGCAATCTGCCGCGGTCAAGTAGGAATCGCCTGAGGCAATATCGTCGCGGAGCCGTTGTCATTGCGGCAAAAGTCCCGAAGGGACGACTGAGAATGACTGAGAATAGTCCAGGACGTCAGTTCTGGGTACCCGTTTCGTCCTAAAAAATCCCCTCCAAAACCCGCGCCATTCTGCCCATCTCGTAACGGGAACGAAAACAATCCAGGCCATTGCGAACCATACGCACCCGTGCCTCCGGACTCATCGCGAGCAGCGCCGCCATGGACCGATACGTACCCTCCGCCGAATCAGGGTTCACAATTCCGGCTTCGTCCTTGGCAATTTCGGGCCAGATATTCACCTTGTCGGAAATCAATACGGGCACTTCGCAAGCCAGCGCCTCCACTACCGCGACCCCGAAATTCTCCTGGTGCGAGGGCAGCACAAACGCGTCGGCCGCATGCAACGCACCCCATTTCAAAGCGCCCTCGAGCATTCCCGTGAAGTGCACGCGTCGAGCGATTCCCAGGCGCGCCGCCTGTGCCTCCAGCTGTGGCTGCAGACCCTCTTCATCCGGCCCGGCAATGACCAGGTCGAGTTCCGGATGTTCCGCGGCCAATCGGCCCATGGCCTCCAACAACAAATCGCAACCCTTCTTTCTGTGAATGCGGGAAAGAAACAGAAACAATCTGCGGCCGCGCAACTGGGGAAAGCGGTTGAAGAAAATCTCCAGCTGCGCCGCCCGATCGCCCTCAGGCGCCGAGGTGCCCAATGAAACCACCGCCGGATTCCATCGTGGCGGCCAGAAGGTTTTTGCTGCACAATCGCGCTCAATTGCCGTTGTGAAGCAGACCGCTCTGGCGTCGCGCAGCACGCGATGCTCGCGCATCAGCCAATAAACCTGCTTCTTCGCATGCTTCAGCGGGAAAGCCTGCTTGAAGTATGGGTCCAGCATGCCGTGAGGAAACACCACATAGGGCACACGCCCGCGCACGACACGATAGGTGCCATAGCTGTGCCATTGCCACAACCCATGGAGGACGACCCCATCAAACCGATCCAGATTCTGCTTGAGCCATGGTTGCAGCCGGGGAGTAAAACGGTAGCTGCCGCGTGGCGGGCCCAGGGCATGTACCGGAAAACCTTGTCCCTGCACATAAGATTCCCCCGGGTCATCGAGGCAAGCTAACTCCACCCGGTTTCCGCCGCTCTGCGCCAGTTTGCGAATACCTTCGGTCGTGCCTCCCGCTGCCGGAGCAAACGAAGCCACCACGTGCAGCAGCCTCTTAGGTAGCGGATCAGATTCGTGTACACCCATGGTTTCAGTCAAGATATCAGCCGCCAGCATAGAATATGGCCACGGGAGCAATCCTTCTTGAAACGAGCTTTGATCACCGGCATTACCGGCCAGGACGGCGCCTATCTCGCCGAGTTCCTTCTGAAAAAGGATTACGAGGTGCATGGCATCAAGCGCCGCACCTCCTTGCTCAACACCAACCGCATCGACCACCTGTACGAAGACCCGCATCAGGAGAGGCGGCGACTGCTCCTTCACTACGGCGACATGACGGATTCAAGCAGCCTGGTTCATGTCGTGGAAAAAGTACAGCCGGATGAGATCTACAACCTGGCTGCGCAGAGTCACGTGCAGGTGTCATTCGAGGAGCCCGAGTACACGGCCAACTCCGACGCGTTGGGCACGCTGCGCCTGCTGGAGGCAGTCCGCATTCTGCGTCTGACCCACAAAGCGCGCTTTTACCAGGCATCCACCTCGGAAATGTACGGCCTGGTGCAGCAGATCCCCCAATCGGAAAAGACGCCTTTCTATCCTCGCTCTCCCTACGGGTGCGCCAAGCTGTATGCCCACTGGATCACCATCAACTACCGCGAATCCTACGGGCTCTATGCCTGCAATGGCATCATGTTCAACCACGAATCGCCCATGCGCGGGGAAACCTTTGTCACCCGCAAAGTAACGCGCGCCATGGCCCGCATCAAACTGGGCCTGCAGCAGAAACTCTACCTGGGCAACCTTGACTCCAGGCGCGACTGGGGACATGCGCGCGATTACGTCGAAATGCAGTGGCTGATGCTGCAGCAGGAGCGGCCCAGCGACTACGTAATTGCTACCGGCGTCCAGTACAGCGTGCGTGATTTTGTCACCATGACTGCGGCGTGTCTGGATATCCACCTGGAGTGGAAGGGAAGCGGTGTCGAAGAACAGGCCTTCGACCAGCACGGCAACGCCGTGGTCGCGGTAGACCCCCGTTACTTTCGTCCGGCCGAGGTGGATACGCTGCTTGGCGATTCAACCAAGGCGCGTAAAGAGCTCGGCTGGGCTCCCCGCACCGACTTCAGAGCATTGGTGGAAGAGATGGCCATCGAGGATCTCAAGGCCGCTGAGCGCGATGCGCTGGTAACCCAGCACGGCTACGCCGCGTACAACTATCACGAATCCTGACGGGAGCACCTTCCGTGGAGAAGAATAGTCTCATCTACGTTGCCGGCCACCGCGGCCTCGTGGGCTCGGCGATCTGCCGCAGCCTGCGCCGGCAGGGTTTCGAGCGTCTCCTGTTGCGGACTCATGCCGAGCTTGACCTGACTGATTCGGCCGCGGTCCACCGATTCTTCGAGCTTGAGCGCCCGCAGCATGTCTTTCTCGCCGCGGCCAAGGTTGGCGGCATTCTGGCAAACGATATGTACCCCGCGGAGTTCATCCGCGAGAATCTGGTTATCGAAACAAACGTCATCGATGCCAGCTACCGCGCCGGGGTTGATCGCTTAATGTTCCTCGGTTCTTCGTGCATCTATCCCAAACTCTGTCCGCAACCGATCAAAGAAGAATATTTGCTCACCGGACCCCTGGAGCCGACCAACCGGCCTTATGCGCTGGCTAAGATCGCCGGTATCGAGTTGTGCTGGTCCTACAATCGCCAGTACCAGACTCGTTATCTCTGTGCGATGCCATCGAACCTCTACGGGCCTGGCGACAATTTCGATCCCCAGAAATCGCATGTGCTGCCGGCGCTCATCCGCAAGGTGGCAGAAGCCAAGGCGCTGGGACAAAAGGAGATTGTCGTGTGGGGAACGGGGGCGCCGCGCCGCGAACTCATGTTCAGTGAAGACCTGGCCGAAGCCTGCGTTTTCCTGATGAGTCTCGAAGAAGAAGCGTACGGCGCTCTCCTCAAAGATGTGCCGCTGATCAACATCGGAACCGGCCAGGATGTGACGATCCGCGAACTGGCAGAACAGGTCTGCGATGTACTCGGTTTTACCGGCGAACTGGTTTTCGACACCACTCGCCCGGATGGTACTCCTCAGAAACTGCTGGATGTCAGCCGCATGTTCAGCCTGGGGTGGAAGCCGAAAACCAGCCTGGCGCAGGGTATTGCGCTGACCTACGAAGCCGCGCGTCCGCAACTGCAATCCGTCGCTACGCGATAAAAGAGCGTAGCCGCATACTCTGTCTTCCTCCCGGCGGCCGAACCTCAGCTCAGTAATACCGGCAGAAGGATGCCAAGGCCAAGCACAAACATCCAGAGCGCGGGCGCGGGAGAAAAAGAGTTGCTCGTCTGCGGCTTCAGTGTTCCCGCAACACCTCTTCTACGCCGGCTGAATTGGCGCTCCAGAGCAAGAAAAACGAATGCAGTGACTGCGCCATAGACTAAGTGTCCGGCCACAGAGGGCAGGAGACTCGCGATCGCGCTCGTTCGCCAGTCGATCTCTCCCGTGGATAGAAGCGGCAGCAGGGTCATGCGGCCGGCGTACCACCACATCAAGCCAAAAAGCCATCCCCAGCCGACCCCCACGCCGATGTTCGAAGCCTCGTCGCGAAATAGAAGACCGAAGTTCATACCGATGAGAGCGCTGACTAAAAAGTGCAGGAGCAAGCCTGCGACGAGTGTGTGATGCGTACGAGGTAGCATTCCCGTTGCGATCATCACGGGACTGGAAACCACTCCGCCCGCGAAACCCGCCGCTAACCCCCATTGCAGAGAACGGATTAGGCGAAGGCCAGGGCCTTCGGGCTTTCGGTTGAGAGGATCCGACTGAATGAAGAGGCGAACCCAGATACGATCGAAGGTAGCGTAGCTTACGCCGAGAATGAGTCCGTAAAGTATGTGGCCGACCAGAGCGCCGAAAAGATCGCTGGCTTGCTCTGCCGACCAGTTCGGCGGGACACGGCTCAGAAGTGGAAATAAGAAGAGCGGTACGGCGAACCACCAGAGCATCGTGTATCCGACACCCCAACCCATGCAGGAGCCATACCCATGAACATCGCGCTGAAATAGCAAGCCAAAGGTGGCGCCAATCGCGAGCGCCACCCCAAATTGAGCAGCGACGGCTACGGTTTGCGAACCGAACTCACCCAGTCCCGCCAGAAGTGGAAAGAAATCTCCAGCCAGCATCCAGTATCCAAAGATCAGACCGCTCAAAACTCCGGCAAGCCCGCCAGCTACGATCGCTCGCCACCAACGGAATGGCGGTCCGGCGGTTTCCTTCCGGCGGGCTCCCTGAATCCCGAGTAAAATCCCGACCGGCAGCCCCAAACAGACAAGATTGGCAACGAGTTCAGGAAACCGTCCACGAACCTCCTGAAGCATAGGCAATGGATATCGGACACTTATGTTCAAAAATGATTCGCCAACCTGCTGCAGCATCCACAATAGAAACGCCGAGCTGACGCCCCAGATCAGGCCGGCGCCGGGGCTTGTGGCCCGCGGGATAAGGAAGAGAGCAAAAAAAATGCCGAAGCCCGCGCCCAGCAGGAGTCCGTGGGGCACAGAGGCATGAAGACAAACACTCCGCATGACCCCTCCGGCAAGGCCAATACAAAGCCCCAGGACCACATTGATTTGCTGCGAGCGCGCTTCCTCTGCCGCCTTCGGCACTGCCTTACCTTTCGTTGAGATCGATGGTTTGGACGCTGTCGCGGGGAAAGAAGAGCTCCAGAGTCCACGCGGTCAGCACACGTAGTTTTCGTTCCAGACCAGGAAGCTTCATCAAATAAATTCCCCGCCACATCCCCCACGCCAACAGGCCCGAAAAGCGGATAGATTTTGATCGTGAGAAGGGAACGGTGATCTCCGCGCAGGCCGTTTGGTGGCCAATCACGCACAAGGCTCCAAGGGAATCGAAGTGAAATGGCTTCACCGGCCGTCCTTCCAGGGAAGCGTATATGTTCCGGGCCAGCACAGCGGCCTCTCTAATGGCGAACTGCGCCGTCGGGGGGCAGGGCTTTCCTGTTCGAACATCGGTCACGACGGCACAGTCACCAATGGCCCAGACGCCGGCGCGCTCGCAGACAGCAAGAGTTTCATCAACAATGACCGCGCCCCGCTTGTCCGTTTCAAGCGGCAGCTTCTTCAGCAAAGGATGAGGGGTAGTGCCTGCCGTCCAGATCAGGGTATCCGCCGCAATGCTGCCGTCACTCAGAAGAACCTCGCCGGGTTTGGTATCGGCCAGGCGGGTATTCAGGCGAAACACTACGCCGCGTTCAGCCATCTTCTTCAGAGCGTAGTGCGCCAGCTCTTCGCTAAGCTCGGGCAGAATACGGTCACGTGAATGCACGAGCATGATCTGCAGATCTTCCTTCATCAGGTTGCGGTAATCAGCGAGGATGCTGTGCGCGAAATCATTGAGCGCGCCCGCTAGTTCCACTCCCGCGAACCCCCCGCCCGCAACGACAAAGGTGAGCAGCCGGCTGCGGATCTGCGGATTGGACTCCTTGTCCGCGCGCTCAAACATCTCGATGACATGGTTGCGTATGCGGATGGCGTCCAGCAGCGTTTTGAAGTTGAATGCCGACTTTTCGACATTGGCCATGCCCAGGTAGTTGGATACCGCACCAAGCGCAAGCACCAGCTGATCGTATTTCAGCTCATGTCCGGAACCGTTATGGTCCGTGCCATCGATAATGACCACCCGGTTGTCCAAATCAATTGAGGTGACTGACCCACGAATCACTTGTGTGTAACGGAGACTGGTGCGAAGTGGCGGGCTTATGTGGCTTGGCTCCAGGCTGCTGCCCGCTACCTCGGCAAGCATTGGCGTAAATAGAAGCGCATTGGTTTCGCTGACCAAGGTGATCGATACGGAAGAGTCGTCGGCCAACTTATCTTCGAGCTCTTCCGCGGTTTTCATGCCGGCGAAACCTCCGCCCAGAATCAGAATTTGCCTGCTAGGCTCCCTCCGTTCCGCACTTTCGAGATTCTCCGGGCCCCATATCGAGGCGACAGCATCGCTGCCAAGTTGCGCCAAAACGCCGAAGGCAACGGTGAAGATGACCCACGAAAATAAATCGGGAAGCTGTTCCTGCATCGAGGCAAAACCGGACTCCATAAACCGGCCGGCCATAGCGGGAAAAAGAACGATGTTTGAAATCGCCCACAGCGGAAACGCGAAAGAGCCCGCGGCCATCGCGGAGTCAACGTAAGCGTTCTTTCGCGGAGGCATAAGAATCGCATAGCAAATTCCCGCGGCGACCCCAAAGGCATACCCCGTAACAGGTTGGGGTCCGGCCTTCAGCAACACGATACCGGCAGCGGCAGCGGACGCCAGGCCAATGGATGCGCGTCGCATGATTGGGCTCATCAGGGCAGTCCGTCTTTAGGGACCTTCTCGTGTAACACCACGCAATGAGAGTCCAATTGCCACGATAAGGTTACAGCTCACCGGTACCGGTCCAGATTGCACAGGGCGAATGGCAGTTTCGAAAATCGTCCGCACCAGGGTATTCTCCTGTAACTTCGCGCATGACAAAGGAGTCTGACTCGAGAGCTAACCAGCAAGTTAGGGATTAGAGCGAACGTGAACTTGATTGAGTTCGGTGTATCAGACTGTAGAGATCTCACTACAGCCAAAAAGCGGGAGTGGCTTGTCACCAACGGCATCGGCGGTTACTCGTCTTCAACAGTAGCGGGGATGAATACCCGGCGTTACCACGGTCTGCTGGTTGCTGCCACGAAGCCTCCGCTTGGGCGAATTGTGATGTTGTCTCAACTGGAAGATGCCATCCTCGTGGACGGCAAAAGGTTCGACCTGTCGACCAATATGTACGCGGGGAACGTCGTATACCCCGCAGGCCACATGAATCTCACCCGATTTCAACTGGAGCCTTATCCGGTTTTTACTTACGCCCAGGATGACTGGGAACTCAATAAATCGATCTTCATGGTTTATGGAGAAAACACCGCCGTCGTCGAATATGCGTTTAAAAGAAAAGCCACCGGGGAGAATGTGTCCCTGGAAATAAGGCCCTTGATCGCTTTCAGGGACTACCATTGGACAACTCGCGAAAATTCCGAACTCAACCGGACCGTGGAGCAGAGGCCCGAATATGTTGAAGTGCACCCTTACCAGGCCCTCCCCAGGTTGTATCTTGCCCATGATTCCGCCATCGTTCAAGTTGACGGCTACTGGTACAAAAACTTTGAATACGAGGAGGAGCGCGCACGCGGCCTGGACTTCATCGAGGACCTGTTCAGTCCGCTTGTCTTCAAAGCGGATATGAAAGTGGGAAGTTTTGCCTTGATTGCTTCCACCGAACCGCGGTCAACTGCCAGAGTAGCCGAGTACCGGCGCGCAGAGCTGTCGCGCAGGTCCATCGCGCATTTTAATTACCGGGCCAATTTCGGCCGCTCAGATCTCATTCCCACTCTGTACCGTGCAGCCGAACAATTTATTGTGGCTCGGGCGCCATTTAAGACGTTGCTTGCCGGTTATCACTGGTTCACCGACTGGGGCAGGGATGCAATGATTTCCTTGCCAGGGCTCCTTCTTTCGACCGATCATCCGGATCTTGCCAGAGGAATTCTGCTTGAGTATGTGCGATATATCGATGGCGGAATGCTCCCGAACCGGTTCCCTGACTCCAGTGACAGTCCAGAGTACAACACTGTGGATGCGACGCTTTGGTTCTTTGAGGCGGTTCGCCAGTATCTGGCGTATCGCAAAGATGGCGAGTGGCGCACGCAGGCCCTCCAATTGATACGTGAATCTCTTTATGCACCGCTAAAAGGGATTGTGCGGGCACACATTTCAGGCACGCGATTCGGGATTCACGCTGACCAGGAGGGCTTTCTCTGGGCTGGCGATGGGAACGTCCAGTTGACGTGGATGGACGCCAGGGTTGGCGGCACATCGATCACCCCAAGAGCCGGCAGACCGGTGGAAATCCAGGCGCTTTGGCATAATGCTCTGTGCGTTTTGGAAGAGCTTGGCAGGATGCTGGGGGACCATATGGCAGCAGACTCCTGCGCCGAGCTTGCCGGTAAGTTGCGCTCTGGCTTCGAGCGTATTTTCTGGCTCGAGCAGGAATCACATCTCCGCGATGTGGCCGGTCTGTCAGAGCATGACAACTCACTACGCCCAAATCAGATCTTTGCTGTCAGTCTCCATTACCCGCTGCTCAAGGGAGATCGCGCGCGCAGTGTCGTCCGCACCGTTGAGAAGGAACTGCTAACTCCCTACGGTCTGCGCACGCTCTCACCGAAGGACGAAAAATATCATGGCCGCTATCAGGGCGATGTATGGGGTCGCGACAGCGCATATCACCAGGGGACGGTATGGCCGTGGCTTGCTGGTCCCTTTTTCTTTGCCAAGTTAAATGCCAGCGATTCCGTCGATGAGGTTCTGGCGCAAATTCACGCTTGGCTCGACGCTTTCGCAGGCCACCTCCGCGAAGCTGGGCTGGGACAGATCTCCGAGATATTTGATGGCGACTACCCGCATAGCCCCCATGGCTGCATTGCGCAGGCATGGAGCGTGGCCGAGATTCTTCGCCTGGCAAAAATGGTTTCCCGGCATCCCGCGTGGAAGCGATAGTCCCCCGGCTGCGATTCTTGTGGCGTATCGTGCCCCCCAGGCTGGGGGTACAGAATAGATCGCCAATGAGGTCTATGAACAAAGCTCCCCGGCCATCGAGTCTTTAAATCTAGTCTCGATCACAGCGAGCGGAACTCACAAAAATGGAGATACTCCTCGACGACGATAAGAATGAGCGTCGCAACAGACAGAAGCATCTGAAGGCGCTCCACGTTTAGAGTGTGCCGGCTTACTGGCTTTTGCCGCCAGCGGGACGCGGAACGGCTTCGTAGCCTCCAAATTTGTAGCAGCACGCTTAGATTAAGGGCCAACCCAATGAAGGCGAAGCTTATCATCGGTACACGGATCCAGTTTGCGTGGAAGCGGTCCAGAGCTGCTCCGGCTCCGGCGCTGATCGCCAGTGAGCTGATACCGATCAGAAGACGCAAACCGCTGACCGCCGTAAAGACCGTGCAGACACTCTGCAGAATTGCGAAAAGGAAACTCGACCAGGCAACCAGCGTTCGTGCACCGGCAGATTTGTCCCGCAGCGATTGTGGCACCTCACTCCCTGATCTGGCAGGGGAGCGACCGGGGATAAACGCCGGGAATTCCATAACTCGGAGCGGCTGGATATAACTTGGCCAGCTCCCACCTTATCATCTGTCGTGCCGCTGTGTTCTACAGGGACTCAGTCCGAAAATCACCCCCGAAAAAAATTGGGGGGTTGCAGTAACCTTTCTATTCCCCGGGACTCTACGTGATAACCAGGTCTCGCGCCGACGCAGATGCTCGGTCCAGGCCTGCACATGGAGGAAAGAAACGTGAAGAACTCGATAAAGACCCTTATGGTCTCGGCGGCAGTTTCCGGTTTGCTGAGCGGCGCTGCAACAATGCAGGCGGCCGCCGCCCAGGCGGATAGCTCTCCAGCCCGGACGGGCGTCTCCGTAGTCCAGATGGGCAAAGCGTCGCTCGGCAGCGCTTCGCTCGACCAGTCCACCACCAAACACTCATGTAAAGGCAAGAACGACTGCAAGGGCCAGGGCGGCTGCAAGAGCAGTGACAATGGCTGCAAGGGTAAGAACAGCTGCAAGGGTAAGGGCGGCTGCGCGACCGACGGCTCCAAGCATCCCTAGTGCGGGACATGTAGGAACTGTATTGCTTTCTGGGGCCGGCACGCAACGCTGGCCCTTCCGCTTCTGATTGGAGTTACCCCCGTGCCTGCAAATTGCTTTAACGGCTTTACCGACTATGGAGTCGGCATCGGCCTGCGCATTCCGCACTACCGGCACATCCTCACCCGGAAGCCGGTCGTCGACTGGTTTGAGATTATTTCCGAAAACTACATGATCGACGGCGGCCGTCCGCTCGAAGTCCTCGACCAGATCCTCGATCAGTACAAGGTCGTTCAACACGGCGTCTCAATGTACTTCGGCTCCGCCACTGATCCGGATCCTGAGCACCTTCGCCGTCTCAAGCAACTCGTCAAGCGCACCAACACTCCCTGGCTCAGCGATCATCTCTGCTGGGGTTCGGTCGATGGACGCTACACCCACGATCTGCTTCCCATGCCCTACACCTGGGAGGCCGTGAAGGTCACGGCGGATCGCATACGCCATGTGCGTGACTTCCTCGAGGTTCCCGTTGTCGTCGAAAACGTCTCCAGCTATGCCGAATATCACCTGTCGGAGATGACCGAATGGGAGTTCCTCAACGAGGTCGTCGAGAGCGCCGACTGCGGTATTCTGCTTGACGTCAACAACATCTACGTTTCCTCGCAGAACCACAATTTCGATCCGTTCACATACGTAAATGCCGTCGCTGCCGGCCGCATCGCACAAATTCACATCGCAGGCCACTCCAGGTTCGAGAAATACATTCTCGACACGCACGACCATCCCGTTCTCGATGCTGTCTGGCAACTTTATGCGCGCACCATTGAGCGCGCCGGACCTACGGCGACCCTTCTCGAATGGGACGACAACATCCCTTCATTCGATGAAGTGCATGCCGAGGCACTCAAGGCAAACCGCTTTCTGGATGCCGCGCGCGCGAAAGCCGGTCTCCTGCCGGACCTTACGCTGCAGGAGAGTCCGCGATGAGCGAGCTGCTCGAAATACAGCGCCGTCTCGCGGCGGCGATCATGCATCCTCTTACCAAGAAAGAGACCATGCCGCGCCGTCGCCGCGATGGCGTCTCGAATCTGATGGAAGCTGCGGCCTTCATCAAGCCGAATGACCGGCTCAGCAGCTTCGAGCGCCTCGAAATCTACAACCGTCAATACTGGTTCCGCCTGTACTCATCGTTCGAAGAAGACTTCCCCGGGCTCAAAGCCATCCTTGGGACGGCAAACTTTGACCGCCTGACGCGCGACTACCTGACGGAACGTCCCTCGCAGTCCTTCTCGCTACGCAATCTAGGTTCGCGGCTTGAATCCTGGCTGGCCACACGCCGTGAATATCTTGAACCCCATCTCGATCTGGCGCTGGATATGGTCCGGCTGGAGTGGGCCCATATCGAAGCGTTCGATGCCGGCGAAGATCCGTTACTCGATGCCGACGATCTCGCCGGCATCGACGAGCACTCCGTCCTGCGTATGCAGCCATACCTGCGTGCGCTCGAGCTGCGCTATCCGGTCGATGACCTGCTGATCGGGCTACGCAGCGAAAGCGGAAGCAGCGACTCTTCCAGTAACAATGCAAGCATCTCGCGCAAGAGGCGCCACGTTCGCCGCATCGCTGCTCAGATGCCTGAAGAAATCTTCCTCGCCCTGCACCGCCACCAGAATTCGATCTACTACAAACGGCTGGGCCGCGAGGACTACCGTCTCCTTGAGTCCTTGCTCTCAGGGGCGCCCATCGGACAGGCGATCGATTCGGCTTTTGAGGGCAGCGCTCTACCGCAAGCCGAACGCGCGCCGTGGCTGCGGCAGATCTTTGCATCCTGGTCGTCTCTCGGCTGGTTCACACAATAAAGAAAGGTATGTTCCCATGAGTGCGTCCTCAATATCGATCGCCACGTTCAAGACATTCCGGGTTGCCGGGCACTATCGCACCTTCTGTGCCCTGACCCACCGGCTGCGATCGCCTTTCCTGCTGTTCGTCCGTCTTTATTGGGGATGGCAATTCCTGCAGACGGGCTGGGGCAAGCTGCACAATCTTTCGCATGTGACGGAATTTTTCGCGAGCCTTGGAATCCCCGCGCCTGGCGTCATGGCGCCGTTCATCGCCTCGCTGGAATTCTTCGGCGGCATCCTGCTGATTGCAGGGCTGGCGACTCGTCTCATCGGTCTGCTTTTAGCAGGAAATATGCTGGTCGCGTACATCGCGTCCGACCGCATGGCGCTGGGCGCAATTTTCAGTGATCCAGGCAAGTTCTATGCCGCTGATCCCTTCACCTTTCTTTTCGCCTCGCTGCTCGTCCTTATCTTCGGAGCTGGAATTTTTTCCATCGATGCCCTCATCGATAGAACCTGGGTTGAGCCCAAGACACTCGCTGCCGGTTGATCGATCCTGCCAACCGATTCCATCACGGTCCTGCTGGGCTCTTATACTTCTGTTTCTCGTCGGTGAGAGGAAAGCAGTGGCCGCAACCTCGACTCCGGCGCAGGCCGGAGCGCTGTAAGATGTGTGCACGATAATGAGTTATCCCCAGCGGGAGACCGCCAGGATTTCATGCGATTAGTGCTGGCGCTTGTGTTTCTTGGATTGTGCTCACCAGCCCGGGGCGCCGCTGGTTTAGAGGTGACGCAATGGCGCTCAGGCCTGACGGAATTAAATCAGGGCTGGCTCCAGCACGACGGCGATAAGACCGAGTGGTCTCGTCCGGAATTCGACGACAACGGTTGGAAGGTGGTGGACCTCGAGGATCTAGGGCCGGCTCGACAAGGTTGGCACTGGTATCGGCGTCACGTCAATCTCGGACAGGATCGAGGTGAGCTGCGCCTCTTACTTGCCGGGGGTGCCGGGACCTATGAGTTGTTCGTCAATGGAATCCGCGTGCCCGGACCGGCTCTTTACCCATCCCTCCTGGTCAGCCGGCCCGTAGAGGCCGTTTTCCCGCTAAGTGATCCCAACGGCAACTTTGTTATCGCTCTGAGGACTCGAGTCCCGCCCGGCTATGCGGCCTGGCATCTTCCCCAATTCACGGGCGTGACCATGGGTCTCCCCACCGTCATTGAATATGAGAGACAGGCGCTCCAGAGCCAACGCCTTTACGGCCTCGCGCCTTCCCTTTGTATCAACTTATTGCTCTTGCTTGCGGGCGTGAATCTCCTGGCGCTTTACTTTATCCAACGCACCCAGCGGGAATATATATTCCTCGGTCTGTACCTGGTGTTGGTGGGGATTTCCAACGGCCTTTCTATGCTCCAATCCGCCGGGCTTGTGCCCCTATCTGCAAACTTTCTCATCGCGGATCCACTGATCTATGTCTGGATTATTGCCCAGATCGAGTTCACCTACAGCTTTGCTAACCGGCGCCCGGGCCGGATGTGGAGAATCTATGAAGCATCCCTTCTGCTACCGCTGATCCTGGCAGCTCTTACTTGGAGCGGCAGGTTTGCCAGTGACACCTATGTACTGATTGAGGCGGCAGTGACCGCCCCGGTTGGACTGCTCTTATCAATCCTTTTGTTCACCTGGTATCGGAAAGGAGACCGCGAAGCCGGATGGCTCATTCTTCCCAGCCTCGCTCCCGCGGTCTCGACCGCTTTGTTCGACCTTGGAACAGCGTCCATCACCCTCAATTGGCCGCGATTCAATTTCCTTGTCGAACCGATCCAGATCGGTCCGATTGGTCTGCAACTGGTCGACATCGGGAGCCTGCTGTTCTTGCTCTCCATCGCGTTTGTGATGTTCTTCCGCTTCAGCCGCGTGAGTCGCGAACGGGCTCATGCCGCAGCGGAATTGGCAGCTGCGCGCGAAATCCAGCGCCATCTCGTTCCGGATTCACTCCCCACTCTCCCCAACTATGCGATTGAGGCGGCCTATCTTCCGGCCCAGGAAGTGGGCGGTGATTTTTACCAGGTTCTTCCTCAAACGGACGGCTCCATTCTGGTTGTGATAGGGGACGTCAGCGGCAAGGGGCTAAAAGCTGCAATGACCGGAGCGCTTGCGATTGGAGCGCTGCGCGCGATCGCAGCTGAGATCTCAGATCCCCCACAACTTCTAAGAAGATTGAACCGCGAGATCCTTCGTGGACAAGACAGCGGATTCATCACTTGCCTTTGTGTCAAGTTAACGCCAAATGGACAAATAACGATTGCAAATGCCGGTCATTTGGCGCCCTATAGGGACGGCGAGGAACTCCCCATCGAAGGTGGACTTCCGTTAGGCATGGTCCCTGATCTCGTCTATTCAGAATCGCGTTTTGAAGTTAATCGCGGTGACAGTCTTACCCTGCTGTCAGACGGAGTCGTCGAGGCCCGAGATCCGAAAGGCGAATTATTCGGATTTGAGCGTACAAAAGCGATCAGCAGTCGTTCCGCTGGGGACATCGCCGCTGCGGCGCAACAATTTGGTCAGGAAGACGACATCACGGTCGTCAAACTTAGGCGTACCCCCGCAGCTTAATGCCAGCGCATCTTCCAGTTCGCGCTTTTTGCGAAGGGTGGGAAGGCAGACCCCAACCGGTCGCGCTGGGTGAGCCACTCAAGAACGCTGGTGATCGCTTTGCGCCAGTAAGCTCAGCCATCCTTGTCGGTACTTTTGAGCGATGCCAGCATCTCGCGCCGCAAATGGCATTGATGCGCGATTGATAGCTTTTGCCATGAGAGCGCAGCCAATGCAGCACATCGATATCGTCCTGCTCGATCACTGTATTAGCCATAATCATCACGACATTTTTGCAATTACCTCGTCATGAAACAGAGCCACCTGCTCCGCCCTGGGCGGCGGTGTCAGTGCGCTCACCACCACCAGGCACAGAGGTGCGGCCAGCAGCGCCGGAAAGATGGCGTCGCGCTGGGCCAGGGCGGGCGGCAAATGGTGCTTGACCACGTCGGAATCCCAGAAGAAGTTAACCGCCGTACCGGGGGCAATCGCGCTCACCGCTCGTTGCAACGTTTTGCGCTCGTCGCATGGTCTGCGCGGCAACGGCAAGCGACTGACGGTGAATCCAGCTTTCGACGATGATCCAGTTGATGGAGAAGCCAACCCAAAACGCTAATCCGAAGAATTGTTGGGGCCTAAGATGCGTAACTGAACTTGTGGCAAAAAAGACTCCCATGACTGGTCTGGTAGTGGCGATACCGAGCAGAACACCGACGGCTCTTGTCAGCCATCGCCGTTTCAACAACAGATCGCCTTGCGCCTTGTAGCGCCATGCTCGTCCGAGCGAAAACAGAAACAAGCTATTGTAGAAAAGCACTGCGCTACGCTCTACCCATCCACCGATGGAATATGCACTCATGGCATAGGCTGTGATACCGACGATGGCCCCAAGCGGGAACAACCATCGCTCGGGCCACAACTGTTTCGAAAACCTCGGCAGCAGAGCGAGCGGGACAAGAATCACAAAGGCGAGTGCGGGAAGGATGTGCGCCAGAGTCAGCCCAGTGTGTGCAGCAAACGTGCGATCCAGGCCCAACATCTGCAGCGGTCCAGACTGCGCAGGAGAGGCAAGTGCAATCAGGCGCCGGATCACAACCGCGACAGCGATAACGATACATATCCAAAAACCCGCGCGGAGCCATAACGGCGCAGCGATTCTGGATTCGATCCCAGTTTTGGTGTGCAGTTGACTGCCTTGTAGCCACATGTCCGCTCCTGATGTGGATGGCTTACAATGCGAAGCTCAAGCAGAAGCTACGGTCGCTGTTCTTCTGACCCTGGTCAGAGAGTAGGCAGCCAGGAGCATCCATACGAACCCGGCGAAGCGCGTTATCGGGATAAAAAAGTTTGCCGGATAAGCAATCAGACTGAACCAGGAAAGCTCTCCGGTGATTGCGAGGAGAAATCCGAAGGCCGTAAGCCAGCGCGGGAGGAGCCGCATGAAATAGCAGGTGATGGAAACGCCCGCGGCCAGAAGTCCGAATCCTAACGCGTACAGAACCCCGCCGGAAAGAAAACTGAAAAAGGCGATCGCTTTCACAACAGGGGTTGAAACAGTGACTTCAGATACCGACAAAATCGAGGCCGTGATGCCGGACAGGAGCAGGGAAGCAGTGGCTGTCAGGCCGCCAAGCTGTGCTATTTCCGTACCGGCAGCCCGAACTCCGAGAAAACGTAACAAGCTGACGATGGTTACGGTGAAAATCCCAAACGGAACCGCTGAGCCGAGGAGAAAGAAACTGCTTATGCGCGTGGCGGCCGGCGCTTCCGCAAAGAATGTACGGATTTGCTCTGCAGGCGCAAACGGGGTTACATAGGCCGCTCCATGACGGAGCAGCGCCGCCGTAATCATTCCGGCTCCAAACAACCCGATGTGCGCAAGTGCAACCACCATCAAAGAGGGACCACGGAATCGGGGAACCTGTTTCATAATTAAATCATTTATATAGTAAATGATTATTGTGTGCAAAAATTATCCTGATAATGAGCCAGGAAAGAATGGAACGCGAAGGAGGACCGGCATTTCTGCTGGCCCAGGTAGGGGCGCACGCAGCGTCGCAGTTCGCTGAAAGATTGAAGATCCTCGACCTGACGCCGCCCGATGCAGGGATCCTGCGACTGCTTCGAATGGAGGCGGGTCTGAGCCAACAGGAACTGGCCGCAAAGCTGAAAATTCACCCCAGCCGGCTGGTGGCCATTCTCGACAATCTGGAGAAGCGCGGGCTGGTGGAGCGCAGGGCCCATCCCGATGACCGGCGCTTATATTCTCTTCACCTGGCAAAGGGAGGTGAGGAGGCTTTGGCAAAGATTGGCAGGGTGGCGCGGGAGCATCAGCAGTCTTTGCTCGCAGCCCTCAATCAGCAGGAACGGGAGACGCTCGCTGCGCTGCTGCTGAAGATAGCCGATCACCACGGATTGGTTCGGGGAGTTCACCCCGGATATCAAAGACTGGGACCACCCCGACGCCGCGGTTCAACCGAAACTCCCGGCGATTGCACTTGAATCGACAACGCAGAAAGTCGATTTCCGTTATCTCAACTGCCGTGATTATGCCCCGACGCGACAGCTTCGACCCTGTCGGCATGGAACAGGGCCACCTGCTCAGGTTTGGGTGGTGGAGTCAGAGCACTCACGATCACGAGGCACAGAAGTGCGGCCAGGAGCGCGGGAAAAATGGCATCGCGCTGTGCCAGCACCGACGGCAAGTGGTGCTTGACCATGTCGAGATCCCAAAAAAAAGTAACCAGGGTGCCGGCGGCAATCGCGCTCACGGCGCCCTGGGCATTCGCGCGGCGGCTGTAAAACGCAGCCAGGATTACTGGCGTCAATGCGGCAGAATAAATGGTGTAAGCATACAGCGTCTTGGCCAGCACGGAGCTTGTACTCAGCGCCTGGTAGAGCGCCCATATGCCAAGCAGGGCCACCACCAGCCGGGAAACAATCAGAACCCGCTTGTTGGAGGCGTCGGGTGCGATATAGCGGGTGAAGACGTCATTTACCAGGTTGGTCGAAGGCGAAAACAGGTAGTTGTTGGCGGTGGAGATGATCTTGGCGAAGACTGCTCCCATGAGCAGCGCTCCCAGCCAGACGGGCAGGCCGTGCAGTGCGGTGTAGGCAATGATTTCCCGGGGACGGTCCCGCACCTCGCCCGTCGGAAAAACGACTGACCCGAATACGGCAAGTGCAACAATCACGGTTTCCAGGATCACCGTTCCGATGATCCAGCCCACCACAGCGTTGCGCGCATCCTTCTCCGATCGGGCCGAGAAGAACTTCTGATACATCGACTGATTGCCCAGCATGAGCAGCATCGTGGGCACAGCCAGTTCCAGAGCCTGGATCAGGTTGAAATCGCCAAGCACCTGGAAATGCGTTGCCGGGAGAGCCCGGGTGACGCCACTCCAGCCCCCGGCCGCATGCAATACAAAAGGCAGCGCGAGAATGAGCGTGCCCGTTGCCAGGCAGCCAATCACTACATCCATGTAGGCTACGGACGCCATACCGGCAATTGCGGTAAACACGATGACGAAGGCGGCGATGATGTATTTGCCCAGGTCGGCGGAGATTACCGTGGGAAAGATGAGATGCAGAATATCCCCGCCGCCAATGAGCTGGTAACTGGTGATTGCGGTGTAAGCAAAAAGGATCGCAATCACACCCAGAACACGCGCGGTCTGGTTATACCGGGCCTCGAGTAAATCGGGTATGGTGAACTGGGCAAATTTGCGGGCCCGAGGCGCGACAAAATAGATCAGCAGCAGACCCGCCCATCCACCCCCTGATTGCCACAATGCGGGAAAGCCGTGCTTGTAGGCATTTTCCGCTCCGCCGAGCAGCGATCCCGATCCGATCCACGAAGAAAGCAGGGTAAATACCAGAACGAATGTAGGCAGGGAACGTCCGGCGACCAGAAAGTCCGCCTTGGTCTGGGTCTTGGTCAGGCGCGAAAGTGAAACCGTGAGCAGGGCGAGAACAATGACGCCGAGCACGCCGGCGTACAAAGCGTGGGTGGACATGTTTTTCCTTCCTCGCAGTGTACGGCACGCCGGGAAACGATGGCCCTAAGAGCCCTTCGGCGGCATGGCCGGCTACAGCAGTCTCGAAACGAATGAAAGAACTGGGGATCCGCGTCGCTCTCGGCGCGGCGCGCTTGCAACTGATGCGCTTCGGCGCTCCGTAAAGATGTTCCGCTCGAAATTCGCGCTTTAGCGCTGGCGGGATATCTCGCGCCCCGCCCCTCTGCCCAACATCCTGGTCAAACGGCGAAATGCCTGCGCAAAATTTGCTCGAGCTCCGACGCCGTGCGGCCGGCGACGCGAATCACCTTGTTGCGGGATTTCTCCCCGCTCACCAGCTGAACGGCCGCCCGCGGCGCCGCAAACATCTCAGCAAAGAACTCCACGACCGCTGCGTTGGCTTTGTCTTCCAGGGCCGGAGCCGTTACCGAAAGCTTCAACGCATCTCCCACCGTGCCGGTGATTCCCGTGCGTGCCGCGCGCGGCTGCACTCTCACCGCAAGTGTCGCCCCCAATGGATGGTCGTGGATGGGAATCACCTGGGATAGATCCGGGGTCCGAACAAGGCAGTTCCAATGCGTACCTGGGTCGCGCCTTCCGCGATGGCGACCGGGAAGTCGTGCGACATCCCCATGGAGAGCTCCGCGAAAGAGAGCCGTGGATGCGCTGCCGCCAACTGGTCTCGGAGGAGACGCAGCCGGCGGAAATAAGGCTGCACGGCGGTCAGGTCCTCAAGATAGGGCGGCACTGTCATCAGGCCGCGCATGTCTAACCCGGTGGATCCAGCCAGGTACTCCAATAGCTTTGACAACTCAGAAGAGTCCGGGTCAATTCCGGCCTTGGACTCTTCCGGACTCAGCTTGATTTCGATGAGCACGGGCAGCCGCCGTCCGGTGCGCGTCGCCGCCTGGTTCAGCCGGTCAGCGAGAGAGACGGAGTCCAGGCTATCGATCGACTCGAAGAGCTCTGCAGCCCGGACCGCCTTGTTGGACTGCAAATGTCCGATGAGATGAAATTTCGCTCCCTGAATTACAAGCTGCGCTTTCTTTTCCTGGAATTCCTGCACCCTGTTTTCCCCAAAGAGGCGGATACCAAGTTCCGCCGCCCTGGCGATTGCCGAAGCTGGATGCATCTTCGACACGGCCATCAGGGATACTTCGTTTCGCGGCCGTCCTGCTTCGCGGCAGGCCGCGGCAATCTGCGCTTCGATGCGGTCGAGATTCTCCTTGAGGAGTGCTGTCAGCTCTGCGGCAGGGGTGTTCAACGGCCGTACTCTTCAAGGTATTTCTCCACCTCCAGGGCCGCTGCACAACCAGACCCGGCAGCGGTAATCGCCTGCCGATACCGGCGATCCTGCACGTCGCCGCAAGCGAACACGCCCGGAACGCGGGTGAACACATGGTTCGTGGTTTTAATGTAACCGTCATCGTCCAGGTCGAGCAGACCGTGAAACATCGCCGCATTCGGAATATGCCCAATGCCCAGAAACATGGCGCTCACCGGCAGGACCGATTCTGTTTGCGTCGCCGTATCGCGGAGGCGCAGCCCTTTCACTTCCTTCTCTTCGACTCCCAGCACCTCTTCCACCTTCGTGTTGCTGAGAAATTTGATTTTGTCGTGGGCCATTGCCCGGTCGAGCATGATGCGCGAAGCGCGAAATTGCTCCCGCCGGTGGATCAGGGTCACTCTGCTGGCAAAGCGCGTCAAAAACAGCGCTTCTTCCATGGCAGAATCGCCGCCGCCGATCACGGCAATATCCTTTCCGGAAAAAAAGAAGCCGTCGCAGGTGGCGCAGGAGCTCACGCCGTGGCCGATCAAAGCCTGCTCACTGGGCAGGCCGAGCCAACGCGCCGAGGCGCCGCTGGCGATGATCAGCGTCCGCGTATGCACCGTCTCCCGGCCAAGGTTCAGGGAAAATGGGCGCTTGGAGAAATCGACGGAGACCAGATGCCCCATCTGGATTTCTGCGCCAAACCGGGTGGCCTGCAGCTTCATCCGCTCAATCAGCTCGGGACCCTGAATTCCTTCCGGCCAGCCGGGAAAGTTCTCTACCAGCGTAGTGATCGAGAGCTGTCCTCCGGGCTCATGACCTTCCAGAACCAGAGGTTTGAGGTTGGCGCGGGCGGCGTAAATGGCAGCTGTAAGGCCGGCGCAGCCGGTTCCGATGATCACGGTGTCGCGAATATTTTCAGGCATAAACGTAGAGACTTTGATTCTACCCGGCCCGAAAGGGTGCGTAAGATGACGGCATGGCAAATCTCACCTTGATCTATGGCATGAGGCTGCTTCCTTCGGAGGAAGCGGTGGAAGTCAGCGATGCAACCGTAACCCTCAAGAACGGCAAGCAGGCGCATGTGACCATGCATGTGCTTGAAGGCTCCCGGGAGCAGATTGAAAACCAGCTTCGCCAGAGCATCGAAGCCTTTTTTGATTTCTATCCCGAGATTTAGCGCTACCTTTTGCCCCGGTTCCAATCCTAAAGAGTGAGCATCTCAATCGAGAGGATCGACATGGCTGACACTACAGCAACCGCGCCCCCGCCTGCAGTGAGAAACCTGCCCAAACGCCCCCGCGTCGTAGTCGTGGGAGGCGGCTTTGCTGGTTTGAGCGCAGGCATGGCGCTGTCTGACATGGCTGTCGACGTGACCCTGATCGATCGCCGCAACCATCACACTTTCCAGCCTTTGCTCTATCAGGTAGCGCTCGCGGTCCTTTCCCCGGCCGACATTGCGCAGCCTATTCGCCATATTTTTTCGAAGAGCAAAAACATTGAAGTTCTGATGGATGAGGTCAATGAGATTGACGCCGGCGAGCGCCGGCTGCATCTGCGGAGTGGGGCACAAATCGAATACGACTACCTCATTCTCGGCACCGGCTCTACCCACTCCTACTTCGGCAAGGATGAATGGGCGCAGTGGGCGCCAGGTCTCAAAACGGTGGAGGATGCTACGGAGATTCGCCGCCGTGTCCTGCTTGCCTTCGAGCTGGCGGAGCGGGAAATGGTCGAGACGGGCGCCCACCCGGAACTGAATTTCGTCATCATCGGCGGTGGCCCCACTGGCGTGGAATTGGCCGGAGCCATCAGCGACATTTCCAAGCTCTACATGCGGAATGATTTCCGTCACATCGACCCGGCCCGGGCCCGGGTGATTCTGATCGAAGGCTCGCCCCGCATCCTGGCCGCCTATCCGGAGGACTTGTCGCAAAAGGCAGTGAAGCAACTGGCGCAGCTCGGAGTCGAAGTTCATACCGGAACCAGCGTGATGGATGTGCAGCCGGGCTACGTGATGGTCGGGGGAAAGCGCTTGAATGCCGTGGTTACGTTGTGGGCTGCGGGCGTTCAGGCGTCTCCACTGGGCAAAAAGCTGGGGTGCCCGACCGACAAGCGGGGTTGCGTTATCGTCGACCGGTACCTGAATCCGCCTGGCCGTCCGGAAATTTTCATATGCGGCGATTTAGCCCACGTGGATGAGGATGGCCGCCAGATTCCCGGCGTGGCGCAACCGGCGATGCAGATGGGCCGCCACGCCGCGAAGATGATCGCGCAGGATATGGCAGGCAAGCCGCGCACGCTCTTCCACTATTTCGATAAGGGAGATATGGCCACGATCGGCCGCCACGCCGCCGTGGCCAATGTCCGCTGGCCGTTCAAGGCTCATTGGCAGGGCACCCTGGCGTGGCTCTCCTGGGTGTCGGTTCACCTGTTCTTTTTGGTGGGTTTCCGCAATCGTTTATTTGTCTTCTTTTCCTGGGCCTGGACCTACCTGACGTTCAACCGGGGCGCGCGGCTCATTACCGGAAGTCCGCTGCTTCCCGGATGGGGCTCGCAGCCTGGGATTCGTCCGCAAACCACGCTGCCGCCGATGGACTTGACGTCGCCCATTCCAAACAGCCATTCCGAACATGTCGAAGAGCCGAAGGTTGCGGTGAGGTAGAGCTAACGGGAAGGGCCAAGCTGGGTCCCACTCTTCGCGAAGAAAAGAAGAGTGGGACATCCGGACATAATGGGGATACGAGCGTGGCTAGACCGGCACTGCCTGGGTGGTGTTGACGTTGACGTGGGTCAGCCATCCAAAGCGATCCGGACGCAGCCCGTGCGCGATGCCCAGGTATTCCTCGGAGAGCTGCCGGGTAATCGGTCCAATGCTGCCATCGCCAATGGTGATGCGATCCACCGAGCGGATGGAATGTACCTCCGCCGCAGTTCCGGTAAAGAAGGCTTCGTCGGCAATGTACAGCAGCTCACGCGGCATGGGCTGTTCCACGACCGGAATGCCCAGATGTCGTGCCATGGTCAGGATGGAATCGCGGGTTATTCCGGAGAGCACGGAATTTGCCAGCGGAGTGGTATAGATCACGCCATTCCTCACCACGAACAGATTCTCGCCCGATCCTTCCGACAGGTTGCCGTAGACGTCCAACGCAATGCCTTCGGAATAGCCGTTACTGTCGGCTTCCATGCGGATCAGCTGCGAATTGAGATAATTGCCGCCGGCCTTCGCCAGCGCAGGGGTGGTGTTGGGAGCCATCCGGCTCCAGGAGGAGATGCACACGTCCGCGCCTTCATCTCCGGGAACATACTTGCCCCAAGAGTAGTTGGCGATAAAGACCTCGATGGGAGTGCCCTTGGGACTGACGCCCATCTCTCCGTAGCCGCGCAGCGCGATCGGCCGTATGTAACAGGGTGCGATACCGTTGCTTTCCACCAGTGACACCACGGCGCTGGTGAGCTGATCCAGCGAGTAAGGCAATGGCATGCGATAAATCTTGGCTGAATCCAGCAGTCGTTGCATGTGTTCCGGCAGCCGGAAGATCGCTGCTCCCTGGGGCTGTGCGTAGCAGCGAATTCCTTCGAAAACCGACGAGCCATAGTGGACGACGTGGCTCATCACATGGATCTGGGCCTTGTCCCACGGAATGAGATTTCCGTTGTGCCAGATCTTGGCGGTGGGCTGGATAGGCATTGACAACACTCCCTTCGAGTGCCTTCGATTATAACTGGATTACATGTACTCGCCGGCGAGCGCGGCCATTGGGGCGTTGCATTCGAACTACGTCAGTTTCTCTGTGCTCGCGGTCAGTTCCATTTTCTTTCTGGTCGACCCGTTTGCCGCGATTCCGGCATTTCTGGCCATTACTGCGGGAGCCGACCGGAAGCGCCAGCAGCGCATGGCGCGGCGCGGAGCGTTGACGTGCCTGATCGTGCTGCTGACGTTCGCGTTGGCAGGGAAGCTGATCTTCCGCATGTTCGGCATTACGCTGCCTGCGTTCGAAATTGCGGGCGGTGTCATTCTGTTGCTTATCGGTATCGACATGATCGAGGCCCGACGGTCTCCTACACAGGAGTCGAGCGATGAGACCGCAGAGGCGGCGTCCAAGGATGATGCGGGGATCGTGCCCCTGGGGATTCCGATGCTGGCCGGACCAGGAGCGATTTCCAGCGTGATGGTCCTGGTCGGCCAGGCGCTCAAGCCGTGGGAGTTGGGAGTTGTGCTGGGCGCGATCGCTCTGACCGCGGGGTTGAGCTACCTGATCCTCAGCGGAGCCAACCGCGTACGCAGTATCATGGGGGAGTCGGGAATCCGCATCCTGGTGCGGATTATGGGCTTGCTGTTGGTAGCCCTGGCGGTGCAATTCTTCATCAACGGCCTGACCGATCTGGGTGTGATAGCGAAGTTCGAATAGATTTCGCAAACCCGTCCCGAAAGGGAGGCACAATCCAGAGCTCGGCACGGAAGTGCCGGGAAGAGGAGCCAACAGAGCCCGAGTCCCCTTCAGGGGACGGCACAAACCTCCTTCACACCGCCACCGGACGTGTTCCCACAAACCCCAGCTCTTCGCCATGGACGGAGCTCCTCGTTTTCAACATCCGGTGAGGCTTTTCAACAACAGTCGCCCTTGCCGCATGAGGATTAACTTGGTACTCTCACAAAGGTCGTTGAGAGCGCGCTTGGCCTTTGGGCACCTTGCAAAACTCAATGAACTGTAGTAATCTTAAAAAGTTGTCAGTAGTGCGCAGTGGTCATAGACAGGCTTCGCGGTAGGGCAAAGTAGACCTACCCGGCAGCAGCAAGCGAAGCAGCAGTTGTTCGACGGGCGAAATCAGCCCATACCGATCACCGGAACAGCGCAGGATTTACCTCTGGCTCAAGCAGAGCCGGGCGTTTGGTCGTCCAGGAACGGTAGCGAAGGCAAGACCTTCCAGAGCGAACAATCCATTGCATGACGAGGGTAGAAACCCCTCATTGGGCAAAATGCCCACCACGATGTTGTGCGGTTGATCCGTCGGGCATCATGGAGCGATCTTTTCAATTTTGGTGCTGCAATGTGCGCCGGGCCGAATGGGAAGCGAAAGAGATTTCTCATTGACAGGGCTCCCGGGATTCAGATAGTCTCGGTTGGTGCGCTCAAAATACGGTGAAGCCGTATGCATGCAGCGCAGCAAGTTCGAGGACGCGCAGCTTGGCTGCGTATTCCTTGATCCAAAGCGGCCCGCTCAGGCGGTCACCGGCAAGGATCTTTGACAATCAGGTTGAACATGCCAGTCGTGAGAAACGATGAAGTTTGGTTTGATCATTCTCACAATGTAATGTCTCGCGGGGCATTCGAGCCTCTGCGAGGCTTGGTCTCTCTTCCCGGACCTCCGTCCTGGGAATGAAGACCATCAGGTTTCAAACGAGAGTTTGATCCTGGCTCAGAATCAACGCTGGCGGCGTGCCTAACACATGCAAGTCGAACGAGAAAGTGGAGCAATCCATGAGTAAAGTGGCGCACGGGTGAGTAACACGTGACTAACCTACC
>DATJNV010000042.1:0-6411 GCA_035507705.1 Acidobacteriaceae bacterium
GCCGGGAAGCAGTATCTCGCGGCGAGGCGGCTTTGCCAGCAAGCATCTGTGGGTCACGCCGTACGCGGAAGAAGAGCGCTATGCCACGGGTAACTATCCTAACCAGCATGCGGGCGGCGACGGCCTGCCCCACTGGGTGCAACAAAACCGGCCGATTGAGAACGAAGACATCGTGGTGTGGCACAGCTTTGGGCACAGCCATGTCTGCAAGCCGGAAGACTTTCCCATCATGCCTGTGGAATACGCGGGCTTTATGCTGAAGCCGAATAACTTTTTCGCGGCCAATCCGGCGATGGATTTGCCCGCAGAGCGCAATGGCCACAGCGTACAGCACGGAGCAGCCACTGTTTCCTGTTGCGGAGGGGCCGGTGGAGTTGAATAAACATTGACTTTGGGTAGCCGCTTCGCTATCGTTTTTTCAACCCTGCGATAGCCCTGTCGCTTACTCGCTGTTCCGTTGGACATGCTGGAGTTACCTGCGCGCAACGTACCCGCGTGGGTCTGGCATAACTGGCGTTACCCGGGTCCCGTTCTTCATCGGCCCCCTGTCCGGCGTTGGTTTCATCCCAGGTTCCTAACTGTTCATTGTTCCTTCCAACGAGAAGGACGTAGGTGTTTCTTAGGGAGTGGTTCCCTGCCCCTAGTTTTTTGGAGGTTAGTCCGAAGTGTCTTTGCATAGATCCCTTGTTCGCTCGTCGCTGTTTGCGGGCGTGGCCGCACTCCTGTTCTCGCTCACTGCAGCCGCCCTTCCCCCTACGGTTTACCATCCACTCGATGCACTGACTCCCGCGGAATACTGGGTGGTCTATAAGGCGCTGCGCGATAGTGGCCATACGCAGGAAAAGACCATTTTCTCGAGCGTGCTGCTGCACGAGCCGGACAAGCAGTATGTGCTGGCGTGGAAGCCGGGAGAGCCCATCGAGCGCAAGGCGGATGTCGTGCTTTATGAGAAGGGGCATTCGTATGCGGCGCTGGTGAATATCGCGACGGCCAAGGTGGAGTCGTTCGAGGAGCTCAAGGGCATGCAGGCTCCGTTCACCGACACCGAAGAGGCGGAAGTGAATGAGGCGATCAAGCACGACCCGCAGATTATCGCCGCGCTCAAGAAGCGCAACATTACCGATCTGAATCTTGTGACCTGTTATGCCACTCCGGGCGGATACATTGCGCTGCCGGAGCAGGATGGGCGGCGCGTGGGTTGGGGCGGTTGCGAATACAACATCGACTCGGTGAACGGCGCGGAAGACCGCGAGGTGGGCGGGATCTTCTTCACGGTCGATATGGTGAGCAAGAAGCTGCTTCGGCTCACTGACTACGGCATCACGCCGATGCCGCCGATCAGTGAGGTCTACAACGACGACGGCGGCACCGCGTTGCCGGGAACGAAGCCGATCGTGGTGTCACAGCCGGAGGGTCCCAGCTTCACCATCAAGGATGGGGAAGTGACGTGGCAGAACTGGCATTTCCGTTTTCGCCTGGACCCGCGCAGCGGCCCCGTCATCAACATGGCTTCGCTCGACTACCAGGGCAAGCGGCGTTCGGTGTTGTATGAGGGTTCGCTGTCGGAGATGTATGTGCCCTACATGGATCCGGAAGAGACGTGGAATTCGCACGTGTTTCTGGATGCGGGCGAGTACTTCATGAACACCGGACTGGGTCTGCCCAAGCCCTTGCAGAAGGGTGTGGATTGCCCGGACTACGCGACGTTTTTCAGCGCTACCTTTTTTCACGACAACGGCACTCCGTTTGTGCGCCCGCAGCTGGCGTGCATGTTTGAACGCACGCTGGGGGATCCGTCGTGGCGCCACTGGGAAGGTATCGGCGGACCTGAATCGAACGCAGGCAGGCCGGGACGCGAGCTGGTGTTCCGCACCGTCGCGGTGGTGGGCAATTACGACTACATTCTCGACTGGCGGTTTGAGCAGGAGGGCGCGATTACCGTAGCGGTGGGCGCGACCGGCGAGCTCGAGGTCAAGCCGGTCAAGGACAAGGCGGACATGATGGGCAAAGATCCGGAGGGGAACCCGGTGGAGTTTGGCCACATGGTGGCGCCGTTTACCGATGGCGTGGATCACGACCACTTCTTCTCGTTCCGGCTGGATCTGGATGTGGATGGCACCAAGAACAACTTCGAAGTGGACAAGCTGGTGCAGTACAAGCTTCCGGCGAATAGCCCACGGAAAACGATCTGGGCGATGGCTCCGAAATGCATCGACAGCGAAGGCGAGGCGATGCAGGACATCAGCATCCAGCACCCCGCTATGTGGAGATTTGTGAATCCGGAAGTGAAGAACGAACTGGGTTATCCGACTAGCTTCGAGATTATGCCCGGACTTACCGGCGCTTCCCTGCTGTCACTCGATGACTGGCCGCAGAAACGCGCGGGATTCTCGGATCACCAGCTGTGGGTCACTCCTTATGACCCTAAGGAGAGATATGCGGCGGGCGTGTACGTGTCGGGGAGCAAGGGCACGGATGGATTGCCGGTTTGGGTGAAGCAGAATCGGAACATCATGAATACCGACATTGTGGCGTGGTACACGATGGCGTTTCATCATGTGCCGCGGCCGGAGGATTGGCCGCAGATGCCGACGATGTGGCACGACTTTACGATGCGGCCGTTTGATTTTTATTCGAAGAGTCCGTTGATGGATTTGCCTATGCAGCCCTAGGGGCTGGTGGGGGCGCCGGCAAACTGCAGATCCCTCGGCTTTCCACCCCAGCAGCGAAGCTGCCGGGGACCCCGGTTCGCTGGGATGACAAAGGGAAGGGCTGTGGTGGGGGTTTGGGTTTGGCCCCTGCGCCTTTACTCGACGTGTATTTACGGTGAAACGATGCTGTAACGATTACATATTTTCTGGAGGTGTGAGCTATGGCTGGTTCCTGTGTTTTCCGGCGTGTGCTGGTTGCTGTGCTGGCATGCTTGATGTCTTCGGGCATTTGTGCTTTCGCCCAATCCACGTTCGGATCGATCATCGGCACGGTGAAGGATCAGTCGGGTTCGGTCGTCCCTGGCGCCACCGTGACCCTGGTCAACCAGGGGACCTCCACCAAGCGGACGAGCGTGACCAGCGGCTCGGGAACTTATGAGCTCCTGAACCTGGACGCCGGCATCTATGAACTCAGCATCCAGGCGAGCGGATTCAAGGACCAGGTTTTTTCACACCTGGTGCTGCAGGCGCGCGATACGCAGCGTATTGATGCCAGCCTGGCAGTCGGAGCGGAATCGCAGACGGTGGAAGTGCAGGCCGCGGGCGATGTCATCACCACCGATCAATCGAGCTTGGCCTCGACCAAGACCGGCCACGAACTGGTGGATTTGCCGGTCGCGGTGTATTCGCGGTCGAACGGTTCGACCAGCCCGATCCTGACGCTGACGACGGAGCCCGGCGTGCAGGTAGACGATAACTCAAACCTGGTGGTCGCCGGCACCACGCCTGCGCTCATGTCGTTTACCATCGACGGCATCAGCAGCGTGAACGTGGAGAATAGCGGACCGATCAACGAGCTGTTTCCCTCGTTCAACTCCATATCCGAAATTCGTGTCAGCGAGAGCAATAACAATGCGGAATACAGTGGCGTCGCGGACGTAACCACTACTTCCCGCGCAGGCACCAATGCATTTCATGGCGGAGTGTTCGAGAACCTGGAGAATACGGCGTTGACTGCGGGGAATCCGTTTACGGGCAAGCCGGCCATCCACATGAATGACTTTGGCGGGTTTGCCGGCGGTCCGGTGAAGATTCCTCATCTGTACAACGGTCACGACAAAACATTTTTCTTCGGCAGCTATGAAGGTTTGCGGCTGCCGCGACAAATGCCACTGGTAGAGAGTTTCCCCAGCCAGGACATGCGTAACGGCAACCTGTGGAACTACCTCGTAGCTACGCAGGGAACGCAGACGCCGGCGATCAACAATTACGACGGCACGCCCATTCCCTGCACCGGTCCCGAAAACTGCTCGGTGCCGGTGACGCCCGTGGCAGCGAACGCGATGAAATACCTGATGCCGCTGCCGAACAGCGGCAGCTCGGATTCCTTCCAGAACAATTACGTCACCAATTTCCCCGCGCCGATTTCGAGCAACCAGTTCGATGTGCGCATCGACCAGAACATCACCACCAACCAGTCGGTTTACGGGCGCTTCACATGGAAGAACCGGGCGGTCACGACGGCGCCCGAGGTCAATTGCGAGGGTTTCTGCGCTACCAGCATCTCTCCTCTGCTCGGCGGCATCTCCCAGCCGGAACAGGATCGCGGCTTGACGGTGGCCTACAACTACACCATCAGTCCTAATCTAATCAACGAATTTCGCGGCGGCTACAACGCGCTGCGGACGCAGCTGGAAGCGAATGTGGACTCGGCCGCCCTGGCCAACCAGGTGGGCATTACCGGCATTCCAGACATAGGCACAGAAGCGACGGTGCCGGATTTTCAGATCGTCGGGTTACAACGGACCGGCGGGATCAACACCACGCATCAACAAAGCAAGATCATCCAGTTGCTGGACAACCTAACGTGGATCAAGGGTCAGAACACGTTCAAGTTCGGTGGGGATGTGCGGCGGCTGACTGACCATGACGAAAATGTGTTCGGCAACTACCGCGCGGGGCAGTACACCTTTAACTCGACGAGCGATGTGGGGGCGACGATCGGCGATCCGTTTACGCAGTTCCTGATGGGATATCCGGACGCAACTGTACTGTCCCAGGTGACTAATCCTGCCATGAACGGCTTAGGGTACTCCTACGCGGTTTTTGCCCAGGACGACTGGAAGGTGACGCCTTACCTAACCATCAACGCCGGCCTTCGCTACGAATTACATCCGGCGCTGAAAGACACGCACTACAACACGGCGGCGTTCCTGCCGGACTACGACGAGAACGGGATTCACGGCGCGGTGGCGGTGCCCAATGCCCAAGGATTGAGCTATACGAACCCCGGTTTCGCGGCTTCCATCGCGCCGACGCCCATCCTGACGGCATCACAGGCCGGCCTGCCGCAGTTACTACGCTATACCGATAAGACCGACTTTGGGCCGCGCATCGGCTTTGCCTGGCGCCCTGCCCACAATGACAGCACGGTAATTCGCGGCGGATGGGGCCGCTTCATCGAACAGCCTCTCGGCTTCTCGCTGGTGTCAGGCTGGGCCGTGCATGCCAGCTTCGTTCCTACTTACCTGCAAGACTACTCTGCCAGTGGAACTCCCATCCTTTCGTACCCGGATCCTTGGCCTTCGAACCTGTACCAGCCGGGGACGGCCAGCTTCGAATATGCGTTTCCGATCCACTACCGCGACCCTACGGTGCAGCAGTGGAACCTGACCTTCGAGCATAACCTGGGACATGATGTGGGCATGCGGCTCTCCTATGTTGGAAGCCACGGGAGTAACCTGGAAAACTTCAACGATCTGAACCAGGTGCACCCAAACACGACAGGCTATGCGAACCAGACGCTGGAATATCCGATCTGGGGCATCCTGCAGAGCGTGGTGAACCAGGCAGAAAGCAACTACAACGCTTACACGGCGCTGCTCGAAAAGCGCATGTCCAATGGACTGCAGTTCCAAAGCAGCTACGTGCTGACCCGGGATCTTTCCAATGCCGGGGGTGGTGTGCCGACGCAGTTTGCCGGGGCGGGCGGCAATTGGGTTACGGATAAGTTCCATCCTGGGCTGGATTATGGAAACGTGATCTTCGATCGCCGCCATCGGATGCTGAATACGTTTTTGTATCAGTTACCGTTCGGTCGAGGGGCCAAGTTCCTGGCTACGAGCGGGCGGTTGATGGATGCCGCGGTGGGCGGCTGGCAACTGGGCGGCGTGCTGGTTTTCCAGAGCGGCGCGTTCCTGACCATGTCGCAGTCGTCGGTAGACCCGGCGAACACCAATATCCTCAACACGGTCGGGGTGACGCGGGCTGACATTGTGACGGGGGTTGCACCCAAGGCTGTGCGTGGGTTGACGAATTCGGCGGGTCCCGTGTTCCTGAATCCCGGTGCGTTTACGCTGCCACCGGTCAATGCGGGCCGCTTTGGGAATTCGTCGGTGGGCAACGTCGAGGGGCCGGGCACGGATGCGGTTTCGTTGTCGCTGATCAAGTCCATTCATATAACGGAACAGTTGCAGTTCCAGTTTGGGGCCCAGGCGGCCAATGCTTTCAATCACCGGAATTACGATGTTCCTAATACCAGCGTGGACTCGGATGCATTCGGCACCATCTCGGCACTGCAGTCGGCTGAAGGCGCAGGGCCAAGGAATGTGGAGATTACCGGGAGGATTAGTTTTTAGCTGGGATTTAGTGACAGGGGAGAAGCCGGTTGGCTTCTCCTTTTTTTTTGTTTTTGAGGTTTGGTTTGTGAATCGACACCGGGGCCCAGGATTTTATCCTGGGTAATTTTCAGCCGTCCCTT
>DATJNV010000043.1:0-33853 GCA_035507705.1 Acidobacteriaceae bacterium
AGTGTACTTGACCGCTGTCCAGCCCTGATCGCGAGTGCGCGCGGCCCATTCGGTGAGCGCACCTATGTCCCGCTTCCCAGCGAGCGATGCGTCCCAGTGCGTGTAGTAGACACGCAGGTTGTCCTGAATCGGGCCGCCCAGCAGCACGTAGAGCGGCACTCCCAGGCGCTTGGCCTCGATGTCCCACAGCGCTATGTCGATGGCGGAGAGGCCGGTCATCAAGGCCGGACCGCTTCGCCAGCGGGTGGCGATGTAGTAGACGCGATCCCAATGCGCCTCCGGCCCCGAGGGATCATGGCCTACATACTCCGGCTCGAGCCAGCGAAGAACGGATTCGGCAATGTCGGTGCGGCTTTCCAGCGTCGCTTCCCCAAGGCCCGTGATTCCCGCGTCGGTGTGCACCTCGACAAACATCAGGTCGCGCCAGCGCACAGAAACCTTGTGAATGTCGAAGCGGGTGATTTTGACTTTGCCCAGCGGCGCCGGGATCTGCCCGCGCATGGGGAAGGCCGAGGCCACAGGAGCGGCGGCGAGAAGTTTCAGCAGAGACCTTCGGTTCAGCACGTCGGAATGATACGCCCGGCACGCCGGCAGCCCGGACAGTTTTGCGAAAAACAGTTATCTTGGACTGGCGTTCCGGAGGAGCCGTTCATGGCTAAGTACGCCAATATTCTCGAGACCGTCGGCCACACTCCTGTGGTCAGAATCAACAAGCTCGGGCCGCCGGGCATCCACCTGTTTGTCAAGGTCGAGGCCTTCAATCCGCTGGGCTCAGTCAAAGATCGCCTGGCCCTCGGCGTCATCGAAGATGCAGAAAAAACCGGCAAACTTAAGCCCGGCCAAACGGTGATCGAAGCGACCAGCGGAAATACCGGCATCGGTCTGGCCATGGTCTGCGCGCAAAAAGGGTATCCCCTGGTGGTCACGATGGCGGAAACCTTCAGCATCGAGCGCCGCAAGCTGATGCGTTTCCTGGGAGCAAAGGTGGTCCTCACACCTGCAGCGGGCAGAGGATTCGGCATGGTCGCCAAGGCGAATGAGCTCGCGGCAGCCCACGGCTGGTTTCTGACCCGCCAGTTCGAAAATGAAGCCAATGCGGACTTCCACTCCCGCACCACGGCGGTCGAGATTCTGGAGGATTTCAAAGGCGAACCGCTCGATTACTGGGTGACGGGATTCGGCACCGGCGGCACGCTGAAGGGCGTGGCCCGCGTCCTGGCAAAGGAGCGCCCGGAAACCAAGGTAGTTGTTTGCGAACCCGCGGACGCGCCCATGGTGTCGAGCGGAATTCCGCAACCCCAGAATCCGGATGGTTCGCCAACCTCGGGGCATCCCGCCTGGAAACCACACCCCATGCAGGGCTGGAGCCCGGACTTCATCGCCAAGCTGGTGGGCGACGCCATGGCCTCCAACCGCGTAACCGAGGTCTTGCGTATCAACAACGCCGACGCAATGCGTTGCAGCAAGGACCTCGCCCGGAAGGAAGGCATCTTTGTGGGCATCAGCTCCGGCGGCACCTTTGCCGCTGCGCTGCAGGTGGCTGCCGCCGCTCCCCAGGGGTCAACGATTCTCTGCATGTTGCCCGATACCGGCGAGCGGTACCTGAGCACTCCTTTGTTCGCCGATGTCGGCGTGGACATGAGCGAGGAGGAGCTGGAGATTATGCACTCCACTCCCAGTGCGTGGCTGCAACCCGCTGCCGTGAAATGACCGCACAGAAAGGCAACACCATGAGCCGGTTCGAGGTAGAGGAGGAGGGTCAGACCGCCTACCTCGAATTCGAGCTCGATAATTCGGGATGGATCACGCTCTGGCACACCGAGGTGCCGGAAGCGCTGCGCGGCCGCGGAGTTGCCGGCATGCTCGCCCAGACCGCGCTCGAATATGCGCGAGATAACAAGCTGAAGGTCGACGTGGTCTGTCCGTTGGTGGCGGGCTATGTTGCCAAGCATCCTGAGTTTCAGGGGTTGGTGGGCTGAAGTTCAACGGCTCACCAGATGCGTTGTATGCCGAAGGCATCCAGCTTGGTGTCCACGCTAAGAATGGGAATGTCGAACGTGAGGGCTTGCGCGGCAATGATCCGGTCGAATGGATCGCGATGTGCAGCGGTAAATCGTCCAGCGCGAATGGCTACCGATCCTTCGATTGCGACGAGCGTGTAGCCGGCCAAGTCCATCGTTGCCTCAAAGTTTCTCTCGATGATCACTGCCCCGGGAAGCCTTCCAAGACGCACCTTGGTTGATATTTCCCATGCAGAGGCCGCGGAGACAAAAATTACGTTTCGCTCGTCGCCGATGATCTCAGACGCCTGGCCGCTCAGAAGCGCCGGATGGTTTACGGACCAGAGGAGTGTATGGGTGTCGAGCAATACTCTCAATCACCCTCTCCGCTCTCCTCCGGCGACATATCTTCCCAAAAGGCATCGGTCAGCACAAACGTCGGATCTTCATAGAGCCCCAGACGCTGCTTCTTCACCGGAGGGATGGCTTCCAGTTTTGCAATGGGCGTCTTGTCGCGGCCGGACGTGATGATGACCGTCTCGCCGGCCTGCGCTTTCTTGAGTAGCTCAGATAGCTTGCTTTTGGCTTCGAAGATGGTTGCTGTGATCATTCGAGCATCCTAGCTAGGATATATTAGCTAGGATAACACGGCGGCTCATGTTCGGTCCTTGCACCCTTAATGAACGGCTGGTCTCCTCAGATCATGGTTCCACCAGATATTGTTCCAGCTTGCCGTCGGGCATCTCGTAGGTGGTGATCTTCAACTCGCGGTCGGGAAAGGTCGCCGTGAACGACCGGAATATCATGCCGCCGCGCCCCTCCTCGGTCGTTTGCTTGAAGGTCAGCGGAGGACCCAGAGGCTTTAGGCTAGTGGCAAAGTCGTCGAGGGTTTGCTGGCTGAAATATGCGTTGCAGTAGGCAGTAAATTGGCTACGGTCAATTTTTCCGTCGGCCAGGCCGTTGAAGATGGCCAGCGCACGCGCCTCCTCTTTGGTCGGGGCCGGACCCGGCAACCCGAGCACGATGGGTGTAATGCGGCGGGCGACCAGGCTCGCGGTTCCGCTCGCCATTTCATTGGTCAGCACGATGATCGCAGCGTGTTGATCGGGAAACAGCAGGTTTTCCGAAACAAAGCCTGATACTTCTCCCGAATGCTCGATGATGTTGCGGCCGTCCCGCTGGCGCACAAAAACTCCGAGGCCATAGTTGGTGTTGGTTCCGTTCTTGAGCAGGACGGGAGTCAACATCTGCGTGTAAGAGGCCGGGCTGAGCAAAGAGCGGTCGAGCATGCTGATGTCCCACAGCGCAAGGTCGTGAGCCGGCATCGCAAGCTCGCCGGCAGCAAACATCCAGCCGGCGCCCTCCAGGGGCGACGGCCGCTGCGGACCAAGTGCATGACGCTCGTAGCCGGTGGGGTCGGTAGCGGGCAGCTTGCTGGCGTCGGTGTCGTAGACGTTGTCCATGCCCAGCGGCACGAAGATGCGTTTCTTCAGCATGTCGATCAGCGGCGTGCCACTGACCTTCTCCACAATGGAGCCCGCAATCACGTAGTTGGTGTTCGAGTATTGCCATTGCGTGCCGGGATCGAAATCGAGCGGCCGCTTCGCCCATACATCCAGAATGTGCTGCGCCGTGGTCGGCACCATCATCGACGTCATGACGTAGTCCTCAGGCCAGTAGTCCTGGTAGCCGGAGGTATGCGAGAGCAGCATGCGGATGGTCACTTCATTCGCCCGGGTCAGCTCCGGCAAATACTTCGAAACAGGATCATCCAGCTTCAGCTTGCCTTCCTGGGCCAGAAAAAGGATGGCGGCCGCGGTAAATTGTTTGCTGATCGAGCCGATGGGGTACTGCATTTGCGGGGTGGCCTCCATCGGCGGCGTGATCCGCGCCTCGCCATAGGCTTGCAAATAGGCGATGTGTCCATCCTTCACAACGGCGAGCGAAGCGCTGGGCACTTTCGTGGATGCCAGCACCTGGTTGACGGCAACATCGATCTTCGACTTGTCTTCATCGGAAAGCGTGGACTGGCCGCGAACCGCCGGAACGGCAGAGAGACACAGCAAGGCGAGCAGCAGCAGGAACTTTGGCATGTTGGTTCCGATTGTAAGATGCGGCTAAGATGGTCCGGCACGCTGGAGGATACTTCATGCTCACCCGCAGAGAATTCGCTCGCCTGGCAGTAGCCGGCGCTGCTTCCCAGATGGTCTCGCCATTGCTCGCGCAAAGCGGCGATAAAAAGATCGGCTACTGCATCATCGGCCTGGGCCGCATTTCCATGGGGCACTTTATGCCGGGAGTGCTTACCAGCACGAACTCGAAAATCACCGGGCTGGTCAGCGGGCACCGCGAGAAAGCATTGGCGCAGGCGGCCAAATATGGCGTTCCCGAGAGCTCCATCTACACCTACGAGAACATGGACCAGATCAAGAACAATCCGGCCATCGACGCGGTCTATGTGGCTCTACCCAACAGCATGCATGCGGAGTACACCATCCGCTCCGCACGCGCGGGCAAGCACGTGCTGTGCGAAAAGCCCATGGCCACCACAGTGGCCGATTCCATGGCCATGATCAAGGCCTGTAAAGACGCGAATAAGAAGCTGATGATCGCCTATCGCTGCCACTACGAGCCGACCAATCTGCGCGCCATGCAGCTTATCCGCGAGGGCAAGCTGGGGAAGATCCAGGCCATCGAGAGCGCAAACGGCTTCAACGAGAAAGCGGGCGAATGGCGGCTGGATCGCAAGCTCGCGGGCGGGGGACCCCTGATGGATATGGGGGTCTACTCACTGAACGCAATGCGCTATCTCACCGGGGAGGAGCCGGCCGACATCAAGGCGTTTTCCTCCGTGATCGACCATGACGGGCGCTTCGATACGGTGGAAGAGAACGTGTCCTGGACGATGAAGTTTCCTTCAGGTGTGGTGACGTCCTGCAACACCACCTATGGCGCCCCCATGAACGGGTTCTATCGCGTGCATGGGTCGCTGGGCTGGCTCTACGCGGAGCCGGCGTTCGCCTACCAGGGGCTTCATCTTACGGCCCAGTTCCGTAACCCGGACGGGGGCCCGCCGACCATGCTCGATGAGCCGAATCCCGACAAAGATCCTTCGCAGTTTACGGCGCAAGCGAATTATTTTTCGGATTGCATTCTGGAGGATAAGACGCCCAAGACGGCGGGAGAAGAGGGACTGCTCGACATGCAGTACATGTCGAAGATCTATCAGTCGGCAGGTTTGCCTTCGTTGTGAGGAGGAGAGTCAACTTACCCAGGACTTACGTCCTGGACTTACGTCCTGGGCTACTCTCAACCGTCCTCTGCGGGACTGTTTTGCGGCACAATCTAAAAGCAGCCGCCGGCGATCGAGGGGATCACCAGAACTTCATCTCCGTCTTTGAAGGCGTACTTTTCGTTGCCTAAGAAGCGGATGTCTTCTTCGTTGACGTAGAAGTTGATGAAGCGGCGCACCTTTCCGTCGCCGTCGCGGAGGTGGGCCTTGAGCGCGGGGAAGTTGTTCTCAATATCGGTGATGAGCTGGGGCAGATTTTCGGCTTTGGACTCGAGCTCCTTGGCGCCGTTTGTGTGTTTCTGAAATGCAGTGGGCAGAACTACTTTAACGGACATATACTTCCTCTCTCTCGTGCTCAGCTTTCTCCTGGCCGGCCGCGACCAGTGCCTCGAAATCCGCGAGGCGGGGACGAATCGCCTGCAGCGGCTCGTATTTGCCTTGCAGAACGTCCGTGGTTTTCAGGCCGTTGCCGGTGATGGCCATCACGGTCAGCTCATTGGGAGCAATGCGGCCATGCGCGTAGAGGCGGGCAGTCACAGCCGTCGTCACGCCACCGGCGGTTTCGGTAAACACGCCTTCGGTTTCCGCCAGTTCCTGAATGGCCGATACGATCTCGACATCGGAAACGTCTTCCGCGTATCCGCCGCTCTCGTTGATGGTGCGGATGGCATAGGGTCCGTCCGCGGGATTGCCGATGGCCAACGAGCGGGCAATGGTGTTCGGCCGCTGCGGCTCGTGGTAGGCCAGGCCATTCTTGACCGCGTGGGCAATGGGAGAGCAGCCTGTCGCCTGCGCGCCGAAGAAGCGCACCTGCTTCTTCTCTACCAGGCCGAGCTCAATGAGTTCGTCAAAAGCTTTGCGAATCTTGGTGATCAGCGCGCCGCCGGCCATGGGGACCACCACGTTGTCAGGCAGCCGCCAGCCAAGCTGTTCGGCAATTTCATAACCTACGGTCTTTGACCCCTCGGCGTAGTAGGGGCGAAGGTTCACGTTGACAAAGCCCCAGTGGTAACGCTCGGCGAGCTGCGAGCTCAGCCGGTTCACCTGGTCATAATTGCCGTCGATGGGCACCAGGTTCGCCCCGTACACTCGGGTGTTCAGAATCTTCGCGGGTTCCAGGTCGGCCGGCACCAGGATGTAGGTCTTCAGGCCCACTCGGGTTGCGTGCGCAGCGACAGCATTCGCCAGGTTTCCCGTCGACGAGCAGCCGACCGTATCGAAGCCGAAATTTTTGGCCGCGGCAAGGGCGACCGAAACCACGCGATCCTTAAAGCTGAGGGTTGGCAGGCAAACAGCATCGTTCTTAACGTAGAGATTGGTCGCTCCGATCCGCTTGGCCAGGCGCGGAGCCGCCAGCAGAGGCGTCATGCCGGAGGGCGTCACCGGCACGTAATCCTCCGGAACCGGGAGCAGGGCCTGATAGCGCCACATGCTCTGTGGTCCGCGGGCGATGTGCTCCCGGGTAAAGGTTTGCCGGGCAGCGGCCATGTCGTAGATCACTTCAAGGGAGGAGAAACACTCGTCGCAGCTGGAAAGGGGGGCGTTGGGGAAGCGCTTGCCACATTCCCTACAGCGCAGTTCGTAAAAAGATGCCATCATACCCTCGAATCGAGAGCGGCAAATGCACGGGCGCTACGTGACGAACTCTGGTACCACTTACTGCATGGAATTAGCGAGATGCGTACAGCTATGCACCCCGAATCTCATGTTTCCCGTTTCTTCTCAGAAATCAGGAGAGAGTTGACACCATACTCCCGGATTGCCCGGGCAGGTTGTCGTGGCGTCACAGGGCCCGTCCCTCAGCCACTCTTCATGAAATTCAGGCTCGCTCACAAGGAGCAAACTTGAATATTCGAGTTTTAGCACAGTCGCCGGTGGACCGCAAGCTGGTTGGGTTCGGAGAGAGGAATTCGGATTGGGGTTCGATTTCACGGCGAGGTGCAGGTCGTTGAGCAGACTCTAAAGCCCGGACCTACCCGAGGCCGGCCCCGGACAGCGGCTTCCAGCCAACAAGGCCACCCTAAAGTGCATCCGATTGGTAACATTAGTAAAGAATCCCACCTTAAAAGCCGGCGGAGGGTCTGGTCCGCTTGAGGAATTAGAAGTTCGATGACGGAAGCCAGTCCATTATCCTCCCGGGCCGCCTGGCGCGAGCGGGTACAGGCGCTTAAGAACGTCCCCCCGGTCCTCGGCATTCTGTGGCAGTCCGGCCCGGCGGTCGTGGTCTGGGGCTTGGTGCTGCGGGTCATGGTGGCTGCTCTGCCGGCCGGCATCGCGGCCGTCGCGGCCAAGATCATCGACGGCGTCCAGTACTACTTCTCGCACAAGGCAATCTTCCCCCACTTCTGGTGGCTCGTGGTTTTGGAAGCCGGCCTGAATGTGTTCAGTGGTCTGCTCATGCGGGGCATCGACTACAGCGACAGCCTGCTGGCTGACAAATATACCCATTTCGTCAGCGTCCGGGTGATGAAGCAGGCAGCGGCGCTGGACCTGACCACCTACGAGGATCCCGTTTTTTACGATCGCCTGGAACGCGCCCGGGTTCAGGCGACGGATCGGCTGGCGATGATCCAGCAAATGGGGCGGCTCTTCCAGCAGACCCTGACCACCCTGATCTGGACTTCAGTTCTCCTCTGGTATTCGCCCTGGCTGGTTCTGTTGCTCGCTTTGGGCGTACTACCCACCTTCCTCGGTGAAACGCACTTCGCGTTTCTGGGCTATGCGAAGAACTTCCGCCAGACGCCGGCAAAGCGCCAGATGGATTATCTGCGCCAGGTCGCCGGCAGCCGGGAAGGCGCCAAGGAGCTTAAGCTCTTCAACCTGAGCGACTACCTCAGCAACCGCTTCAGCCGGCTTTCGGAGCAAATCTACAAAGAGAATGTCGACCTCTCGCGTAGGAAGCTGATCGCCGGTGGCTTTCTGGGTGTGATTGCCACGCTCGGCTATTACGGCGCCTACGCATTCGTGATCTGGCGCGCGGTTACAGGTAGCTACGACAGCATCGGCGAGTTCTACTACCTGACCAACGCGATCATCCAGGCTTCGAGCAATTTGCAACAGGTGTTCTCTACGGCGTCCGGCATCGCCGACCAGGCGCTCTTCCTCACCGACCTGCTGGCTTTCTTCGAGATGAAGCCTGCCGTGGTCTCCGATCCCAATGGGGCGCTGATACCGCGGCCGATCCAGCGTGGATTTGAGTTTCGCAACGTCAGCTTTGCCTATCCCGGCACCACGCGCAAGGTTCTGAGTAACTTCAACTTCACTCTGCGCCCGGGAGAACGGATCGCGCTGATTGGCGAGAACGGCCAAGGCAAGACGACGGTGGTCAAGCTGATTACGCGGCTCTATGATCCAACGGAAGGCCAGATTTTGCTCGATGGGAAAGATCTGCGCGAATACAAGCTGGAGGACCTGCACCACGAGATCGGCGTCATCTTTCAGGATTTCATGCGTTACGAAATGACCGCCCGGGAAAACATCGGCGTGGGGCGCGTGGAGAGCGAGCACTCTCAGGCGGAAATAGAAGAGGCCGCGCACAAAAGCCTGGCGGAAAGCGTGATCGCGAAATTGCCCTCCGGCTATGACCAAATGCTCGGCCGGCGCTTCGAAACAGGTGTGGAGCTGTCCGGCGGTGAGTGGCAACGCGTAGCATTGGCACGGGCCTACCTGCGCGATGCGCAGCTCCTGGTGTTGGACGAGCCCACCGCCGCGCTCGATGCCCGCAGTGAACTCGAAGTTTTCGAGCGTTTCGCAGAGCTTACCCTGGGCAAAATGGCGCTGCTGATTTCGCACCGCTTTTCTACCGTCCGCATGGCAGACCGCATCGTAGTGCTCGAGGGCGGAAAATTGGTCGAAGAGGGCACACATCAGCAGCTGATGGCATTGGGCGGGCGATACGCCAGTATGTTCGAAATGCAGGCGGCGAGCTACCGCTGACAAGAGGAAGTCAAAGTTATGAGTGAAACCGGCTCCGGCTCCGGCCCGGCCACAGCAACCGAATCAGAAGGGCAGCATTCGTGGACGCTTGAGTCCGTACGGAGCTATGCGGACCATGTTGCCCCCACCTGGCGCGTCGCGCACAAGCCCGACGGCGCGGGTAGTTTTGCCCGGCGCATCGAAGCCACAAGCCATTCGCTTGACCAGTTATTTGTCATCCTCGATGCCCGCCCGGTGCCAACGTATCTGCCGGGCGAGAAGCTGGACCCTCTGCTCGAATTGCGGCAGAACCCGCGGCTGCTGCGGTCGGTCGTGGTGGAGGTCGCCACCGTACGCAAGAAGCTGAGCCGTCTGCCCAGAACGATACGGGACCAGGAAAACGACGAGCCTCGCATTGTAACCGTTTCGGATGCTTATCTGCAGGCGACAGGATCGGAATATCACGCTCACGCGATCAACGCCTTTATCGACGAGGTGCAGAAATACGATGCCCTGGAGCTGCAGGAGCTTTGGGCTTTAGCGCCGGTCATGAAATTCCTGCTACTGGAAGAGATTATTGTCCAGGCCAATGGGATCCTTCAGGATGAGGCCGCACACACAGAAGCGGGGGCCGAACTGCTGAAGACCCGCATGCGAAGCCTGCGCGACATCGGTTACGCGGATTGGTTTTCCCTGATCGAGCCACTGGTCGTTTATGACCCGGTCCTGCAACAGGACCCGGTCAACGCATACAAGTTCATGGATTTCGATAGCCGTGAGGGCTATCGCAAGCGAGTTGCGGAGATCGCCCGCTACTCCGATTGCACGGAAATGGAAGTCGCCAAGGCTGCGCTGAAGCTCGCCCTGGAGGCAAAGGAGAAGCCTGGAGTCCATGATCCCCGCCTGCGTGCCCGCCGGTCGCATGTGGGCTATTACATCGTCGATCGCGGTCTTCCGCTGCTGGCCTCGCGGGTGGGTTATCGCCCTCGCTTTATCGACCGGCTGCGCCTGACCATCTGGAACAACGCCGATGACTTTTACATCGGCGGGATCCAGATCATTACCGTGGTCCTCATCGGCCTGATCCTGGCGCCGCTGGTGCCCACCTACCCGATCTTCGGCGGTCTCACGCTGGCCTTCCTGCTGCTGTTGCTTCCCGTTACGCAGGGCGCCGTAGACCTGGTCAACAACACCGTCACTTCTATCTTCAAAGCCTATGCATTGCCGAAGATCGACTTTGAAAAGGGCGTGCCCGAAGCATTCACGACTCTGGTCGTGATCCCCACCCTCCTGACAAAGGAAAAGCAGGTACGCGAACTGTTTGACGAACTTGAAGTCCGCTATCTCGCCAATCAGGACCCCAACATACACTTCGGGCTTCTCACCGACCTTCCCGACTCAGTCACGCGGCCAAGGCAGAACGATACCGATCCGCTGGTCGATTTAGCTATCCAGCTCACGAATGAGCTCAATGAACGCTACGCGCATGCGGGAGCGGGATCGTTCTTTCTGCTGCACCGGCACCGCATCTTCAATGCACGACAAGGCGTGTGGATGGGCTGGGAGCGGAAGCGGGGCAAGCTGCTCGACCTGAACAAGCTGCTGAAAGGCCAATTCGATCCTTTTCCGGTAAAAGCCGGCAACCTGAGTGCGCTGACGCATGCGCAATACGTAATCACGCTGGATTCCGATACCCAGCTTCCGCGAGGTACTGCGCACAGCATGATCGGCGCCATGGCGCATCCCCTGAACCGCGCCATCATCGATCCTGAGCTGCGCATCGTTACCCAGGGATACGGCATCCTGCAGCCGCGAGTTGGCGTGAGTGTGCAGTCGGCTGCGCGTTCGCGCCTGGCGTCGATCTACTCCGGCCAGACAGGCTTCGATATTTACACCCGAGCGATCTCGGACGCATATCAGGATCTTTATGGGGAAGGCATCTTTACCGGCAAGGGCATTTACGAAATCAACGCCCTGCACGCCGTGCTCGATCGCCGTTTCCCGCGCAATTCCCTGCTCAGCCACGATCTGATCGAGGGCTCATACGCGCGCGTTGGGCTGACCACCGATATCGAGGTCATCGACGACTATCCCTCGCACTACAGCGCCTACACGCGCCGCAAGCATCGCTGGCTGCGCGGCGATTGGCAAATTTCGCAGTGGCTGTTCGCCAAGGTACCGGACGAGTCCGGGCGCTATGTGCGCAATCCCATCGCCACCATCTCGCGGTGGAAGATTTTCGATAACCTGCGCCGGTCACTGGTAGAGGTTTTCACGTTCGCCCTGCTGCTCGCAGGGTGGCTCGGGCTTCCCGGCGGAGCGCTCTACTGGACTGCCGTCACGCTGTTCCTGATGTTCGTGCCCACGCTTGTCCAATTGGTATTCGGCGTGGGACGAGCTTACGTCACGAAACTGCCCGGTGCGATGCGGGATGCGGTCAGCGGCTTCGGCCAGGGCACTTTTATCGCGTTTCTCAACCTGATCTACCTGCCTCATCAGATGCTACTGGCGTTGGACGCCATCATTCGCTCGCTGGTACGCAGCTTTATCACCGGCCAGAGATTGCTGGAGTGGGAAACCGCGGCGGAAGCCGAAACGTCGACCAAGAGCCGCACGCCTGTCGACCGCTATCTCGCGTTGACTCCGCTGGTAGCGTTGGTTGTCGGCGCCCTGGTGTTTCTGCACAAAACGGAGGCCTTTTTCGTGGCGCTGCCCATTCTCATCTTGTGGGGATGCGCGCGTTGGTTCACCACCTGGCTGAACAGCCCGCCGCAGCAGGCCAAGCCGCAACTTTCCGCGGATGAGGACTTTTTCTTACGCCAACTGGCGCTCAAGACGTGGCGCTACTTCTACCAGTTCGGCGGCGAGAGCCATAATTATTTGATTCCTGACAACGTGGAAGAAGAGGGCCTGTTTGAGGCGGCGCGGGTTTCACCAACCAACTTCGGCTTGCTGCTCAATGCGCGGCAGGCGGCAGTAACGTTGGGCTACCTCTCCATACCTGAATTTGCGGAGTTGACCGAGGCCAGCCTCCAAACCTACGACAAGCTGGAGAAATATCGCGGGCACATCTACAACTGGTACGACACGCGCACACTGGCGCCGATTCGTCCCATCACTATTTCTTCTGTCGACAGCGGGAACCTGGCAGCTTCGTTCTACACTCTGCGTACCGGATGCCGCAGTCTGCTGCGCGAACCGTTGCTCAGTCGCGCCTTATTCTCCGGGGTTCGCGATCATTGGCGGCTGCTGACGGGCTTGCCGGAAGCGCCTGCCAGCCTGAAGGGGTTGGCGCCCCCCGGACCTGAGGCGGACACAAAGACGTGGATCGAGTGGGCTCTCAGTACGCTCAATGCACCGGAGCTTGCGGGACCGGCGCTGGGTGAGGCGGAATGGTGGCTGGTCGAAACCCGGCGTCGCATCCGTGCCATCGTCGGTATTGTTGAGGACTACCTGCCGTGGTTGCTGCCCAAATACGCGCCGCTGTTGGCTCTACCGCAATTACAGGGGGTAGCGGAGAACGCGGCTGCAGTGCAAAGCGGGGCGGCGGCTGCGCTAGCTGCAGATCTCGATGCACGCATCGCCCGCGCGTCGACGAGCCTGCCGCCCGACTCGCCCCTTGTGTTGCTGACGGAAGAGTTGCGCTTGGCATTAGCTCCGGCGCGGGAAAGCCTGAAGGCATTGGTCAACGGACTAAAAGGTCTCTCTTCTGAGGCCATGCGCTTTGCCACCGAAATGGATTTCGGCTTCCTGATGGATAAGTCGCGCCTGCTGCTCTCGATAGGCTATGAGCTGGAGCGCAATCATCTGCACCAGGCCTGCTATGACCTGCTGTGCAGCGAGGCCCGCATCGCAGCGTTCATTACCGTCGCCAAGGGGGAAGCTCCGCAGCAAAGCTGGTTCAAGCTGGGGCGCATTCACACCATTGCCTACGGGCATCCTGTCCTTATCTCCTGGACAGGCACGATGTTCGAGTACATGATGCCTTCCATCTGGATGCGGAGTTATCCGGACACGCTGGTATCGCGCACCCTCAGCGGAGTGGTCGCAATTCAGCGCGCTTTTGGAAAAGAGCACGGAATTCCGTGGGGTATTTCGGAATCCGGGTGGGCAGGCATGGACGACCACGGTCACTACCATTACCAGGCGTTTGGCATTCCGCAGATCGCCCTCAAATGGGACGCGGTGGCAGGGCCCGTGATCTCGCCTTACTCCACCTGTCTGGCGTTGGGAATCGACCCGGTAGAAGCGCTCAAGAATCTCAAGCGCATGGCCAAAATGGGATGGACCGGCGCCTTTGGATTCTATGAAGCAGCCGACTATCAGGAGTCGCTCAAGACTCCCAAGCTGGTGAAAGAGTGGATGGCTCATCACCAGGGGATGTCGCTGCTGGCCGTGCTGAATCTGCTTTGCGACAACATTGTGCAGGATTGGTTCCATGCGAACGCGCAGCTGGAAGCGACGCAGTTGCTGCTGCACGAAAAGCCCATGCATAAAGCGGCATTGCGGGCGGAGTTTCAGGCGTCGCATCCGCGCAAGAAGGCTAGCTAGGGCTATGGCGTTTCAACCCACGCATGGGGGATGAAAATAGGGTTGGAGTCTGCGGCCCAGGATTTCACCCTGGGTAATTTCCACTCGTCCCTGCGCGACTGACTCAGGTGGCGGTGCCCTGGGCGGCGTCTGTTGCTTCGTTTTTCCCGAGGGCTTGTTTCACCCCCTTCACAAAATCCTGAGGACTGAATTCGGCGCGGATGATTTCGTCAGGGCAGTCGCTCTCGATCGATACCCGGTAGTTGCATACAAAGGCGACGTGCTGGCCAGGATTGATTTTCTTGACCGCATCGCAGAGTTCCTGGGCGCTCTGCACCTTCACGTCAGCTTCGACGTCAATCAGAATCAGGTCGTAGTCTTTCCAGGCGACCTGGTCGAGGGCTTCTCGAGCATAGACCGTGGATTCCACCTCGAATCCATGCAGGCGCAGGATCTCGTCGCGCAGGGTCATGACCGTTTCCCGGCTGCTGACGTGGAAAATCCGCTTGGCGCCGCTGCTTTCTGGGTCTGGCATCAGGCGATGCTAACAGGGTTGCGCGGCGTTCGACTACTTGACAGCGTCCGCATTCACTTCAGCAATGCGCGGCGATCCAATCCCTGGAACCAGCATGTCTTCCTTGCGATGGATCAGCGTCGTCGCGTTGAGTGAGGCTAACTCAAATCCGTGGCCATGCGTGATGGCGTCGGTGGGGCAGGCTTCCACACAGTAACCGCAGAAGATGCACCGGTTGTAATCGATGTTGTAGACCTTGGCGTAACGCTCCGAGCTGGAGATTCGCTTCTCGGCGGTATTCTCGGCTGCCTCGATGTAGATGCAGTTTGCGGGGCAGGCTGCCGCACACAGGAAGCAGGCGACGCACTTCTCCAGGCCGTTCTCATCGCGTTGCAAGATATGAGCGCCACGGAACCTGTCCGCAAAGAAGGCACCGCGGTTGGGGCCCGGCCCGTCGGGGTAGTTCTCTACCTCGGTCGGGTTCAGCATCTCGCGAAAGGTGATGCTCATTCCCTTCGCCACTCCCGCTATGTTGCGCACGATGGACATAGTTCAAGTATACGATGGCGGCAGAAGGCCCGGCTGAAGTCGCGGACGGCCCTGGGCGCTGCAGGCAAAAGCACCGGGAAGGAGGCTCTACTTACCGCCGTTGCCCACACTCACCAGGCTCACACCGTCGAAGCTGGGTTTGCCGGTGCTCTCGGGAGGTGTGCTCTTAAGCGCAATAATCCCCGTGTTCTTGGGCTCCAGATGGTAATGCAGTTGCAGGTAGGTCCGGACGAGCGCCGCTCTCCTCCGGGATTGCACCAATTGATCAGAAGGGGAACCCGAGACGGCGTACCCTTCGACGATAAGCGGCTTACCGTAGATCTCGTTCAGCTGTCCGACTGCCTGGTCAATCTTCTGCCTGCCCTCCGCTGTCAGCACCTCCTGCCCGTTCTGGTTGGTGGTAAAGAGGGAAGAAGCTGCGATCCACTCACGGCTTTCTGGCAATGACTTGAAAATCTGTCCCGCACGATAGCGGTCAACCGGCAAGTCGTCCAGACTGTCGTAGCCGCGATGTTTGAAAAACCCTTTGAAGAAGAACTCGTGCTTCAGAGCTTCTGTATCGTCGGTCAGGTTGCCCGAAGCCTGGTTGAGATTGGTAAGGGACTGCTGCAGATTCGTCCCTGCGTCCTCCCCGTATTGGTCCTCGGCAAATGCACTGCCCAGCGTGGTATTGATTTGCTCTGTGGTCTGATCGAGATTCTGGGTCGCAACTTTCGCGTTGTTCAGAGTGTCATCGATCTTGGGAACCAACTGCCGCGACTGCACATCGGCAAGCAGCTTGTCGATCCTCGTGGTGGAATCGTTCAACGTCTCGGTCGTCTGGCGGACATTGGCGATTGACTGCTTTACGTTGGCCGCGGTCGCCTGATCTTCCAGTAGAAGTCCGGCTGCGCCTTTCCCGCTGCGAACGTCGAGCACCACTCCGTTCACGTTTTTGATCGTTCCATTGGCGGTGTCGAGAGTGGTGTCGAGGTGGCCGCTCACGTCTTTCATGGTGGATTGCAGGGCGGTGATTGTGGTACCGGCCTGGTTCATGATGCCCTGGGCCTGCTCCAGGAGCTTGGTTATTTCGAAGGGCTCTTTGCTGGGGAGAGTGCTCCCCGGCGGTGCTTCGGAGGCGCGCTCGGTCCCGGAATGGATGAGTAGGAATTGGTCTCCCACCAGTCCCTCGGTCTCAATGGTGACCAGGGAATCTTCGCGGATCAAGCCGCGGAACTGGTCCTCTACGTTCATTTTCAGGCGGAATTTCTGTGCCGGACCGGCAGGGATCTGAATGCTTTCCACTTCGCCGGCATCCATGCCATTCACCAGCACTTTTGCGCCCTTGGGCAGGCCATCCACGTTTTGGAAATTGGTGTAGAAAACAACGTGGCGATTAAAAGCTTTGTGCTGGTTGCCAATCAGAAAAAGGACGGCGGCGAAGAGCGCGATGGCAGTGGTAATGAAAATTCCGACAATCACGTTATGGTTTTTCATGACTAGCGCTCCGATATGAATTGGTTCAATCGGCTGTCGTTGTGGCGATCCAGTTCTTCCGGTGTGCCGAAGGCCAGGACGCGACCCTGATCCAGCACCGCAAACTTATCCCCGATCTTGCGCGCCCCATGAATATCGTGGGTGACGATCACCATGGTTGTGCGGCGTTCGGTTTTGACTTTCATGAGAAGCTCATCGATCTCTGCAGCGGTGATCCTGTCCAACCCGCTGGCCGGCTCGTCGACCAGAAGGATTTTGGGTTGAAGCACAAGCGCTCGCGCCAGGCCGGCGCGCTTCTGCATGCCGCCGGAGAGTGCCGAGGGCAGCTTCTCGCCATCCTTCTCTAAACCAACTTCCTTCAGGGCCTGGTGCACGGCCTGCTTGATCTCCTCGGGAGATTTCGTCCGATCGAGGCGATGCAGGGGCAACGCAAGATTTTGATTCACCGTAAAGGAGTCAAACAGGGCGGCGCTTTGGAAGAGATACCCCATATTGCGGCGAACCTTCGCCAGCCCATCCTCATCCAGAGCCGACATGTTTTCCCCCGCCACCATGACTTTCCCCGCGTCCGCCTGCAACAGCCCGATCATCAGTTTCAAGGTCACGCTCTTGCCTGTTCCGCTTCTGCCGAGAATGCAGAGCGCTTCCCCCGCGGCAACCGTGAAAGAGACCTTATCCAGAACCTTCCTCGCATTAAAACCTTTCTCGACACATTCAAACGCGATCGTGTTGCCGCTGTCTGGTCCGTCGCTCATATGGCCTGATCCGGAAACAGAAAGAAGATGCATTTGACCAGAATCACGTCAGCCAGGATGACGACCAGCGAGGAGATCACAACGCTGTTGGTAGCCGCTTTGCGAACTCCATCGGAACCTTCATTGGTGGTGTAACCGTAAAAGCACGAGATGATGGCGATGAGGTAGCCAAATACGGCCGTCTTCAGCGTAGGAGGAAGGAAGTCGGCGAGCGCAACACCGTCAAAGGCCCGATGCATGTAAAGCGTCAAGCTCAAGCGGGACCAGATGTGTTCGGAAACGAAGCCACCCAGGATGCCTGCTGCATCCATAAAAAGGGTGAGCAGCGGGAGCATCAAGGTGCAAGCAATCACCCTGGTGACTACCAGCAGTTTGAACGAATCGACGGAAAGTGTTTCGATGGCGTCGATCTGCTCGGTGGCCCTCATATTCGCAAGTTGTGCGCCAATGCCTGCGCCCACGCGCCCGGCCATGAGCAGCGCGGCGACGAGGGGACCGATCTCGTTGAAGAAGGCCAGGGACTGGAAGATGGGAATCTCCGCAGTGGCCCCGAATTGAACCAGGGTACTGCGGGTATGCAACGTCATGACAACGCCCAGCGCAAAACCGGAGGCTACGACCAACAGAAAAGATCCGACCCCGATCTCATAAAACTGGTTGAATAGATATTCCCACTCGAACGGCGGGAAAAACGCATCGCGGATGGCTCTCGCGCCAAATAGCGTCACTTCTCCGATAGAGCTAAAAACCGACTTGAGCATCCCGCCGTCCTGTGGCTAATGCGGGTTTGATGCCTGCAGAACTTTTTGGGGCGCATGTTTCAGCCGCAAATGTGATCCCCCTGAGTTGGATAGAAGCCGACGCCGCGAAACCAGTGGGGCTAGCGCCTCAATGAAGTCGCGCTTTTACCCCGCAATCTGGCGGCAAATACGATCCACACGATTCCAGCAAACAGTTCGTAGCCGGATAGGATCTGCGTTGTGATGCGCGGGGCGAGGTTGTAATGAGTGAGAAAGCCTATGCCAACGCCCAGGGAGATGAGCCCGGCAAACGCGAGATGGATCAGCCTGGGACCTTCGCCTCGCATCTTCATGGCCAAAGCGATTTGGAAGCAGCCTGCGCCGAGCCCGTGGATTCCCGCGAGGAACGCGAAGGACTGGGGCGTCAGTAACAGGGAGACGCCAATATAAACGCCAAGAAGTACCGTAAAGACGCTCTCACAGAGCACCAGCCACCAGACATGTATGTGATGTTCCCAGGAAAAGAACGCAGCCACTCCCAGCAGCAGGCCGTTGCTCAGAACGAAGGACCCAAGCAACAGACTCATGTAGACAAGCGTGACCGGATCGAAAAAGAAGATGCCCAGGAAGCTACTGGCGAGAAAGAGGACGACCGCAAAAACTACGGCCAGGACGCCCCTGGCCGCAAAAGACCACCAGCACATGCGAAGATCGCGTACCGGCACATCCGGTTCGAGATTTCCGGCTATTGAGCTCATGCAACCGCTTCCTTCAGATAATCGGCGGGCCGGTTTGCACGGCTCCGGTGAAAGTAAAAGTAGATGATCACACTCACGACCGCGGCATAGGCGCACCAGATGGAAGTAAATTCATATCGCCTGACCAGCATCACGATCAGCAACCCGATCAGGTTGAGCCAGCCAAGCACCACCAGGATGCGGAAACCAGAGAAGAAAAGCGCGCCACAGGTAGCGGCAACATATAACACCGCGACGACCGTCGTGGTGGTGATCTGGTTCAGATACACAATACCGTGGCTGCGAGCATAGACCTGAAGGGGATAAGCAATGAGTCCCCAGAGGAGGTAGACAGTGAGCGCACCACCCAGCAAGGTAAAGTCGAGCATACGGCGGCGGCGGCGGCGCGTTGGTTCCAGGAGCAGAATACTGAGCGGAAACAGAAACGGCAGCAGCCCCTGGGCATATAAGACATAGGCTGCGGCCGCGTCATGCGTCACGATCGACGGCAAATTGCCATCCAGGCCCAGCCACACGAACCCTTCCGTGAATTGATGCAGAGCGAAGAGGAGCGGCATCGCGGCGAACAGCACCTCACGCCGATGCTTTACTTCGGCGAGCGTGGCCACGCCGATGGCGCCGAGTACAGCGCTGCCTATAAAATTTGCGCTGGCGGAAAAGCACACCTGAAAGCCTCCCGGGAAATCACAAACGCATGATAACGTGACCCACGCGGCAAGCCCTTCAGGAATAGTGGGGCGTTGAGTTAGAGGTCGCGGAAATTACATGGCAAAGCCCTCTGCTATAGAGAGGGAGCTGGACTTCAGTCCAGCATCGAGGCTTTTCCTTTCCGAATGGCTTTAGCCCCGGCTTGGCCGGCGCTAAAGCGCCTGCTGGGGTCGAAGTCCCCTTGCGGAGCGCAAGCCCTCCTTCCCCCGCATAAATGCGCGCCTCCCTCCCGTCTTCTTGCGATGTTTCCCACCTGTTCAGCTCCTGCTCTGCGGCGGGTCAGAATGGTGTGTGGGGTATCATTTGTTTCGGCCCAAGGAGCAAATTATCGATGGATGCAGAGCTGCACACCCGGAAGAGATTTATCCTCGCATTCTGGCTTTTCGTTCTTAGCGCTATCTCTTTCCTGGACCGCACGAATATTTCGATTGCAGGTCTGCAAATCAGTTCCGAGTTTGGTCTTGGGAATCAGCGTCTGGGATGGATCTTTAGCGCCTTCCTGATCGGCTACGCCGGCTGCCAGGTGCCCGCGGGATGGCTGGCTTCGCGCTTCGGCCCAAGACTGGTGATTGCTTTTGGCGTGATCTGGTGGGGCGTAACGACAGCCATCACTACGTTGATCCCGCCAGGCTTCTCGCAGGCCGTCACGCTGTTGATCGCCATCCGCTTCGCGCTGGGAGCGGGCGAAGCGGTGATTTATCCCGCGGCGAACCAGTTCGTCGCCCGATGGGTTCCGGAGCACGAACGAGGAGTGGTCAACGGCCTGATCTTCGCTGGCGTGGGCGCGGGGAGCGGTCTGACCCCTCCCCTGCTGGCTTGGTTCATTCTTCATCACGGATGGCGCTCGGCTTTTTGGTTCAGCGCCGTTATCGGCGTCATTGCCGGGGCCGTGTGGTGGTGGCTGGCGCGGGACACACCAGAAGAGGATCCGACGGTTTCAGCCGCTGAACTCAAGCTCATTCGTGAAGGGATCGCAGACGACAAAAGTGAGGAATCGGCGCCTGGCGCCATCTCGTGGCGGGCCATCCTGACGCGGCGGGATTTGCCCGCTCTCATCATTACCTACTTCGGATTTGGATACACGGCGTGGATCTTCTTCAGCTGGTTCTTTCTCTACATGGCCCAGGTCCGCGGTTTCGATTTGAAGTCCAGCGCCATGTTTTCCATGCTTCCCTTCCTCTGTATGACTTTCGGATGTCTCGCCGGTGGAGTCATCAGCGACCGCCTCACCAAGGCGTATGGTCTGCGCGTTGGCCGATGCGGCCTGGCTTCGGTCGCCTACATCTTTACAGCGATTTTCCTGGTACTGGGTTCAAGAACATCGAGCCCGCAACTTGCGGGGGTTATCCTGGCGGGCGGAGCCGGAGCTCTTTACATCTCGCAGAGCTCGTTCTGGTCGGTCTCCGCCGATATCGCAGGCCGCAGCTCAGGGGTCTTCTCCAGCATGGTGAATATGGGCGCGCAGATCGGAGGGGCCGTCACCGCATCGCTCACACCATGGGTCGCGCAAAGGTTTGGATGGACTACTTCCTTCGGAATTGCCGCGGCTTTGGCAGCACTGGGCGCGGTACTGTGGATGACCGTTCATCCCGAGCGGCCGCTGGCATGAAGATCCTCCTGCAGATTCTTCTTGTCGTGGCCTTCACAGCGACTGCCCTCGCTGCAGATGTCCGGACCCCAACCCAGGAAGGGATCGTCTATGGTGTAGCCGACGGTCAGACGCTGACCATGGATTACTACGCGCCCAAAGGCATGGAGCCTCATCCGGTCGCGATTATTATCCATGGCGGCGGCTATCAACGCGGGAACAGCAAGAGCGGTAGCGAGGCGTATTGCGCGGATTTTCTGGCTCCCGCCGGGTACGCGGTGTTTTCTATCAACTACCGCCTGGCGCCGAAGTATCCCTATCCCTACATGGTCTACGACGTGGAACGGGCGATTCGCTTTATTCGCCATAACGCCAGCCGCTGGTCCGCAGATCCGGACCGCATCGCGCTGGTCGGCGGTTCGGCCGGCGGATTCCTGAGCAACATGGTGGGCCTGCTGAATCTGCCGGCGAACCCTTCGGCGCCCGATCCCGTCGACCGGGAGAGCGCGCAGGTACAAGCCGTGGTCACGCTCTTTGCGCAGAGCAGTTTTGCTACGGTGCCGCTCAATGCGGATGTACACGCGTTGCTGGATCCGTTGATCAAGGAGAAGGGTGAGGCCGAGGCTCTGAAAGAAGCGTCCCCGATCACCTATGTCCACAAAGGCGATCCACCGTTTTTGCAGATTCTCGGCGACAAGGATGAGTACATTCCCTTCAGCGAGGCGACCAATCTGGATGCGGCTCTGAAAAAGGTTGGCACCCCGAGCCAGATCATTCGGATTCCGGGCGGGATGCATGGAACGGGCGGGTGGTACAAGCTGCCTGGTGTACCCGATTGGGAAGTGCAAATGACGGAATGGCTCAACCACACGCTGGGACATCATGGACCTGTCGGCGAGGGGGTTCGCAAGCGGGAGCCGGCTGGTTAGGAGGGCGGTGAAGCGGGTGCAAAGAAGCCTCTCGTTTGTCATTTTCCGGGATTGTGGACCTTCTGTATTTGGCAAAACAGAAAAGATCGACACGCTATATTCCCGGATCGCGCATGCGCACGGCATACAGGGAGTGATAGCTCAACATGTAGAGCGTGCGGCGATCTTTGCCCCCGAAGATGATGTCGTGCGGTCTTTCGGGAACCTCGATACTGCCGAGGAATTTCGCGGCAGGTGAATAAGCGAATATATTGCCCGCTGCCAGGTAGACGTTGCCTTCGGCGTCCTGCGCCAGGCTTTCGCCGCCCTGCTCGACAAACGGCGTAATCTGCGAGAGAGAACCATCGTCGTTGAGAGTGCCGCGATAGGTACGCTGCTCGGCTTCGTTGGTGGCGTAAAAGACCTTTCCATCCGTCCCCTTCACCAGTCCGTAGGCTTCGAGAACCGGCGCCCATTTGGTGCCGAAGTAGGGCTCACCCTGCACGATCGGCGCATTCGTAGGGATGAAAAGACTATTGTCGGGAGAGACAAACTGGAAGGTGGTGCGCGTTCCCAGGCCTTTCTCGAACATTTGCTGCAGTGACGTATACGTATACGGCGGTCTCGCAGAGAGCGTGTCCGAGAAATCTCCATTGAACCAGTAATCGACCGGAAGTGCGGGTGTCAGCCCGGGACGCGGAGCCGCGGGCTCCAGAGGCAGCAGTGTGAGCTGGTTGTCGTGCAATGCAAACGCGGTAAGATTTTTGCCGCCGGAAGATACGACGATTAGATCGCCGGCCTTGTCAAATACCAGGTTCACCGGATCGAGAGGAGCATCGCTGACCACCTCGGCCCTTTTTTCCTCGGGCAGCCAGCGATAGATGCGCTGGAAATGTGCGTCCACAAAATAGAGCTGCCCTGAATCATCCACCGCGGCGCCGGAGATGTTGAAGAAACCGGTCGCCAGACGCTCGACTTCGGCTCCCTTCTCGGTGAGGTCCGCGGTCAGGCGGTTTAGGGGTATGGGTTTGTTATCGGAGATGTCCAGGTCGGCGAATTCACGATCACGCACCTCGGCGTGCAGGGTTTCATCCACAATCGTGTTTTCAAAAGGCACCTTGTTTGAGCGCACCGCCTGGCGGCATACACCCTGTGCATCGCAAAGACCGATGGAGCTGTTGGCATCCACATGCACATTACGGAAGTGAATGTCGTTCGAGTCCGCCACCCGCACCGCATAAGGAAAAGGCACTTCCATGTGTGTCACCCGGTAACCGTGATAGTTCGCAATAGTCAGGTCATGGGAATGATCGATTTCGAGCGAAGAAGCATTCTGGCTTTCTCCGCTCTCCTCTTCGGTTTGCAGCGCATAGAGCCCCCAGTTCGACGCGTTTTTCAATTTGATTTCCGCCCGTACGTGATGCTCGCTCGAAAGTTCGTAGACGAACCCGGGAACCGAGGTGTTCGATATCAGGATGCCGGCCTGCGCGAACGTATCGGGCGTCCAGATGTTGGCGAAGGTACCGCCTCCACCATCCACCCACAAGCTCGGATACTGCGAGTCCCAGGGACGGTGCGGGTTGGGGTCCGCGGAGTGGGTCGCGTTGTACGGATTCATCCGCGTCCCGTCGGGATTATTCGTTCCGTGGCCGCCCAGGAAGCGAACATCATCGACGAGCGAGTCCTTGCCCGCATGCCAAAGTAGGCCGGCAGCCCGGGGATTGAAGCCTCCAGTGAAAATGCCCAGGCCGGTCATGATGTTCGTTCCCCCCGCAGGCGCCACCAGGAGCGGGCGCGGAGAATTGGGGCCTTCGAAGCCAGGCGTGCCATCGGGAAGATCGAACTGCGTGGTGCTGGGGTGCAGGCCGATCAGAACGGTATCCGGACGAAGCGTAATTGTGTCATGCAGCAGGTAGCGCCCGCTGGGAAAGTACAGCGCGCGATGCTCATCGATCGCCTTCTGCAGAGCAGCCGTGTCATCCGTCTGGTTGTCGCCTTTGACGCCGAGAGTGTGGACGTTGACCCAGGTAGAAGGATCCGGGAGTGGAGTGATCGCCGGCGGCGTTGCCGGGGGCAAGGCTGCGAGCGGCGACGCTTCAAAGGCCGTCTTGATAGCTGCCGGTGCGCCAGGATACGCAAGGCTCAGGCCATGCGAGAAGACACTGACGCGATACGTATCCGCAGGCTGGCGGAATTCCCGACCGCTCTCGCGAAGCTGCGCAAAGATAGGCACATGGCTACAAACCACATTCTCGAAATTGATTTCCGTCATGCGGCTTGCTTCGTTGCTGATGATGACCGCGGGACCGGAGATGTTCTCGAAGCGAGCATCTTTGATCCATAGCTGATCGGAATAATGCGGATCAATTGAGACCGCCGCCGGTACGTTGCGGAACTCGTCATGCACCAGCGTGAGACCGGCTTCGTTCTCGCGGATAGCCGCTTCGCGCTGTCCATCGAATGTGGAGTCAATCAGCGTGAACTGCCATGCGGGCGAGGGCTTGCGAGCCATGATGCCGAATTGGCCACCATGGAAGTGGAGGTCTTCTGCCTCGTTCGCGACCTCATGTATGCCGGCAAAACCAGAGCCTATATTGAAGTCGATGTGGCTGAGAAACGAATGCTGCGCCGCGTGGAAGCGAATGGCGACCGCGCCTGCGTTGCCTGGACCGATTTCAAAGTCAACGTTGCTGATTGCCGAGTAGAATGTGCCGGGGTTGGCATCCGGAATATCGGTCCTGGGTGGAACCACGCCACGCGGCGTCGGAGGAAAATGAAAGCCGAGCCGTGCGAACACGCTGTTCTGGGCTCGCGGGCGCGCGCCGGCAAAGAAGAACATGTAAGCGATTCCATTTTGGTATCCAGGTGTGTTCTCCCCGAGCACAAACACGGGACGTTCGGCGCCATACCCAATCACGCGCACACCGGGCCACAGATAGATGGTACGGCTGATCCGGTAGCGCCCCTGGGGAACGAAAACAATCCCTTCGCCTTTGCCTGACTGTACCTTGTCGATCGCAGCCTGGATTGCGTCGCTATCGTCCTCTTTGCCGTCACCGTGGACATGAAATTCTTCCTGCGTGAGATAGACCGCCGCGGGATCGTCCAGGCGTGTGGGATAAGTGGAAGCTGCAGAACAGATAGAAGTTATGAACAGCGACGCAAACAAGGCAAGGAGATATTTCATATGCGCATCATTCGCTGATTTTGAGCGTTTGGCAATCAGGAAGCCGAATACCACATTGTGGGATGAGGCTTTTCCTTTGACAACGGCACACATCGATCTTTATATGTTGTACGCCGGACGAGCGGAAACTCCTGCCGATGCAGCCTGCCGATTCATGGGTTATCCTTCTCCTTGCTTTCAACGCACACAGGCGTGGCAGAAACGATTGAACTGGTCTCATAATCCACAGTGATGGAAAGTGCCCAAATGAGAGCCGCCGGCGGAGCGGGGCTCATGCTTCCAATCGAAGCTGCGGACCCATACATGAGACCAGTTCTCAATTAGAGGGTGGAAACCAATAAGGGGAAATGTAACAATGTCAGATTTAATTAAATCCAGGTTCAATCGCCGTGGTTTTTTCAAGTCATCGATGGCCGTGATGGGAGGCGGTTTGCTCAGCCGCTATTCGCTGGAGAAAGCCGCGGCCGAGACCGAACCGGCGATCAAGAACGTCAACCTGAATTCTAGCCCGTCGTCGCTGAAGATCACCGACATGCGCTACGCCATTATTGTGAAGCCCGGCCCTAGTCCGTGCCCGATCATCCGGATCGACACCAATCAGGGCGTCTATGGACTGGGCGAAGTGCGCGATGTTGGTGGTTACCAATATGCGATGGTGCTCAAAAGCCGCCTCATGGGCGAGAACCCGCTGAAAATCGATTTCCTGTTCCAGAAGATTCAGCAGTTCGGCGGCATTTCGCGCCAGGCGGGCGGCGTTTGCGCCGTGGAGATGGCACTGTGGGACATTGCCGGTAAGGTGTACAACATTCCGGTCTACCAGATGCTGGGCGGCCAATGGCGGGATAAGATCCGCATCTACGCGGACACAACGGAATCAGAGGATCCCAAGGAATACGGCAGGCGCGCCAAGGAGCGCAAAGAGATGGGCCTCACCTGGATGAAGATGGATCTGGGTATCAACGTCCTCGAAGGAATGCCGGGAATGGTGATGGAGCCCGCGGGGCAGAGCAAGTGGGAACTGCGCAATCAGCCCCATCCGTTTATGGCGACGGAAGTTACTGATAAGGGCATCGACCGGCTTTGCGAGTATGTGGCGGCGGTGCGGGACAACATTGGTTACGACATGCCTTTGTCGATGGATCACCTGGGACATATCGGTGTGAAGTCTTGCATCAAGCTGGGCAAGGCTTACGAGAAATTCAACCTGGAATGGATGGAAGACGTCATTCCGTGGTACTACACGGATCTGCTGAAGGAAATCACCGACGCCAGCCCGACGCCGACGATTACAGGTGAGGATATCTACGAAATTGCGGACTTCGAAAAGCTCTGCGTGAATCACGCGGTGGATAAGATCCATCCGGATCTTGCGACTTCAGGCGGCATTCTGCGTACGCATAAGATCGGCGACATGGCATTCGGATATGGCGTACCGATGGCGATGCACTTTGCGGGGACACCGGTCAGTTGTATGGCGAACGTGCATTGCGCGGCGGCGACGCGCAACTTCCTCGCTCTCGAAAACCATTCCCTCGACGTGCCGTGGTGGCAGGACCTGGTCAATGGTCCGGAGAAGCCGATGATCCAACAAGGATTCATCAAGGTTCCGGAGACTCCTGGGTTGGGAGTGACGCTTAACGATGAGGTGTGCAAGCAGCATCTGAAGCCAGGCACGGGTTATTTCGAGCCGACGCCGATGTGGGATGAGGTGCAGTCGCTCGACGATGCCACGTTTAGCTGAGAAGAATGCGGAGGGAGCGCGATGCCTCTGGCATCGCGCTTTTTTCTTTTGGCAGCTCGAGATGATACCTCGCGGAAAGAAACCGCAGATCCCTTCACTTCGCTCGGGCGTCTACTCGTCCGTCACACACCCCATCGAAGCATTTTTCACCGCTCGAATGTACTTAGCCAAAGTCCCCCTTTCCGCTTTGTAGGGCGGCATGCGCCAGGCCTTGCGTCTTTTTGCTAATTCCTCGTCAGACAGCTCTACGGAAATTTCATTCTTCGCGGCATCGATGGTGATGATGTCTCCGTTCGCCACCAGCGCGATTGGTCCGCCCTCCTGCGCCTCAGGTGTCACGTGGCCAACTATGAATCCATGCGAACCTCCGGAAAAGCGTCCGTCGGTCATCAGGGCAACATCTTTTCCCAGGCCGGCGCCCATGATGGCAGAGGTCGGCGTCAACATCTCGGGCATCCCGGGTCCTCCTTTGGGGCCTTCGTAACGGATCACCAGGACCTGACCTTTGGCAATCTTTCCATCTTCCAGGGCCTTCAGCATCAGTTCCTCAGAATCGAAGACATTGGCTGGACCGGAGAAACGAAGCCCTTCCTTGCCGGTGATCTTCGCCACTGCACCTTCGGGCGCCAGATTGCCTTTGAGAACCTGCAAGTGGCTTGTCGCCTTCAGAGGGTTGGAAACCGGACGCACGATCTCCTGTCCGGCTTTTAAGCCCGGCAGGTCTTTTACATTTTCTGCAAGGGTTTTGCCAGTGACCGTCAGGCAGTCGCCATGCAGCATCCCCTCTGCCAGCATCATTTTGAGCACTGCTGGCAGGCCTCCCACAGACTGCAGGTCCTCCATTACATATGCGCCGCTGGGCTTGAAGTCCGTCAGCAACGGCGTCTTGTCACTGACTCTTTGGAAATCCTCGATGCTGAGCGGTACCTCGACGGCCCTGGCCATCGCAATCAAATGGAGCACAGCATTGGTGGAACCACCCAGAGCGGCAACCACGACCATGGCGTTTTCAAAGGCCTCGCGGGTCATGATGTCACGAGGCTTCAGATCCATCTCCAGCAGTTTCAGGACAGCAGCGCCGGCACGAAAACATTCGTCCAGCTTGCGCGGATCTTCGGCCGGCGTCGAGGAACTATAAGGCAGGCTCATGCCCAGAGTTTCGATGGCCGAGGCCATGGTGTTGGCGGTGTACATGCCACCGCAGGCGCCTGCGCCGGGACAGGAGTGGCGCACGATTGCCTGCCGCTGCTCGTCAGTGATGGAATGCGCAAGGTATTGGCCATAGCTCTGGAAGGCAGAGATGATGTCCAGCTTCTGGCCGTTGTAGTGGCCGGCATGGATCGTTCCTCCGTAGACCATCAAGCTGGGGCGGTTCACGCGCCCCATGGCTATCAGGCAGCCGGGCATGTTTTTATCGCAGCCAGGAATGGAAACGTTGGCGTCGTACCATTGCGCGTGCATCACGGTCTCAATCGAGTCGGCAATCAGGTCGCGCGATTGCAGCGAGTAGCTCATACCTTCGGTGCCCATTGAAATGCCGTCGCTCACGCCAATGGTGTTGAAGCGCAAGCCGACCATTCCCGCCGTGATCACACCCTCTTTCACTTTCTCGGCAAGTTTCAACAGATGCATGTTGCAGGAATTGCCTTCGTACCAAACACTTGCAATACCTACCTGCGGTTTGTCCATATCGGGCTCGCGCAGGCCGGTTGCGTAGAGCATCGCCTGGGAGGCCCCCTGCGCTTTGGGTTGTGTAATCTGGGAGCTGTACTTGTTCAACGTTCTGGTCATAAAGATCAGTGTATCGTCCTTGACATATGGCTTCTGGGCTCTGGTGGCAGTACGGCATCCTCTATGAGGTTTATCCGCGTTCGTTCCAGGACGCAAACGGCGACGGCATCGGCGATCTTCAGGGAATTCTGCGGCGGTTAGACTACCTGGCCGGCCTCGGTATCAAAGGCATATGGATCGCGCCTTTCTATCCTTCCCCAATGGCCGATTTTGGCTATGACATCTCCGACTATTGCAATATCGACCCCATATTCGGTACGCTTGACGACTTCGATCGCCTCCTGAAAGCAATCCACGATCGCGGTCTCAAACTGATCCTTGATTTCGTGCCCAACCACACCTCGGACCAGCATCCCTGGTTCCAGGAAAGCCGCTCTTCGCTGACCAATCCGAAGAGAGACTGGTATCTGTGGCACGATCCTGCTCCGGATGGCGGGCCGCCCAATAATTGGCTCAGCAATTTTGGTGGTTCGGCCTGGACTAAGGATGGCAGCCAGTATTACTGCCATTCGTTTCTGAAACAGCAGCCGGATGTGAACTGGCGTAATCCCGGATTGCGCGCTGCGATGTTTGACGTGCTTCGATTCTGGCTGGATCGCGGGGTGGACGGCTTCCGCGTCGACGTGATGTGGATGATGATCAAGGACGATCAGTTCCGCGACAACCCGGTGAACCCTGCGACGTTCTCCGATAGCCCTGACTCGGTCCGGCTACTGCCGGTCTATAACCAGAACCGGCCCGAGGTGCATGCCATTGTCGCCGAGATGCGCGCCATCCTCGATTCGTATGGCGACCGGTTGCTGATTGGGGAGACCTATCTGTCCTTCGATCAGCTGGCGACTTACTATGGCCGGAACCTCGAAGGAGCGCAGCTTCCGTTCAATTTTCATCTCATTCAGACGCCATGGAAGGCCGACGCGATCGCAGCCGTGATCAAGGACTATGAAGCGTCGCTTCCCCCCGGTGCTTGGCCGAATTGGGTGATCGGAAACCATGATCAGCCACGGATCGCGACCCGCGTCGGACGCGACCAGGCGCGGATCGCCGCAATGCTCCTGCTCACGCTGCGCGGAACCCCAACCATGTATTACGGCGATGAGGTCGGAATGACGGATGTTCCGATCCCCCGAGGTGAGGTCCAGGATTCAGCCGAAAAAAACCAACCCGGAAAGGGATTGGGACGGGACCCGGAGCGGACTCCCATGCAATGGGATGACTCGGCGAACGCCGGGTTTACCAGGGGCAAGCCGTGGCTGCGCCTCGCTGCTGATTTTGCCTCAGTCAACGTTGCGGTGCTGTCTCGTGAGCGGGACTCGCTGTTGAGCCTGTATCGCGAACTCATCCGTCTTCGAACTTTCCAAGCGGCATTGCATGGGGGTTCGGTTCGAGAAGTCGCCAGCAATGGACCCGTTCTGCGGTATGAACGGGTTGAGGGAACGGAGCGCTTTGCGGTGCTGCTCAATCTGAGCGCGGCCAAAGAAGAAGCTGCCGTTGCTGCGGGCCGGATTGCGATCTCCACTCACATGGACCGCGAGGAGGCTGTCGAGGGACGGGTTTTGCTTCGTCCGTTCGAGGGTGTGGTTGTGGATCTCGACTAGCGGAATGCGGCGTTGAGGCTGGTGCGGCCGGCGTTCAAGAGGATAAGGAACAGACTTCTACCCGGGACTGCCGTCCTGGGCTACTCAGCCGTCCCCTTCGGGACTGGTTCGCGGCAAATCAAGAAGATGCTGTATTCGAACGAATTTTATTTCGCCAGATCGATGGTTCGGCGGCGGTATGCTACGCATCGGAGGTTCGATGTCGAAATCGCGCCGGCAGTTTTTGGCCCACGGGTCCCTGGGTCTTCTGGGGATCGCTGCAACCGCTTGCAAGCAGCAGGAAAAGGGGTCCTCCGGGCTGCCTCCTGGTGCGCCTCCTGCTTTTGCCACGGCGCCCCCGGTTGGGCCGGAGGTAAACTCGCAGACCTTTGCGGAGGCGGAGAAGCTGGTCCAGGTTGAGCTGACCGAGGCGGAACGCAAAGAAGCGGCGGAGAGCTGGCGTAGTGCCATGGCGCCGTTTTATGAGCGGCGCGTCGGACCGCGCAAAGTGGCGCTCGAAGCCGGGTTGGCGCCGTGGTCACACGGCGAAGCCGCATTGCCCGGTCAAGCGGCCGGCCCGCAACGCAATGTGTTTGTGCGCAGCAAACAGCAGCCGGCCCCGCTTCCCGGCGATGACGAGGACATCGCCTTCTCTCCCGTTACCCGGCTGTCGCGATGGATCGAGTCTCGACACCTTACCTCGGAGCGGCTTACGAATATCTACCTGCAGCGCATTGACCACTTTAATCCCACACTGCTTTGCGTCATCACTCCCACGCGCGAATTGGCCCTGGCACAGGCGAGGCAGGCGGACAAGGAAATCGCCGCGGGCCATTACCGTGGGCCGCTACACGGCATTCCCTGGGGCGGGAAGGACCTGCTTGATACGGCCGGCATTCCCACCACTTATGGCGCAGAGCCCTTTCGCAATCGCGTACCCAACGATGATGCAGCCGTCGTCAAGCGTTTGCAGCAAGCTGGCGCGGTGTTGGTCGGCAAACTGAGCATGGGCGCGCTGGCGCTCAACGATGTCTGGTTCGGGGGACAGACCAAGAATCCGTGGCTGCTGCAGGAAGGCTCTTCCGGCTCGAGCGCTGGGCCGGGAGCTGCGACCGCTGCCGGCCTGGTGGCGTTCTCCATCGGCAGTGAGACCGGCGGCAGCATTATCGGTCCCAGCATGCGGTGCGGGGTTACCGGCTTGCGGCCCACCTTCGGCCGCGTGCCGCGAACGGGCGCCATGACGCTGTGCTGGTCGCTCGACAAACTCGGCCCCATGACGCGCAGCGTCGAGGACGCTCTGCTCGTTCTGGACGCAATTACCGGACCGGATCCGGGCGACATATCGAGCGTGCCCAGCAAACTCGATTTCGATGCGGCGGCCAAAGTCGAAGGCCTTCGAGTTGGTTATTTCCCGCAATGGATGAAAGAAGCGCCAGCCACCGATGTAGATCGCGCAGCCCTGGAAACGGTCCGGAAACTCGGGATGACGCCGGTGGAGGTGTCGATCCCTGATTGGCCTTACGATTCTCTGCAGCTGATCCTGTTCGCAGAAGCAGCGGCGGCGTTCGAAGAATTAACGCTCAGCCATGGTGTCGATCAGCTCAGGATGCAGGTGCCGGATGCATGGCCGAACAGTTTCCGCCAGGCACGTTTTCTTTCCGCGGTCGATTTTGTGCAGAGCGACCGCTTCCGCCGCAAAGTGGCCAACGAAATGGGCCGGCTGTTCTCGCAGGTGGATATGCTCCTCGTTCCGTCTTTGCGCGATGAAATGCTGACCATCACCAATGCCACCGGTCATCCGTCGCTCACCCTGCGCGCGGGATTCATCGAGGTGTCGGAAGAGCGGAGCGACTGGGCTCCCGACCCGGCGCACCCACCGTTGAGATTTTCACCGCCGCGGCGCGTACCTCATGGGGTTACGCTGATAGGCCAATTGTTCGATGAGGGCCGCCTGGGAAGCGCCGGACTTGCTCTGGAACGCAGCTTTGGCGTTGTCGACCAGCGTCCTCCGGGTTTTTAGTGCAGGTTCTCGACTCCATTCGCGTGGTGGAAATGACGGAGGCGCTGGCTGGGCCATATTGCGCCATGATGCTGGGCGACCTGGGCGCGGACGTGATCAAGGTCGAACGGCGCCTGAACGGCGATCAGTCGCGAAGCTGGGGTCCGCCGTTTGTCGGGAGCGAATCAGCGTATTTTTTGGCGGCCAATCGTAACAAGCGTTCGCTTTCGCTCGACTACGATCAACCACTCGGAACGGAGATTCTGCACCGGCTGCTGTCTACGGCCGATATTTTCCTGATCAACCAGCGCAATTTAGCTTCTCTGGCGCGCCGGGGTTTGGATGCAGCGACGATCTGCGCCCGCTATCCGCGGCTCATCTATTGCGCGATCTCCGGCTATGGGCATTCGGGTCCCCGGTCCGGCTTGCCCGGTTACGACATCATTGCGCAGGCACAAGCTGGAATTATGAGCTTCACCGGCGAGCCGGACGGCGAGCCCATTCGCTATCCCGTGGCCATCGCGGACATGGCTTGCGGGCTGTACTCCGCGATCGGCATTCTCGCCGCTCTCTTCGCCCGCGAAAAAACCGGGCAAGGCCAGGCTCTCGATATGGCGCTGTTCGATTCCCAGTTGAGCCTGCTGATCAATGCCGGCAGCAACTACCTAAACGCAGGAAGGCCTCCACAACGCTGGGGCAATGCGCACCCGAGCATTGTTCCCTACCAGGTGTTCCGGGGGGGAGACGGGCGGCATTTTGTCGCTGCCATAGGCACCGATGCATTGTGGCATCGCTTTGTGCAGGTCGTCGAGGCGACGGAGACTCTGGGTCAGGATGAACGCTTTCGGACCAATGCTCTGCGCACGGAGAATCGGCTGGCGCTGATTCCACTGTTGAGCACGCTCTTCGAGCGCCTGCCCGCCGAAGAGTGGCTTCTCCGTCTCACCGCGGAAGATATTCCCGCCTCGGCCATTCATACTGTCGGCGAGGCGCTGAATGATCCGCAGACACTCGCACGCGGGTTGATCGTGAAGATCGACCATCCCACACTCGATGTGGTGCGCAGTCTTGCCAACCCGGTGCGGCTTTCGTCCACGCCTGTGGTGTACCGCCTGCACCCTCCGTTGCTGGGAGAACACACCCGGGATATTTTGCAAAGTCTCGGCTATTCGGGTGAGCAGATATCGGCTGCAACGGATGCAATGGCTATCTGAGGTGTCAGGTGTTCATTGATATCTGTGGAGCGATTCACCGCTGCTCCGGCAAGGAATTTGATCGCAAACCGGTTTGCGGGAGGGAAAGACCATGAACCGGGAAAGAAACTGCGGATCCCTCCACGGCACGCCCCACGGCTTGCCGGCACAGGCGGGACAGGTCGGCTTCGCTCCTGGTGAACAAATTTTGGGGGCAGTGAGAGACCAAGGTCTCTCCACTGCTCTGCGCTACGTGGTCGGCTTGCAGTTTCCATCGGTCAGCCCTGTTACGAAAGAAAGCCTATCGGTCACCACCCGAAATCACTTCCACCGGGATCTAAATAGACAGGCAGAAATGCGCAATTGCGCTCCGGGTCAGCGGCGTTCCGCAACCAGGGGCAGCAAGCGAGGTCGCGCTCAGGCGCGCTCCTTATAGAGCAGTCTTTGACAACTGAATCCTGCCCCGGCGTTAGGTGCTTCGGGCGCCTTTTCTGCGCCCATGCGCACGTCCAAATGCCGGATTGGCAGCCAATCGGTGCATCGCGGGGAGGCTTATCTCGCTTATCTCGCTTTTCTCGCACAAAAAATCGAATTTACCCCGGATCCGGCAAGGCTGGCTGCCGGCCGATCTC
>DATJNV010000044.1:0-4975 GCA_035507705.1 Acidobacteriaceae bacterium
GAGTGCAAGCGCTGTGGTCCACAGCGAGATGTCACATAGTTCCAGCGGGAGGTCCCACCGCCACGGCGTGTGGAGCAGCCAGAAGCGTAACCCATACCAGCTGAGACCCAGCACTCCTGCGGCGCCCGCTAGCACCCACCGGATCGGCCATTCAAGCGCAGGCCTTCGAAGTACAACGCGGATCAGAGCAAATCCCGTCAGAACGACCGCGGCCAGAATGGCGAGGTGCGGAATTCCCAGAAATCTGATCTGCGCTCTCACAAAGAAGACTGAGCGAACTGAGTGTCTTTCCCAGGTAGTTGCCATCCCAGGAAAGGCAATGTATAAGAGTCCGTCATGTCGTTTGAGGTTTGCTGCGCGTCCTTCGTGGCGCAATATGGCGCGGGGAATCCACCATGATCCATGGCTTAATTTGGTGAGACGACGATGAACACTTGCTTTGTCGTTTTCTCATGGTTGGATGTTGGATCGATCGATGTTCTGCACCGAAGAGAAACGACTGCGAACGCTCTATGACCTCAGGGGCTGAAAGCCCGTCGATTATTGTGATTCACCTACGGGGTGAAGCCCGTTCGACACCCAGGACGAATGTCCTGCGCTACTTTCAGGCGTCCCTTCGGGACTAAACCCTGCATAGGGTAGTTCACTCGCAGACGCTAAAGGCCGAAGCATTTTCAAGCGCTTTGCGTTCGTCAGGCTTTCCGCTTGCGGGTACGTGCAGTCCGCTTCGAAGGATCATGGAACGATGCGTTGTCAAGCACTGTGAGAACTACGCCATCAATCCGGTTATCCAGGGTTCGATAGGGAGTGATACGCAAAGTGCACAGCTTGCCGTCATTATCCTGAACCTGTTGTTGTTTGGACCTGACGTCCTGAATCACTTCCAGCATCATCTGTTCCAGCTTGGCAACGTCAATCTTGAGCTTGAGCCGCGGGATCGACCGGCCCACGTCGCTCGCCATCAGGCCGAGCATGGTGGTGGCCTGAGGTGTAAAGCGCCGCACGCTGAGGTCCGCGCCTACCATAACCATGGGCAGATTGATGCTGTTCAGCAGATTGGTGAGGTCATTATTGAGCTGGCCCAGAAGCTCGTTGCGATGCTGCATTTCTTCGTTCACGGTATGCAGCTCCTCGTTCGCGGACTCGAGTTCTTCCTTGGAGGTTTGTAATTCTTCGTTGGTGCTTTGCAATTCCTCGTTGCCCGACTGAATCTCCTCGTTCGCCGATTGCAATTCCTCGTTGATGGCGTCCTGGGTTTCAATGATGGATTGCAGATATTCCTTTGAGGCCGCGAGCTCCTGGCGGAGCTGGTTCATCTGCTTGTCTCTTTCCATTCTTTCCGCATCGGTAAGAGGCGTTGCGTTGAGCGATGGAGCTTCTGGCTCGGTGCCGGTGGGAGGCTCAAAGGCGACGAGGTAGTTGTGAAGGTCCTGAACGGGCGACTTGAATGGAATGATCCTTAGATCGGTAGTCCTGATCGCGCCGTTGCTATCCAGGTGCACATTCGGGCGATGCTGTTCCAGGCCCGTTTTGCGCGCTTCCTCCAGCGCAAGTTGCAGCTCGAACAGGAGACCCGGCCGGGCCATCTTGAGGATGTGGAGACTCGCCTTACCCGGAGGGAGCTCGAGGAAAGTTCCCGTTCGTCCGCGGCTTTGGATGATCTCCAACTGATCGTTCACGACGACCGCCGGCGGAGCGTAACGGGCCATCATCAAGCGGTCCGCTTCTCGCAGCAGCTCCATAGGGGCTTTCATCGTGTCCGGCGGCTTAGGGGGTGGTGGCAGAGCGGCCGGAACACGTTCCGGCTCATGTTCCGGGTGACCAACGGAGAAGCCGAACGTCGCGGGTGTCGAGACCAGACGTTTGCGATAAATCTTTTGTTTCTTGTCGGCCAGTTCGAATAGCTCGGAGCCCGCACCCAAAAGGCCCTCGGTGTTGCCGATCATCAGAAAACCAGTTGGGTTCAACGCATAATGAAAGATCGGGATCACCCGCTTTTGCAGTGACTGGCTCAGGTAGATCATCACATTGCGGCAGCTGACCAGGTCCATGCGAGAGAACGGCGGGTCGCTGAAGATGTTCTGAGTGGAAAAGATGCAGAGGTCGCGAATGGTCTTGCTGATCTGGTACCCGCCGTCGATCTTGTGAAAGAAACGCCTGAGCCGTATCGGGCTAACATCGGCCTCGATACTCTCTTTGTATACGCCGGCCCGCGCGCGCTGGATCGCGAGGTCGCTCAGATCGGTACCGAAGATCTGGATGGGGAGCTCGGTCTTCTCTTCGCCTAAAAACTCAACCAGCGAAATGGCATGGGAATACGTTTCTTCCCCGGTCGAGCAGCCAGGAACCCAGATACGAATGGGGGAGGCGGAGGATCCGCGCATTTTGAGAATCGCGGGATATACGATCTCCTTTAATGCATCAAACGCCTCCGAATTGCGGAAAAAGCTGGTTACGTTGATCAGGAGATCCTGATAAAGCGCATTGGCCTCGGCCCGGTCGCGATGCAGCAGAGCGACGTAATCGGTAAGCCGCTCAATCTTATGCAGGACCATGCGCCGTTGAATGCGGCGCACAATTGTCGGTGGCTTGTACTCGGAAAAATCTACTTTGGCGACGCGCCGCAGAAGCCGGAAAATCTGCGTTATTTGGCTGTCTGTTCCAGCTTCCTCCGGGTCGAGGGCGGCGAAGACATTGCCGACATAGGGATGCTGGCTGATGCGCGCCAACTCCCTGGCAATCCCATCCGGGGGTAGAACAAAATCCACACAACCGGCAGCAATCGCACTCGTCGGCATGCCATCGTATTTGGCTGATTGCGTGTCCTGCGCAAAGGTGATTCCGCCCTCCCCCTTGATGGCGGTCAATCCGGCTGTTCCATCCGCGCCGGTTCCTGACAGCACGACTCCGATCGCATTGCTTCCCTGATCGGCTGCCAGTGATCTCATGAAGATATCAATCGTGGTGTTGCCTACCCTGGGTTCGGTCCTGTCGCTGATGTGGAGCAAGGCCTGGGAAATGGTCAGATCGCAATTGGGAGGAATGATGTAAACGTGATTGGGCTCTACCGTTTGCCCTTCTTCTATTTGCCGAACCGGCATGGTCGTGGCCCGGGAGAGTATTTGCGTATACGCGCTTTCCCGCAATGGATCGAGATGGGGCACGAGCACAAAAGCCATGCCAAGATTCGGAGCCAAAGCCTTCAGCAAGCTGGTGAAAGCTTCTAAACCTCCCGCGGATGCTCCGACGCCGACGATGGTAATCACCGCTTCTCCGGGATATTTTTCCTGGGACTTTTCTGCCTTATGCTTCCCGGCGGCGGGTCTGTTCTCTGAACTGCCTTCGTTATCGCCCTTCGCAGCCGTCATTGAAAAATCCTCGTAATTTGTCGCAGTGTTTTTTGCTTAGAGCACTTCCCGGATCATCATCAGGATTGTGAGAATCGAATTATAGTCCCGATCCAATCCAAAAAATGCCCTCGCCCGTTTGTAGGATACGGGGCCGTCCACTCAATCGAAGAGCTGGAGTGACCCGCCGGGAGATTCCGATGCAAACGACGCTGGAAGCTTACAGCAGGTGGAAGATGTCATGCCGGCATTCCCGAGTATGAGCTCGAGTCGAAGGATGCGCACCTATGCGGCCGCCGCTCCCGCAGATGATAGAGACTTAATAGTCGATGAGGTGAGGGAAGAAGCGGCAGACCAAATTCGCGGCGCGTGAAACCCGGAGCTTCTAGCGCAGGGTGGTTTCCTTACCGGAGTTGGTGGTGCTGGTGTTCGGCCCACGTAATCCAGGATTCAGGGTGGAACATTGCGATTGAAGGTCCTCGAGGGATTGCATCAGCTCGTTAAGGAGTGTTCGGTTCTCGCTCAGAAGTCTCCGCGAAGTTTCAATCAACGGATTCCTGCACGCCATCGATGACACAAGGTGTTCCACATCTTCCTCCTTGTGATGACCATTGCTCGCGGACCGTTCCGACCAGCTGGCGGTTAGCCATTGGTCCAGTTCTGCGGGACGCGCGGTAACAGGTCCCTTGGCGCCTCCTCCATTTGGCCGGCGAACCGGCAGTGCCCACTCCTGTTCCCAGCGCTGCACCGTTCGTACACCCTTGCCCATGTAGCGCGCGATATCTTTCCAACAGCTGAGCAGAGCCTGATTGTCGCTTTGCCGTTCCTGACGCATTTGCATTTCCTTCAAGCCGTCGGGCGAATGTAGTTCTTGCAGTCTGGAGGTCTGGCTCCCCCGGCAGCTTTCAGGTCATCCCACAGCCGAGGTCTTTTTCGAATGATACACCGAGAACTGGTTGTTGTCGGTACGTCCGCGGGCGGGATCGAGGCGCTGCCGCAGTTACCGGAGGTTTTTCAGCGGGCAAGCCTCATGCCTGTGATTCATCCGTGAGACGGCGAGACGATTCGCAACAAGCACGTGTACATTGCCCCGCCAGACTTTCACATGATCGTCGAAGGAGATCTGCTAAGAGTGATCCAGGGTCCACAGGAAAACCTGCACCGCCCTGCCATCGATCCACTTTTTCGATCGGCCGCAGCTTCCTGGGGACGGAGGGTGATCGGAGCGATCCTGACCGGATTGCTGGACGACGGGACCTCAGGCCTGATGGTGGTGCGCGCGCAGGGTGGCGCCGCGATCGTCCAGGACCCATCGACAGCGATGTTCTCTTCTATGCCCGAGAGTGCCCTGGAACAGGTTTGAACGCCATCCCGGCCGCGCTGCAAAAGGGTTAGTCCCGCAGGGACGGCTGAAAGTAGCCCAGGACGGAACGTCCTGGGAAAGTTCACAACACGATGCAGTCCCGCAGGGACGGCTGAAAATTACCCAGGATGAAATCCTGGGGACCGCTAGCCTGGCAACAACGCGAGCTGGTGTATTTCTAACCAAGTTCGGCACCCAGGACTGACGTCCCGGACTGACGTCCTGGACTACTTTCAGCCGTCCCTGCGGGACTGCATCGTGTTAT
>DATJNV010000045.1:0-6048 GCA_035507705.1 Acidobacteriaceae bacterium
AGACCTGACAGGAGGTTTGAAGCAGGAAACCAAGGTGATTGTCGCGGTAATTCCGCCAACCGGCGGACTGGTGCGCAATGGCGGCGATTATGAACTGAGCGCAACCGGCGCCGTCAGGTTCGATAGCCCGCTCAGCGACACCGATCTCATCGTCGGAACCTATATTCCTAAGATCATCTACAACGGTGAGGATAGTGCGGTTAAATTCCGGCCCGATGGAACTCTTCAGTTTGCCAGCGGCACGCTAGGGACTTGGAAGCTTTTCGACGCCGACACCCACCTGTACACCATTGCTTTTGGCAACAACCGGCTCAGCCTGAAACTGGTACCAGGCCGGGGACTCATCGCAGCGGACGCTTCGGGAATCATCGTTTTCCAGCGTGTCCGATGACAGCGAGAACCAGGGAACATGAGGGCCGAACGCACGCTATTCATTGGCAGCGGGCGCGGCTTGGGTGACTTCGGCCTTCAGGTCGCGCGCCAGCAGGCGATGGAACAAGTGCTCGCCGGCCTCGCGCCGCACTGAGAGCCGCCCCGCTTCGTAAGCGCGCGAGTGCAGGCCGCGCTGCACTGCCTCGCAGATAGCAACGTCTTCATCGTTCACTCGTTCTCCGACTGCGATGCTTTGCCGGTTGCGTTCGGCGGCCGCCGCGCTCACGTCGTCGAAGTAGAAGTCGAAGATGACGGTGCAGCGGTCGACGCCATCGGGCAGCACGAGGTTGGTATCCATGTATCCCTGGTACAGATTGATCATGAAGTTGGGATACTGCCAGAAGTACCAGGCGCGATCGCCGGTACGGGTCGCAGCGGTGGCGGCATCTTCGCTGGAGGCGATCATCGGGCTCGACTGCAGGCAGTACCGATCTTCCGTCTCGATCTTGTACTGCTTGTAATCCAGCACGCTGTTGAGGGCCTTGTGCAGGTGCGGGACGTGATAGCCGCCGTCGAGATAGTTATCGACGAAGACTTTCCAATTGCAGTTCAAGCTGTAGATGCGGCGCTCGAAAAAATGCAGCGAGCTGATGTCCAGCGGTTCGATGCGGCCGGCGAGCCCGCCGAGAAAGTCGCGCAGTGGGGCGGCATTCGCATCGAGGCTGACGAAAACGAACTGCTCCCATGGCTCAACCCGCACCGGAAGCAGGCCATTCTGAGCGCGCTCGAAATCGCAGACCCCGTCGAACTCGGGCGCGCCTTTCAGCGCGCCATCGAGTCCATAACTCCATCCGTGATACGGGCAGCGGAAAATGCTCGCCGTTCCCTGCTCTTCCGTCACCACCGCCGCAGCATGATGGCGGCAGACGTTGTAAAACGCGCGCAGTTGCTGGTCGCTGCCGCGCACCACAACCAGCGGCTCGCCCGCTAATTCGGCCGTAACGAAGGCGCCGGGACGCGCGAGTTGTTCGGCACCGGCCGCAACCTGCCAGGCGCGTCCGAAGACGTTCTGCCGCTCCAGCTCGGCAACCTGCTCATCAACGTACCAGGAGGCTGGAATCGTAGCGGCGCGCTCGAGCGGGGCGCGATCGTCGTAGGAGGCGAGAACATGGTGCAGCGAAGAATCCATGGGGCGAGTCCGCAAGGGCAAATCATAGCAGCCGGAAGCTTCGAGTCACGAGCCTCGAGCTTCGAGCCCCGAGCACGAGCGAAACGGTGTATCCCAAACCCTGAATGGGCTCGACACTTAGGCCTTCCCATAAGCCTTCCAATTTTCCAATGCTCGAAGTGCAAAAGTCAGAAACCGATAGCTCGTAGCTCGCGGCTCGCGGCTCGCGGCGGCTATCACGCTCCCAGGAAGTAGCCGCCATAGCGGCGGCCCATGCGATATGTCAGCCTTGCATGGCAGCGGTAAGCGGCTTCGCCTTTCAGCTGGAACTCCAGAATGACGATGTCGCCGACATTGAGCTCAGCCGCAGTTTCAAAGGCCACGCCGCCTTCACTCAGATCGGTGCACAGCGCCTCGGCTGACTTCTCCATCAACGGACCGTAGCTCAACACCCGCAGCGGAATCTTCAGCGCGATGCGCTCGCGGTTGCGCCGGTCGAACGTGGGCGGCAGCTCGGGGAGGGTATCGAGATAACCGCTACGCAAGTCCTTCATAGGCTCGGCTGCTCGCCACTTGGCTACAGCGTGACAAGAAAGCCATCGGCGCACAAGCGGGAAAGCTTAAGCGGAGCGGCAAAAGTAGTAAGGCGGTGTCGATTCGGGAGATTTCCGCTTTGGGCAGTTGGGCGCGGAAGATGCGCGATCGCCGCAACCGGTGCTCTACAATGGCCAGCATGACGCCAAAGTCGGAAGAGCTGCTGCGCCCGCGCGATGCCGCCGTCGCCCTGGGCATCAGCTACGCCAGCCTGAAGCAGTGGATCTATAAAGGCAAGCTCAACACCGTGCAGACCGCCGGCGGCCACCATCGCATTCCGCTCAGCGAAATCGACCGCTTCCTCTTCAAGTCGCTGGGCAAACAGCCGGCCGAAAGCCGCGCCAACTTTCGCAGCATCAGCGGACGCAATCAACTGGTCGGCCGCATCGTCGAGGTGCGCATCGAAGGCCTGATGGCGCAGGTGCGGCTGTCGATCGGCGGCCAGCACATCACCTCGATCATCACCGCCGACGCCGCTCGCGAGATGCGTCTGAAGCGCGGCGACAAAGCGGCGGCGCTGGTGAAGTCCACCGAAGTAATGATCGTGCGGCTCTAGAAGGAGTAATCAGCGGATACCAGTACCCTCCCCCTTTCCGCTCGCGCCCTATTGATTCCAAGTTCGAATGCTCGTCAAAGTTTGAGCCCGTGCGAGTTATCGGAAATCATGTGACCGATCAGGAACGACACGCCGCGGAACGGAGATAACCGCAGGATTTTCGAGATGGAACCATGGTCCGCGTCCCCAAAGGACCTTACCGATGCGATTCGGCAGGGATGGCTCGCAATTGGCTGGGGCCGGAGTTGTCAGGACGAAGAGATGAAAAAGCTCAGCAGCAAAGGCCATTCGGGTGTATAGTGTTGGCCACCAAGACTGCCAGCATTCGAAAAACCTCGTAGAACAGATCACGTTCCGGGCATGGTTCTCACTTCTCTACTGCGGTAGTAGTACGGGCGTACGGAGAGCACGCATGGGCCTCTTACAACTTGCGCGCTGGGTTCTTCAAGTGTGTTTAGTTTCTGCTCTACTCTCTTCCCTTGGAATTGTGGACTCTGCCTATGCGTCTTCGGTAGGTAGTATCTCCGGAACTGTCAAGGACCCAAGCGGGGCAATTGTCGTGAACGCTGTAGTGGTTGCCACAAATATCGACACAGGTGTCAATAGGACGGGCAAGACCAACAATTCGGGCAGCTATGCTATAGCGGACTTGCCGATCGGCCGGTACTCAGTGGATATATCGGCCAGTGGCTTCAAGTCATATCGCCGTACAAATGTAGTGCTCGACGTCAACGATGCTCTCTTGGTGGACACCGTCCTCGAAATAGGTCAGAGTTCAACCGTCGTGACCGTGAATGCTTTACCCAATCTGGTGGAGACCGCGAACACGCAACTCGGCCAGGTGCTCCGGACTAACGAGATTCTATCTATGCCGCTGAATGGGCGAAGCTACACCGACCTGCTCGCCCTGCAACCCGGAGTGGTCCCGCAAACGACGATTACTTCACTGACGGTACAAGGGCTGGGCCAAAGCGTATTTTCGCCATCCGGCGATCTCAATCCAGGAATTCTTTCTATCCAGGGGCAGCGCGAATCCGCCAATGGATTCACGGTAAATGGCGCCGACGCGGAGGAGACGGGCAGCATGGCGGCCGCTATTATTCCTAACCTCGACTCGATCGCTGAGTTCCGTATCCTCTCCTCCAACTTCGACGCGGAGTATGGCCGCTACACCGGAGGCTTGATCAACGTCGTTACCAAGTCGGGCACCAACGACTTTCACGGCGACGTTTTCGAGTTTCTTCGTAACACCGACTTGGACGCCCGTAACTATTTCTCCCCTACGCGCGGCAAGTTCAACCAGAATCAGTTCGGCGGCACACTGGGAGGTCCCATTGTGCGCGACAAGATTTTCTTTTTTACAGACTATCAGGGAACCCGGCTGGTGCAAGGTACCGACACGGGACTTATACCCGTGCCCTCGCTCGCCGACCGGACCGGAAACCTTATGGACACGGCAAACCTGCTTACCGGAACGGTCAGCGGACCTTCTTGGGCCAGCATGCTGACCGCCAAGCTTGGCTATCCGGTTACCGTCGGCGAATCGTACTATAAGCCGGGCTGCGCCGGTCCAACCCAGTGTGTTTTGCCGTATGCCGTCATACCCCAGAAAGCATGGTCCGCTCCCGCGGTAAATTTATTGAAATATATCCCCACCCCCAACGCCGGAGCTTCCACTTTTGCTACATCGGCTTACAATGAAGTGTTGGATGACAATAAGCTGGGACAACGTCTGGACTTTATTAAACCTTGGGGCGCAATATTCGGGTACTATTCCTGGGATAACTATACGGAAACCAATCCCTACCCGACGGCCCAGGGGGGAGCGAATGTTCCGGGATTTAACGGCCTGAACACCGGCCAGGCGCAGTTGATCGTCGTCGGCGTCACCAAGATCTTCGGAAGCAGCGCGGTCAACGAATTTCGCTTCAGCTATACGCGCGATGCCAATGACCTGGGCCAACCTTCCGGAGGTCTGGGTGTCTCGCTGGCATCACAGGGCTTCGTTACCGGGGAGGGCACTTTAGGTATTGTACCGTTGTCCCCCCAGACACAAGGCGTAGAAAATATCATTTTTAATAATTTCACGATAGGGTCTGTTCCGGACCGCTTCTATCAGATCAATAACAATTTTGAAGTCTCAGACGGCTATTCCAAGATAGTCGGCACGCATGCGCTCAAATTTGGAGGTCAGGTAGATTATGATCAGATCAACACTTATCCATTTGCCGACCTGAATGGCAGCTTCAATTTTTATGGCACCGAGACCGGCCTTGACTTCGCAGACTTCCTGCTGGGAATTTCCAGCCAGTATACCCAGAATCAGCTCCGGCCATTTTATGGCCGCAACAAGTATGTTGGGCTTTACGGGCAGGACACCTGGCGGATAAGACAGAACCTCACCTTGAACTATGGCCTGCGTTGGGACCGCATTGAGCCATGGTACGAAAAATATAACAATGCCATTACCCTGATCCCTGGCGAGCAGTCCGTGGTGTTTCCTACAGCTCCGACGGGCATCGTATATCCGGGAGATCCCGGAATTCCGAGAACCTTGGGTCCTCCAGGGAACCTCAATTTCGCCCCCCGTATCGGACTGGCTTTCTCCCCTGACGCCTCAGAGAATACTTTTCTAGGGAAATTACTGGGCGGAGCGGGCAGCACAAGCATCCGGGCTGGATTCGGTATTTTCTACTCGGTGATTCCGGGAGAAACTCTGGGGTTGATCAGCGATAACGCGCCTTATGGATTCACCTACACCAGTCCTGCTCCACCGCTATTCGCTACGCCCTTTATCGATGCCGCTACCGGAAATATTGAGGGCCAGCGATTCCCGGCCAAGCTGGCGCCCCTGAACGTGTCGGCAAGCAACCCGGACCCGAACATCGATTTTTCCCAGTTCGAGCCCATCGGAGCTATTCCGGGATATAGATCCACCAATACAACGCCCTATACCGAATCCTACATGTTGTCGCTCCAGAGGCAGCTCGGCACCGATATGGTAGCTACCATCAGCTATGTCGGTAACCAGGCCCACCGGTTGCTGGTGCTGGAGGCAGCCAACCCGGGAAATCCGGCTTTGTGTCTCAGTGTGAGTCAGCCGAGCGAAGTTGCGCCCGGCTCACCCACTTGTGGCCCGTTTGGCGAAAACGGAGTGTACACGACCGCTTCCGGAACCGTCATCAATGGTACTCGCGGTCCTTTAGGTCCGGCATTTGGAAGCGTTAGCTATCAGGCTACTGTCGGTAATTCGAACTACAATGCTCTGGAAATTAGCGTCCAGCGAGTCCGCGGGCCACTGCAAATACTCTTCAGCTATACGTACAGCAAGGCAATCGACCAGGCGTCGAATTTTGCA
>DATJNV010000046.1:0-6116 GCA_035507705.1 Acidobacteriaceae bacterium
TAGTCACGTACCGGAGGACACCCTCCGGATGATTCTTGTTCGGATGCTCTTTTGCAAATTGCTCTGCCTTCTCGCGCACAATCTGTTCCACCTTCTGCGCCGTTTGATTGGTGGCTTCGAGCGTGGCGTCGTTCGGCAGCCACACATCGATGTACGACCAATATTGAACGTCTTCCGGAAAGAAGGCGCTCGAGAGCCGCGAGAAGATAAAGACTCCCAATGCCAGGAAAGCCAGCGAGCCGATGAAGAACTTCCACCTGTGTTCGATGGAGTACTTCGCAACCCGGGCGTACATCCCGAAAAACCCGCTGTTGCGCTGTTCCTCGAGCGTCTTCTCTACCTTCTTCTCCGGCCGCAGGAGGTAGTACCCCAGCATGGGAAGGAACGACATCGAGACCAGGCGCGAGGCGATCAAGGCCACCGTCATCACAATGGGCAGGCTGAAGAGAAACTCGCCCGTGCTGCCGGTCACCATCAGGAAGGGCAGATAGGCGACGATATTCGTAACCGTCGCATACATGATAGCCGTCGCCAGCTTGGTGGGTCCAAGCCAGGCAGCAATGATACGCGGATGCCCTTCGGCCAGCGTGCGCTTGATGGAATCACCGGCGATTACCGGATCATCCACCAGCAGTCCCAGGGCGATGATCAACGTGGCCACCGAAACCTGCTGGATATCGATGCCGATCAGGTACAACGTGCCAAACGTCATCGCCAGTGTGATCGGAATCGAGATGGCCATCAGGAGCGCCGATCGCCATTCCCAAAAACCGAGCCACGACACCAGCACCACCAGCACGATCGCTTCGTACAATGCGTCCATAAACAGGCTGAGGTTTTCCTCTACCTGCAGCGGCTGGTCGGAGGTGCGGGCAATGATTAAGTCTTCCGGCAGATATTGCTTCACCACGGCAAGCTTGGCGTCTACGCTGTGGCCAAAGGCGTTGATCTGCTCGCCGTCCTTCATCATCACGGCTACTGTCACCGCCCGGCTGCGACGCCAATTGCCTTGCTTGTCCTTGAGGGTCAGGTAATTCAGATACTTTGCCGGGCTTTGATATCCGCGCGAAATATCTACCAGGTCGCGCAGATAAACCGGACTATGGGCTGCCGTCTGGGACGAGCCGATAATGACATCGCCGATCTGCCCCGGATTGGTGAATTTGCCCGAAGGATCAATCTGAATGCTCTGCGGCCCAACCTCGAGCTGGCCTCCGGGAAGCGTGATGTTCCGCGCACCCAGTATGTCTTTCAGATTCGAGGGCGTATACCCGTAGGACGCCAGCCGCTCCTGCGAGTAATCAAGATAGATCTGCTCCGGCAAGACGCCCTTGCGGTCAATCTTGGCTACTTCCGGCGCTCCCTGAACGGTCCTCGTAATCAGGTCGGTGAAGTCGTCCAGATCCCTATAGGAGTACTTGTCGCCGGCTACGGCCGCCAGCCGGACTTCCGTGTCGGCAGGATCACGGATGAAGGCGGCCGGCCAGCTGTCGGGATGAATCTCAGAGCTGTGCAACTTTTCCATCACCAGGCGATCGCCCAGTGCCCGCAATTCGTCGTCGCTCAAAGGAGAGCTGACGTCGGCGCCAATGAAGCCACTGCCTTGGAATATATGCGGGTCAGAAACGTATTTATTTTGCCTTCCGGCCTGCAGAACAGAAATAAAGGCGTCGCGAACCAGCGACGGCGAAACCGACAGCGGAAAGGAATACACAATGCTAACCCGCGGCTGGGGCGCGCGCGGCGATTCTTCGCTCCGCGTTCTCTCAATCGTTTTACGGATCTCGCGCGCGCGCAAAGCAACGTCGACGTCGCTCACTTTTGGGCTGGCCACCGTCAGCATCAGCGCCGCTGTGTCGCCAAAATCGCTGTTGAACTGGATCGGTCCCGCCCCCTGCGGAAGCTTGTTGTTCAGCGCGACCAGCTTGAGATTGATATCCGAAAATTGCTTTTTCGGATCGCTCACCGAGTCTTCCAATTGGACATAGACCAGCGAAAGCCCGGGAAAGCTCATCGATCGTATGCCAAAGTCAGAAGGGGACGGCGGTTTGATGAAGGCGTTTTGCGCCATGACCTGTTCCACCGGCCGTGTGACAAGCTGCTCCACCTCCTGCGCCGTCGCCCCGGGCCATGAGGTCGAAGCCACCGCGACCCGCACCGGGATGCTCGGGTCTTTTCGCTTTGGCATATGCATGTAGCCGTACCAACCCCACATGCAGACCGCGATCAGGAGCACCAGCGATACCGAGCGGTGCTCGGTGAAGTAACGAGCGGTGTTATGAGTGTGCGCGATGTATTCGGATTCAGATCTATGTGCCATGGCGCTTATGGAATAATCCGGACTTTCTCGCCGTCCCTGACCAGGGTGGCTCCCGTGGTGATGACCGATTCGCCGGAGTTCAGGCCGCCTTTCGCGGCAATCATGTTCCCGTAGATATCACCCACTTCTACCGGACGCAGCCGAGCCGTTTGCGTGTCGCCGCCGCCTTCGGCAACCATGACTGCGAATCCGCCGGCGTGCCCTGGGTCGCGGACCACCGCTGACAGCGGAACCGCCAGCACGGATTGCGGCAATTGCGCCCCGTCCACCGCCAGCGATGCAATCATCCCCGACTTCAACTGGTCGTGGGGGTTGGGGATCGTCATTTCTACTGAAAATACCCGGCTCTTCGGATCCGCTGCTGGCGAAATCGCGCTCACGCGGCCGTCGAACGGTTTCGGAAAAGCATCCGTGACAATGGAGAGGTGTTGGCCCAGCCGCACCCGGCCCATCGACACGTCGGGAACGCCGAACACGGCTTTGACCGACCGGGTGTCGGCTAGAGTAAAACCGTTGGTGGCCGGTCCTACGAGTGCGCCCACATCCACGTTCCGGCTCACAATCCAGCCATCGAACGGCGCCTGCAAAGAACAGTATGCGAGTGCCACATTTGCCTCGCTGAGTTGCGCTTCCGCTCCGGAAACGGACGCCTGTGTGCTGGCCAGCTGCGCTTGCGCAGAATCGTAGTCCGGCTTGGTTGCGCTCTGCGATCCGTACAGAGCAGAAACGCGGTCGAATGTCAGCTTCGCCTTTTCATATTCCGCCTGGGACCGCGACAGTTGCGCTTTTGCCTGCTGTACTTTGTCCAGATAGTCCTGCTGCCGCACGACGGCAAGGACGGTGCCCTTCTTTACCCAGTCCCCTTGGTCGATGTTCCGCGAGCCGCCGCTGGGGCTTTTCACCTGTCGGATACTTTGCACATATCCGCTCGACTGGAACGCGAGATTGACCTGCGCGTAGGGAACGATGTTGGCGGAGTACTTTGCGCCGTTGCCCATGGCTATTGGCTGCACCATCGCCGTATGGACCGGAAGGGGCAGCGTCTCCGCCGCGTTCTCCTGCTTGCATCCCGTTACACCCGTAAGCAGAACCGCGGCCGGCGCGGCCAGCAAAAACTTAACCCATGTCGCGTTCATAGCGTCACTCTTCCCCCAGCGCTTTCTCGAATGCTGCTTTCGCATTCCAGAATGCGAGCAGGCTTTGCTCGTAATTATGGTCGGCATTGGCCACCGCGGCTTCCTGTTGCAGCAGGTCGCGCATCAGCACCGCCGAGTGCTTGAACTGATCGCTCACTTCGCGCAGCTTCTCATTGGCGGCATCGCGCCCGGCCTGCGCGACTTCCAGCATGGTGCGGGTCTCCTGCAGCTTGCGGAACGTATTGTCCACATCCAGGGTGACCTGTGCCCGCGTCTCTTGCAGCTGGTACTGGCTTTGCTGCAGGGAAACATCCTTCTGCTTGACCTCGTCCCTGCGGCCGCCCCAGTCAAAAGGGTCCCACTTCATCTCCATTCCGGCAGAGACAATATTCTGTGGCAAAAACTCCGTGTTGATGGGGTCGAGGTAGTGTACGGCTGCGCCGACGTCGGGAATGTATTTCGCCTTGGACAGCCTGCGGTCGTAATCTGCGCGGCGGGTATTGATCTCGGCCTCCCGGACTTCGGGCCGCTGCTGCAGCGCGCTTTGCCGCGCTGCCTTCAAGTCCATCTCCTCGGCCGTAATCGGAGGGACGGGCTCAGTGCGAAACGGGACATCCAGGTCCCGTGCCAGCAACTCGTTCAGTTGTTCCTTTTGTGTCGTCAGCGTATCCTGCAACTGCACGATTTGATACCGCGACTGCGCCAGTTGTGCCTTGGCCTCCAGGCTGTCGGACTTGAGCACAGACTTTTGCGCCAGGTACTGTGTGGCCACCCGGTCCGTCTCTTCGTATTGCTTCACCAGCGCGCGTTGTGCCTCGAGCGAGCTCTCCGTCTGCAGGACGGAGTAGTAAGCCTGTTTCACGCTGGCTACTACCGACTGCCGTTGCTGCTTGTACTGCTCGCTGGCCAGGTCGGTGGACAGCTCCTGCTCCCGTATCGCCAGATGTATCTGATAAAGCTGGGACAGTGGTTGTGCTACCTCCACCGATGCCAGGCCGGTGATCCCGTTCGACAGCTTCTCCTTTTGCGGCAGTTTGTTGTCGAACAGGTTGGCGGGAAACGTGAACTCCGGATTTGTCAGGTTGCCCGAAGCGAACAAATAAGTCGTGATTGCAGGGAAGCGCTTGGTTTTAGTCTGTGCTACCTCCCACTTTGAGCTGGCTATATTCAGCTTGGCAATGTTGACCGGCCGATTGTTCTCTACGGCTATCTGCACAGCCTGAGACAACGTGAGGACCGGGAGATCGCTGGCGGCTTCCTGCCCCAGCAACACTGTCCCGGTTATCACCATAGTTCCGGCAATCGTCCGCAAAAGTATGTTGATATGCCTGGCGCGCATCATCGTTGGACCGTTTTCATCGCAAGCAGCGGCGCGCCGCTTATAAACGGCCTCGTCTCAGGCCCCCGCCTCCTCCTTGCGGTCCCAGGCTGTTCAGGTCATTCAACACTGCTTGCCGGTCCATCGGACGAAACTGGCCCGCATCCATCGTTTGCTCAATGTCCGACTTTGCTTTCTTCAGCGTCATGAACTGTTGCAGTTTTCCATCTCCGCTGGACTTGATGCTTTGCAGGCTATTCAGGGAATCCTGCAGCGTTTTTACCTGCGCCTCGGTTGGTTGACCATGCATCACCGCGGTGAAGATGTCTTTGCCCAGTTTCGCGCCGGCGTTGGGCGGCGCCGCGCCGGTAGTCACCGCCTGCGGCTGCTTATTCATCATCATCACCTGCATGTCTTGCTCCAGTGTGTCGCGGTCTGGCTGCTTCACCTGGGCCATGACGGCCTTCATTCGCGAAACCGCATGCCAGGGCGTCAACAGGTCTACGGGCGCCCCGGGTGTCTGTTGAGCCTTGTAGTTCTTGAGGATCTCTGACTGCTCCTTCAGCTCTTTCAGCTGTGGCAGGGTAATGCTGCCGTTTAGCACCGCTGACTTCAAGTCTTGTTGAAACTTGTCTTTTGCCGGGTTGTCCTGCGCGAACGCTCCCGGCAGTTGGGTCGCGAGAAAAAACGAGAGTGCGAGTGCTCCGACGATCTTTTTCATATTTTTCGATTCCTGTCTAAAAAAATGTGGCGATCGCTTGTTCAGCGTCATGGTTCCTACTTGACTGAATAACCTCGCGCGTCCAGGCACGCCGACAACGAACGTTTGAAGTTATCCAGCGGTTGCTGTGCCGCTTTCGCGGCATCGGCTTGCTTCTGTTCCTGTTCCTGCTCTTGTTTTTGCTGGCGCTTCGCCTTGATGCTGCCCAGCATCGCGCCTCTGCGCGCTCCAGTGGCAGGGTCACCGCCGGTAGCTCCGGATATAACCGCGCCCCGTACCGCACCGTGTGCTACATCGTTGTTCCCGCTTTTCTTGTCGTCCTTCGGTGCAGGCGCGGTCGTAGTTGCGTTAGGGTCGTACCCGGTCTGTGTCTTGGCGTTGCTGTAACACTGCGACTCATCGGTGAGCTGCTGCGTGTTGCTTTGATGGTTCTTGGGATAGACGTAAAGCCCGACCGTACTTGCCATGCCCTTGATAGGTGGAGGGTTGGTCTGTGCGATTGCGCCTGCTCCCAGTAACAAAACAAACCCACTGATTACGACGGTTCTCATAACTTTGTCTCCTGCCACGTTTCTAAAACCTCGACAGGCCTAATTTATTACCTCACCCTTGTCATTTGTC
>DATJNV010000047.1:0-55219 GCA_035507705.1 Acidobacteriaceae bacterium
GGCAAGGAGAACATTGTCGCTTTTGCCGGTGATGCGGCCTTCACGAACGGCATCAGTTTTGAAGCACTCAACAACATTGCCCAGCAGACCAAGCGGATGATCGTGGTCCTGAACGACAACGAATGGTCAATCGACCGCAATGTGGGCGCGATCGCCAGCTACCTGCACAAGATCGTAACCAATGAGCGTTACACCAACCTGCACGATTCCGCGACTCGCCTGCTCGAGAAACTAGGCGGCAAGACCGCAAGGCACGTGGTGCGCAAAGCCGAGGAGGCCGCCAAGGGTATGCTTTGGCCTTCCATGCTTTTCGAGGAGTTTGGGCTGACCTATTACGGGCCGATCGATGGACACAATGTCGGATTGTTGATCGAGACCTTCCAGTTTCTCAAGACCCAGGACCGGCCGGTTCTGCTCCACGCCATTACCCAAAAGGGACGAGGTTTCCAGCCCGCCCTCGACAAGCAGAAGAAGTTCCACGGCCTCGGACCCTACGATCCGGACACCGGCGAAACGGCACCCGCCGGGCAACGCACCTATTCCGAGGTTTTTGCTGACACCCTGGTCAAGCTGGCAGATGAAAATCCCAAGGTCGTCGCCATCACCGCTGCGATGCCCAATGGCACCGCGCTCGACCTCTTCCGTCCCCATCACCCACGCCGCTATTTCGATGTCGGTATCGCCGAGGAGCATGCGGTCATTTTTGCGGCCGGCCTGGCAACCATGGGTTTTCGTCCGGTCTGCGCCATCTACTCGACGTTCCTGCAAAGGGCATTCGACCCCATCGTGCACGACGTTTGCCTGCAGAATCTCCCGGTCGTCTTCTGCATGGACCGCGGCGGTCTATCTGGCGACGATGGTCCAACGCATCATGGGCTCTTCGACATCAGCTACCTGCGCGGGATTCCCAACATCGTCCACATGATCCCAAAGGACGAAGACGAACTCGCAGACATGATGTATACGGCTCTGCAGCATCCGGGTCCTACCGCCGTGCGCTATCCCCGTGGCATTGGCCCCGGGGCGACGGTGAAGGCACATCCCGTTGCGCTTCCCATCGGCAAAGCGGAAATCATCTGCGATGGCGATGAGATAGCAATCTTCGGGTTGGGTGCTTTGATGCCCATGGCCCGGCAGCTTGCTGCGGAATTGCAAAAGCAGGGTTTTTCCGCTGCGGTCATTAATCCCCGCTTCGTCAAACCTCTGGACCGCGACACGATTGCGGAGTACGCGCGGCGGGCGGGTGTGCTGGTCACCATGGAAGATCATGTTTTGATGGGTGGATTCGGCAGCGCTGTTTTGGAAGCGCTCAATGACATGCAGATCGAGGTGCCCGTCATTCGTATCGGGTGGCCCGACCGCTTCATCGAGCACGGCAAAGTAGATCAGCTTCGCGCCAAATACGGGATCAGCGTAGAAGCAGCCCTGGAAAAGCTCGCGCCCTATCTGCAGCTGAAAGCTCGCAAGCGCCTGCTGGCCCGCTAGCACGGAGTTTTCTTCAGTCGCGCTGGTTGTTGCTCCAGAAGATAGTCGAGACCACAAGGTGAAGGAACAAGGAGCTTCACCGAGGCGCAGATGTGTGCGCCCATATTCATCGCGACGCGACGGATTGCAGCAGTTCCGGGAGCATCCTTTGCCGGTAGGCAAACAGGGCGCGAATCTGACTTTTTATCACCAGCAGATTGGCCAGATCACCCAGCGGTCCCGCGGGAAGTTCGTATTCCACTGCATCACAGACAACGCTGCCTTCTCTCTCCTCCCGGATTCGGTGGCAATGGCGAAAATACCGGAAAGGTCCACGCCGCTGCTCATCGCAGAAGAAATCATTCCAGCGGAATTCCGTAATGCAGGCATCCCACGCGAGCCGAAGCGGAAACCTCGGGATCGCTCGAAAACTGATACTGATCACAGAATCTTTGCCGGCCACCGGGGCGCCCGCGTGTATGGGCGGCACAACACACACGGCTTTCTCTATACGAGCGCACTGCCACTTAGGCATGAGCGCAGGGAGATTCTCCGGATTAGCGAAGAACGCAAACACCAGCCCTCTGGGGAAGGGAACCCATTGCTCAGTATGGAACTTGTGCCGCATCTTGAGATCAACTGCCTCCGTGGTTCAAGTGATTTGTTGGGCTGCATTGGAGGATGTCGAACTCGCGGCCAGGGCGGTACACGGACCTGCCTTCCCATTTCTCGGGGTGTATCATCGGCTTGAATGCCTGGTTGAACGATCGCTTTGGTAACGCATTCTCATCACAATCGCTGGCTCATCGCAATTGGGGTTTTAAAGCTTCTCAAAGCGGTGTTGTTCATTTCCATGGGGTTCGGCGTCATCAGGCTCCTGCATAGGGATATAGCCGATCTCCTGTTGCGTACGGCGACCGCGCTCCGTTTCGACCCTGAAAACCGAGTCGTTAACATGCTGCTGGAAAAGTCGCTCCTGCTCAGCCCCCACCGTCTGAAAGAAATCTCCTTTGCCATCTTCCTCTATGCGGCGCTGGACATTATTGAAGGCACCGGCCTGGTGCTGGAAAAGGTTTGGGCAGAATACTTCACCCTGATCCTGACCGGCTCGTTTCTGCCGTGGGAGTTCTACGAGATCATTCGCCACGTGACCGTCCTTAAAATAGTGGTGACACTGCTTAATCTGGCCGTTTTTGTCTATTTGGCCTATGTAGTCAATGAAAAGGTCCGGGGACGCCAACAAATGCCAGTATCCAGGCACTGAAAAACAAAGACTTCCGGGCTCCCTAACACTTTTGTGTCATTCGGCTTGCCTGATTTTCAGCCACTTGACAAGTACGTCGCGGGCAACCTGAATCAAACAGGTCAACACAGGATGTTGTGTGTGGGGAGACTTGTGCCCTAGCGGATTGTGCTTTTCGCCACGCGCCGCGGAAGCCGCCATTTCTTCACTGTTTTGCCGGAATTTCCCGTTTGACAGTCCCTCTCACTGGGCTAAGATGTGGTCAAAAGTGGTTCAAAGTGGAGTGAGAACGCGGTTTACCAAGCGATCGAAGCCACAAAAGCAGCTTACCCGATGTTTCGTGGCAATCACCCAGCTCGCGTGGACGAAAAAGGCCGCCTTAAGGTGCCGGCGGATTTCAAGCGCCTGCTCGACGAAAAGTACGGGAAGTTTTTCTACATCACGAGCAAAGACGGTCAATCGGCTGAGATCTACCCCTTGACTGAGTGGCAAAAGATCGAGGAAAAGCTGGCGCAGATTCCCAGCTTGAATCCGGCAAAGAAAAAGTTCCTGGATCGGGTGAACTACTACGGCCAGATGACGGAAATCGATGCCCAGGGAAGAGTGCTGTTGCCGCAGATTTTGCGGGAAACGGCCAAGCTCAACAGCGATGTGGTGGTTTTTGGAGTGCAGACCTACCTCGAAGTCCAGAATCACGACGACTTCAAGCAGCGAATGGATGCAAATCCGATGACTGCGGACGACCTGCAGAGTTTGGCGAATTTTGGAATTTGAGACAGGCCCCCCAGGGGGAGCACATGGCAGCAGGTAGCGAGCGACATGTGCCGGTTCTTTTACAGGATGCGATCCGATATCTGAATGTGCGCCCGGGCGGCGCCTACGCGGATGCCACTCTCGGTTTTGCAGGGCATGCCGTGGCCATCGCCCGGAAGCTGAGTGGGCAAGGGCAGTTGATCGGCTTTGACCGTGACCCCGAGGCCCTCGAGCTAGCAAGGGCGCGGTTCGAGGCGCTCGAGCAGGAGTTAGGCGAGCGGATGCCGCGATGGGAACTTCACGGCGATGAGTTTTCTGCTATGGGCCGCTACATCGAGGAAGCAAATCTGGATGGTTTGCTGGCTGACTTTGGCGCTAGCTCGATGCAACTGGATGAGCCGCACAGAGGATTTAGTTTTCAGGCGGAAGGACCCCTTGATATGCGGATGAATCCGCGCCAGGGGATCACCGCCGAACAAGTGGTAAACCAGGCCGACGAAAAAGTTCTCGCCGACCTGATTTACGAATTCGGAGAGGAAAGGAGATCGCGGAGATTTGCCAGAGCCATTGTCAGGGCGCGGCCGATCAGGACCACGGCACAACTAGCCAGAGTCTTATCGGCCGTCGCCCCGGCGATGAAATCTGAACGAGGCCGCCATCCAATCCATCCCGCCACGCGAATTTTTCAGGCGCTCCGGATTTATGTAAATGCCGAGCTGACCGAAATACAGGCGCTCTTGCGGGCGGCGCCTAGGCTGTTGAGGCCCGGGGGGAGACTGGTCGTCATCAGTTTCCACTCCCTCGAAGACCGGTTGGCTAAAGATGCGCTGCGTGAAGGGGCGCGGCAGGGAATCTTTGAAATCCTGACCCGCAAGCCGGTCACGGCAGGAGAGGAAGAAACGGATCGCAACCCGAGGGCGCGTAGCGCGAAATTGCGCGCCGCAGAGAGAACCGAAAAACGAGTTGACAGTACGCAACACTAAGCAGTGACCACAGGCGGATGAACGAAATGGCAACGCAGACAATCCTGGCATACGAATTGAACTACGCATCGCGGCGTTACAACGAACAGATTGCGGATCGCAATCTGCAGTTACTTGCCGCCCAGCAACGCGCGAAGCGCGGACCGACCCCCGAAGTTTTCTATGCCAAGCGATTGGATAATTCTCGCCTCGTGAAAGCGGCGGATCCGGTGCGCGTGCGCGAAATGCGAACCTTCACCGCGGCCATGACGATCTTGTTCGTGATCGTAATGTTTTACGGACTGCAGCACTTCAGCGCGATTGAGTATGGATATCGCGTCGAGGCTGAGAAACAGCAGCGCACGCAACTCGAGGAGCAGAATCGCGAGCTGCGCCTGAGCGAGGCACAACTATGCGATCCGCACCGCATTGACCAGATGGCTCGCAGGTTGGGACTGGACGCGCCACGTCCTGGCCAGGTCGTGAGCGGTGACGATTCGTTCGATTCCAGCGCACCGGTCATGGCTCAGGCTTCGCCATTGTCGCTTGGAAAGTAAGTTTTTGTAGCACTTTTGCCTTGGAGTAGTGAAGTTATGCGATAAGCCGAGTGGTGATCCTCCCCCTGTCGTGAGCAATCACCCCTCGGCCATAAAACACAATCAGCATGCACTGTTTACCTTTCTGGAAACTAGCGTGAAGGGTGCGGGCTTTCGTCCTTACTTTAGTTGGTCCTGCCAATAGACTGGGCTTTGGTCTTTGACGGACAGCAACTCCAGCGTGGCAGGTGCAGTTGAAACAGCTCTTCTTCTTTCGCCAGGCAAAGCGCACGGATCCTGAATCCCCAAGGCCCGGTGACTCTCGCGCGCGGCCGGTGAATGCGGGTACAGTCCGGCATCGTCTTGGCCTGCTCCATATTGCAATCTTCTTTGTGTGCTGGGTTACCATCATTTGCGGCCGCCTCATTTTTCTCCAGGTGGTGCATTACAAGGATTACGTAGACCGCGCCGCCAAACAGCAACAGCGCACCTTCGAAGTCGCGCCTCGGCGCGGCATGCTCTACGACCGTAATCTGCATGACCTCGCGATGACTGTCCTGGCGGACTCTGTCTATGCGGTTCCGTCTGAAATCGCGGAGCGCCTGGATCCCGCTGGGGAAGCGAAGCGCCACGCCGTAGCCGTAGCCTTGGCCAGGGTCGTCCATACCGACCCTACCGATCGCTTTACCAGTGCGCATCAAATTGAGGCCCGGCTGACCGCCTCGAGAAATTTTGCCTGGATTGCACGCAAGCTGGATCCTGCAACGGTGGCGCGGGTGAAAGCGCTGAACCTCAAGGGCGTGTACACGCAAAAGGAATTCAAGCGTTTTTATCCCAACAGCCAGCTCGCCGCTCAGGTGTTGGGATACGTGGGCACTGATGACAACGGTCTGGGTGGCATGGAGCGGAAGTTCAACCACGACCTGCATGGAACACCTGGACGCATGCTGACCGCACTCGACGCGCGCCGTCATGTGCTCGATAGCCAGGAGCGCGAGCCGGATCCGGGGGAAAATCTCGTTCTCACCATCGACGAGAACATTCAGTTCATGGCCGAACGCGCGCTGGATGAAGCGCTTGCACGAACCCATGCCCTGAATGGCACCGTGGTGGTTCAGGATCCGCAGACCGGCCAGATCCTTGCCCTGGCCATTCGTCCTACCTTTAATCCAAACGACTTTCGTCACGCGACCACCAGCCTGCTCAGGAATCACGCGGTAAGCGACGTCTATGAACCAGGATCTACCTTCAAGCTGGTGACGTATTCGGCAGCGTTGGAACAGAAGGTCGCCAATCCAAATCAGATGATTGATTGCCAGGGCGGCAAGATTGAGCTTGCGGGGCGCATCATTCACGACAGCCATCCCAACGGTGTGATGACGGTGGAGAAAGCTCTCTGGGAATCGAGCGACGTGGCGGCGGTCAAGCTGGCCCTTCGCATGGGACCTGACACCTTCATCAAGTACATTCACGAATACGGCTTCGGCGCGCGCAGCGACATTGAATTGCCGGCTGAGACTCGCGGTCTCCTGCGGCCAACGCGCCGCTGGTCTGGCTCGAGCATCGGCTCGATCGCCATGGGCCAGGAAGTTGGTGTCACTCCTATCCAGTTGGTGACCATGGTCTCCACCATCGCCAACGGCGGCGTCTACATGCCTCCTCACATCCTGATGGAAAAGACCAATAAGACCGCGGACGAGCTGCATCCGGATCCATTCCATCCCGAAGCAGAACTGCCTGATCCGTTACCCCCGGGAGCGCATCGGGTCATCTCCACCATGACCGCGGCCGAGATGCGCACGATGATGGAAGGTGTCATGTTGTATGGCACGGCGAAGGGTGATGCCAGCCTCAATGGCTACACCGCCGGAGGTAAAACCGGAACGGCGCAAAAAATCGATGTACTGACCCACCGCTATTCGAAAACGAAATATGTGGCGTCGTTTGTCGGCATCGCTCCAATAAATAAGCCGGCCATCAGCGTGGCCGTGGTTATCGACTCACCGGAAGGGAATCACTTCGGAAACGTGAACGCCGGTCCTGTTTTTCGTGAGGTTGCGCAGGAAGTGCTGGAGTATCTAGGCGTTCCCCACGACACAGCGGTGAAGCCGCAGACAGATCAGAAACCGGCTGAACCGCAGGAAGAGGAGAAGCCATCCGACCAAACCGGCGATCTGGATGCGCTTTTTGCGGAAGTCAACAATTTGCCGCCAGACGATCCGCTTCGCACCCAGACCAGCGGGCAACAGCTAGTGCCTTTCGAGGCGGACGAGGTTGCGTCGAATAGTCCGGCGCCTGCGCCACCTTCCGCCGTAGTTCCGAAGGTTGCGCTACCCCGACCCGTCGAGGCGAAGAAAGAAGAGGCGGTTGCCGAGCCAGTTCTCATCGCGCCCCAGCCAGTTCACGCTGCCGGTCACGGTGTGGTGGTCAGTGCCGACGATAGTGTTGGGGTTCCGTCATTTCTGGGTAAATCTCTGCGTCTGGCGGTAGAGACCGCTGCCACATCAGGGCTGGCATTGCAGATCGTCGGCAGCGGTATCGCTCGAGAGCAGGTCCCCGCGCCAGGAAGCATGGTGCCACCCGGCACAGAAGTTGTAGTCCGCTTCACGCGCTAGTGACCCTCATCCCGTAGACTGTCCCAAATGGGACGCGAAGCCGCATGCCGCTGCAAGTGGGGCGCTGAAGAGGGAGACTGCAAAGTGCTTCTGGAAAGCGGCGAACTCATTTTTCGCCAGGGCATCCGCCGCCGGGTTCCCCTTTCTGTAATTGCGGGAGTTGCAGCTCACGATAATAAGCTTGTTTTTGACGTAGGACAGGATCGCGTGGAACTGGCTCTTGGTTCGGCTGCAGCCCAGCGATGGGCGAAGGCCATGGCGTCTCCTCCACCGACTCTTGCCAGTAAGCTGGGAATTTCACCCGCGATTCGCCTTGAGACCGTAGGTGATATTCAAAGTGACGACTTAAGAGCAGCCATTGCTGAGACTGGTGCGTGCGCGAGCAAAGCAGGCGCGAAGCCGGATCTGACGCTGTTTTGTGTCAACTCGAAACCTGAAGCCGATCGCCTTTTGTATCCATATCTTGCAGAAGAGACCCACAACGGGCCCCTGTGGGTGGTTTATCCCAAAGGATCGAGCAGCGGCGTAAGGGAGTCGGAGGTGCGCGAGCTTCTTCGCAGTCATGGTTTCATCGATACGAAGGTCGTGTCCGTTTCGGCAAAGCTGACTGCCCTTCGCTTTGTGCGGCGTAAGCCGGCAGCTAAGAGTGAACGGGCCCGTGGATCTTAACAGCGTCCTGGACGGTCTCGATATCGTCCGTCGTGCCGGTCCCGATCCATTGCTGACCGGGATCGAATATGACTCCCGCCGCGTTCGCGAAGGGTCGCTCTTTGTCGCTTTCCGGGGGGGAACGACCGACGGCAATCGCTTTATTCCGCAGGCAGTCGCGCAGGGAGCCAGGGCGATCGTGACTGACTCTTCTGCCGGCTTCACCGCGGCCGATTATCCGGATCTCGCGCGGATAGAAATTGTCCACGGCCGCCGCGCACTCGCCACCATTGCGGCTAACTTCTATGCCCATCCTGAAGCCCATCTCAAGCTGAGCGGAGTCACCGGAACCAATGGCAAGACAACAACGGCATTTTTACTGGAAGCAATGCTTCGCCATCACGGCCGCAAAACCGTGCTGGCCGGCACCATCGAGTATCACGCTGCCGGCAGAACCTTTCCTGCTCCACATACCACGCCCGAGTCGCGCGATCTCTTCGAGTTATTTCGCGAGGGTGTTGACGGCGGAGCAACCGAAGCGGTCATGGAAGTTTCCTCGCACGCGCTCGACCAGGAGCGTGTTGCCGGCCTGCATTTTGACGTTGCCATCTTTACCAATCTCACTCGGGATCATCTCGATTACCACCACACCATGGAGAACTACTTCGCTGCCAAGCTGAAATTGTTCGATGGCTCTGCCGGATCTCCGCCACGAGTCTCGGTGGTCAACCAGGACGATCCCTATGGCAAGATTTTGACGACCCTTACAGGCAGCAGCCTGGTCTATACCTACGGGCTGCACCAGGGAGACTTTCACGCTCACGGATTGGAGATGAAGCCTTCCGGTATGAGGTTTAACATGATCACTCCCCAAGGAGAGGTTCCTATCGCGACTCGCCTGACTGGTGGAGTCAATGTTTATAACCTGCTGGGAGCCGGCGCTGCTGCCGTCGGTCGCGGGCTCACACTGGAGGATATGGCGGAGGGTGCAGCGTCGCTCGATTATGTGCCGGGAAGATTCCAGTCCGTCGATTGTGGCCAGAATTTCGCTGTGGTTGTCGATTACGCGCACACGGACGACGCACTGCGCAACGTCATCGCCGTGGCCCGTGAGTTCGTTAATCATCGAGGGGGCCGTGTCATCACCTTGTTTGGTTGCGGCGGGGATCGTGACCGCACCAAACGGCCATTGATGGGGAAGGCGGCTGGAGCTGGGAGTGAAGTCGTCGTACTTACTTCCGACAATCCACGGGGAGAGAATCCTTTGGCAATCATCGAAGAGGTTCTTCCTGGGCTCAGCGGTACCGCCGCCAAGATCATCGTAGAGCCGGATCGCCGCCGCGCGATCGAATTGGCTATCGCCGAGGCCAGACATGCCGATCTGGTACTTCTGGCGGGCAAGGGCCACGAAAAAACACAGACCATCGGAGACCGCGTGATACCGTTCGATGATGTCGCCATTGCCCGGGAGGTTCTGAGGGCTTTGGGACGGACCGCATGAAACTGCAACTTCAGGACATCGCGGCATGGATGGGAGCCGAGCTAAGGCTGCGCGCAGGCGATCCCGCCGATCAGCCCGCAACCGGATACTCCATTGACACCCGAACGTTGGCGCCCGGAGATCTCTTTTTCGCCATTCGCGGCGAGCGCTACGACGCCCACGACTTTGTTGCCGCTGCGCTCGAGCGGGGCGCCAGGGCTGCTGTGGTTTCGCGCAGCAAGATCACAGACCTTCTCGATCTTGCCCGCGCCAACACGTTGCTCATCGTGGACGATCCCCTGGTCGCGTTGCAGACCCTCGCCGCCGCAACGCGCAGGCACTGGAACAAACGACTGATCGGTGTAACCGGGAGTGCGGGCAAGACCACGACCAAAGAGGCGGTGGCGGAGGTTCTGGGTGCCCGATTTACGGTTCTTAAGTCCCAGGGAAATCTGAACAATGAGTTTGGATTGCCCCTGCAGTTGCTGAAACTCGAGCCACAACACGAGATTGCGGTGGTCGAAATGGGGATGTCGCATACTGGCGAGATTGCGGCGCTGGCTCGGATCGCCCATCCCGACTGGGGCATCGTCACCAACGTCGGTAACGCCCATGCGCAGAATTTTCCCGATGGCATAGCCGGCATTGCGCGCGCCAAGTATGAGCTGGTGCAAGGTCTGTCCTCTTCCGGTGTGGCTATCCTTAACTGTGACGATCCTTATGTAGGGCAATTCGGCCGCGACTTTCGTGGCCGCTCCGTCTATTTCGGGATAGGCCCATGCGCTGATCCCAAGGCCTCCGAGATAGAGGATCTCGGAGCAGACGGAGTCCGCTTTCAGGTGACTGCGGGCAATGAACAGGCAACGGTAAAGTTGGCGCTCCTTGGCCGGCATAACATCTGGAACGTTTTGGCTGCGATCGCAGCGGGCATAGAAGCCGGCATTCCGCTGGCCGACTGCGCCGTCGCGGCGGGACGCTTGCGTCCTCCGGACAAGCGCGGGGAAGTGCTGCATATCGCTGGCGCCACTGTCATCAACGACTGCTACAACTCCAACCCCGAAGCCCTCAAATCCATGATCGCAACTCTGGCCTCGATGCCCGCCAAGCGGCGAATCCTGGTCGCGGGGGAGATGCTGGAATTAGGTCCGGAAGCTGTCTCATTACACCGTGACTGCGGGAAGGTCGCAGCTGAAAGCGGGATTGACCTGGTCGTCGGCGTGCGGGGAAATGCGCAATTCCTCGTCGAAGCTGCACGCGAAGCAGGAGCGCTCGCCATCTTTGTCCCTTCTCCGGAGAAGGCAGGCGAATGGCTGAAAGACGAACTCAGGCCTGGAGACGCTGCGCTGCTCAAAGCGTCCCGCGGCGTCGGTCTGGAGAAGGCTCTTCGCTGTCTCGGCGAATTTTAGGCAGTGCCTGCTCAACATCGAGAACACTAGTTGCCGCTGTGGTTCGCGTCGAAAACCAACTCCGTCTCACTTGCGATCGCTTGTAAGATAGCCACGGGAACGTCTCGCAGGTGGCGGAGGAAGTTTGCTTTACTGGCTCCTTTATCAAAAGCTTTTCCCCTACTTCAGACCCTTCCGTATCTTCCGGTATCTGACGTTCCGCACTGCCTTCGCCAGTCTCACCGCCATGCTCATTGCCCTCCTGATCGGGCCGTTTGTGATTGAGAAGCTGCGCGAGTTTCAAATCGGCCAATACATTCGCGAGGAGGGTCCCAAGGACCACCAGAAAAAAGCCGGCACGCCCACCATGGGTGGGGTGCTCATTACTATCGCCATCCTTTTACCGACTCTGCTGTGGAGCGACCTGGGCAATCCCTTCGTCTGGTTGGTGATGTGTTCCACTTTGGCGTTCGGCGCGATTGGTTTCGCCGATGACTACATCAAGGTCATCCATCGCCGCAATCTAGGCCTTACCGCAAGACAAAAAATGGGGTTGCAGATCCTCACCGGAGTTGCCATCGCACTGGTGCTGCTCGCCATGCGCAGTGAAGGCATGTACTCCACGCATCTGATGGTGCCGTTCTTCAAGCGTTTTCGGCCAGACCTATCTATACATATGTTGGGTGCGATTCCGCACCTGGGTCTACTCGCGATGCTGCCTTTTATCATCTTCGTCACCATCATCATTGTGGGCGCGAGCAATGCCGTGAATCTTACGGATGGCCTGGATGGTTTGGCGATCGGTTGTACCATCATCGCTGCCGCGGCGCTGACTGTATTGACCTACGTCAGCGGAAATGCCGTCTTCTCCGATTACCTGGAGTTTCAGCGCATGCCCATGGTCAGCGAGGTCACTGTCTTCTGCGGCGCGATGGTCGGCGCGAGTATCGGCTTCCTGTGGTACAACGCTCACCCCGCTGAAGTTTTTATGGGTGATGTCGGCTCTTTAGCCCTGGGAGGCGCCATCGGCACAGTCGCCGTCGTCATTAAACAGGAGTTGTTGCTGCCTTTTATCGGGGGCATTTTTGTACTCGAAGCGATCAGTGTCATCCTGCAGGTTGGCAGCTACAAGTTGCGTAAAAAGCGTATCTTCAAGATGGCGCCGCTTCATCATCACTTCGAGCTGATGGGCTGGTCAGAGTCCAAGGTAATTGTGCGCTTTTGGATTGCCGCGCTGGTATTTGCGCTCCTCGCGCTCACTACCCTAAAACTGCGTTGAGTATTGGAAACCGCTGGATGGAATTGAAGGGCAAAAAAGTACTGGTCGTTGGCCTCGGCAAATCGGGTCTTGCCGCTGCACTGTTTCTTCGCCGGCGCGGCGCCCAGGTCACGGTGTCGGATTTGCGCAGCGCTCAGGCGCTGAGCAAAGAGGTCCCATCCTTGCTGGAGGCCGGCATTTCGGTGGAGGCTGGAGGGCACGGCCTTCTCACATTCCGCCGGCAGGATCTGATCGTGGTTTCGCCGGGCGTACCGTTGTCCACGCCGGAATTGGTTCAGGTGCGAACGCTCGGGTTGCCGATCATCGGTGAACTGGAGTTGGCCGCGCGGTTTCTTCAAGGAGACGTGCTCGCTATTACCGGCTCCAACGGAAAGACCACGACCACGACCTTGTGCGGCGAGATTTTCTCCGCTTCCGGCCGAAAGACCCTCGTCGCGGGTAACATCGGTCTTCCGGTCATCGAAGTCGTAGATAAGAGCGGAACCGATACCTGGTCGGTACTCGAGGTTTCAAGCTTCCAGTTGGAAACAACCGAGAGCTTCCATCCTCATATCGCTGCCATCCTGAATATCACTCCCGACCATCTGGACCGTCACGGTACGTTTGAAAACTACGTTGCCATGAAGGAGAAGATCTTCGCCAACCAGACCGGCGAAGATTACCTGATCCTCAACGGCGACGATCCGGTGACGCAGCAGGCTGCCAGCCGGGCGCGGTCACAGGTTTTCTGGTTCAGCCGGACCAAGATTGTTCGCCGCGGCACATTTGTGCACAACGGGGCGGTGATGTATCGCGCTTCGGAGCAGAGTACTCCGGTACCGGTACTTCCGATAGCAGAGATTCCGCTCAAGGGTGAGCACAACGTTGAGAATGTGCTGGCTGCTGTCTGCGCCGCAAGCGTAGCCGGTATAGCCCCCGACGTCATCGAACGAACCGTGAAAGCTTTTCATGCGGTCGAGCATCGGCTCGAATTTGTGGCCTCCATTCACGGAGTTGTGTATTACAACGATTCCAAGGCCACCAACGTTGACGCGACCGCGAAAGCGATCGCAGCTTTCCCTGCGAACATCCACCTCATCCTCGGGGGCAAAGACAAAAATTCCGACTACAGCCAGCTCAATTCGCTGTTGAAGGAACGCGTGAAGACCGTCTACACGATTGGGTCGGCGGCAGAGAAAATCGAAGGTCAGATTACCGGAGTCACGAAGGTGATCCGAGCCGGCACGTTGGAGGCTGCGGTTGACCAGGCCTCCAACCATGCGGTTGCGGGCGATGTTGTACTGCTCGCGCCGGCCTGCTCCAGCTTTGACCAGTTCGAGAACTACGAACAGCGCGGAAGGGTGTTCAAGCAGGCGGTACTGTCCCGCCAGGGGGCGGGTGTATGGCAAAACGCGTAGGTGTGGACAAATGGCTGTTTGGCGTAACCGTCCTGCTGACGTTCATCGGATTGCTGATGGTCTTCAGTGCGTCTGCTGTTATGGCCGAAGACCGCTACAACTCACCCTACTTTTTCGTGCTCCGGCAGATTGGCTGGGCGGCTCTGGGTCTGCTCGCCATGATCCTGGTGATGCGCATCGATTACCGCAAATTCAATCGCCCCATCGTGGTCTTTCCTGCGGTAGCTGTGACCACGTTGCTGTTATTGGGCGTTTTTCTCCTGCGTGACTCTCACAACACGCACCGATGGATTCGCTTCGGCGGCGGATCCTTCCAGCCTTCGGAAATTGCCAAGCCAGTTCTGGTGCTCTTTCTGGCCTGGTTTCTACAGGACAAGCTGCAATCGATTCGAGACTGGCGCAACACTCTGTTGCCTGCGGCTCTTCCGCCACTCGTCTTCATCCTGCTCATACTTAAGGAACCCGACCTCGGTACTGCCCTGGTGTGCGCGGCCGTCACCGGGCTCATCTTCTATTTGGCCGGCGCGGAAGTGAAATATTTTGGCTATGCTGCGCTGGCGGCGGCGCCGGTGCTCTACATTCTTCTGTTCCGCGTGCCCTGGCGCAGGGCCCGCATGCTTGCCTTCCTGAACCCCGAGGCAGATCCCCAGGGCTCGGGTTTCCATACGATTCAGTCGTTGATCGCTGTTGGTACTGGCGGTCTCCACGGACTGGGTTTCATGGAAGGCCGACAAAAGCTGTTTTACCTGCCGCAGCCGCACACGGACTTCATCTTTGCCAACATTGCAGAAGAGCTGGGCCTGATCGGCGCCCTGGCCATCATCGCCCTTTTCGTGGCCCTGGGCATTCGAGGATTACGCGCAGCAAGTCTTTCCAAAGATGTCTTTGCCCGCTTTCTGGCCTTCGGGATTACCGCGACGATTCTGATTCAGGCTTTCTTCAATATCAGTGTGGTCCTCGCGCTGGTTCCCACCAAGGGCATCACGCTGCCTTTCGTCTCCTACGGGGGAACCTCCTTGTTCATTACGCTCGCCAGCGTAGGTGTACTCCTCAGCCTGACCCGGGAGATTGACTGACGGGCATGCGGGTCATGATTGCCGGTGGCGGCACGGGCGGCCATGTTATTCCCGCGCTGGCGATTGCGGCAGCGCTCAAGTCAGCGTATACAGCGGAAATCTGCTTCATCGGCACCGCCCGGGGCATGGAAACTCGGCTTATTCCCCAGGCTGGCTACCCTCTCGAGCTGATCGACGTGGGCCAGCTCAATCGCGTAAGTCTCACCACTAAAGTCAAGACCCTGGTCGCACTGCCGCGCGGAATCCTTTATTGTTTGGGACTCCTGCGTCGATGGCAGCCGCAGGTCATGATTGGTGTAGGGGGCTACGCCTCCGGGCCGGCAATGTTGGCCGCCTTATTGCGCCGGGTGCCCACCCTGGCGTTCGAGCCAAATGCTATCCCCGGTATGGCCAACCGGCTCATCGGGAAACGAATCAGCGCAGCCGCGGTCAACTTCGCACCCACGCTCTCTTTTTTTCGTAATGCGGAACTCACAGGCATTCCCGTGCGCGCCGATTTTTTTGCCCTGCCGCCGAGAGCTGCTGATAGCGCGCCGCGTTTGCTGGTGATGGGTGGAAGCCAGGGCGCGCGTGCTCTCAATCAGAGAATGCCCGAGATCGCCAAGGCGCTTCTGGATGCCGTTCCTGATCTCACTATTCTTCACCAGGCCGGAGCGCGCCATGCGGAGAGCACCCAGGCTGCCTACGCCGCGGGGGGTGCGCCTCCGAATCGTTGGCAGGTCCAGGCCTTTCTGGACGATATGCCCAGGCAATTCGCCGCTTCCGATCTCATCCTGGCGCGGAGCGGCGCCAGCACCGTCGCGGAACTCGCCGCCAGTGCCAAGCCCTCGCTCCTGGTGCCCTTTCCCCAAGCTGCGGACGACCACCAGCGGAAGAATGCCGAGGTCCTGGTTGAGGGCGGCGCAGCGAGGATGTTGTTGGAGCACGAAATGACCGGCGCTAAGTTGTTGGAGATGCTGATCGGGCTGCTGCAGAATCGCGATCAGTTGCAGGCAATGTCAGCTCGCGCGCGAACCTTTGCTCACCCACATGCGGCACAGAGAATTGCCGAAATGGCATCTGCACTCTCCCAGCCATAAAGCAAAGCGGAGGAGATGACTGCAAAGAAAACGGCTGGCGAAATCGCCAGCCGTCCCTAAGTCTCAGCTATGGATTAGCGGTGTCCGCCGCCACCACCGCCATGGAAGCCACCGCCGCCGCCGCCGTGGAATCCGCCGCCGCCGCCGAAGCTAGCGCCACCGTGGAATCCGCCGCCCACGCTGCCACCGTGGAAGCCTCCAGCCGAGCCACCCGCGAATGCGTGCGTACCGCCTGCATAGCCAGTAGTACCGTGGAAGGTGTTAGCGCCGCGGGCGTAACCAACTCCGGCGCCACGATAAGCTACGCCACCACGATATCCGCCGTAATATCCCGGCCGTCCCCAGTATCCGCCCCGGCCCCAATAGCCGTGGTACCACGGGCCGGCGCCGATGAAGACGCCGCCGACGAACCAGCTAGGGCCATAATAGCCATAAGGGGCGCAAGCATACGGATAGTAAGGGTAGTAGCCCCACGAGCACACAGGCGCTACCGGATAGCCATATCCATAATCACCATATCCGTAACCACCGTATCCATAGCCACCGTATCCGACGCCGATCCCAACTCCAACCTGGGCGTTCGCCGGAGTGGACATAAGAGCGGCAGGCACCATGAAGGCGCCGAGCAGCAGAAGATATCTTAGGTATTTCATCGTCAACCTCCGCGCCAAGGCATCTTGCATTGCGTAACCACCGCTTTGGCGATACATCCAGCACCCTGGTTATCTACGGGCGTCTATTACATTGAACAACAGTTTTCTACAAAAGTTGCGCTCATTTTCGGGCTCTGGCAAAGCAATTGCTTTCAATCACCTGGAACTTCCCTGGATATCCGATACCTTACCGGATCCCAATCCTTGCGCTACATATTAGATGTGGGCCTGCCAAAAGGGGAAGCATCTCCTTGGGCTGATACAGTAACTGGAAGTGACTCTCACCACCGCTCCTTCCCCGGCTATGTTCGCGAAAGCGCAACGCGTTCATTTCATTGGCGTTGGCGGCATTGGAATGAGCGGCATCGCGGAGATTCTGCTAACTCTCGGCTATGCCGTCTCCGGCTCCGATCTGCGCCAGTCGAGCATTACGGACCGCCTCGGGACAATGGGTGCGACCGTCTTCAAAGGGCACGCCGCGGCCAATGTGGTCGGCTCTGGAGTCGTGGTGACCAGCTCCGCGGTCAATGAACAAAATCCCGAGGTTATCGAGGCGCGGCACCGCAAAATCCCCGTCATTCAGCGGGCCGAGATGCTGGCCGAGCTCATGCGGCTGAAGTACGGAATCGCGATTGCCGGGATGCATGGCAAGACCACCACAACTTCCATGATCGCAACTGTCCTGGCCGCCGGCGGCCTTGACCCGACCGTCGTCGTCGGCGGGCGCGTGGATGCCATGGGTTCCAATGCCCGCTTGGGAAAATCGCAATACCTGGTCGCCGAAGCCGACGAGAGCGATCGGTCGTTCCTGAAACTCTCCCCGATCCTTTCCGTCGTGACCAATCTCGACCGGGAGCACATGGATTGCTACCGTGACATGGAAGACGTAGAGTCCGCGTTTCTCGAGTTCATGGAGCGGGTTCCGTTCTATGGCGCCTGCACCGCGTGTATCGACAATCCACAGTTGGCGGCGTTACTCCCGCGGGTGCAAAGGCGGGTATTTACCTATGGCACCTCACCTACAGCGGACTACGTCCTGCGCATGCTTCCTCCAACGGAAGAAGTGCGCTCCCGTTTCGAAGTGGTTGCCGGCGGCGTGGTGCTCGGGCCCTTTTCCCTGAATGTGCCCGGCAGCCACAACGTGCTCAACGCAACCGCCGCGATAGCCATTGGTACCCAGCTCGACGTCTCCTGTGAACACATCGTCCATGCGCTCCACGACTTCCGTGGGGTGGATAGGCGCTTTCAACTCAAAGGGACCGTCCGCGGAGTCAGCGTCGTAGACGACTACGGCCATCATCCTACCGAAATTCGCGCCACTCTGAACGCAGCCCGGGAGTCGGGCTATCGTCACGTACACCTCATCTTTCAGCCGCATCGCTATACGCGGACACGCGATCTGATGGCGGAGTTTGGGACGGCATTCGATGATGCCGATACCGTCCAGGTCCTCGATATCTATGCCGCTAGTGAAGAGCCCATTGAGGGCATAGACGCTCCTGCGCTGGTACGGGCCGTCGGCCGCAAGGAAGTTCAGTATGCCTCGTCCTTCGATGAGGCCGTGAGCCGGACTGTAGCTCAGGCGGGCGAAGGTGACGTCATCCTCACTCTCGGTGCCGGGAGCGTTTCCCAAGCCGCCCCGATGGTCCTGGAAGCGCTCGCCAAAACCTAACGATCGGACGGATCTCCGGCGGCATGAAACGCGTCCGCCAGTAAACGAATTGCATCCGGCAGGTCACGCTCGGAGCATGCAGTGAAGCAGATGCGAAAGCAGTTCTCGTCTGGCGCGCCGGCAAAAAACGCCCGTCCTGGAGCCACGCTTGCTCCCTTCTGCTGTGCCTCCAGCAGGACGGCCTCCATATCGATGGGCCGCCGCCATCGGCACCAGATATATAGCCCGCCTTGCGGAACAGAGAATTCAAGTTCGTCACCAGCGAAATTTAGCCGCAAGGCGTCGACAGCAATCTTTTGTAACGCCGCATGTGTCCTTTGCAATCGCGGCAAATGCTCCTCGAATATTCCGTTCTCCAGCAACGTGGCCAGGGTGAGTTGCAGCAGGCCCTCGGTAAACAGGCTGGCCCGCATTTTGACCAGTGAAAGTTGCTTAACCATATGCGGAGGAGCCGCGATCCAACCCACGCGCAAACCCGGGGCGAGCACCTTGGAAAACGTGCTTAGATAGATCACGATGTTGTGCTTGTCCATCCGGTAGAGAGACGGCGGAATGGATCCTTGAAGACGGGTTCGGGAGTAGACGTCATTCTCGATGACAGGCACGCGATAACGTGCAGCCAGGTTGAGCAATTTCGTGCGCTGGTCTTCCTCCATGGTGCGCGCGGTCGGATTATGGAAGGTGGGCATAGTAAAGATGAGCTTGGGGCGGCTGGCAATCAACAGCCGCTCCAGCGCTTTTGCCGACCACTCCTTCGTGTCCCACTCCACCAGCTGTGCCCCAGCCGCTTGAAACGCCTGGATGGCCCCTGGGTAGGTCGGCCGATCGACGATCACCCGATCCCCGGGTTCCACCAGGCATCGCGCCAGAAGGTCGATGCCTTCCTGGGCTCCAGCGACGACCAGGACGTGGCTGCTCTCCGCCCCGTCCCATGCGGCAATCGCGCGGCGCAGACGTGGCTGGCCCTCTGTGGGCGCAATCGCCAGCGTCTGCACGCCCTCTTTGTTGAGCACGTCGTGGAGCGCCCTGCGGAAAGGTCCCATGGGAAAGCATCCCAGCGCAGGAGTTCCTGCCGAAAGCCGGTAGCGCAGATTCGTCAACCGGCTTTGCGCCAGCATGTCCAGGACCGGCTCATCCAGCAGGTGCGCCTGCCGCGATATCCTGCTGCTCCAGTCAATCGGATTTTCGATCGGTCCGGCTGGGCGAACGAAGGCCCCACGTTGCGGAACGCGGCGAATGGCTTCGCGCTTCTCCAGCAACCGATAAGCTGCGGTTACCGTATTGCGGCTCAGGCCAAGCTGGGCTGCGAGTGTTCGTTCACTGGGCAGGCGGTCGCCGGGCAGCAACCGCCCGAGAGCAATCTGCTGTTCCAGATCTCTTGCCACCTGCTCCAGAAGCAACTCACCTTTTGCCGTTGAAAGAGGTGTGCGATGCGCTATTTGTCTGGTAGCCACCTCAAAGACCTGCGTACCAGTCGTAGCCCAGCTTGGTCCAGTAGTCGTCGGGCTTCTCATCCATATACGCGATGAGGCCGATACGCTTGATCTGCTTATAGCCGTATTTGGTCGGTGCGTGGAGTCGCAGCGGCGCTCCATGATACTGGGTGAGTGGGCTGCCGCTCATCTCGGTTACTAACAGTGTCTGCGGGTGCATGCAGACGTGCATATCGTAACCGACATAGTAGTCGCCGTTCGGCGTCTCCAGGTACACATAGCGCGGTAAGCTGCCATCAGGCCGCTTTTGTGGCGGGTAAGCAGCGATGAAATCCGACATGCGCACGCCGGTCCAGTGCACAATCTGGCTCCAGCCCTCGATACACTTGAATTGCGTAACCAGGTCATGTTTCGGAAGCTTCACGATATCGTCCAGCGTGAGTAGCAGACCCGGGGTCCCGATGGGCAATGTCGATCGGCTCTCGCCGGCTTCTTCCAGCCCGCGAGGCATCCGTCTTGTCCGCTCCTGACGGATTTTTTCGATGGCGACCATCGATTTTGGCGCCATCTTCTCCGCCGTATCGGCGCTCGGGGCCACTTTTGTATCGTGACCTTGGTCCTCTTTTGTCTTCTCATCCGAGTATCGATATTCCCAGGCCGTGACGTCCGGGGTGTATTGCGGATAACCTCGCGCGTTCGCCACCCCCGTGACCTGCAGCCGCCAGCTTGCCGGAACCAGGGCCTGCTTCAGGCCATACACCCCGTTTACTCGCAGGTCTACGGCTCGTTTCAGCGAGTAGGTCGGCGCCAGCGCCCGGTCGTCGAAAACCGCGCGTGACAGACCTGCATTGAACTGAAAGGCTTTTCGGAACGGCTCCGGTTGCATACTGAGCCGCGGACTACGGTCGATCCATTCGTGGATTCCCCATCCGGCCGCGACGGCTGCCGCGGCTACGGCGAAGCTGCGGCGCGTGTGCTTGCGGCTTTTTCGCCGCACTGCTTCGTCCGCTGCTTTCTGCTCGGCCCGTTGGTCATCGAGCTCACTCATCCCCAACTCTTTCTTTCTGCCTCGAGTGACGGTTCCTGGACTGATTTCACTTCCAACCCGCTCACCATGCTGCGGAAATTGTTCCAGCCCGCCAGCACCACCTGGGTCACGTGGATCACAAAGAACGCACAGAATCCCATTGTGAGCAGAAAGTGTTCCCACCGTGCCATCTCGTATCCGCCCAGAAGCGTCGTCAGCCAGTGCGCCTGGGTCGGCTTGTAGATGGAGAGGCCAGTAATGAGACTCCCGGCGCCCATCAAAATTACAGAGGTGTAGGCAATTTTTTGCGCGCCGTTGTACTTGGTCTGCGGCGGAAGGTATTTGCTCAGGTGCAGGTCCTTCAGCGTAACCAGGATTGCTTCCTTCAAGCTCTTTTTATCGGGCACCACAAAGCGCCATTCGCCGGAAAGGACGGTGTACAGAACATAGAGAAAGCCGTTGATGGCGAAGATCCACATGAAGAAGAAGTGGTATCCCAGCCCTTTGGTCACGTGATACGGGGCATCCATCGCCTTCCAGAACCACGGCGGAAAAAACCGGAACAGCGTAAAGGGTCCCAGCCCTACTCGGTACACAGCGTGCGGGTGATGGTACGCGTTGTCGGAATCGTTCCAATAAATGAGCAGGCCGCTCCAGATCATGGTGAACAGCACGGGGAAATTGACCCAGTGCATCCAGCGGATCGCGAGCGGATGCTTCTTGTCCAAGCGAATCGTTGCCGAAACCGGCGGAGGCGGCGTTTCGGCCGGAGCGGCCGCAGACGTTGCTTCAGCGGCCAACGCGTCGGGCGCCGGTTCAGGCGCGGCATTGAACACCTTGTCGGTGGCCGCTACGTCGGGAGCCGATCCAGAGACTGCGTCTGGATGTTGTACCTCTGGGGAAGGCTGCTCAAGCGCCGGGCTATCATTCTGTTTACGTTCTTCCATCTGCCCTAAGAACAGCATCTCGCTTTCGCGACTAGCGCGGCAAGGCCAGTTTCTGTCGCGAGGTGCCAATTCGGCTGGCCTGTCCGGTTGCCAATCTAAGATGATTGGTTATGCGCGCTCCCATTTTTCAGGTCGATGCCTTCACCAACCGCCGGTTCGCAGGAAATCCTGCTGCCGTCGTACCTTTGGATGTCTACCCGGGCGATGAAGTTCTGCAGGCAGTCGCTGCTGAAAATAATCTTGCCGAGACAGCGTTTCTCGTGCCTCAAGACGGCGGCTATCGGTTGCGCTGGTTTACCCCCGCAACCGAGGTCCCTCTGTGCGGCCATGCCACGCTCGCCAGCGCGGCGGTGGTCATGGAGCGGCTCGATCCCGGACGCACTCAGGTGGTCTTCCAATCCGCGAGCGGACCGCTTAAGGTGAGCCGCATCGGCGCGGGCTACGTCATGGATTTTCCGGCTCGCCCTTCCGTCCGCATCGGGCCGCCAAAAGGACTGGCGGAAGCATTGGGCGTGACGCCGGCGGAAGTCTATGGGAACAGCTTCAACTATCTTGCTCTGCTGGAGACGGCAAAGGCCTTGCGTGACTTGACTCCCGACATGGCGGCCGTCGTTCGTCTCGACCGCCCGGGTCTGATCGTGACTTCGCCCGGAGAGGACAAGTACGACTTCTTGAGCCGCTACTTCGCTCCCGCCAAGGGCATTCCCGAGGATCCGGTCACAGGCGCCGCCCACTGCATGCTGACTCCGTTCTGGGCCCAACGGCTGGGCAAGACAGCCTTTCGCGCTTTCCAGTGCTCCCCACGGGGAGGGGAAGTGCTCTGCCGGCTCAAAGGAGATCGGGTGGAGTTGGAGGGTTCCTGCGTCTTTTATCTACAGGGCGAAATCGAGATTTGAGGATGGTTTGCGGTGCCAAAGTGCCACAAAGAGGACTCGCAGGCCATAATCCTTTGAGTCCCGAAGGGGACGACTGAAAATTTCCCAGGATTGAAATCCTGGGTCCCTGCGATTCAGCCGTTAACAAACCGGTCTGTCAGCCATCGAGAGAGAACCTTGAGATCCTGCCAAGGCACGCTCCACGGCTTGCCGCGACAAGAACGGCAGGTCGGGCTTCGCCCGGCTGGGGGTCTTTAAGTACGCTTGGAGTTCGTGGGCAGAAAGCTCTCAAAAGCATCTGCCAATCGCATGGGTTTCCCACGGCCTTGCCCCGGACAGGCTCTTCGACTCCGCACTCCAAGCCCTTCGTTATTCGAGGTTTATGAGACGCTGCGCTCCCACGGCATGCCGGGGCAGGAAGGATGACGCGACGTGGAGGGTGAGAAACCTGTGTTGGAAATCGGTGCATTCCTCCTTAACTTGCCGCAGGCTGAATCAGATGCTCGTGAAATGATTCTTTGATGAGGATCATCCGTTTTATTTTTCTGATCTGCCTTCTCGTTTTGGGACTCCAGGCTGGAGCGATCGCACAAACCAAAAGTAACGTGACCGAAGGTAGTGTTGCCCTGGACCACCAAATTCAGGAGGCAATCAAGGGCTTTCCCGGTCAGGTCAGCCTCTATGCCAAAAATCTCGATACCGGGGCCAGCTATTCCCTCCGGGCGGATGATCCTGTCCCTACGGCGAGTACGATCAAGGTTCCCATCATGGTCGAGCTGTTTGCCGAAGCGCAGGAGCGCAAGCTCGACTGGAATCAAAAACTTGAGCTCACAGACGAGGACAAAGTCTCCGGTAGCGGCATACTGACGGAGTTTTCTGGAGGGGACCTCTTCCCCATCCGTGACCTCATGCACGTGATGATCGTGGTCAGCGACAACACGGCCACGAACATGATCCTGGGCAGGATCGGCGGCGACGCGGTCAATCACCGGATGACCGAACTGGGGCTCAAGCAAACTGCTGTGATGCGGCAAATCATGCAGCCCAAAATCTTCCCGAATGCCAAAACGAGGCTCGAGCCGCAAGGCGTGACCGCCGAAGGCCGAAAACCCGGCAATGAGAAGTGGGGTACCGGCAGAAGTTGCCCGCGTGACATGGTCATTCTGATGGAAAAGCTCTATCGCGGGGAATTGGTCTCAAAAGACGCTTCTCAGGAAATGCTCCGCGTGATGAAGCGGCAACGCGACCTCCAGGGTGTGGGCCGGGATATGAAGAATACGGTCGTCGCCAGCAAGTCCGGAGCTCTTGACCACCTTCGAAGTTCTGTTGCCCTCGTTTACTCCAAGAACGGACCTGTCGCAATTTCGATCACTGTTAACGGCATACCCGAGGTCGACTATGGAGTCGACAATCCAGGCAATCTGCTCATCGCCAAGATTTCCAGCATTCTGGTTGAAGAACTGGCGCCGGCTCCTTGATAGCCCGCCACGCTGCTGATCAAGCGTCCATAGACGGAGTCATTAGCTGTTTTCGTTCGTTTGCCGAACTTGAACGGTAGATCAAAAAAAAGTTTTTTCCTCAACAATCATGCTTGCATTCCCTTCAACCTGTGGATATATTACGGTCACTGAAGTAAATCCTCGGTGGAAGAGCAGCCTGTTTTAAGAGTTGCCACGTTTTCCTGTCGGGCCCCGTTCGACATTTGTTTGGTTTTGGAGGCGAGTATGAAAAGAGTCACCTTATGGGGCTTAGCCCTCGTAATGGTACTGGGGCTTTGCAGCCTCAGCCCGTCCGCGTTTGCTCAGCAAATCACAGCCAGCATCACCGGCACCGTTGAGGATGCTTCAGGAGCTGTGTTGGATGGCGCCACGGTCACCGCCAGGGACACGGAGCGCGGGACGACGTTCACCGCCAAATCCAGCAATGGCGGGGTTTTCAATTTCAACAACCTTCCCATCGGCACCTATGAGGTGAAAGCAGAATCACCAGGCTTCGATACCGAAGTTCTGCCGCCCCTCACTCTCGTGCTCAATCAGAGAGCGCGTCTTGAGTTCAAGATGAAGGTGGGCGCGGTCACCAACACCGTTCAGGTCTCGTCCGAAGCGCCGCAGTTACAGTCGGACACTACGCAGGTCAGCACCCTGATCGATGCCAATACGATCGTTGGCATCCCGCTGGCCACACGCAACTACGTGGAACTCACACTGCTGGCGCCTGGGAGTATCACCCCGGATAACTCCACCTTCAACAACGGTGACAACACCGCGAGCGGCGGTCGCCCGTCCATCGACGGACATCGTGAGCAGTCAGACAACTTCATCCTGGACGGGATGGATAACAACCAGACCTCGGAAAATCAGTTAGGTTATACGCCCTCCCCTGATGCGATTCAGGAATTCAACCTGATTACCTCCAATGCACCTGCGGAGTTCGGAAACTTCTCTGGCGGTATCATCAACGCCTCGATCAAATCGGGCACCAACCAGTTTCATGGCGATGTCTGGGAATTCTTCCGCAACGACGTGCTCAATGCCAACCAGTGGGAAAACAAGTTCGGTGGGCCGGGGAATTTCCTGCCGAGGGGAACGCTTCGTTGGAACATGTTCGGTGGCACGCTTGGCGGCCCGATCTGGAAGGACAAGCTGTTCTTCTTTGTCGACTATCAGGGGCAGCGTTTCGACCACCCGACCACCAGCAACTTCATAACCGTCTTCACGAATGCTGAACGCAATGGTGATTTTTCGCAGCTTTCGACTCAGCTGAAAAACCCAATCACGGGTGTGCCGTACGTCAACAATCAGATTCCAATGTCGCAAGAAAACGCCGTGGCCGCGGCTCTGTTTGCGTCTAAGTACTATCCGACACCGATTAACAGTAACGTCACCAACAACGCGATCAACCAGACCAACTCGGCGTTCAACGCCGATCAGGGCGATGCCAAGATCGACTGGAACATAACGCAAAAGGATCGTCTCAGCGCCCGCTGGGCGCAGGAATATCAAAATGATCCTTCGACTAACTCGCTGGCGATTTTGGCCAATAGCGCCGAACATGCCCCGGTCCACAATGCTGTCGGGACGTGGACCCACACGTTCGGCCCCAACATATTGAACGAAGCTCGTTTTGGCGCCTCGTGGATCGGAATTATCACGGATACGGCATTTATTCCGAGCATCGGCAACCTTGGAACGGAGCTTGGCATTGCAAATGCGAATACTGCCGGTCCCGGCCTGTTACTCCTGGGCTTTGGCGGCGGCACGGCCCCGGCTCCTGGCAACGGAACGCTGAGTAACGTCGGTAACAATGTCGTGAATCAGAATTTCAACGATACCGTCATTCAATTCGACGATGGTGTCACCATCACTCGCGGTAAACATGTATTCAAGACCGGCTTCCAGATGTGGCGGTTCCGTTTGAACACCTTCTATAGCGGCAACAGTGGTGAATACGGTTCGATCCTCTTTGGCGGTTCATTCAGCGGCGACCCGGCCAGCGACTTCTTCACTGGCTACCCAGTTGCGACCGGAAAAGGCGTCAGCACCGGAGGTACCTGGCACCAGATGGCATGGCGCTTTGGCGGGTACGGTCAGGATGACTGGCGCATCACCCCGACTCTGACTCTGAATCTCGGCCTCCGCTACGAAGCGAGCACGCCCTGGGTGGAGCTAAACAACCGCCAGGACAACCTGAACCTGATCAGCGGGCAGATTGAGTATGCCGGTGTCGATGGCAACAGCCGTGCACTTTACAATTCCCCCTACGGCTTGTACGACTTTCAGCCCCGCGTAGGCTTCGCCTGGTCGCCAGCATGGCTCGAGGGAAAGACAGTTTTGCGCGGAGCCTACACCATCTCTTCGTACCTGGAAGGAACGGGCACCAATCTCCGTCTTGCTCGTAACCCTCCCTTTACTCCTACGGAGGTTTCTGCCGTTTACAGTACGCCGACCGTTCAGACACAGTCAGGTCCAGGAGGTGCAGTCGCGTCTGATCCGTTCGCCGGCGCGATCATGTACGTCTGGGCACCCAAGATCTACCCTGAGATGAATCAGGAATGGAACATGACCGTCCAGAGCGAAATCAACTCAACCACGACTTTCCAGGCCGGTTATGTAGGCGATCACGGAACGCACTTGATCGTGCCCACTCCTTACTCGCAGCTGACCCTGACGAACGGCGTTCCCACTCCAGGGCTTTACTTCCAGGGTAATCCTGCTTTGCTGGCGGACATCTCAACGGTCTCCGGAACCTCCAGCGGAGGCTTCCAAACCTATCATGCGCTGCAGGCTGTTTTGCAGAAGCGCATTTCGAACGGCCTCGAGGGACAGGTGGCCTACACCTGGTCTCATTGCATGTCGAACAACAGCGGTTACTATGGCTCGTGGGGCTCGGCTACGCAAGCCACACCGGGTTCCCCGTACTACCAGAATCTGTACGATCCGCATGCTGACTACGCGAGCTGCTACTTTGACTCGAGGAATATTCTCTCTGCCTACGGTACCTACGATCTGCCGATCGGCAAGGGGAAGGCGATCGGTTCGAACATGAATTCGGTAGTCAACGCCGTTGTAGGCGGCTGGCAGGGTTCCGCAATCGTTAATCTCCACAGCGGTTTCCCGCTGGCGGTGTACGAAGCGACGGACACCTCCAACACCGGCGGCCGTGGACCTCGTCCGAACTGCGATCCGAACCAGATGCAAACGTTCGGTCGCCATCCCTTCGTAAACAATGGGGCTTTCCAGGGATATCAGTACTTGAGCGCGTCCGGATATTCTGAACCGGCTATCGGGACCTTCGGCAACTGCCCGCTTCAGGGACCGCAAACGGGAGCGGGTTATTCCGATACCGATATCGGGGTAATGAAGGTCTTTCACGTCACCGAGGGCAAGTACTTCCAGTTCCGGGGCGACTTCCTGAATGCATTCAACAACGTTCAGTTGGGCCACCCCAATACAAACTTCCCCAGTTCAACCTTCGGATTGATCAACACCTCGCAACCTGCAAGGAATATACAGTTCGCGCTTAAGTTCTACTATTAGCTGCGCCTGATAAACTCAGGGGCAGACGCTATCAACACGGCGTCTGCCCCTTTTCTCTTGTCACCGAAAATGCAGCTTCGATTCACGAACCTGGTCTTCTCTCTCTGCTTATCTTTCGCGGCTGCGCTTCCCGCTTCCGGGCAGGTTGCCGGCAAAGCGGCGGGTGTACCCTCCGCCGCTGCACAGCATGCTGCATCATTAGCGGAAAGTGGGCACTGCCAGGAAGCACTTCCGCAGCTTACGAAGACGGCCGCCCGCATTACCGATAAAGACCTGCAGAAGCGCGTGAGTCTGGATGGCGTCCGCTGTGCCACCGCGTTGCAGCAGCCGGATGTGCTTCTGGACTTTCTGAAGATCCTGAGCCGGCAGTTTCCTCATGATCCAGAAGTCCTCTATGTTCTGACCCATGCCTACTCCGATTTGTCCTCTCGCGCCGCCCAGGAGTTGGCAGTCAGTGCGCCCACTTCGATCCCCGGCCTGGAGATGGACGCGGATGCAAGTGAGCAGCAGGGCAAGTGGGACGAAGCGGAAAAGGACTACCGCAAGATTCTGGAAAAGAATCCGCACTATCCGGGCATTCATTTTCGGCTCGCGCGCCTCATCCTGTCGAGGCCGCATCCGCCTGCTGATTTTGCCGAGCAGGCCAAGAAGGAACTGCAGCAGGAGTTGGAAATCGATCCCGCCAATGCGGGCGCGGAATACGTCCTTGGAGAACTTGCCCGGCAGGCGCAGGATTTGCCGGAAGCGGTCAAGCACTTCTCCAAGGCGACCGCACTTGATCCCAATTTTGGGGACGCGTATCTCGGACTAGGCATGTCGCTGCTGGAGCAAAAGAATTACACGGAAGCAGTTTCGCCTCTGGAAAAAGCCGTCAAACTGGAACCCGGCAACCCCGCAGGCCACTACAGCCTGGCGACTGCCTACGCGCGTACAGGCCGCAAGGAAGATGCGGAGCGTGAGTTCGCTCTTCAGCAGAAGACCTCCGCACCCGGAGCGGGAGCCCAGCCGCCGCAGTGATGACAGGTTTAACCCGCCGCCGCTTTTTTTGGACCCTCGCCGGCTCGGGTATGTGTGCCGCCGTGCCGCGCTTGGCCCACGCCACCGCAGCCTATCCCTTCGAACAAGTCCCCGCTTCTTCCAGTCACATTACCTGGGTACATACCGCCGGCAAGTCGCCCCAAAAATACCTGCCCGAGACTACCGGCGCCGGCTGCGCCTTCCTGGATTACGACAACGACGGCTGGATGGACATCTACCTCGTCAACAGCGGCAAGTGTGACTTCTACAATCCAAATCCGCCGTTGCGCAACGCGCTCTATCGCAACAATCGCGACGGTACCTTTACCGACGTAACCGAGAAGGCCGGCGTTGCGGCCGGAGGCTACGGCCAAGGGGTCACAGTTGGTGACTATGACGGTGACGGCTTTCCCGATCTCTACGTAACCCAGTATGGGAGAAGCATCCTTTATCACAATAACGGTGACGGAACCTTCACCGACGTGACGGAAAAGGCGGGAGTTGCAGCTCCAGGGTGGGGCTCGAGTGCGGTCTGGTTCGACTACGACAATGATGGCCGCCTCGACCTCTTTGTGTGTAACTTCGTTCAATTCAGCAAGGAAGCGAGTCTACCCTGTGTTGCCTATAACAAGCCGGGCTATTGCATCCCCACTCTGTACAAGCCATCGGCGAGTTGGTTGTTTCACAACAATGGCGACGGAACATTTACCGATGTGAGCAAATCTTCCGGTATCGCCTCCCACCTGGGAAAGGCCTGGGGTGTCGTGGCCGCTGACCTCAACAATGACGGCAGGATGGACCTTTTCGTTGCCAACGACACCGTGCAGAATTTCCTCTACATGAACCGTGGTAACGGCAAGTTCGACGAGATCGCGGCGCTGGCCGGCGTGGGCTTCAGTGAAACCGGCCGCCCCCGTTCCGGCATGGGCGTCGATGCAGCAGACGTCAATCAGGACGGCTGGATGGATCTGTTCGTGGCTAACATTGACCACGAACGATTCTCGCTCTACCAAAACAATCACGACGAAACGTTTGATGATCAAGCCAACTCGACAGCCATAGGCGCGGCGACCCGCTTGATGAGCGGATGGGGATTGAAGTTTTTCGATTATGACAACGACGGGAATCTCGACCTGTTTTTGGCCAACGGAAACCCTGATGACATGATCGAGACCATGCAGAAAGATGTGACTTACCGCGAGCCGCTCATGCTGTTCCATAGTGATGGCAAGACGCTACGGAATGTCAGCGCGGAGAGTGGACCTCTCTTTGCCAGGGATTTCTCTTCCCGCGGCCTGGCCATTGGTGACTTCAACAACGATGGCGCTGTAGATGTGCTGGTCTCGGTAAACGACGCCGCGCCGCTGTTACTGCGCAACACCGCGGCCCAGGGCAGCCACTGGCTGGGAATCAGGCTGGTGGGCAAGAAAGCAAACCGCGACGCCGTCGGCGCCCGCATCACCTACCAGTCCGGAGATCTGAAACGCAGCAGAACCAAGGTCGGTGGAGGAAGTTACTTGTCGTCGCACGATCCGCGCATCGTACTGGGGTTGGGCTCGCGGACGAAAATCGACTGGGTGGAAATCAAGTGGCCCGAGCCCAGCGGGAAAACAGAAAGATTCACTGGGCTGCCCATCGATAAATACATCACCCTCACGGAGGGCGAGGGGAAAGCTGTCGAGAAGGGCTGAAGGATGCCGCACGCAAAGAAACCGCAGATCTCCGCACTTCGCAACGCTCCGGTCGAGATGACAATTCCGCCTAGCGGAGTGGAGAGATCTGCAGTTTGTTTCCCTGAGGCGGAATGCATAGGCTGAGCTCCCTCGACCTCTCGCTCGTAGCCATCTACCTCGCAGGCATCACTCTCTTCGGGCTGCGCTTTCGCAGCAAAGACCGCTCGCTGAAAAACTACTTTCTGGCTGACCGCAGGATCCCGTGGTGGGCCATCGCGCTCTCCATCGTGGCTGCGGAAACCAGCACCCTGACCATCATCAGCGTGCCCGGCCTGGCCTACACCGGAGACTGGGGTTTTCTCGAGATCGTTCTCGGTTACCTTCTGGGCCGGATTGTCGTGTGCATTATCTTTCTGCCGCGCTATTTTCGCGGTGAATTGCTCACCGCCTACGAAGTGATCGGCCAACGTTTCGGACCGCGCCTGCATCGGCTCACGGCTTTTCTCTTCTTATTTCTGCGGGCCGCGGCCGAAGGCGTGCGTGTGTTTGCAGTCTCCATCGTGGTGGGCATCGCGATCGGCACCGGCGATGTCGTTTCCATCGCCATCATCGTCGCCCTTACTCTGCTGTACACCCTCGAAGGCGGAATGGCCGCCGTCATCTGGACCGATGTGGTGCAGATGGGCTTGTACCTGGCGGGCACGGTCTTAGCAGTGATTGTACTGGGTCATCGAATCCCGGGCGGCTGGCCGGCCATTCATGGAATGGCTTCAGTCGCCGGCAAAATCACCATCTTCCATTTCGCGTTGAGCCTGAGCCAGACCTACACTTTCTGGGCGGGCCTGATTGGAGGATGTTTTCTAACCATGGCCAGCCATGGCACCGATCAGCTCATGGTCCAACGTTTGTTAGCAGCAAAGAATCTGCGCGACTCGCGCATCGCCCTGCTCTCGAGCGGCCTGGTGATCCTGGTGCAGTTCGCGCTCTTTCTGGCCATCGGCACCGGCCTCTACTATTTCTACGGTAATGTGACCCATGGCGCTCCAGGAGGTGGACCGGACCGCGTCTTTCCATCATTTATCGTGAACGAGCTGCCACACGGAGTTGCCGGGCTCCTCGTGGCAGCCATTCTGGCGGCCGCGATGTCTAACCTCAGTGCTGCCGTGAATTCGCTCAGCTCCAGCAGCATGGTGGATTTCTACATGGCGTGGAAACCCAGCGCGAGCGAACAGGAGCGCGCCCGTCTATCGCGCGCGATGACGTTCTTCTGGGCGCTTCTTTTGTTCGCGCTTGCACTCCTCTCCCGCGGGGGAGGCCACGTGGTGGAAGTTGGATTGTCGATAGCCTCAGTAGCGTACGGCGCGCTTTTGGGCGTTTTCCTGCTCGGTACTCTTACCAGGAGCGCAACGGAACCGGGAGCCATGATCGGCATGATCGGCGGCCTTGCTGCCAACATCCTGCTGTGGAAGCAACCCGCATTTTTACCCAAGATTGCCTGGACCTGGTTTGTGCTGATCGGGTCCCTGCTGACCTTTGTACTCGGATGGATTATGAGCAAATTGTTGCCCGGCAAGAGATATATCGCCGCTTTGATCCTCGTTCTCTTCGCCTGCCACCTCAACGCGGAGGACGCGGAGTTCCACCAGATCGACCGCATTGTGGAAGGGGGCATCGCAGCCAGGAAGTTTCCCGGGGCCGTGGTGATCGCGGGTCACGACGGCCGCATCATTTTCGAGAAGGCATATGGCAACAAATCCCTGAACCCGGCTGAGCCGATGACCGAAGACACCGTGTTCGATTGCGCCTCCCTGACCAAGGTTCTGGCCACCGCGCCGGCCGTCATGCAGCTTTACGAGCAGGGACTCTTTCGATTGAATGACCCCGTTGCGGAGTATCTGCCCCAGTTCGCTGCCAACGGCAAGCAGGACATCACCATCCGCCAGTTGCTCACGCATTATTCCGGCCTACCTCCCGATGTTTCGCTGGAAGATACGTGGGAAGGCAAGGAAGAAGGGCTTCGCCGCGCCTTTGCCGCAGTTCCGGTTACGGCTCCCGGAGTCGAATTCCGCTACAGCGACATCAACTTCATCGTTCTCGGCGCGCTGGTTGAGAAGCTGTCGGGCATGACGCTGGACCAATACCAGCTCAAATACATCGCGCAACCATTGGGGGTAGAGTACATGCGCTTTCTGCCTCCGGAGAGCTGGCGCAGCCGCATTGCTCCCACGCAATATGAGCACGGTGTGTTGCTTCGCGGAGTGGTGCATGATCCAACCTCCCGCCGCATGGGAGGAGTTGCCGGTCATGCGGGATTGTTCAGCACTGCGGGCGACGTCGCTGTCTATGCCCAGAATCTGCTGGACCGGCTTGCCGGGCGGCCGAGCAACTTCCCGCTACAGCGGCTCACCCTCGAAAAAATGACGGTGCCCGAACAGCCGGCCACCGGTACAGCGCTTCGTGGCCTCGGCTGGGATATCGAATCGCCGTTTTCCAGCAACCGCGGCGAGTTGTTTCCCGTCGGCTCTTTCGGCCATACCGGATTTACCGGCACCTCCATCTGGATGGATCCGACCAGCGATACCTACGTGATCCTCATGTCCAATGCTGTTTACCCCAACGGACCCACAGGGATTAACGCGATCCGCGGCCAGGTCGCGAATGCCGTTGCCCGTTGGGTCAAAGTACACTCCGATGACGGGAGCGACATCGCCAAACTTACCGGTTACAACGAATCCATCGCCGGCGAGCGTCGCTGGCAGGATCGCAACGGTACTGTTACGACGGGAATCAACGTGCTCGAAGACGAGCGCTTCGTGCCCCTGACGGAGCTTGCCGCGAAGCATGGAGGTCCTGTGCGCATCGGGTTGCTGACGAATCAAACCGGGCTCGATGCGCAAGGGCGCAGAACCATCGACGTGCTCGCCAAAGCTCCTGGGGTTCAGCTCAAGCTGCTCTTCAGTCCGGAACACGGCATTCAAGGCAAGCTCGATAGACCGGGCATTCAGAATTCCAAGGATGAGACGACTGGCCTTCCGGTGATCAGTCTCTATGGTGAGCAACGAAGACCATCCCTGGATACACTGCGCGGCCTTGATGCCGTTGTCATCGACCTCCAGGATGCCGGAGTCCGTTTCTATACCTACGAAACCGTCGTTCGCTACTTTCTGGAAGCGGCAGGCAAAACCGGCACCAGGATTGTGATCCTGGACCGTCCCGACCCGCTCGGCGGCTCGTTCGTACAGGGCCCAGTGTCAGACTCCGGCAGCGAAAGTTATGTCGATGTGGCGCCGATACCTGTTCGTCACGGCATGACGTTGGGCGAGCTTGCGCGCTATCTCAATGGAGAATACAAGCTCGGTGCACCACTTACCGTAATCGAGATGAAGGGATGGCAGCGCGGCGACTGGTTCGACGACACCGGAGCCGCCTGGACCAATCCATCGCCTAACCTCCGCAGTTTGCGCGAGGCAATCGTTTACCCCGCCGTTGGTCTGATCGAGACCAGTAATATTTCCGTCGGCCGTGGAACGGACACACCCTTTGAACACCTGGGAGCGCCGTGGATTGATGGGCCCGCTCTTGCCCGCGCCCTGAATGCCCGGTTTTTACCTGGAATTCGCTTCGTGCCAGTGAGCTTCACGCCGGATGCTCCTTACCCCTATGCCGATCAGCTCTGCCATGGAGTCGGACTAATCGTTACCAATCGTAACGTTATCGATTCGCCCGAACTGGGGCTGGAGATTGCGGCCGCATTACACAAGCTTTATCCCAGCCAGTTTCACTTGCAGAAGATTTCCACTCTGCTGGCCAATCGAAGCGTCCTGGACGCTCTATCGGCAGGGCGTGACCCGCAACGCATCCTGGAAGACTGGCAAGCTCAGCTCCGTGACTTCGAGGTGAAAAGAAAACCTTACTTGCTCTATTGAGCTGGGATCAAATCTTTTACCCGCGAGTCAAGGTTCGGCCTCCACATCGCAGTCATCCTGAAGATCTGTATGTTTGAAACATGTTTCAATAACTCCACACAGCCGTCATCCTGCTGCCCCGGCAGCGAAGCGCCTCGCAAAAGCCTGCATAACGAATGGGTTATGGCGCGAAGTCGAAGAGCCTATCCCGAGCGAAGACGAGGGAACCTCGACGATGCTGCCCGGCGGATGCCGTTTTCACGCCTTTCCGGCCACAAATCACAACCGAATTCACGAAACTCATAACCTCTCAGGATGACGGGCTCGGATCGAGCAGCTGAAAACATATCTGCGCCCCGTGTGATCACCTCGAAAACCATGGGAGTTTACGCGTCCAAATACCCCACTGCCACGTCATCCACCCAGAGACTGAAGCGGTCAGGCCCCGAGCCCCTGCGAAAGACCGGTCCCACCCAACGGCGTGAATCGAGCTTTCGTATTTTTTCTGTGGCTGGCGCTGCCTGTGTCTCTTTCTGCAGCCGCGAACTCCTCTTCCCAAGAGAATTACGTGGGAGACGACGCTTGCCGGTCCTGTCACAGCGGAGAGGTAGAGTCGTTTCATCAAACTGCACACTTCCTGACATCGAGTGAGCCCAGCGAGCACTCCATCCTGGGGAGTTTTGCTCCCGGCGACAACCTGCTGAAAACCGCGAATCCGTCGCTGACTTTCCAGATGGAGGCGCGAAACGGGGCGTTTTATCAGAACGCAAATTCTCGTTCGGAGCGCTTCGGTTTTGTGATTGGCTCCGGCGAAAAGGGCCAAACCTACTTGTTCTGGGATGGTGATCAACTCTTTCAGCTGCCTGTCTCCTATTGGAAAGAGCTGGGCTGGGTGAATAGTCCCGGCTATCGCGATGGGGTTGCCGATTTTGAGCGGCCCATCATTCCTCGCTGTCTTGAATGTCACGCGACCGTTTTCCAGTCGACCCCACCGCCGGTGAACAGCTATAGCCACACCGGCTATGAGCTTGGGATCCAATGTGAGAAGTGTCATGGTCCGGGAAGGGAACACGTGGAGCGGGAGCAATCCAAAACTGCTTCCCACCCGGCCATACTGAACCCGGCCCACTTTACCCGCGACCAGCAAATGGATCTATGCGCCTGGTGCCACGCCGGGCAGGGGCAGCCTCTAGTGCCGTCTTTCTCGTATCTTCCGGGGGAGACGCTGGAGAATTACATCAGCCTTCCCAAGCTTGAACCCGATACGCCGCTCGATGTCCATGGCAATCAAGTGGAGCTGCTAAAGCAAAGCCGCTGCTATCTGGAATCCTCGATGACTTGTCTCACCTGCCACAATGTCCACCTCGCACAGCACAATCTCGCCGAATTTTCCCAGCACTGTCTTGCCTGTCACAAGCCCGGCTCCGCAGTTTTCTCCAGGCCAGATCATCCCGTGGTCAGCAACTGCATCGATTGCCATATGCCGAAGCAAGAGACCAACCTCATCGTTTTCAATTCCGTAGGCAAACAACTTAAACCAGAAATCCGAAATCACTGGATCAAGGTCTATCCGCCGCCTCTTTCCAACAAAGATACCCCTAAGATTCCCTGAAATTGCCCAAACAATCCCGGGGAAAACCACGTTATAGTTTGGATGGCAAATCTCACGACCTCACTCGGGCGTGGTAAACATCGACTCACAGGCAAGCCGTACGGTATTCGCGGAGGTTGAACCGGTGGAAGAATTCCTCCGCCCCGCGGCTACGTCTTCGGCGCGCGCCAGAGCAGCGCAGGATGTCTCCCCTGAACGCCGCCGCAAGCCGGTTGACCCGGCGGGCGGCGGCGCGCCAGATCGCGAAGACGACGGCTTCTTGCGGGCCCGTCGCCGTGTTCCTGTCCGCCGTGGGCTCATCCCCGCAACCCGCAACGGCCGGATCATCGCGACAGCACTGACCGTCGCCCTGCTCACCGGATTGTTTCTGGTGGCGATCGCGATACGTAACTTTTTCCGTGACGATCCGCGTTTCCGCATCGCTTCCTCAACCTCCATACAGATCATGGGCAATAGCCAGGTGACGCGGCCCGAGCTTCTCTCTGTTTTCGGATCCGATCTCGGCCGCAACATTTTTTTTGTTCCTCTCAGCCGTCGTCGTGCGGCTTTGGAACAGCTGCCCTGGGTAGAACATGCCACGGTGATGCGTCTGCTGCCTGACCAATTGCGGGTCGCGATCGTGGAACGTACCCCAATCGCGTTCGTCCGCCAGGGCAGCACTATTGGGCTCGTGGACGCCAATGGCGTGATCCTGCACCTGCCTCCGGCCGCGATGGCTGCGAAGCATTACTCTTTCCCGGTGGTGACTGGAATCTCCGCCAAAGATCCTTTGCCGGTGCGGGCCGCGCGCATGCACCTTTACCAGCAATTCGTTCGCGACCTCGACTCCGGCGGCGCCAAGGTGTCCACCCAGCTCAGCGAAGTCGACATCTCCGATCCCGAAGACATCTGGGCTCTTTTGCCGGCCGAGGGATCTGACATCCAGGTGCACTTCGGAGATACCGACTTTCTGGCACGCTACCGCAGTTATCAAGCGCATCTGCCTGAGTGGCGGCAGCAATATCCTCACCTGGCTTCCGTCGATATGCGCTATGAAAATCAGGCTGTTCTCGACATGAAGCAATCCCCTGAATCCTCATCGGATGAAGGGGGTTCCGCTGGTCATAGCGATCACCACTCCACTCCTGCCAAGCACTCCGCGGCAAAGGCCGCGGCGAAATCCTCCAAAGCAGCGAAAACAAAAGGCTGACGGCCTCAGATGAGCCAAAAAAACGAAGACCTACTCACAGTACTTGACGCCGGCAGCTCGAAGATCCGGGTGCTGGTGGCAGAGCTGCATGACGGAGCATTGCGCTACCGCTCTCATAGCGTGGTGAATGCGGAAGGCATGCGCAAGGGCGTGATCAGCGACCTGCAGCCTGCGAGCCGGGTATTCAATCAAGCCGCAACCGAGGCTGAGCAAATGGCCAATGCTGTGATCGCCAGCTGCGTTGTCGGGCTTGGCGGCCCGCATGTGCGTGGGGTTAACAGCCAGGGTGGTATCAGTCTTGGAAACCGCCTGCGCGAGATTACGCGCGAGGATGTGCGCGCTGCCGTCGACCGTGCACGCTCCGTTTCTTTGCCTGCGGATCGCGAAATTCTCCACCTGTTGCCGCAACAGTTCATCCTTGACGAGCAGCAAGGCATTCACGATCCAGTGGGCATGATCGGCAACCGGCTTGAAGTCAATCTGCATATTGCAACCTGCTCCGCGAGCGCTGCGCAAAGCGTTATCACCTGCGCCAACAAAGCAGGACTCGAAGTCACGGACACCATTTTCGAGGCCATCGCCGCCGCCGAAGCGACGGTATCGGCTGACGAGCGCGAGCTTGGTGCCTGCCTCATCGACATCGGGGCTTCCTCGACAGAGTTCGTTGTTTTCTTCGAAGGTGCGGTTGCTCACACTTCGGTCGTGCCGGTTGGTGGCGACCATTTCACCAATGACCTCGCTCTTGGATTGCATATGACAGTTCAGGAGGCGGAGGCCCTTAAGATAGACTATGGCCACTGCGTTGTGACGGCGGTTCCGTCTTCGAACGAGCTCGAATTGATCGCCGACGACAGCCAGGCGATTCGCACGATCAAGCAACGTTCCTTGAGCGAGATTCTCGAGCCGCGTGCGCGCGAGCTCTTCCAGATGCTGCGTGAAAATTTGCGCCAGGGTGGAGTTCTTGGAGCACTGGGCGCCGGCTGCGTTCTGACCGGTGGCGGAGCTCGACTGCCAGGCCTGCTCGAGGTCGCAGAAAGTCTGTTGCGTGTGCCGGCGCGTTTGGGCTATCCTGTGCCACTTTCCAGAATGCCCGAAGAGTTGATTCAGCCGGAGTTTTCTACAGCGATCGGCATGCTGCTTTACAGCCATCGCACCAGCGTATTGCGAGCCGCGGAAGACCAGGGCCTGCGGGCCAAGCTGCGCGCAATTTTCGCTGGAAGTTTATAGTGACAGGATTGCGAAACAAAACGACGAGATCGATCCACTATCGATCCACAAACGAGAATGGAGCAGAACCCCATGAGTCTTTCCGATGAAATCCGCATTCAGTACAACGAGGACATCGCGCGCGGAGCGAAGATCAAGGTCATAGGCGTGGGCGGTGGTGGCGGCAACGCCGTCAACCGCATGATCGCTGCCAAGTTAGAGGGGGTTGAGTTCATCGTTGCCAATACCGATGTGCAGGCGCTGCAACTCTCCCAGGCTCCCGTTAAGCTTCAGTTAGGCGTCAAGCTGACCAGCGGTTTGGGCGCGGGTGCAAATCCCGACGTGGGCCGCCGAGCTGCCCTCGAAGATTCGGAAAAGATTATCGAGGCCCTGGAAGGGGCGGACATGGTCTTCGTCACCGCGGGCCTGGGCGGCGGCACCGGTACCGGCGCTGCTCCGGTGATTGCCTCCCTCGCCAGCGAAATGGGGGCGCTCACGGTCGCTGTGGTTACCCGGCCCTTCAGTTTTGAAGGCAAGCGGCGCATGCAGCAAGCGGAACGCGGCATGGAGGAACTTCTCGAAGGAGTCGACACCATGATCGTGATCCCCAACGAGAAATTGCTGGCGGTCGCCAAAGATGCAGGCTTCTTCGAGTCCTTCCGGGTCGCCGATGACGTTCTGCTTCAGGGTGTGCAGGGCATCTCCGACATCATCACCATTCCCGGCATCATCAATCGCGATTTCGCCGACGTGAAGACCACGATGTCCGGTATGGGCTATGCGGTGATGGGGACTGCTGTGCGCAGCGGAGAAAATCGCGCCATTGCTGCGGCCCAGGCTGCCATGGCCTCGCCACTTCTGGAGGCGGGTGCGATTGACGGCGCGCGCGGCATCTTGATCAACATCAGCGGCTCCAGCAACCTCAAGCTCAGTGAGGTAAACGCTGCCTCAACCCTGATTCAGAACGCCGCCCACGAGGACGCGAACATCATTTTCGGCGCGGTGCTTGATGAAAGTATGAAGGACAACGTCAAGATCACCGTCATTGCCACCGGCTTCCGCCAGGATCAGCGTGGACGTAAGAAAACCACAGTTGCGGAGGGGCAGATTCCGCGAGTCTCCGTCCAGGGCCAGGCACCCGTTCCGCGCTTTGCCAGCGAAGATCTGGAGGAAGAGCAGTTTAGCCCGGTCTACGAGTCCAGGAAGACACCTCCGCCCCCGCCCCCGTCTCCGGTCAAGGAAAGGGCGGCGGAACCGCCGCCGTTTGACCACCATCCCCAACCCGTCCTTATCGAAGAAGCTCCTGAGGCCCGACAGACCCAAACCCAGCCTCCCATCCCGGCTGCCAAGGCTCCGGTAGTCCATCACAGCATCAACTTCGACGAGCCCTTTGAAGAGGAGTATGCCCGCTTGATTCCGACTCCTGAGCGGCCAGCGGAAAAACCCCATCGTAACGAGGCTGACTCACAGCTGGAAGATCTTGATATACCGGCGTTTCTACGCCGGCCAGTCAACTGACCGTCTTTCACTAGCGTTACGATTGCGTACCCAATTGTGGTACGGACATCCAGAAACGTTCGTTCGAATATGGAAATGCGGAAAGCATTCATGTGAAATTAGGGTTAATTGATTCAGCTTTCCGGATTAAGGCCGCGGTTGCCGCTATGGGAACCCGGTTCCATCTCGGCAATTACTTGAGTACCCAGAGGTAGTGCGGCACGTATCATCTTTAAAGCCAAGGTTTTGAGAGGACATCCCGCGGTGAACAGACAACTTCTACAACGTACCCTTAACTCCCTGCTAACTTTCGGTCTGGCCTCCGCGGCGTTCGCAGTTCCTGCCTCAGCGAGTCCTACGCACCCATCCCACCCGACTCATCGAACTCATGTAAGCCACGTGCAGGAAAGCGCCCGTGCTCGCCGGCACATGGCACGGCTACGGCATAGCCAACCTGTGGCCGCCGAACGGCGAGTCGTCTACGTACATACACGGTCCGGGCAGGTGCGCCGGGTTGTTCTGATCCATCACCGGTCTTACGAACATTTTTCCGCCAGCTCGTTTGCCAATTACGACATCACCCAGGGTGACGTGACGACAGGTGAGGATCCTGTGGTTCGTCAGGCGGCGATCGATGCGCTGGGCAACATGTATGGAACGGCCGTAGCCATTGATCCCAGCAATGGCCGCATTCTCGCCATGGTCAATCAAAAACTTGCTCTCTCCAGCGGTGCTGAGCCTTGCTCAACCATCAAGGTTTCTGTCGCGCTGGCTGCACTGGAAGAAGGCATCGTCACTAAGGACACTCCAGTGAACCTGGGTGGCCACTTCTCGATGAACATGACCGAGGCTCTGGCTCACTCCAACAACCTTTACTTTGAGACCCTTGGTCGCCGTCTCGGCTTCGAGCGGGTACGCCATTATGCCAATTCCTTCGGATTGGGCGAGTTGGCCGGCTGGAACATTCCCGGCGAGCAACTCGGCATCTATCCCCAGGAAGTATTGCCAGAGAGCGAGGGTGGCGTCGGCAAGATGTGCTCCTTCGGTCAGAGCATCTCGATGACTCCGTTGCAGTTAGGCGCTCTGGTGGCGGCAATTGCCAACGGCGGGACGTTGTACTACCTGCAGCATCCGACCACTGCAGAGGCTATCGCGAACTTCGAGCCTCGGGTTAAGCGCACCCTGGACATCGCCAAACTGATTCCAGAGGTTTCACCCGGGATGGAAGGAGCAGTGGATTACGGTACCGCACGCTCTCTGCACGCCAACTTCAATGAGCTGCCCGTTCTCGGTAAGACTGGCACTTGTTCCAACAACGGCACCCGCTATGGCTGGTTCGCCTCTTTTTCCAACACGTCTCATGGACGTATTGTCACGGTGTTCTTCCTCGAAGGAGGCCGCCCGACCTTTGGACCCAAAGCTGCCGAGTTGACCGGGGTCTTCTACCAAAACCTCTGGGAGCACAGCTACTTTGCTGAAAAGGCAGCCAATGAGACGCCAACCAGCGCTCCGGCTGCCGACGCCGGCAACACATCTGTCAGCCAGTAGCATTTCGAAAAGTCCTTAATCCAAGAGCGCCCGAAGGGCGCTCTTCTTTTTTTGGTAACAGTTTTTCCCGGTGAGAGTAGAGCGATGTCGTCTGGGGGAGCGAGAGCACAGTTTTGTTCCCCGCGCACTCGGGATCGCTATTTCACCTGGCGTCCCTATCGCTTTCCGCGAATCCAATGCTTGTTTGCCCCAAGTCGGGATAGACCTGAACGGGCCGGCAACTGGTTCTTTCCATGAATTCGGACCGAGCTAGGGACCTATTTTGAGGAAGTGCTTCTGAGATGCCAGCCTTTGGTTCCATCCATTCGATCTATCGCTACCCGGTGAAAAGCATGGCGGGTGAGGCCATCGAGCAGGCCTGGGTGAACCTGGATGGTCTGGAAGGCGACCGCCTGTGTGCGTTTGAAAGCTCCGGAGCTCCGGCCGGTATGCTGCGCCTCACCGGCAGCGAGCGGCGGGAAATGCTGCGTTGTCAGCCCATGCTGCGTCCCAACGGAGATGTTGAGGTGTTGGTGCCCGGTGGAGATCGCCTCCGGGTGGACTCCCATGCCATGCTTGACTACCTGCAAACCCGTTCTGAGAAGGCAAACGAATTCGTCCTCACCCAAGCCTCCTCCCCGCAGACCGACGTTCGCCCTCTTTCTCTCGTCTCGATTCAAACGGTAGGCGCGCTCTCTGCTGAATTGGGCCAGGAAATCGATCCCCGCCGCTTTCGGGCGAACCTGTACCTGGATCTTCCCGAAGGGCCTTTTACGGAATATAGATTTGTAGGTAAGGCTCTTCGCATTGGTGCCGCGGCAACTATCCTGATCCGCGAACGGGCGCCGCGCTGCCGGTTCGTCACCTATGATCCGGAAGACCCACTCGGAACTGCTCCGCTCTTTGAGCTGATGAAGCTGCTGGATCGTCACCACCAGGCCAGATGCGGCGTTTATGCCACCATCCAAAAGCCGGGACCCATCTTCGCCAGTGACAGTCTTTCTCTTGCCGAAGAAACCGCCGAAGAATGCCTCACCACTCTCCAGAGCCATCAAAGAAGCTGAGTCGCAGAATCCATACAATGGAGAATGGATGACCTGGTGAGCGATTCCTCCTCGTCGATCTCAATTCACCATGCCCAGTGAAACCATGAATGCAGCCGATACTCCCGAACTGACCTGCGCCGCTGTTCATTTCCCCTTCGAAAACACGTATGCGCGCCTGCCGGAACATTTCTATGCCCGGGTGAATCCGTCGAAAGTCGCAGCTCCTGGCTTGGTTAGGGTGAACATCGAATTGGCGCGCTTCCTTGGCTTGGATCCGGAAGCCCTGCAAAGTCCGCAGGGAGTAGAAATCCTCTCCGGCAACTGCGTGGCAAATGGATCCGAGCCTCTGGCGCAAGCCTATGCCGGCCACCAGTTTGGCCATTTTGTCCCTCAACTCGGGGATGGCCGTGCGAATCTTCTGGGAGAAGTCGTCGGCCGTGACGGCAAGCGCTATGACATCCAGCTGAAGGGATCAGGCCCAACGCCGTTCTCCCGAGGAGGCGACGGTAGAGCTGCCTTGGGTCCCGTCCTGCGCGAGTACATCGTGAGCGAAGCCATGGCTGCCATGGGAGTGCCCACCACGCGAGCGCTTGCCGCCGTCACCACCGGAGAGCGTGTACTGCGAGACGAGGTCTTGCCCGGCGCCGTGTTGACTCGAGTGGCGTCCAGCCATCTTCGCGTCGGGACTTTCCAGTATTTTGCCGCCCGCGGCGACACAGAAGCCCTCCGTCGGCTGGCGGACTTCGCGATTGCCCGGCATTATCCCGAAGCCGGGCAATCGACCCGCCCATATCGTGCTTTCCTCGACGGCGTCATCGCCAGGCAGGCACGCCTGGTGGCGCAATGGATGCATCTCGGTTTTATCCACGGCGTCATGAACACCGACAACACCTCTATCTCCGGCGAGACCATCGACTACGGACCATGCGCGTTCATGGAGGCTTACGATCCCGTCAAGGTGTATAGCTCCATCGACCACTATGGGCGTTATGCGTTTGCAAACCAGCCCCACGCCGCGCAGTGGAATCTGGCACGCCTCGCCGAGTCGTTGCTCCCGGTTTTAGAGCAGGAGCAGGGAAGTGAAGAAGCTGCGCTCGACTCTGCCAAAGAAGCCCTTGCGGCATTCGCCCCGCAGTGGAACACGGCTTATGAAGCGGGACTATGCCGCAAGGTAGGCTTCTCCACTCGCCAGGAGGGTGACGCGGCGATGGCTCAGGACTTGCTCAGCCGGATGACTGCCAACCGGGCTGACTTCACGCTCACGTTTCGTCGGCTCTGCGATGCTGCAGCCTCGCCTGCAGGCGATGCCGGCGTGCGTACGCTGTTTGCCGACCCCGAGGCCTACGATGCATGGGCAACCGGATGGCGCCTGCGGCTTGAACAGGAACCCATATCGGCTGAGGTTCGCGCCAACGAAATGCGCCAGGTGAATCCTGCATTCATTCCCCGCAACCATCTGGTCGAAGCTGCACTCAATGCTGCCGCCACCCGTCAGGATTTCCAACCCTTCGAAGAGCTCCTCGATCTGGTGGTTCATCCCTTTGAAGACAGGCCGGGCTTCGAGAAATATGCAACCCCGGCCCGTTCGGAAGAATGCGTACTGCGGACCTTCTGCGGCACATAGCGAAACACATTGGTTCGCTTCGGGAGTGCACTGCTTTCTATGCCGGGCTCCTAAGATCCATTTCTTTCAACTTAGTTAGTGAAGGGGTGGATCCAGGATAATTTCCACACTAACTCCTTTATTTCCACATAAGAAAATGTAAGTTGACGTGAGATTTCTTTACTAATCAGAGTTACTATTCAACTCAACGGAAGAGCAATCTTCCAGGAAGAAAGCGAACACTTAGCGTACGGGAGAATCGGTAACGAATCTCATGCAGTCTCCGGGAAACCGGGTGATGGCAGCCGTTACAAAAAGAGTAAGCTTGCACTGTGAGTGTGCAAACGGGGTCGTGAAGGAACTGCATCTTGCAGGACCTGCATGATCACGGGAGGGCAGTTGCGGAGCAGCGGGATCTGAGCCGCATCTTCAAAATTCGGACATAGGGGCGAGTCTCCGCAAGGAATTCGCCCCTTTTGCTTTTGTATCAGGGCACCGCTAAAGTCGTGCCCTGATTGCTTGAAAATAGTTCGGGCTTTAGCCCCCGCGGCCCGGCCTCCCTCTCGGTTTGGCTTCCACTTGGTCCGGCCGCTCAACCTCACCCACCGCTCAGGCCTGCTCGGCTTCTTCCACGGCAGAGCAAGTCGGAAGGACGGCATCCATCTTCGTGAGTTTTAGCAATTCCAGCAGCCGCGGGTTCAGGCCCGCAAGGATCAACCGGATGCCTTTTCCCTGGCAGCGAACGTAGTGCCGGACAATCATGCCCAGCCCGGTAGAGTCCATGTAAGGAACATCCGTCAGATCGACGATATTCGTCACCGGCGGTTCCTCGTCTGGCGTCGACTGGAAAGCAAGCACATTACTCAACTCGTCCGGAGTGAGCGATCCATACATGTCGCGCGCGGTGAAGGGGCCGGAGAGCCGGAAGATAACTGTCCCCGGTGTTTTACTTGCCTTTCGTTCAATGTGGAACGGAGAACTTTTCCAAACCTGAGCCTGAGTCACTAGCTATCTCACGATCTCGGCGGCCATGCCGGTAATGTAACTTGTTTTAGGAAGCTTCCGGAATTCTACAGATCGAGAGGTCCTGACACCACTTTGTTCGATTGCCGGTCGAAGCGCCAGTCAGGCTTCTGACATCACAGGCAGCTGTGCGGAGTCCCACGCAGCCAGTCCCCCGGCCAACTCGATCAGATTCGTGATTCCATGGTGGTGCAGGATGCTTGCTGCAATGGAAGACCGGTAGCCGCCGGCACAATGCACAGCAATCCGCCGGTCCCGGGGAACCTCCACAATCCGCTCCTGCAGATGATTGAGAGGAATGTTGATGCTTCCAACAAGGTGCTTGGCCGTCCACTCTCGCGGATTCCTGACATCGATGATCAGGGGTGCGTCCGCACCGGCCAACTCATCCGCCAGCATCGGAGGGCTCACACGTTCGGTCGGCCATACCAGATCCGGCCTCCCGGAGAGCGCCTCCATGCCTCCCCGGAGATATCCCCTCACATGATCAAACCCAATGCGCCCCAGCCGTAATGCTGCCTCTTGTTCGCGTCCGGGCTCGGCGATGATGATAATCGGCTTTTCCCGGTCGAGCACGGTTCCTGCCCACGTAGCGAATTGTCCACCGAGCCCGATATTGATGCTGCCCGCCAGGTGTCCCTTGGCGTACTCGCTTGCTTCGCGAACATCTGATACCTGGGCGCCTGTTTCTCCCAGCCTGATCACTTCATCCAGGCCGACGGGTTGAAGCACTTGTTTAAGATTGCTGTCGAGCGTGATTCGCTCGTGCGTGTTGAGCACAGCGTCGAAGGTGAAATAGGGCGGAGCGTCCGGCTGATCGGCCGTCACCAGGGTAAGGAATGCCTCCTTCGTCATAGGCTGCAGCGCGTAATTCTGGCGCCTCTGCTCACCCAGCGACGATACGGTATCGGAAGAAAGTTTTTTGCCGCAAAGCGAGCCCGCGCCGTGCGCCGGATAGACCAGTGTCTCGTCGGGAAGCATGAGCAATTTGCGGTGCAAGGAGTCGTAAAGGTGTGCCCCAAGTTGTTCCGCGGTCCACCCCAGCGATGCGCGGAGATCGGGCCTGCCCACATCGCCGATGAAGAGAGTATCGCCGGTCAAGACCGCGTAGGGGCGGTTAGCATTGCGGCTGAGATCAAAGATCAGAATCGATATAGATTCAATCGTGTGCCCGGGCGTTTCCAGTACCTGCACACGTAGGCCGGGGAAGCTGAGCGTGTCTCCGTCTTTCATTGGTACAAAGCGGTACTCCGCTTGTGCGGCGGCGCCGAGATGAATCGTTGCCCCGCAGCGGTCGCGCAATTCGAGATGCCCGGCAATGAAGTCTGCGTGGAAGTGAGTCAGGAACACATGATGGATCGTGAGCCCGAACCTTTCCGCGTCGTCGAGATACTGCTGAACGTCGCGCTGCGGGTCGACCACGATCGCGGTCGCGCTCGCCTCGTCGCCTAGCAGATAAGACGCGTGAGCCAGACAACCCAGGTAGTACTGTTTCAGAATCATAACTTTCTCACTTTCCTCAAGCATGCCACGGCAACGATTAAGTTCCATCGGGAACGATAACAGACCGGCATCCACGCACGGCCAGTTACAGTTACGAACTCGCCGCATGAGTTTCTAAGTCCGAATCATTTCCACACTAAGTTACGGCATTTCCACACAACAAAATCTAAGTTAGCCGTGATTTCCCGCAGCAAACAGAGTTACTATTCAACTCAACGGAAGAGCAATCTTCCCGGGAGAGAGCAAACTCAGGGCGCGCGGGAGGATCGGCAACGAAACTCGCGTAGTCTCCAGGGCAACCGGAGATGGCGGCCGCCGTCAAAAGAGTACGCTCGTGCCACGCGTCAGAACGGAGGATTGAGGGAACTGCGATTCTGTGGAACCTTCAGGATTTCGCGACGAAGGCAGTGGGAGCCGGTGCCCGAATCGGATCTTCAGAAATCGGAACGAGGGGGCGAAACCCGAAAGGGAATTCGCCCCTTTTGCTTTTGCTGCTTCAACTTGAGATGGCGTCTTTGGCAGCATTTTCTCTTCGCTATCGTCACCATGAACTTTCTGGGAACCTTCGTACCTCCAGCCGCGTAAGAGCTGACATGAAGATCCTCTGCGCAGCAGCCATTCTGCTTGCCGGCTGTCTGTCTGCTTCCGGCCAAAGCGAAGCTGCTTGTGGTCAGACGCTCGAAGCTCCGCTGCGCCCAAGAGCTGTCCTCACCATCGATTCCCGGCCGGCGGGTCTCGAAATTGTGGGCACGGACGAGCCGTTCATGCATGTTTCCTGCAGTTCTGATAGCGAGGAGGGTGCGGAACCCATCCGCCTCCGATTCTCTGGAAATCAGGATGACGGTAAGCTAAGCGTTGCCGGCGGCTCCTTCCACACCAACAACCTCCACATCCGCATCGAGGTGCCTCGCAAAACGAACCTGAAGGTGCTTATGTCTGCCGGACAGGTGAAAGTGGAAGAGGTCGCAGGCGATAAAGATATCGACATCTATGCCGGCCAAATTACAATTTCTTCTGATCGTCTCTGGGACTACCGCAGGGTCGACGTCTCGGTAACCATTGGCCAGGTAAGGGCGCAGGTCTACGGAGCGGACAAAGGCGGCTTCTTTCGCAGCTTTACCAAACAAACTTCAGACGGCGAATATTGTTTGCGCGCACACGTAACCACGGGGCAGATTGAATTGCTTGGCAGTCACAAGCCCGAGGCAGCCGAATAGCGGATTTCAAGTTTGCGGAGTCTGGCTCGGCGGAGCCTGGTAGATCTTCCCTCTCGCCTCCTGCTCTCTTTTCAGCGCTGCTGCAGCTTGGGCCATGGCTGTCCGCCTGATCGCGTACAGTTCTTTTCTCTCTGCCCAGCGCATCTTGCAACGCTGCGCAAACGACAGGCGGGCTTCCTGGCCCCGCTCCGCGGCAATCGCGACTCGCTCCTGGTTTGCTTCCTGGACCCGCAGTGCCTTGAGCTCCGCCAGCAGGTTCCTGTGCAACTGCCTTTTGCGCGCAAACTCTTCCGCCAGTTGCTCCGTCAGCTGGCGCTGGTAGCCGACCACATTGAACATCACACCGGTGGTCCATGCGAAGGTAAACAGACCGGAGATGGCAATCATTGGGCTCAGTTCGCGCCAGCCCAGCCCCAACGGCACGCTTCCGTATCCCAGCGTGGTGTAACTATTGGCCGTGAAATAAAAGCTACTGCGTGGATCAAGAATCAGGCCCAGGTGATTCAGCGTCGCCGCCCAAACCGCCATATCCAGAATGTGCAGCACCAGCATCAGGAGCACCGCACGGCCAAACTGCAGCGATGCCCAGAACGGATGATTGGCATTCTGCAGCATCCTCTTCGCTCCCCGATGGTAGTCGCGAACGATAAATCCGAGGATGGCCCCGTGCACCAGCGTGATCACCACCAGAACCGCCGACCCAACCGCGAAAACCTCCAGCAACGGAGGATCCGGCCGGACCGCAAAGTGAGGGAGTTGGTCAGGGAGCATTCAGCAGAATTTTACTGGTTCCCCTACAGCCAATGGCAGACTAGCGTGTTGGCTTCAAGAGCAACCGGCCAGAGGGAATCGCCGGAGAAGGATAGCGCGAGTCGCGATCGCCTCAAATTCCCGCGTACCAGGCGTAGCCACCCTCCGGCGAAGCCGATCCCAGCCCTTTCCCGAAGCTCTTGAGGTTGTCGGTCGCCGTGAGGTGGGTGATGTATTTCACGCTCTTGTAGCCCAGCTGGCGCGGTACCCGCAGCCGCAATGGACCTCCGAACCCAACCGGCAGGTCACCGTCGTTCATGCCCAGCGTCAGTAAAGTCTGCGGGTGCAGCGCGTCGGCCATATCGATGCTTTCCCACCAGTCGCGGTCAATCGACCTGTATACGATGTAACGTGCCTGGGGCAAAAGCCCTGTGGCATGTAGCACGTTCACCAGTGGCGTTCCGATCCACTCCGCGATATAAGACCAGCCCTCCTCGCAAGCCACTTCGGTGATCTGGCTGCGGATCGGGAAACTCTTCAGGTCGGAGAGTGAAAGAGAAGCCGGCCGGCTGACCAGGCCATCTACGGTCAGCCGCCAATCCGCAAATCCCGCCGCCTGGTGCCGCTTGAACTCGTCGTTGAAAGGCGGAACCTCGTTGGCGAAAGGATCCTTGGAAATCATGCTGCGCGGGAACTCCCGTGCGTGCGAGTGGCTGGTCAAAAGCCGCTGCGCAGCATACGTCAGGGTCTCCCCAGGACCATAAAATCCGCCGTTATCCGGCGGGACCAGGCCATAACGCTGCGCCAATACCACAGCTGCGGCAACACCCGAAACACCTGCCGTCGCGGCCAGACCACCCGTGATTAACTTTCTCCGGGATAAGCTCATATGCGCTCCTGAGGTGTTCCTGCACGCCCGGTAATCATTGCCCGCATGCGGCTGCGGAATCCCGAAATCACCACCATCGTAACGTGAACCAGAAGGAAGAGCAGAAGCAATCCGGAAACGAAGAAGTGCAGCGTCCTGGCAGACTGCCGCCCTCCCAGCGCGATCACCGTCCACGGCGCGGCCGATGTAAAAGCGGGTGACATCGCCAATCCTGTCCAGATCACCAGCGGAAACAGTACAAAGATCACTCCCAGGTATGTAATCCGCTGCATTGCGTTATAGACTTGCGCCTCGGCGGCGCTCGGTGGTGCGCGGCGTAGATATCGTGTAACCACTTCCCAGGCCGCGCGCCAAGTCCGTTCTCCTGGAGCTGGAAACAGGTTCTTCCGGAAGTGGCCGGTCCACAAGCCCCACACGCCATAAACTATGCCGGTGAATACTGCCAGCCATGCCGCCTGAAAGTGGAGATAGCGGCTCCAGCCGTTTTGGTCAGGCAATACTCCATAACCGGTCGGGACGGTATCTCTCGATGCGGGGATCGGCAGCGTGAACAGGGGAGCAGTTCGCACATTGCCGACTTCGCCCCAATAGAACCGTGGATGTGAGATCACGATTTCGCCACCGCTGATGAGCAGCGCAAAGAAAGCGATCACCGTAATCCAGTGGGTGACCCGTACCACTGCGGAATGCCGGAGGGCTACTGGCTTGCGCAGTGTGGAAACGGTCGCCACGTGGCGAGAATAGCATAAGTCCCCCCTTTTCAGGTCTCCGGCATAACATAGGCAGTTAGGGTAGGACTTAGAGCAGGCGTAGACTGCGCGTGCTACCTTGAGCAGGTAAAACGAGGATTCCAGCGATTGAGCGATGCACTCTGGCAGTTAAGCGCGGTCGAAATAACCTCCGGCGTCCGCGCCAGGCAGTTTTCCTGTTCCGAAGTAATGGCTTCCGTGGTCGAACGCATCCGCGCGTTGAATCCCAGGCTGAATGCGATCGTCGTGGATCTGACCGAGCAGGCCCTTGCTGAGGCCAATGCAGCCGACAGCAAATTGCGATCGCTCTCAGAGCCCGGACCGCTCTTCGGGGTTCCCGTCACCATTAAGGTGAATGTGGATCAGGAGGGTCAGGGAACGACCAACGGGATTCCTGCATTTGCGGGTGTCATCGCGCCCGCGGACTCACCGCTGGTCCGCAACCTGCGCCGCGCTGGCGCCATCATCGTGGGCCGCACCAATACTCCTGAGCTCTCTATGCGGCTGACCACTGTGAATCCGCTGCATGGGCGTACCTGGAACCCATGGCATGCGGACGCTTCCGCAGGAGGATCCTCCGGTGGCGCCGGAGTGAGCGCTGCCACGGGATTTGGCGCTATTCATCACGGCAACGACATTGCCGGTTCGTTGCGTTACCCGGCAACCGCCAACGGAGTCGCCACCATCAAGCCCACCCAGGGCCGCATTCCTGCATTCAATCCCTCCGCAACCGTGGAGCGCGGCCTCGTCTCGCAGCTCACCTCGGTGCAGGGCGCCATCGCTCGTACCGTCGCCGATGTGCGCCTCGGAACCCGTGTCATGGCGGGCGCAGACCCGCGTGATCCGTGGTGGGTGCCCGCGCCCTGGGACGGCGAGCCCCTGCCCAAACCTGTTCGCGTCGCCGTGGCTAGGCACAGTTACGGATACAAAATTCATCCCGGCATCGTAGAGTTAATCGATCGCAGTGCCGGCTACCTGCGGGATGCTGGATATGAAGTCGTGGATGTCGAACCACCCTCCATCATGGATGCGGCCCAAGGGTGGCTGAGCGTAGTGCTTACGGAAATCAAGGCAACGCTGGGACCGCTCGCCGAGCGTTACGGAAGTGAGGATTTGAAAAACATTTTTAGCTGGTACTACCAGATGGGCGAAATCCTGGAGGGCGAGGCGTTTCGTATTGGCCTGGCCGAAAGATCAAAGCTGGCGCGCGCCTGGAACTTATTCCTCGATTCGTATCCGCTGGTGCTGACGCCTTTTCTCATGCGTCCGCTCTATCCCTGGAACTACGACGCCCTGGGCTTCGCCCAAACCAAAGATCTTTGGGATTCCGCTATCTATAGTTTCGGCATCAACCATCTCGGACTGCCCGCCGGCTTTGTGCCGGTCGACTTGGTGGACAATCTTCCTTCAGGAGTTCAGCTCGTCGGGCGCCGCTTCCGCGAAGACACAATCCTCGACGCCATGGCGGCCATCGAGCAGCGTGCAGGCCACCTTGTACACCGCCTGTGGTTCAGCCAAACCTTAGGAATAAACTGAGCATGCTCTGCTATCCGACCACTCCCCTGAATGGAAACCGCAAGCCTGCGCTTCGTCATCAATCAACCGGAGGAACCATGGGCCTTCGGCCCAGCGAAGGCGATCAAATAACCGAAAATGAATTGTCATCCCGAACGCAGCGAAGTGGAGGGACCTGCTGGTTGCTGATTTTACGGATGCTTTTCGTCAGAGCGTAGTGAGTGGAGAGATCTGCCGTGTGCCTGTCCCCACCACAGCATTGCGTCTTAGACGACCTACTTCGATTTCTTCTTCGCCGACGCGTTCACAGGTAGATCCACCGTAATTGGACAATGATCCGAAATCCTTTCAAGCGGCGCTTTATTCAGCGAAACCATGGTTCGCGCAAACGCCGGAGCAAACCGCCGCGTGCGTGCGCCATCCTGATACCCGGGCTTTACAAAGAACCAATCCAGTTTGAACCGGCCATAGAATCCCTTGAAGTCTCGCGGCAGCGAAAACGTATAAACAAATCCCTTGGTACCGCGCTGATTGCTATTGGCTAGTCGTTTGCTAGTGCCGTTCACCGTGTACTGGCGCTCACCCCGGAAATCGAACTGGCCCTGGTCGGCAAATTGAAACTTCTCCAGATCGCTAAAGAATGCGGCTTCCTTGTTGTTGGCGAGGACCTTAATGTCCCGCGCCGTCGGATCGTTGTAGTTCTTGAAGTAGTTCAAGGGAAACAGCGACGGAATCGGCGTCCCAAAGCGAACCGCCTGTCCTGCCCAAAAGCGGTAATCCTTCAACTTGCTCTTCGCGATGTAGCCCAGACTGAGCTTGGAGGCATCCGCCCCTGTCGTATTCATATCGCCGGCCAGGACAACCGGGTTGCTGTCATCGCGAATTCCCTCGAGAATCGCCTGCACCTGTTTCCGCCGGCACGCCGGAGGGCACTTGTTCTCGAGATGTGCATTCACGACGGTGACCACGCCTCCCGGCGCCTTGAGGTCAGCGACAATCGCAATCCGGCCGCCCCGCCGGATCTCACGCTCGATCTTCTCCATGAAAATCTTGTCCGACGCAATGCGCTTCCCAACCTCAATCTTTGAGACGCTGCTGACCTCGTCCTGGAACCAGTCATAGCAGTCCGGCAGGCGTTGCAGCCGCACATTCGAAATGGGAAAGCGGCTCAGAATGGCGGACCCATGCAGCCCTTTATAGCGAGCCGGATCTGCTTTCAGTTCGCTTTCCAACTCTCCCTTGAGCTGCTCATCCCCGCCCACATCGGAGTCGGTTAACACCTCGGTCCCCAGCTTCAGAGGATCCACTTCGACGAACTCGGCTCCGAAAACAAAGTTCATCTTGAGCGCCGCCGCCAAATCTCGCGCCACATCCCGGTAGCCGCTGCGTGTCATACCCAGGTCGACTTCATTCAGGACCAGGACACTCGCCTGGCGAAGGATCCGCGCCTCGGCGGTTACCTTGTCGAGCTCAGCCAGGGTGAGTTTTGGATTGTTTTTAGCCAGCCGGCTGCGAAAGGTCTTCGGGTCTTTGAGCGCCAGTACGACCCAGTCGAAATTCTGACCGCGCTCGATATTCCACTCTGCCATTCTCAGCGACGCGCCCAATTTCTTCACCTGCAAAGGCGGTGGGGGAGCAGACGCTGAGTTATCGAGCACCACTGAATGAAGAACTGTGGATAATTTCTTTTCCGTGACCTCCGGCAGAGGCTGGGTACTGGACAGGGAAATCAGCTCGGGGAAGGTAAATGTCGGCAACTTTCCCGGCGGATAGGTTGCGGTCTCCCCATTCTGCGTCTGAGCCGCCAACAAACTCGCCCCGAGGGCCAATCCACAGAGCCATATCGCTGCTGATCTGCGCGATCCTACCCATTTTGGCAAAGTCATGCCAGATCAAGATAACAACTCAGCCTGGCCTGACAGAATAGAGGCTGACTGTATGGCTTTTGCAAAAGCGTATGCTGCGGGATGGATCAGGCTGCAGACCCAGCCGCAGGCGGAAGCAGCCAGTTTTCACGCTTGCTTTGGTGCAGGCACCGTAAGGCCTGTTCGGTCGCGGCCTCTCTGCTCGAGCAGATCCATTCCAGCCGGCTAGGAGTACCTGGCCGCACTTTCTTAAGCGCGCCGCCGCTGTCGATCAAACCGAGAAAGAGCTCCTGAACGACTCTGAACACAAAAGGCCCTTCCTGCAGGATGACAATCTCGCGCCAATACTCCGCATTACCAATTCGCTTTTGCATGACGTGCCTAAAGATTTGCGTGTCATCCGACATTCCCGGTAGCCCTCTGTCCTGTACCTAATCCTTTTGTGGGAGGATAACCGACCCGAAGGGCGGATGAAAGGGTGGATAAGCGGCCTTTCTATGTGGAAAAGAATGAAACTCTGGAAAACGCGGGAAGAAAAAGCCGAACGCTGCCAATCCCCTTTTCTCCGCTCGCCGGCCACTGTCTCTCACTCGACAACAGCGGAGGTGGTGCGTCTCGTTAATTGTCATATAGCTGTAACAGGTTTGTTATATCTCCTTCCTCATGAGTATCTGGCGCCGGCAAAACTCGGAAGGAAAAAGCATGCAGGGTTTTCTTGAAGCTCTACGCATCCAGCGTTGGGACGACCACCGCTACTACCACCACAGCCGTATCAACCAGTCACTCCACCTGCTGAGCGCGCTCAGCTTCCTGCTCGCATACGCTCTGATCTTCAAAAACCCCGCAGCCTCCGCTCTCATCGGCTGGTTGGTCGCCATGGTCAGCCGCCAGGCCGGCCACTTCTTCTTCGAGCCCAAGGGCTACGACGAAGTCAACCACGCCACCCACGATCACAAAGAGGACATCAAGGTCGGCTACAACCTGCGCCGCAAGATCGTGCTCCTGACGATCTGGGGGCTTTCGCCTCTGCTGCTTTGGGCCAGCCCTACGCTATGGGGAATCTTCCAGCCCTACAGCGACCACGCCACCTTCATCCAGCATGTTGGCCAGATCTGGCTGGTTGTCGGCTTCGGCGCTCTGCTCTTCCGCACCGTGCAACTGTTCTTCATCAGGGATGTTCAGACCGGCCTGGTTTGGATGACCAAAATCCTGACCGATCCGTTCCACGACTTCATGCTTTACTACCGATCGCCGTTTTACCTTCTGGGCGGTCAGCTGATCGATCCGATGGACGATGTAAGCGAGTCCGAAGCATTTCTCGCAGAACGCGAAGCTTGATTGCTTTGCTGGTGAGCGCCTCCCCCCGCCACCACCATTCGTCCTGCTGCATTTGCCGCGCCGCCGCCAGAAATCGGTCGGCGACCGCGGCAAAGTCAGCGTCACTGTAGTCCAGGCTGAAGATCAGCCGTCCGGTTCCCACCCAGCTCAACGCCAGGTCTTCCGCGCGCAGGTAATACTGAAACATCCAGTGATAGCGTGACGGTTGCAAATACCGCACCGTCCATACCGACGACAGGTTGGCGACCCGCACCGGCACTCCAGCCTCGCTCAACCGCTCGTTGAGCTGGGCCGCTCGGCTGTTCCATACCGTGTCCAGATCGCGATAGAGCGCCAGAATCTCCGGGCTGTCCAGCCGGTCCAGAAATTCCGCCATGGATCCCATCACGTAAGGATGAGAATTGAAAGTTCCCCGGGCAAAGCAAACGTCTGCTGGCCTGTCCTCGCGATAACGCTTCATCAGATCGGCCCGCCCGCACAGAACGCCGACAGGCAGGCCGCCGGCTACAGTTTTGCCGTAGGTAACCATGTCGGC
>DATJNV010000048.1:0-97122 GCA_035507705.1 Acidobacteriaceae bacterium
CTGGGAACGTGACGCAATTCCCGGCACGAGAGTACCTGGCTGGATCCCGCGCAGGTAACTTCTTGGGTGGCAGCTGGAGTCTGCGCGAGAACTACAATATGCAGAGTTTAGACGACTGAAAGTAGCCCAGGACGAATGTCCTGGGTAATTTCAGCCGTCCCTGTGGGACTAACCCTGCATATGGTAGTTCGCAGGCAGACTCTATCACTCTAGTCCTTGGCGGCTTGTTACGGCAGGGCTCAATTGGTCGTACCCTGATGTGATACAAACGTCCCGATAATTCTTGTTCACGAAAAGAATCGAGTCGCTAACAGGCGATCGAGACTGAATTTTCCGGGGCCGGAACAGATCAGCCACACAAAGAACAACACGTAGAGAACTTCGGGAAAATAAAGAAAATCGTCCACCCAATTAAGCGCGGAAAGCGCTTTTTTGTCGCCGGAAAGCTTGGTGGTCACGATGGCTACCAGCATGTTAACCAGCAATGCAAAACAAGCCACGCTCGATAGAAGTCCGACAACCAGCAAGCAACCGCCGAAGAATTCTATCGCAGACACACAATAGGTCATCGGCCGTGGAAACGGGATCCTGGCCGCCGCCAGGGTTTCATACATGGCTTTCGTCCGGCTGGCGACGAAGAGCTTATTTCCGCCTGAGATGGCGAAAAAGACTCCCAGCGCGACCCGTACCAACAAGATCGCCCATGATTCCAGATTTGCATCACCCAGCAGCCCAAATCGAATCAAGCGCTCCCATTCCATCACGCTTCTCCTCTGCGGGAATCTGCTTCGAGAATACCCTGCGCAGTGCCGTCTCGCGCATCCGGTCGGACTTGTGGGCGTTGCGGCGGCTACATTCGAGCAAGGTCAATGAACGCTCGCGCCGGATCGGTGTGGATCAGCTTCACCCGCACCACATCGCCCACGTCGAGCCCACGCTCGCCCTCGACCACACGCCCTTCAAAGGGCGGTTCGAGCACGCGCGCATACACGCCCTTCTCGCTCGAGCCGGTAACCACGGCCTTGAAGACTTCGCCCACGCGGCCGCTCATCGCTACCGCAGCCACGCGCTTCTGCATCCTGCGCTCAATCTTCCTTAGTGCCTTATCTGCCTCGTTGCAGTGCTCCGCGATCGCCGCCAACTCTCCATCCGTATAGGGCGGAGGCGCATCATCCATCATCGCGTGCAGGACACGCTGCGTTACCAGGTCCGGGAACCTGCGGTTCGGTGCTGTCGAGTGAGTGTAGTCCCGGGCTGCCAGACCAAAGTGTCCCGTCGGATCATCCTCCGCGCGCATCAGCATGTACTCGCCCGGCCCCATCAGCTTGATTACCGCCAGGGCCAGGTCCGGATAATGATCCGGATCACTCTCCCGCTGCGTCTGCAGGAACCTATTTAGCTGGACGGAATCCGGCTGTTCCGGCAGCGTCGTCCCCTTTAGCTGGGCCAACGCAACGATGCGATTCCAGCGCTCCGGCGTCTTCACCACACGCTGCAATCCACTGCGGCCACCCTTGCGCAGCGCACGGGCCATCACGCCATTGGCCGCTACCATCAGGTCTTCGATCAGGTGCATTGCGCGATTCTGTGTCACTTCATGCACGCTCGCAATGTGACCGTCCATCAACACCGGTTCAGCTTCCGCCTTGTGGAAGTCCAGGGCTCCGGCGGCGACCCGGGTGCGATGCAGTGCCCTGGTCGCTTGATCCTGCAGCTTGAGCTGCTCCGCCAGCCAATCAACAGGCAAGCTGCTTTCGCCGTCCATCCTGGCCGACGCAGCGTCATCGCTGTCATGCTCGCGTGCGCTGTCAGAGCGTAGATGCACCACGCTCTTCGTATCCTTACCGCCCGCGTCCAGCCACGGTCCGACGCGGGAGTATGCCAGTTGCGCGCGATTCCTCACCCGAGATCGCGAAACCGTTTCGTCCAACAGTTCGCCATTCGCGGCCACGGTAAAGCTCATCGTGATCGCCAGGCGATCCTCGTTTTCGTTCAGGGAGGTCAACCCTGCCGATAGCTCGAACGGCAGCATGGGGAAGTTCTTCACCGCGGTATAGATGGTTTGGGTCTGATTCTGCGCATGGTCGTCGACCGGCGAGCCTTTCCCGACCGCTGCCGCGACGTCACCAATGGCGACGTGGACGCGAATTCCCGTCGGCACACGCTCCGCCACTTCAATCTGATCGAGATCTTTCGAGGTGTCGTTGTCAATCGAGGACCAGCCCAGCCCACGCAGATCGGCCGCTTTGGGGGCATCCCGCCAATGCGCGACGCCTCGCTCGATCTCTGACACCTGCTCTTGCACGTCCGGGCCAAATTCGGGCTTGAACCCGGCCTCGTGAAGTTCTTCTACGGCCGCTTGTGCCAGGTCGAACCCGCGCGATCCATGCTCGGCATAGTGAAGCTCCCCGTAGGGGCGCCAATGGCCGTCTTCTGATCGATAGTCCGCGTGCCGGCTGTAATGCCCATGCCCGTGAGGGTGGTCATTTCTCTCCGTAGCATGATGGCTTGCCTGGCTGTGCCCAGGCTGCTCACGATCGAGCGCCGCACCAGAACCCTGCGGTTCGTGCTTTCCAGGCTCTATCGGGTGACGGTCCCAACGCTTCTTTGACATACCCGGCAGACTACCATGCGCCGGCAACGATGGTCGCAGCAGTTAAATGCAACCGCTACGGAATCGCTTTGCCGGTCGTCGCCTTGACTGCGTCGCTCAACTGGGTGAAGGAGTAACTACCCCATGGACCCATGGTGTACTTCTGCTTCAAATAGGCTTGAGCGTTCTCGCGGTTTTTCCGGTTGGGTTTGAATCCGCCGTTCCGCAGCCAGCGCAGGTAGCCAATGCTGCGGATCTGCGTGTTAAGGCAGTCGTTCCAGTCCTGGTCGCCATTGATCCCGTAAGGAGTCTCGGAAAAGGCGCGGTCTTTCATGGTCTGGCAAATCCTGCTGGCCGTCGATTTAAGCGGCTTATTGCTCCATACGTAACCCTTCTCGATGAAATCGTAGTCGTACCGCCTTGTTGTGTTATCGAGCGGGTTGTGAATTGAGGTCGGAAGGGCCGCAGGCCGGCTCAGCGGGGTGCCCTGTGTTTGACCAGTCGCAGATAGCGCGCACAGCAGGAAGAGCCCGGCGATTACGCCCGGACCGGGTATTGCTTTCATGAAATGCCTCCCTCTACTTCGAAAACGAATCGGGCTGCGGAGATGACCTGACGTTGCCAATCCGCTTGCCGTGAACTAATGGACCAATTGCAGCCAGTGAAATCCTCGGGCCGGCTCGATCTTCCTTACCAGGAAGATGCCTGCCTCTCCGCGTCACAGAAAATGAAACAACAGCAAAATCTTTTTCAGGGATGATAGTGCATCTTTCGTGTTAGAGGAACAAAAACCACGAGCCTGTTCGGTCTGAGAAACGTCGGCCGGCGCGGCAACTTATTCGACTTCTTGCATTTCTCGCCATTTCTGTTTGTTTCAGACGACGTGCTGCCTATTGCTTAACCAGGTTCCTGCGTGCCTAACACCCTCCTGCCGCAGGACGATGTACTCCTGTGAAAGAGATGGTGCCTAGAGAGAGAGCACTCGAAATCGCGAAGATTACAAATAACGGCCACAGGCACTGCCTCTTTTGGTGCAGGCGGACGAGCGATTTCCTCCTCTAGGATCGTAGGACGGTCGTCAGCATTTTGTACTGGGAGCCACTGTGAGAACGATTGCCTGGCTGTTTGCAGTTCTGATGGTGGGCGCCGCGTCTGGCGAAGCGAAGGTTGCCTGTAAATTACCGATGTACATTCAAGCACCGAACACCCCGGGTGACGGCGCCGCGGATACAGTGAATCTGTTTATGTATGGCCTCAAATCGGCCGTCAGGCAACACCAGGGATGCATCGTTGACAGCATGAGCGATGCCCAACTCGGCCTCTATGTCACCACCGTAAAACTGGTTAATGCCGAGGGACGCAGCGACGCCTCCGTGATTGCGGTGGCGCTGGCTGTTCCGCTGAACGGGGTCCCGGTCTATATGGATCACTACGTGCTCATTCTCCGCGAATCGGACAACATCGACGGGCAAGTGAACGGTTTGCTCGAGAGCATTGGCGAGACCCTGGATAGGCAATCCTCACCCGGTCAATGACCGTCGGGGTGACAAATACGTCGGGAATTCAATCATTACGTCCGAACCCGTTAACTTCCCCTCACTCGATTTCGTCGCTACGCTTCCGCATGGCTCAAATCACGCGGGAAGCTAGCGGCATTTCATCATAGGTACGGCCGTCCAACTCCCTGCCCGTGATATCCTTGCGAACCCCGCCCCACTGCTTAAAGAAGAAGGCGACCTTCTGGCGCGCACACTGTCGGTGAATGGAGTAAACCCACTCCTGCTGCATCGGCCTGGCACCGGGACCGGACTCCCCCCCGACGATGACCCAGTGGATTCCCCCTAACGGGAGATCGTTAAGTGCGCCGATAAGAGGCTCGCACGATAAGAATCGTACCTTCGCGGGAACCGCGGCAAGGTCGCTAATGCGGCCCATCACGCGAGCATCTTCAACGCTCACGCCCATCCAAACGTTGGACGGCCAAGGCAGGGAGGGCGCAAGTTCACGCAACCGCTCACTGCGCTTCGTGAGCACCTGAAACGTGTGCTGCGGGCAATCCCTCATGGTATCGAACACAGCGCTAATGAAGTCGGCGGGAACATCCTCCTGAAAAAGATCGCTCATAGAATTGACGAAAATCAGCCTCGGTTTCCTCCACTGCCGGGGCAGGTCCACGAGGTCCTGGTGCAGGGTGGGGAGAAATCCATTTCTGTAGCGTACGGCACCCATCGCACTGAGGCGCTTCGCCATTCGTTCCGCATAGCAGTGCTTGCAACCCTGGCTTACCTTGTAGCAGCCGGTGACTGGGTTCCAGGTCATCTCCGTCCATTCAATGTTCGAGGCGGACGCCATAAGTTGCCCTCGTTAGTCTTCCTTTAGGATATCCTGCGCGATCCTGACCGCGGTGGCGGCTCCCCTAGGATTGGAGGCAGCGCAGCAGAGAAGATAAAGTGGACTCGAACGCGAGTTTTTAAGGATCATCCCTTTCGCTGTTTTCTCAAACGTCTGAGCCAGTCGATCATTTATGAAAGCCTCTATCTTCTCAACCGGGGCGTCACGTTCCAAGCTCGTGCGGCTGCTACCAAATAGATCGGCCTGTTTCACGCTTTCGCGATAGAACTCTGTACGCCAGGCGTCAGTGCCGAGAGCGGAGTCGAGTTTCCTTTTCCATGCCTCCGGTATTTCGCCGGCACGCTTAAGAAGCCTAGCCACGCCAATGCCCAACGGAAAAAGATACCAGAGGTCTATTCCCTTGCTGGCTGCGAGAGCCTCGACGGTGGCCCACTCCACTTGCATGCCGTAGGGATCAAGAAAAACAACAGCGCGTTCTTTTTTCCAGTTGCGTTCTCCGCACCATGCCTTCAATTCAGTATTGGCATCTCCTTGCCTAAATTCGCAGCGTGAATGCAGAGCCGGGTATTCCCGTTTTATCGTTTGCTCTAAGGTGGAAACGTACCCCCTCGATTTATCGATAAACAGGTAGTGATCGAACGGCTCAGTTAAGCTAAGCGCGATTTTGGCACTCCCGTCCAAGTACTGAGCTGTGTCCTTGTCTTGGTATACGTCCTCAAATAATCCTGTTTCCGTCACCTCTACACGTGCTCGAGAACCGGTTCCGGCAAAGGCATCGACGTACCACGTTCGGAGGTGGCGAGCGCCCTCGTTGCGCGTGAAAATTCTCCGGTAGGCGTTCAAATATTTTCGAAGGCAGTTGAGCTTTCGTTCCGTCCATTCCCCGCCAAATTTTTGATTAGCCATTTTGTCACTGCCCGGTTCAACGAATAACGATACCTCAGCACCATAGTTTTGTGGCCCGCGCGTACCTCGCCGCTCTTTCACGCCCTCGGGCTCTGGCAGAGACCGACGAGACTTAGTCCACATCGTTTGCGCCTAACCGAGGACCGGAACTCAGTGAAACTAAGTCAGCTGCGCGGCTCTTCTTGCAAGCCACCTGCAGAGTAGCTTGCGCCATTGTCCGTCCGAATATCGCGCTAGGGCATAAGGGCTCAGAAACGGTAGTCATATACCCCGACGTGGCTTTAGGTAGGCCCAGCGGATTAACTCTTCTTAATGCGTCTCACGGCATGGCGCTTGACCGGCGGCCTCGAACATTACAGCAGGACGAAGCTCGGACGAAAAGGGGGAGGAACGAAACGAGACAGACCATGATGATACTAACTTCCGCCGCGCTAACACGCGTTTGGCTACTGATCAGCGATTCGTAGAGCTGCTTGCATCAGAGTCGCTTCCCCCTTGTCCTGCCAATTTCCGGCGCCCCTTATTCGTAGCGAATGGCGTTCACAGGATCCAGAGCGGTGGCACGGCGTGCGGGCAGCCAGCAGGCAAACAGGCCGACGAGGGCCAGGACCAGCGCGACCCCGAGGATGACGGTCGGATCGGAACGCGAGATGCCGAGAGGCAGGGATCCCATCAGGCGTGTGAGCGGCCATGCGCCGGCGAGACCCAAGAGAAGCCCGGCGGCGATCTGCCAAAGGCCGCGCGTCATGACCAGCAGAAGGATGTTGCGAGTGTTGGCCCCAAGCGCCATGCGCACCCCGATTTCCTGTGTACGGCTGCTGGTGGCGTGCGCGATGACAGCATAGATGCCGACCGAGGCCATCAGCAGGGCAATCAGAGCGAACCCAAGGAAGATCTTCCCGAAAAGGCTCAGGAACCACACCTCGTGATCCACCGCTTGGTCGAGACGGTACGGGTCGCTCAGGGGCAAGTCCGCATCGAGGCTTTGCACGGCCGCGCGCATGGCGGGTAGGGGATCCGTGGCGGATTCGACCAGCAGCGACGTATTGTTCCAGCCCTCCTGACGGAGAGGGACAAACAGCAGTGGCTTGGGATCATTCTCCATCAGTTCCTGCACCATGTTGGCCGAGACACCGACCACCGCGATCCAGTCCGTGGGCTTGTTCTTGTCATCGTAAAGGCGGAAGCGCTTGCCGATAGGGTCTTCGCGGGGCCAAAAATGTGTGGCAGCGTCGCGCGTAAGTATCGCGACATTGTGGTTGGCTGTACCGTCGACGTCGTTGAAGCCGCGGCCGCGCAGGCGCGGGAGGTGCATTGTCTCCAGGGCGTCCGGGGATTGAGCAACGAGCGCGATGCGGGGACGCTGCGCGGGATTGTCGATGGGAGCATGCTCGAGTTCGATCTGCTGACGCGCGGCCCCAAGCCCGGGCGCGTTGGAAACAATCGCCGCGTGACTCACTCCGGGGATGGCGCGGAGCCGGGGCAGGAGCTGATCGTAGAAGCGCTGGCGGGCTTCGGCGTCTTTATAGCGCGCATCAGGCAGTTCGAGGCGGGCGATGGTCAACTGCGCAGCAGGGATGAAGGGATTGACGGTGAGGCTGGTGAACAGGCTGCGCACGAAGATGCCGGCCCCGGTGAGAAGAACCAGGGTGAGGGCGAACTGGAAGATGACGAGCGTAGCGGAGAGCCATCCGCCGCGATGACGGCCGACGCTGCGGGAACCTTCTTTGAGGATGCCCATGAGATCAGGGTGCGAGGAACGCAGGGTGGGAGCGATGCCGAAGAGCAGCCCGCTGAAAATGCACAGACCGGCACAGTAGCCGAAGACCGAATAGTTCATCGTGAACTGAATCCAGTAGGGCCGCACGGCGAGGGTGGAGAGATCGAACCAGTGCGCCCCGAGCGCGGCGAGACCGAGGCCCAGTAGGCCGCCGAGACTGCTGAGCAGCAGGCTCTCGATGAGAAGCTGGCGAATAACGCGCCAGCGGGATGCGCCCAATGCGGTGCGGATCGACATCTCGCGTTGGCGCCCCAGGGCACGGCTGAGCATCATGTTCGCGACATCGGCACAAGCGATGAGCAAGACAAACCCCACGGCCGCGAGCATGAGCAGGAAAATAATGCGGATGCCGCCGCCATTGAAGAATTGCTGAAAGGTGAGGACATTGACGCCGAGATCCTTGTCGGCGGGATATTGGCGCGCAAGATTCCGGGCGAGGATATCCAGTTCCAGGGCCGCCTGGTGGATCGTCACTTCGGGCTTTAGGATGGCGTACGCGCGAAGCGAGCGGTTGTCACGTTTCGCGAGCTCGGGCGTCGGGACCAAAGGCATCCAGAGATCCACATTGAAGGGGAAACGAAAGCCTTTAGGCATGACGCCAACGATCGTGGCGGCCTGTCCATTGACATGGACCTGGCGACCGATGACGCCGGGAATGCCGGCGTAGCGCTCCTGCCAGACGTTGTAGCCGATCACAACGACCGGATCGGCGCCCGGACGGTCATCCGTGGGCAGGAAGCCGCGGCCGAGGATGACTGGTGTATGCAGCATGGAGAAGATGCCGTGGGTCGCCTCCTCCAGGTGGTACGACTGCGGCGACTTGCCGGGCTCACTGAGGATCCCAGCCTTGTCAATCGCGGCCTCCAGCGACTCAAAGGATGTTGCCTGGGCGCGGTAGTCCTGAAAGTCGGGGTACGACATAGGCAGGTAGCGATCACCCTGCGCAAGACTGCGGTTGACGATTGAGACCAGGCGCGCGCCTCCGGGGACGGGCACAGGCCGGAACAGCACCGCGCTGACCAGCGTGAACACCATGGTATTGAGACCGATGCCCAGCGCGAGCGTGGCTACTACCGCAGCCGAAAACCAGCGGTGGGTCCGGATCATGCGCAGCGCGAACCGCAGATCAGAAGCCATAATGTCCTTACGAAAATAGGCCGAATTTTGTTCTGCAAGCCGAAATGTGAAATTGCCCGACGTGCCCCATGATAGTTCAGGACAGCTCGGTCACTTTGACTGAAGTAGAGATTTGATGCTTGTGAGCACTTCGGGCCAGCTACTTGATTCTGGATCGATCCCGTCGAAGTGACCCGCGTTTTCCATGCGTCGGGCATGAACCTGATCGCCGGACTTCGTGGCTGATGCCGCGTACGATGTGAACTGATCGGCCCACGTCTTCTCGTCGTCCGCCATAAATTGATTTCTCCCTGCGTACAGCAACTCCTGCCTGACACCGATCGGAAGAAGGCCACTGGCAGATCCTTGTTTGTAATGACTCGGCACTTCCCCAGGTAGTCCCCCCATGAACTCTCGGACGACGGGACCACTGCAAACCCTTTGGTCCCAGTTGAGGGCCGTTTGTATGTCCGGAGGGCCCTCCACATCCACAGCGCCGATAAGGGCAAGGGGAGAAGGCCTGTACAAGACGCTTGACTGCGGGAGCTTTTGACGAGATGCAAGCCACAGAGCAAGCTGCCCCCCGGAAGAGTGGCCTATCACTATGACCCTTGTGAGGTCGAGATTGTAAGTTGAGGCTAACGTGCGCAGAAAATCTGTAGCCTGGGCAAGATCCTCATAGCTATCTGGCCAACCCGCCCCAGGATTACCTAATCGCCGATACTCGATATTCCATGTAGCGATTCCGGCGCGCGCTAAAGCGGCTGACAGCGGGCGTAGAAGGTTGAGCGAGGTTGCTTCCGCCGGAATTTTGAGTTTGGCCGACCAGCAGCCTCCGTGCACCAGAACGGCAACCGGCGACTTTGCCCTCATATCCGGAAGGCGAAGTTCCCCAAACTGGAACGGATCCTGCCCATACGCTATTCGCTTACCAGCGGGCGCATTTTCCTGTAACAAAGCCATCGCGTTCGTAAGCTTAGTGTCTCGCGCGTCCAAAAGATGAAGGAACAGAAGCCAAAGGACACAAAGACATATGCATACCAAAGCTGCCGGGAGAAGAACTCCCGATGCCCGCCGGAGTCGTTCGTATACGGGTAGGAAGCGAACTGGCAGTTTATGGTTTTGCATTCCATCTCTCCTTCGAATCGAAGTCTCGGCGAACAAGTCGGTTTGGATCTGCGCCCAGTTGCAAACGTCCGATCCGTGCTATGTAGCATACTGTATTATAAGGATGCTGCCAAAGAAACCAGGGAGACGCTATGGAAAAAAGATGGGAACGCAAGGACGTTCTTGTCCGGTCTCGGCGGCGATTACTAAGAATTCATTGGCCGATTCTCGCTGTCCTCTGGATGCTTGCACTTGGTATTGGCGTAAACGCAGGCGTCTTCACAGTGGGGTCCTTGGTTTTCCCGTATCTTCCTTATCCCAATCCGGAGCAACTGATAGTACTTCGCCCCGCATTTCATGATGGCAGCACGGGGATGTCCTCGGAAGATTTCATCCGCTTTAGGGAGGAAACCACGGTTTTCCAAAATTTGAGCGCGTCGACAGCTCGTGGGTTTCGCCTGAGCACCTCGGCGGGCTTGCGAGAGATTACAGTGAGCCTGGTTACTGCCGGTTTTTTCCGGATCATGGGCGACCGGTTCTACCTTGGAAAGGACTTCGATTCTCGCGACCTCGCAGTCGGCAATGATCGCGTCGCCATCCTTTCCCACCCGATGTGGGAGCAGCTCGGCGCCAATAAGTTTGTAGTTGGATCCACGGTTTCGTTGGATGGCACACGCTACACGGTAGTCGGCGTGCTCGCCGCGGGTTTGCGTGATCGGGGAGCAGGCGTCACGATCCCGCTTAATCTTACATCCAGATATCAGGTCTCCGACCCGCAACGGGTGAATGTGATCGGACGCCTCAGAACCGGGATCAGCATTCCACAGGCGCAATCGGATGTAGACATGGCTCTTGCTCGTATCTCACGCGGCGATCTGGACCTGGCTGTGGGACCGGTCGGTGGTGCTTCGTTGCACAATGACCGGAAGTTTACTATCTGGCTCGTGCTCGGATTGGTCGCCTTCCTCATGCTGATGGAATGCGTCAGCGTCGTAGGCCTGTTTCGCTTGCGTTCGGAAGCAGTGCTCAAAAAGGACTTGGAGCTATTTGGTGAATTCTGACTCCTGGTGTGAACCTTCGTCTGTACCACATGCCTATATCTCTGACCGAAGAGCCGATTCCGATTGCCTTACCGGCTCCGCCGCGTTGTAACACTTGCGGTTTGAAACCGGCCGGAAGATCATGGGCCTTCGGGCCGCCGAAAGAAATGAAAAACCAGGCTGTATCTTCCGTTGAATCGGACTGACGGTTTGCTTGGAGTGTGGAAGGTATCTGGTTAAGTCTGCAGAAAGACCAGAAGATCAAAAAGTCACAGCAGGATGACGGGTTTGTTGAGGGCTGAGAGACATCTAGTTCAGAGTCCTAAAAAACGCGCAAAGAGCGAAAGGCGCCGGTCGAAGCGAAGCGGAGAATTCTGCAGCTTCGCGGCGCTTGCGAATTCGCTAAACGCCAGGGACCGGCGGACAACCGGGAAATTCGGCCAGGTAGGTGTTCCCGATGTAACCGAGGTACTTGATGCCGATCTGGCTGGTGAAGAAACCATCCGCAGCGAGATTTCTGAGAAAGGAGAAGAACTCGACGCCCTGGCTCAGACTCGGATCCTCTTCGCCACTCTTGCGATAGGCAATCTTGTCCAGCATTTCTGTCTGTTGCTGTTTGGTGCAGTCGAGGTAGGTCTTTCCATAGCGATCAATGCAGGTCGAGTCGAGCCACATGATTCCACCACCAAGCGTCAACTGGTAGTGCGGGTTCTCGCTGGTAAGCAGGTCAATATACTCCGGAGCCCCGGCCTCGATCGCGCCGCCGCAATCGGCATCCGCCGGGAAGATGGACTCGCATAGCGATTGCACCGTTTTGTACTGCTGCGGCTTGAAATACTTCGGCGTGTAAGCGCCGGTTTTGCTCGTTGCCTTCTCTGTGCTGATCATGTGGTGCACATATTCGGCAGCCTGGGTAGGAATGGTTTGCAGAACGGAACCTGCCGCAGCACCCACGCTCAGAGTCTTCAACACATCGCGGCGCGATACAGACATGGTTATATTTCCCCTTTCTTGGCCTGATCGAGCAGGTACTCCGAAGTTCTCCAGGACAAAGCGGTGATCGTCAGCGTCGGATTCTTATCAGGTCCTGTTACGAAACAGGCGCCATCCCCGACGAACAGGTTCTTCACATCATGCGCCTGACAATACTTGTTCAGTGCAGAGGTCTTCGGATCATCTCCCATGCGAACAGTTCCCAGCTCGTGAATGATCTCGCCCCCCTCCGAGATACCATAGGGCGACCCTCCCAGCGGTTGGTTGCCCGCGTTCTTGACTCCGGAGTCGGTGCGCTTGACAGCCTCGACGACCGTTCCACCGCCCGCTTCAATGATGGAGCGAAACGTCTCGCGCATGTCCTTGGCCTGCAACAGCTCGTGCTCGCTCCATTTGAAGTGGAAGCGGAGTACCGGAATACCCCACTTGTCCACCACCACGGGATCGATTTCACAGTAGGTGTCCGGATTGGGGATCATCTCCCCGCGTCCGGAAAAGCCGATCGTCGTGCCGTAATTGCTGCGCACGTTCTGCTTCAGCGAAACTCCATAGCCCTCATGCTGGGCGCATACGCCGTCGAAAGCGCCTACGGAGGGCATGTGGAGTCCACCACCAAACTCGATGTGATAGCCGCGGGGAAAGTCGTTTTGGCGATCGCTTCTCCACCACGGCATGTACATGTGCATGCCGCCGATCCCGTCATGATTGTGCCGGGGAACCTGGCCAAGCTGCGGGAAATAGCCGGTAACACTGGTGCCCACGGAGTCGGTGAGGTATCGGCCCACCACTCCGGACGAATTCGCCAGGCCGTTGGGGAAAAGCGTGGAACGCGAATTCAACAACAGGCGCGCCGTCTCGCAAGTACTGGCCGCCAGCACGAACGCTCTCGCGTGAACCCGCATTTCTGTGCTGGTGGTTTTGTCGATGTAGGAAACAGCTTGCGCCTTTCCATCTTTGCCGACGATTACTTCCCTGGCCATGGCGTTCGGAATCAGGGTGAAGCGCCCTGTCTTTTGCGCCGGAGGGATCATCACCTGGCTGGAACTGAAGTTCGAAGCGCTGATGCATCCTCGTCCGCACTGCGCGCAGTAGTGGCACGGGGGACGGCCGTTTACCGGCTTGGTGATCATGGCCATGCGCGACGGAATGCAGGTGATTCCCAGTTGATCGCAGGCCTTTTTGACCAGCGTTTCCGTACACCGGGGCTTGGGCGGAGGAAGAAAGATGCCGTCCGGTGCATCGGCCAGGTTTTCCTTCGTGCCAAACACCCCAATGAATTCTTCGACCTTGTCATAGTAAGGCGACAGTTCTTCATAGGTGATTGGCCAGTCGTCTCCCAGTCCGTCATGGGAGCGCGACTTCAGGTTTCTCGCCGAGACGCGAAGAGAAATACGGCCGTAGTGATTGGTACGGCCGCCTTCGATGCGCGAGCGGAACCAGCGGAAGGTGGAGCCCGGAGCGGTGGTGTAGGGTTCCCCTTCAATTTCCCAAAAGCCGTTCGGAGCCAGAAATTCTCCGTTCAGTTCGTGGCGCGCCCGGCCCCCAATGTCGGCTCCACGGTGCGCAAGCATGTATGGCCATACATGCTCCTTATAGTCTTTGGCAGGATTGAGTAGAGGCCCCGCCTCCAGCATCACCACGTTCAGGCCGCCTTCGGTCAGCACTTTGGCGGCTGTTCCGCCCCCCGCGCCGGAGCCGATGATACAGACGTCGTAAACTTTGGGGGAGCGGATTACCTGGGGCATTCGTGAGTCTCCGAATGAGCGATGGGTTCGCGTGCAAGCAAATTGCTTGTAATCGCCACTATAGTCCAAACGACTGCCGGATGCACCCGAACCGGTTCACCCCCGGATGCTTGCCGCTCAAAACGATAGGGATGATCAGTCCCGAGCGACTGCACGTCATAGCGGGCTCGGACCGTGCCGCAACTCAGTCCGAAAAGGACGGCTGAGAATAGGCTTGGGTAGAAGTCCATAAGACGACCAGTCCCGAAGGGACGGCTGAGAATAGCCCAGGGCGCAGCCCTGGGTCCAAATCCATAAGATGATCAGTCCCGAAGGGACGACTGACGACCACCCAGGATGAAATCCTGGGTCTGCCGGTCGCTTCTCACGTACACCCAATTAAAAACACTTAGATGTATTCCCTCTTGAATCAGGTTGGATGGTCAGGAAGAGGCGCTTTCGCCTATAACAGCAACCGTAACTGATACCATATACCCGAAAAATAAAGCCGCAACCTCACCCTGTTTTTTCCGTCTGAAGAGATAGGAAAGAACACACGGCAGCTCGATCAAAGCCGGGATCAGAACAAAGAGGAAGAGGTGGACTCTATGAATATTTCGGGCAAACTAATTGCCGCAGCAGCATTGTCAGCCTTGTTTTCTTCTGTGCCTCTCTACGCACAGCTGGGTAATGGGGTCAAATTCACTACGCCGTTTCCGTTTTATGTCGGCACTGTCCGCATGCCGAGCGGCGCCTACGTCGTGAATCAGCCTCACGATTTGTTCTCAGACGTTGCCATCATCAGAAGCGCGAATGGTCAGCGCAGTGCGCAGATTATTACCAATTCGACCGAGTCTGCGCAGATGGCGCGAGGAACTTTTGTTACCTTCGAAAAATATGGCCATCGTTATTATTTCGACCGAGTCCGCGTCGCAGGGGAAAACTACGGAATAGCCGCCGTTCCCAATAGATCGGAGAAACGGCAGGAGGAGATGGCGTCTGTGACCAGCAGGCGGTCGGTTGCTGTCCAGGGTGAATAGCGGTTTCAACAACGGTGATGTGGGGAGGTGTTGACGTTCGAGTGGTTGACACCCCCGCCTTCACTTGGAAATTCTATTTCGGACCCGCAATCGCTAAGCAGGCAATACGTTCTTCTTAAGGAACTTCACCCCTTCGAAGGCGATGGACTCCGGCGTACGCTCAATGTCTCGCCAGATAGAAGCGGCTGCGCTCAACTCCTTTAGCCCGAAGCCGAAGCTCTCGATGGTGAGCCAGCCGTCGTAGTGCAAATCCCGCAGCGCCTGGAATACTTCCTTCCACTCCACGTGCCCGGAGCCGGGAATACCGCGATCGTTTTCGCAGGTATGGACGTGCTTGAGGTAGGGACCCACCGTGCGGTATCCGGCGGCGATGTTTTTTTCTTCTATGTTGGCGTGGAAGGTATCGAAGAGAATGCCAATCCTGGGGTGATTGATCTCTTTCGCTAGCTGGGCAGCGTCGGCTGCAGTGTTCAGGAAGAACGTTTCAAAGCGGTTCAGCGGCTCAATCGCGAAGGTGACCTTGCAGGCCGTCAGTGTGTCGCCCAGCGATTGAAAGCCCTCGACAGCCCACTTCCATTCGTCGTCGGTCCGGCGCCGGCCGGGCAGGTAGCCGACGGGACTGTAGAGAGGCCCGCAAACGATGCCGACGCCGGCTTCCGATGCTGCTTTGGCGATAGCCTCCAATTGCTGGCGCGCCGCTCGCCGGACCTCGGGCTTGTCGCTGATCAGGCTGAGGCCATCGACAAGAACACTGCATGCATTGCATTCGAGGCCATTGGCTTCGGTAGCCTTGCGAATTTCAGAGGCGCGAAACTCCCGGGGATGCAATAGAGGTACTTCCACTCCGTCAAAGCCCGCCTCTTTGATGGTTGGCAGCAACGCGAAATGGGACGGATCAAACGTCGCGGACCAAATGAAGGTGTTGACGCCAAATTTCATTTTTTACCTCGGTGTGTTCCGCTGACTATTATGCAACTGAAGGACACAATCCATGAACCGGCGTGAATTCATTGAGGGGTCGGGTGCTTCGCTGCTTGTGGGTTCCAGCAGAAAACTGAATGCCCTGCCCTCCGAGCCAAACATTCCGTGGCAGCGCAAGCTGCGCCGCATCGCCCAGGTGAATATGACCGAGCACGATCCCGCCGTGCTGAACGTCGAGGAGTGGGCCGATTATATGGCGCGCCTGCGCGTGGGCGCCACGTTCATCAGCGTGACCGGCATTCTTGCCTTTTACCAGACGAAGGTGCCCTTTCATCGCAAGGGCAAATTTCTCGGCGACCGCGACTTCTTTGGCGAATTGAACGCCGCGGCCAAAAAGCGCGGCATCCGCACCATTGCACGCATGAGCCCCGACCTGAATTGGGGCGATGCGTTGCAAGCCCATCCTGAGTGGTTTCAGCGCGACGCACAAGGCAATCCGCGAACGGCAGCGGATGACCCGGATCTGTATGAAACCTGCATGTTCACCAGCTATATGACGGACTACATGCCGGCCATCATGCGCGAGATCAACTCGCTCTACGACGTGGATGCACACTTCATGAATGGCTGGCCACCACTGGGCAGCCTTCAGGTCTGTTACTGCGCGCAATGCACCCAGCTTCCTCCCGCGGGCACACCTGCTTACTGGGAGAAGTTCACGGAACGAGTCATCTATCTCTGGAAGCTCTATGACGGGCTGGCCAAGGAGAAGAAGAGCAGCGCTTTCTACTTTGCCAACCTGGGCGGTGGGGTGCGCGGTGGTCCCAACCTGGCAGAGTTGGGGCAAATCTGCGAGTGGTTCCAGGCCGATAACCAGGGCCGTGGTGGCCAGGACGAACCGATCTGGGGATGCACACTGCAGGGCCGCGTGTGCAACGCCGTGCTGGATGGCAAGATGGCCGCCAACGTAGTCGGCCTGTGGTCCACTGGCCCGATCCGTTGGCGCGAAAGCACGAAATCGCCGGCCGAGGCACAGATCTGGCTGGCGGAGACTTCAGCCAGCGGCATGACGCCGTACGTTCACTCGATTGGCGGCGAGAACGGCCTTGGAGAAGACCGGCGCTTCAGGAAAATCGGCTACGACTACTTCGATTGGACGGCAAAGCACGATGCACATTTTGTAAACAGGCGCTCCATTGCAAATATCGGCGTCGTCATTGGCCAACGGACGCAGCTTCTGTACCAGCCTCCGCATGACGTACAGATGTCCCAGTACATGAACGGAATGTACTATGCGCTGCTGGAAGGGCGCTTTTTATTCGACTTTGTTCACGAGGATCGTCTCCAGCCCGAAAGACTGAAGAAATACTCTGCGTTGGTCCTGCCCAACATTGCTTTGCTGACGGACGAGCAATGCCGGCAGTTGAAAGATTATGTGCAACAGGGCGGCTCGCTGCTGGCCACCTTTGAGACCAGTATGTATACCGGGCAGCGCGTCAGACGAAGCGACTTCGGATTGGCGGATGTCTTCGGCATTCATGCCGCAGGGCCGGTGATCGGAAGGCGGGGCAACAGCAACCCTTACTACGCCAGGATCGAGCAGCCGCATCCGTGTCTGGAGGGTTTCGCGGGAACCCACATCCTTCCTGGTGCGGAATATCGCGTACCCGTGATGCCGGTTGAAAACCCCGTGCTCACGGTCGTGCCGGGATTTCCCGCTTACCCGCCGGAACTCTCGTATCCGCCTCAGCCGCACACGAACGAACCGGCGATCGTGCTGAGACAGACGGAGAAGGGACGCCTTGCCTACTTCCCCGGAGATATCGAACGCACCATGTGGCTCTCAGGAAACACCGACCTCAGCCATTTGCTGCAAAATGCCATTCGCTGGGTCGCAGGGCCACGCGCGCCGATTGCGGTGAGCGGCCGCGGATTCATTGAGGTGCTTGCCTGGGAAACTGAGCCCGGATTCGCCTTGCATTTGCTGAATTACACCAACCCCAATGTTCATCGCGGCTGGGTGCGGGAGTTCTACCCGATCGGCGAGCAGAAGATTTCGTTCCGGTTGCCGGAAGGACGGCACGTGCGGCGGGTGGAGCTACTGCGCGCGGAAAAAGAGGTTCCATTTCATGCGTCGGGCGGCGTGATGGAATTTACTATTTCTTCGGTGGAGGACTACGAGGTGGCGGCAATCTATAGCTGATGCCTGGTCAGAGTGCGCAGGCACATGGCGCACAGGCCGAGGGTGATCACGACGAACACCACCGCCCGGAAGTCGAGCAGGTTGCCGATCAGCCATCCGAAGCGAATCGAAGCCCCGATCCAGCACAGGCCCCCAGCCAGGCAGATCCATGCCAGCGCCTTATCGTCGCGGCGTCCTGCACGTACCAGGTTGATGGCGCCTAACAGGAACAGAAACAGGCTGGCACAGAGTGACCAGAGCTGCGTCATCGGATCGGCCTTGTAAAACTGCAAGGATCCGGCCGTGTGGCCGGCACCGCCGAGTATCAGCAGGCAACTGAGTACGCGATCGAGAATCTTCATAGCGATCCAAAGGAATGGAAATGTGTGCTCCTTTCTAGCATTTCCAGAGCCTGGGCCGCATCATTTTCCACCACTTTATATACGTCGCATACGATACGTCGTACACATTACGTCGTATACGACGTATAATTTACCGGGTGGAGGGTCCCTCATGGTCTTCGACTACTTCGCCATCGCCCGCGACCTATGGTTTGTGCTGGCTATTGTCTGGGTTTTCGGCCTGCTTACGGTTAAGCCCGAGGCGCGAACCCAGACACTGTCTTCCCGGCTGCTCGAAATAGGACTCGCCGCACTCGCTGTTTGCCTGGTCTTTACTCCCTACTTCCGATCGGGGTGGAGGGCCTATACCTTCGTGCCCAAGTCGAATGCTTCGGGAGCGATTGGGCTGCTGATGGTGCTGCTGGGCATTGCGTTTGCGATTTGGGCCCGCCTGGAGTTAGGCGGCAATTGGAGCGCGGCGGTGAGCGTCAAAGAGGGTCACACGCTCATTTCACGCGGCCCGTATGCTATCGTTCGCCACCCGATTTACAGCGGTCTTCTGCTTGCCATGCTGGGAACCGCTGTCATTGTAGGCGAGATTCGCGGCCTTCTTGGAGTGGGGGTGCTGTTTCTCTCGCATTGGCTGAAGTCCAGGCTGGAAGAGCAATTTATGCTGGAGAAGTTCGGCGCCGAGTACAGCCGCTATCAGCAGAAGGTGAAGGCGCTAATTCCTTATGTCTTTTGAAGGGTTCGATGAGCAGAAAGCGGGCTTCCCAGGATGAGTCAGTGCGTAAGCTGGCGCAGGAAGTGGATCAGCACCTGAACGTGATTCGCCAGAGATTGCGTGAACCACTGGAGACCGAGTTTGCACGCGGAAACGTCACTGGACCACAGCGAATGGTCATGCAGGCTTTAGTTCGATCGGAGGGCCTGAGCCTGAAAGAGCTTAGCGCGCGCGTAAGCCTGGCCCACAGCACGGTCTCCGGCATTGTCGATCGTTTGCAGGCGCGGGGGATGGTGATGCGCAAAAAGGACGAAAGGGATGGCAGAGCTACCGTCATCCTGCCGTCGAACGAGGTGCGCGACTTCGTGGCCGCGCGTATGCCGGCGTTGCTGATGAGTCCGCTGACCGAAGCCCTCAGTAAGGCGAGCGATAGCGAACGCACCGCGGTGTTGCGCGGACTAAGAAAGCTGCGCGTTTTAGTTGAACAAAGCCGTGCGGAGAATGCACCCGGCAAAGCGTAGGTCGAAACCGCAGGTTTGTGCCGCAGCCTCCGGCGCTCGGTCGATCTCGCGATCGATGCCCCCAGCCTTCCGGCTTTCTTCTGTCGGATCCAGCCCGCGGCTACATCGGAATCTTGAGCACATCCTTGATGTATTTGGCGGTGATCTTCGCGCTCTCTATAGGAGGACGCCAGGGAGAGGTATCCAATTCAACGTTGAGAAAGCCTCTCCACTGGATGCTGTCCAGATAGGCCTTTAAACCGGGAAAATCGACACCCCCTTCGCCCATGGGAAAGAAGTAGGGAGTCTTCATCTGGTCGACCTCGGGCCCGGGGACGTGCTTGGTCCCGCCGCGATCTTCCGCCTTGGTGTCTTTGAGGTGATACTCGAGCACTCGCTTTCCGTACCGCTTTGCCATTGCAACCGGATCCATGCCCGCCATTGTGAAGTGGCCGGTATCAAGGACCAGGCCCACGTTTTGGGGGTCGGTATTGCCCATGATGAATTCCAGTTCATGCTGGTCTTGCAGCTGGCTGCCCAGGTGGGGATGGACGCCAAGCTGCATGCCGAGTTCTTCGCGCATGCGCTTGCCGAGCACATCGAGGGTGCCGGCCATCACTTTCAGGTCGGCGTCCGTGGTGCCGCCTGGCCGCCGTCGGCCCGTGTTGGTCTTCCACACCTGGGTACCAAATCGGCGGCTGAAGCGCGCCATGTTGAAATGGTTCTCGACTACCGCAGTGCGTGAGTCCAGATCCTCAAACCGTATGTTGCCGTTTGCGGCGCCGCCGGTGATGGCCACGAAGTTCACGCCGATCTCGAAAATACGGCGCATCAGCCCCTCGGCATCATCGGGGTAGTAGAGCGAGTCCGGACGGCAGAAGGAGGCGCCGAAAATCTCCATGTAGCGAAAGCCGACCTCCCGGCCTTCCCGCATGCCTTTGAAGGGCTCGCCTTCCCAGCCACCACGAGTGTTGGTGGTGTAGCCGATGCGGTACTGCTGTTGCTGCTCGTAAATGGGCTCGGGCCGTAATGGCTTTTCGTCGCAGGCTGGAGCTGCCTTAGCGGGTCTTACGGCGCCCATGGCCAGCACGGCGCCCGAACTGGCTAAGAATTTTCTGCGGTCCATCTTTGTTCCTTTCACCGTGCGCGATAGATGATAAATCACACCGGGCAGAGCAGGAGGTCTGTCAAACCAAGGATTTCTTAATCTGGGTGGACCGCATGGTAATATCTACGATAGATCATCGTACGCTCGGCGGCATCCATGAAGATCAATCCTCAAAAATGCGTGGCCTGCGGCAACTGCACTTATGTTTGCCCCATGGGCGCCATCTACATTGACCCGGTGCTCAAACGGGCCACCATCAACCGTGACGAATGTGTTGAGTGCTATGCCTGCTATAACGGGCTGAGCCAGGAACATCTGAACCCCACGATGGTGCGGACGGTTCGCCGTGTATTCGCAGCCCTGCGCATTCGTTTTGAGCCCGAACCCGACGTCTGCCCCACCGCCGCATTCGAACCCGATCAACTCACCTGGCCACGCGTGGTGCGCCGCGCGTTCTCTGACCCTAGTGTCCCGCACGAATCGACGGGCGTGGAGGGCCGTGGCACCGAGGAAGTCAAAACGAACGACGTGACCGGCAGGGTGAAAATAGGCGAGGTCGGCTTCACCATTGAATTCGGCCGTCCGGGAGTCGGTGTCCGCTTCCACGAAATCCAGAAGATGTGCTGGGCTTTGGCCAAGGCGAACGTGAGCTTCGAGAAGAAGAACCCCGTCACTTCGCTGATGTCGGATGTCGCGACCGGCACACTGAAGCCGGACATTTTGGGGGAAAAAGTCATGTCCGCGATCGTAGAGATCAAAGTTCCGGTGGCGCGCACAGAAGAGATTGTCCGGCTTGTCTGGGACGTGGAGAAACAACTTGATACCGTGGTCTCCCTCGGTGTTGCCACCCGGTGTGGCGAGCATGGCGAAGAGACCCTGGTGGCCCCTATCCTCGAGCGGCTCGGGTACAAGTTGGAACGGGCGAAAACAAATATAGGTTTGGGCCAGATCGTACAGCCGGCCGCGGAACCAGCCAGGGAGACTGCCAGCGTATGACCAATACACTTCATCGGTTCGGCGATGCGGAAAGCTTCCGCGACGACTACATTGTTTTCGCCATCCCCAGCAAGAGCAATAAAGACCCCAATGCGCTGCCCAAGCTGCACCGTTTCATGGAGATTGCATTGGAATACAAGCCGGTGAATCTGGGTGAGACGCGGCACGGCGGGGCGTTGCGCCCCTCCAAGCATCTGGGCCCGCTCGCCCATTGGAACCGTGATTTCAAGCCCGATTTCCAGGCTGTCATCAAGGGGCTCACGATTCCGACTACATGCGCCGCGGTCTTCGATAACGCCGAGGCTGCGGAGCAGTTCGTGAAGCGTATCAAGGAAGAGAACCTGGGTATGAGCGTCAACATCTCCACCTCCATCGAGGGGGCGGAGCGTTGCTGCAACTACGCCTGTCTCGACCGCCACAGCGTTGGCTACTCCCTCGGTTTTGAAGGCAAGACGGAGAAGATTCCCAATTCGCAAGTCACGATGCTCTCGACCATGTGCGGCCACGGAATGATCAGCCACTCGCTGGCCAAAAAGATGATCGACTTCGTAAAGGAAAATCGCCGCAGTCCGGAACAGGCAGTTACTTACCTGTCGCGTTTCTGTTCCTGTGGTATCTTCAATCCGTCGCGCGCGAAGAGGATTCTTGAAGATGCCCGGACGAATTCGAAATAGCCTCCTTTCCTGCCTGCTGCTGCTGTTTGCCACTTCCCTGGTGGCAGAAGTCAAGGTGCTCAAGAACTTCACCCTGATTGACGGCACGGGCCGAGCGCCTGTGCCTCACGCGGCCATGATCCTGAACAATGGCCGCATCCAATGGATCGGCCCGGCTGCGCAATTGAAGGTTCCCCCTTCCGCAGAGGTCACCGATCTGCAGGGCAAGTACGTGATGCCGGGAATCATCAATCTGCATACTCATCTTGGCGCGACGATCGGCCTCGAGCAGAACGAAAAGTTTTTCACTCCGGAAAATGTTGAGAAGGATCTGAAGACCTACGCCTCCTACGGCGTAACCACGGTGCTCAGCATGGGCACCGACAAAGACTCCATCTTCAAGATGCGGGATGAGCAGCGCGCCGGACGCCCGAAGGAAGCGCGCATCTACACCGCCGGACAGGGCTTTGTCTTCAAGGGTGGCTATGGCGGGCTAGCCGGCGTGAACCAGGGTGTTGCGACGGTGGCGGAAGTAGAACCCGCGGTGGCCGCGCAAGCTGCGAAGCACGTCGACATCATCAAGCTATGGATGGACGATCACCTGGGCACGATGAAGAAGATGCCTTATCCCATTGCCCAGGCCATCATCGAAAGCGCGCACCGGCATCATCTGCGCGTGGTGGCGCACATCTTCTATCTGCAGGACGCAAAGCAACTGATCGATTACGGGGTAGATGGCCTGGCGCACAGTGTTCGCGACAAGCCCATTGACCAGGAATTCATCGCGGACATGAAGAAGCACGGGACGTGGCAGGAGGCAGAGACTTTGTCGCGCGAGGGATCGATGTTTGTGTACGGGCAGACCCCTCCTTTTGCCAACGATCCGTTCTTTACTCGCAGCGTTTCCCCGGAAGTGGTCGCCACGCTGAAGAGCCCTGCCTATCAGGCGAAGATACGATCCGATCCTGATTTCAGCATGTACCCGCGTTTTCTCGAGACCGCGGAGAAGAATCTTAAGACCTTGGCCGATGCAGGGATACCTTATGCCTTTGGCACGGACAGCGGTCCCCCGGGACGTTTCCCGGGCTACTTTGCGCATTGGGAAATGGAGCTGATGGTGCAGGCGGGGCTAACGCCCATGCAGGTGATCACCGCAGCGACACATAATGCGGCCGAGTTTCTTCATGCCAAGGATCTGGGAACCCTGGAGAGGAACAAGTGGGGGGACCTGATTGTTCTGGATAAGAATCCGTTGGACGATATCAAGAACAGCCGTACGATCGATGCGGTGTATATCGCCGGGAATAAGGTGGCGGGACCGGCGCCGAAGTAAGCACGCGGGGAATGACAGATTGGGCTCGAGGCACCGATGACCAGGGGAGATCCTGCGGAGCCGGCAGCCGGTCAGGCCGGAATCCGTTCGGTGTCCCGCAACCTCGGAAGCCCGTTAATTGCCCTCCCTGCTTTCTTTTTTGCAATCCGCAGTTCGTAGAGACTTTGAAGATTGAGCCAAAACTGTGGACTTGTGCCAAAGAAATGGGCAAGCCGTAAAGCGGTGTCCCCTGTTACCGCGCGTTGTCCGTTGAGAATGCTCGTAATCCGGTTCGTTGGCACATTTAAATTCCGTGCCAATTCCGCTGCGCTCATTCCAATCTCCCGCAATTCTTCAGCCAGGTGCTTCCCTGGATGAATTGCTACTGCTGCCATGGATATCCCCTAGTGGTAATCGATGATTTCGACATTTGACGGCCCAGAAGCTCCATCGGGCCAGTCAAAACAGATCCGCCATTGGTCGTTGACGCGAATGCTGTACTGCCCCTTCCGATCCCCGGCAAGGGCCTCAAAACGGTTGCCCGGCAACGCCGCCAGATCCTTCAGGCCGGTAGCGGCCTCCAGCCGGTCCAGCTTCAGCCGCGCCCCCCGCTCGATTCCGGAAAAAGCCTTCACGCGCCTGCCTGCGGCGAAGTCGCTGGTTCGCTTGCCCCGGAAGCCCAGAATCATAACGAAAGATAGGAGTGATTATGCGTTACGTCAAGCGTAATCGGCAGAGAACTTCATAAATTCGCAGCGGCACTCAATCACCCATCAAGCAGTCTGCAGCCGCCGGCTGGCGTTGATGCGGAAATATATCGCGCCAGCTATCAGCGACAAGCCGGCCATCACCAGGAAGGGCGCATTCCAGCCGCTAAGCTTGATGAGGTAGCCCGAAAGCGCGGACGAAATCGCCCCACCGAGATTGCCGCTGGTGTTCATCACCGCCGAAACAGCGCCTGCAGAATCCGCTCCAATATCGAGTGTGATGGCCCAGGAGACGCCCACCGTCAGCTCCATGGCGAACATCGCTACGCTAGAAAGCCATACGGAGACCAAAGCGTCTCTGGTCAGACAAGCAGGCACCATGCAGGCAGCCGAAAGCAGAAAGCCTCCGGAGCCGACGATGCGCCGCGCCAGTTTCAAATTGCCGAACCGCCTGGCCAGCAGATCCGAAAGCCAGCCGCCAAGGACGTCTCCCGCGGTGCCCGCAAGAAGGGGCATGCTGGCGTAAAAGCCCATCTGCTTCAGGTTGAATCCGCGATGGTCATTCAGGTATTTGGGAAACCAGACCAGGTAGACCGACAGGTTGTAGGCGTAGCAGAAATACATGGCGCAGATCAGCTGCATCTGCGGGCTGGAGAGGATGCGCTTCCAGGGGACACTCTGGGTTGTCTTCGCGCCACGCGCCAGTTCCAGCGAGGAGCGAATCAACTCACGCTCCTCTGGGTTGACGGAGGAGTGCTCCTCCGGCGTGTCCCGGTAGTACCAGAACCAGAGCGCAGCCCAGCAGATTCCGAGCGCGCCGCAACAAAGGAAGGCCGATCGCCATCCCCAGCGGGCGATGATCAGCACCACCAATGCGGGCGTGATTGCGCCCCCAAGCCGGGAGCCTGCATGCGTAGCTCCCTGGGCAAAGCCGCGCTCGGTGGGCAACATCCAGCGGGAAAGCGAACGTGTGGCGATAGGAAAAGCGCCCGCCTCGCCCATGCCGAATAGAAAGCGGATCACCGCCATCGATACAGCGCTCCAGGCGAAGATGGTGGCGCAGGTAAAAGCGGACCACCAGGTGACAATGAGCGCCAGCGCCCGGCGGGGCCCGATGCGGTCGCCCAACCAGCCGCCCGGGATTTGAAAGATTGCGTAGGCCCACTGGAAGGAGCTGAGGATCCATCCCATGGTGACGATGGAGAAGCCGAATTCTTTCTGAATGGATGGGACAGCAGAGGAAATGACCACCCGGTCGATGTAGGTGATCATGTAAGCGGCTACGGTCAGAGCGAGGATGTTGTAGCGAATGCGGGTTGGTCGCGCCACTTTGTCCCGTCTCCCCTTAGTTATGGCAGCCTGATAATTGATCTATCATCCCTTGGGCGCAACGTGAGAAGTGTACATGGAATCCGATCGAAAGCGGTCCGCCGAAGTGGTTGCGAGGCGGCGCGGGTGCTGCGATGATAAATAAACGATCATGCCCACCTTCGCGGAGATTGAACCGCTTTCTCTGAGTGATCGCGTCATCAACGCGCTCAAGGACGCCTTTTTTGCGGGTGAATTGAAGCCGGGCGACGCCATTGTCGAGCGCGAGTTGGCGCGGCAAATGAAGGTTGGAACGCCGGTCGTCCGCGAGGCGCTGATTGCTCTGCAAGGGCAGGGATTCGTCCGCCGCGTCACCAACACCGGCACGTTTGTGACGCAGTTTTCGACCGAGGAAGTACGGCAGCTCTACACGTTGCGCGTGGAACTGGAGTTGCTGGCATTGCAGTGGGCCAAGCCCCGAGTCACGGAAAATGATCTCAAGGAGCTGAGCCGCCAAATCGCAAGAGTTGTGGAAGAGGGAGAGCGGGGTGATCGCCGCCAGTTCCTGGAGCTTGATTACGCTTTCCACAAGAAGTGCTGGGCCCTCTCGGGGAACACCTATCTCGCCGAAACACTGGACCGGTTGATGGCGCCGCTTTTTACCTTTGTCGTGTTGGCCAGCGGCGCTCCGCTGACTGGCTCGATGGGCAGAGAACACTATGAGCTCGTGAATGCGCTGCAGAACACGGAGGAGCCGGAATTCACCGAGGTCGTGCGCAAGAGGCTCATAGGAATCACCTCCCGCTGGCTGGCTGCTTTCTCTAGCCCCGCGCCGGAGAACCCGCGCTAAACTCGATCGCAACTTCTACCGGGGACAAAGATCCGGAGGAAGCAGAGAGCGTTGCGGTTCCCGAACCGCCGTTGGACTGAATCACGACCAGAGCAAGTCCGTTAAATGCCCTGCGGGTTGGTCCCTGATAACTTTCATGACTATCCGGCCGTCCATTGTCCACACCCAGGATGCGTCCGGCGCCTCGCAGGGTAAACGTGACCTCATCATCCGCGGTCGGGACCACCCTTCCCTCCGCGTCCAACACCTGAACGGTGATGTGCGCGACATCTGAGGGTCGCGTCGAAATGCTTGACCGATCCGGAACCAGCGCGAGCTTCGCGGGCTCGCCAGTCGTATGGATTTCGACTTGGCGGATTACCTTACCGTCTTTTGTTCCCTTCGCGGTGAGGGTTCCCGCAGCAAAAGGAACATCCCAGGACAGATGAAGATCCGCAGTCGTTTGCAATGCTTTTGCCCGTGGCGGGTAGTTTCCGTACTTGCCGACCATGCCCGGACGGGGAAACGCATACCCCTTCACGCCGAAGCTCTTGCCATTGAGAAATAGTTCGACGGTGTCGCAATTGGTATAGCAGGTTACCGTGATCACCTTGTCTTCGTGTCCCTTCCAGTTCCAGTGCGGAAAGAGATGAAGGACCGGCTCGCTGGTCCAGCGGCTTTGGTAGAAGTAAAAGGCATCCTTGGGAAATCCGCATGTATCGAGAGCTCCGCTGGAAGCGATTTTGGATGGCCAGCGCGACTCTCCCAGGTAGTCGATGCCTGTCCAGATGAAGTCGCCGCTGACGTAGTCGTAGGTCTGGATAAATTTCTGTAACTGCTCCACCTCGATGGCGGTGTTGGCGGCCCTGCCGAAGAAGGGGTCGTCCGGCTCTTCGATCGCGTAGGCGCCGCGTGGACCGAATATGGAACTCGTCTCTGTGCCAATGAATCGCCGCTCCGGGTAAGCATGACGGTCGATTGCGTAAAATTTTTCCCGGCGATCCCGCCAACGGTCGACATAGTTGTAGCCGACTACGTCGAGCTTGGCCAGAAACTCGGGAAGGGTCGCTTTAGGTTGCGCCGCGATGTTGTCGCAGGCCACCGTCACCGGCCGGGTTGGATCATTACTACGAATGACATCCAGCAGCGTCTGGAGCGTCTCCGGGCCCTGTGGATCGGTTTGATCGGGCACTTCGTTGCCCGCGCTCCATATCACAATGGACGGATGATTGCGGTCGCGCTCGACCATGGCGGCCATGTCGCGCGCGGACCACTCATCGAAATATTTGTGGTAACCGTATTGCGGGGTCTGCAACTTTGGCTGTTTCCACTCGTCGAAAGCCTCCGCCATAACCAGGAATCCCATGCGATCGAGCATGTCGAGGAGTTCCGGGTTGGGCGGATTGTGACTGAGACGGATGGCATTGCATCCCATGCTTCGCAATAACTCGAGCCTCCGCTCCCACATGCGCTCGGGCACCGCGGTGCCGACGGAGCCGCAGTCTCCGTGGATGCACACGCCGTTCATCTTGACGTGTTCGCCATTGAGGAGAAATCCGCGATTCGCATCGAACTCGATCTGGCGAATACCGAAAGTCGTTGTCTCCTGATCGAGCTGCACACCACGTGTTTTGAGCGTGCTGCGCACCCTGTACAGATTCGGGGTCGATACGGACCACAGCGCCGGCGACGCGACCTGCAGGTGGTGAGAGAAGGTAGTGTCGGCCCCACGCTGAATGGACATTGTGCTTGCGCTCTGCTGGATCACCGATCCCTTCGCGTCCAGAATTTCTGTTGTCAGCTCACACCCGGCATCCTGCTCGCCCTCGTTCATGACACGGGTCGTGACTTCAACGGAGGCGTTCTGCGAAGAAACTACTGGAGTTCGGACAAACGTACCCCATGGGGCAATATGAATCGGGTCTGTGACGATCAGCCAGGTGTGCCGGTAGATACCGGAGCCGGAATACCAACGGCAGTTTGGCTGCAGCGAATTATCTACGCGCACGGCGATCTGATTGGGTTTTCCATGCGGCCTCAGATGCGGGGTCAGGTCATAGAAGAAGGTGCTGAAGCCATACGGCCGCATGCCGAGGGAGGCGCCATTGATCCAAACTTCACTGCGCTGGTATACGCCGTCGAACTGCAGCGTGACGTGCTTGCCACGAGCGGCCGAGGGGAGGATGAATTGCTTGCGGTACCAGCCGATGCCGGTGGGCAGGTATGCTCCCGTGCCCGCGGCCGGAGCATCTTCGCTGATTGGGCCTTCGATACTCCAGTCATGAGGGAGGTCGAGTGTTCTCCAGGTCCCGTCATGGAATTCGGGAGACTGTGCGCCCTCGATGTCACCCTTGAAGAATTGCCATTGGCTGTCGAAATTTGATTTTCGTTCAAAATGAGCCGGGATCGCAGATTCAGACAGCGCGGGCAGATTCAACGCGGATGCCAACCCTAACTTTGTTACATCTCCCAGGAAACCACGCCGTGTCAGGTTATAAGTCATGAGTGACCCTTCCGGGTAACGGAACCAAAGGATATAGGGTCGGATGGGCAGGCGATACCTACTTTAGTAGGATCGATGCCGTTCCTACTTTCGCCGGATTCGTTCGCGTGTGCGATCGCGTAGGCTTATGGACTACCACTTCGCGTCGAACCAGAGGACAACTGCGTTGGGGTTTGAAAAGGATGCTGCAGATCCCTCCATGGCTTGCCGGGACGGGTCGCTACGGTCGGAGGTTGTGGCTTTTTAAGTACGCTTGGAGTTCGTGGCGACAAAGGGAGGGTTTGCGGCTTGCGTTGAGAGTAGTGGTTTGAGGAGCTAAAACCGCGCCTTGTTCACTCCTCCCTTAGCTTGCCGCAGGCAAGTCAGCTGCCGGATGAACAAATCGTGATCGTTCATTCGTTTATCAATTTGTCGTGGGGCAACTCAGGCGCCAGGAGGGCAACCTTGTTCGTAGCTCAACGCGTTGTATACCGAACTGCCTTATTCATTGTTTTTTTAGCGGTAAACATGGCCTCTGCACAACCAGCGGCAATCAAGCTATGGCCGCAGGGCGCACCAGGCGCACCAGCGGTTACCCCTCCAGAATCAATACGCATCAATGAAAATGGCGAGCATATTCTCTCCAATATTCAGGAGCCGTCGATCATTCCCTACCTGCCGCAAGCAGGTTCGGCCACGGGAGCGGCCGTCATTGTGGCGCCTGGCGGCGGCCACGCCGAGTTGTGGATGGACCACGAAGGCTATGCGGTTGGCGAATTCCTGAGCAGTCATGGAGTGGCCGCATTTGTTCTGAAGTATCGGCTGGCTCGTCAGAAAGGTTCCACCTACACAGTGGAGGGTACCGAACTCGGCGACATGCAGCGCGCCATCCGCACGGTGCGCAGCCGCAGCAGAGAATGGGGGATCGATCCTGCGCGGGTAGGCGTGATGGGCTTTTCGGCCGGGGGCGAGTTGGCGGAGCTTGCCAGCACGCGCTATGACGGCGGCTCGCCCGCCTCTCCGGATCCGGTCGAGCGCTCCAGTTCCAAACCGGACTTCCAGGCGCTTCTGTACCCGGCGATCCCGCAGGACCCACGCATCACCGCGGAAACTCCGCGCGCCTTCCTGGCATGCGGCGGCAACGACCGGGCAGACATCTCGCAGGGGTTAGCCGAGCTTTACCTCACGCTGAGCCGCGCCCACGTATCGACGGAACTCCACATCTATGCAGGCATTGGCCATGGCTTTGGCATTCGCAAAGCAAACCCGGAACCAGTGGCAAGCTGGCCATCGCTCTTTCTTGCCTGGATGAATGCCCAGGGTCTGCTCAAACATTAGTGGTTCTCTTCAGGATGGAGGCAGCCGCTGGAGGTTGGAGCGCGCCTGGACATGATCGGGCGCGAGCTTCAATGCATGAAGGAAATCTTCACGCGCATCGTTGATTCTTCCCGCCCTCGCTTCCAGGACTCCGAGATTGTTCCAATCATCGGCATCATCCGCCCTTAGATGAAGTGCGGCTTTGCGCTCCTCAATCGCAAGCTCCAATTGACCTTTACTGGCCAGCGCCTGCGATAGCAGCGCATGCAGCTCGGGATCGGAGGGCGAGAGAGCGATCGCTGCGCGGAGCTGTGTCATGGCGTCATCCATACGCCCCGATAACGCATAGGCCTCGGCAAGTCTTTGGCGTGCGTCCTTGTCGTTGGGACGTTGTTGCACGGCGCCTTCCAGCAATTCTGCAGCTTTGCGAGGCTGGTCGCCCTGAAGGGCCATATCTCCCAGATTGAAGAGAGCGGTGAAGTCGTGCGGATCCATCTGCAGGGCCGCGCGAAATTCGGCGTCGGCGGCTTCCGGATGGCCTTCGCTCTCCAGAGCCGCTCCGAGCCCACTATGTATGGGCGCGTCCGGCGGACACCGCGCGAGCATGGTCTGAAATTGCTGTTCTGCATCCCCCGCCTGATCATGCTTCAGATCAGACCGGGCAAGGTTAAAGCGCGCATTGCAGGTAGCGGGATGTGCCGTAATATCCTGCAGGAAAATCTTCTGAGCCTGCTGCCAATCTCCGGAATTGTCGAGCGCGGCTCCCAATTCATTCAGGGTTCGTTCGTCGCCTGGGTGCAATGTGAGCGCGTGCCGGTAAGCAGCAATTGCCTCCTGATACTTGCCTTGACCAGCCAATGCGGACGCCAGGTTGTAAAGGGGAATGATGTCATCCGGATTTTTGCTCAGCCAGTTCCGCATCCATGCCTCTTCCAACAGGAGCCGTGGATCTGGTGAATTCGCGGGCACATGAACGGGCAAGACCTGTAACCAGAGATGCGCCATTTCGTCTTCAGAGCGATTCCCTGCCTTCACGCGCACCGGAGGTATATGTGGGTTGTGCTGATTGCCTGACGAGTTGTCATAGGTGTAACGCATATGAATGACCGACCCCTTAGGGAGAAGGACCGGATTGCGATAGCGATAGACCGATTGGCGGTCAATGTCCCAATTTGGAATCAAAATCAACCACTTTTTTTGTTGGTCGGGGAGCGTAGCCCACGCTTCCAGACGCTTGCCCAGGTAATGCGCATGCGGATAAATGCCGAGAACCTCTACGTCTACCGGAAGCCGCAACGCATCCTCAACCACGAAGCTCCGCGCTTCCGGCGGGATGTCAAGCGCCTCATCATGCTCAAGCTGCAATAACATCGGCTTCTTCGTTGGCGGCTGATCGGTGAAGTACAGGCCCACTTGCGCCGCGGCAACTTCGGGCTTGCCGGATGGTTTGAGATGCATATTGAGAATCAGGTCATTGCCGGGATCGAGCCTCCACGGCATCCCTTCCGGCTCAACCAGAACCGGCGTGTCCGGTTTCCAAAACAGAAAGTTGCTGTCAGGATCAAACTCGTTTCCCGTATCCACCTCGAGTTCCATCCCGGGAACGCCGTCTTTCCACTCCGCCGGATGCGCGCGTCGGAAGGATGCCGTGCGGTCGATCAGGACGTTGGCGTGATGGACGATTCGCGGCACCGCGGGGCGAATTTCCATGGCGCGAATGTAATGCGTCTGTTTCAGGGGATAGGGCAAAATAAAGTTGCGAAAGACATCGGTTCCGGAAGCGGCCAGGGTAAACGGGCGCTCCACGGTCAGAACCAAATCGGGTGTGCCGTATTGCCATGTTGGGTTGTATTTGGGCGCCGGAGGCGCGGCGGACATATCTCCCTGCGGCATGCCTGTGCGCACCCATTTCGCAATCTGTGTGATCTCCTCATCGGTAAGCCGGCGCTCGTCCGCGAAGTCTCCGTAGCCGGGTTCGGGAAGCCAGGGCGGCATGTATCGAGACGAAGTGACGGTCGCCATCTGCGCGGCCCAGCGCCGTGCATCCTCGTAACTCAATAGACTGAACGGCCCGGCTCCGCCCGGATGGTGACAGGTCGTACAGTTTTTATAGACCAGAGGCGCTATCTGGTGAGACCACGTGACAGCCGAAGTTTGTGCTGAAACTTGAGCCGCACAGAGAGTCGCGGCTAACGCTAACCAACGGGCCCGATACCCCTTTTTCATGGTTGCAGCGTCACGATCGAACAGCCAACCGGCGGCCCACCAGGGCGTGGCACCGGCTTACCAGCAAGAACGGCGCGGATCGCCTCTTCGAGATCATGATGGGTAGCCTGCGGCCGTTCCGTTCCCAAAGCGAGATACCGGTCATCAATGCGCCCGCGATATACCTCGTGGAGTTCCTGCCCCTGAGGCACAAACACCGCCGCTTCCGGCGTCACGATGGCATGCGCCATCTGGGTGAGATTTTGCCTGGTATCCAAGGCGGTGCGCGCGGTAATGGCGAACTCCTGGTTGTGAGCGCGAACCACTGCAGCGCTGTCGCCTGGATTTGGATAAACAAACCAAACCCGGACCCCACGTGGCTCGAACTGTTTGCTCAGACGCTGTATTTCGGGGACGTAGCGGTTGGAAATAGGGCAATCCGATGCGGCAAAGAATAGAACGACGGCCCGCGATCCGGGTGACGCCAGTTGCACTACCGGTTGCCCACCGAGATCGACGGCCCAGGGGGTCATCATCATGGCAAATAACCAGGCACCGATGAGGCCAATCATCAACGTACCTCCGCTACAAGCCAGGGCTGCTTTGCATCATGCCACCATCCGTAACAATCGTGGTAGCAGTGATATAGCTGGCTCCGTCTCCTGCCAAGAACGCGACAACGCTGGCGATCTCCTCCGGCTTTGCCATCCGCCCCATGGGAATAGCCGCATTCAGCTTTTGCATCAGCGCGGGATCTTTCATGGTAGAGAGATTGATTGGAGTAGCCACTGCGCCGGGGGCTACGCCGACCACCAGGATATTGTGCGGAGCCAGTTCCACCGCTGCCGTTCGCGTCAGCATGCGCATGCCGCCCTTGGAAAGACAATACGCTGTGTTACCAGGCATGGGCCAGTCTTCGTGAATCGACGTCATGTTGATAATGCGGCCGCCACCCCCCTGTTTGAGCATCTGTTTGGCTGCCAGTTGAGTGCCGAAAAACGCGCTTTTCAGGTTGATGTTCAAGACCTTGTCGTACTGGTCTTCGGTGGTGTCGAGAACCGAGGTACGGGTTTCGATCCCGGCGTTGTTCACCATGACATCGAGACGGCCAAACTTGTTCACTGCCGAGTCAATCAATCGCTGAAGGTCCTGCAGCTTGCTAACGTCAGCCTGTACACCGATTACGGCTTCGCCCAAAGCCGCGATCGCTTTCTCCAAAGCATCTGTCGCCTCCGGGTGAGAGACGTAATCGATCACTACGCTGGCGCCCTGACGCGCCAACTCGAGGGCAACGGCTCTACCGATTCCACTATTGCCACCAGTTACAATTGCAACCTTGCTCGCGAGTGACATGTAACTCCCTTCCTTATTGTTGATATCCTGTTCGGGGCTCTAACAACTTGGCGATGATTCCTGTCCATCCAGTCTGGTGAGACGCGCCCGCTCCTCTGGCGTTATCTCCATCGAAGTATTCATAGAACGGCACATAGTCACGAAAGAGCTCATCTTTCTGGAAACGGGGATAGAGGGCATTCACTTGCCGCTCCCCCTCGCCGTTTTTCAGAAAGATCTTTGTCAAGCGTTTGGTGAGTTCCGCGGCAACATCGTCGATGGTGATGAATATGCCCGAACCCGTGGGGCACTCAATCTTGAAGTCGTCGCCATAGTAGTAATGAAACTTCTGCAGCGATTCGATGATCAGAAAATTCACCGGAAACCAGATGGGGCCGCGCCAGTTCGAATTTCCGCCGAACAGTCGTGAGCGAGACTCCGCAGGTTCATAATCCACACTCAGATTTTGGCCGCGCACATTGCGAACATACGGGTGCTCCAGGTGATACCGCGACACAGAGCGTACCCCGTAATCTGAAAGAAATTCGTTGGGATCGAGCATTCTGCGCAACAGGGCCTTCATGCGATGACCACGGAGCAAGGAGAGCAGCGTGCGCTTGCCTTCCCCTGGCACTGCCCAACGGGAGACCAGCTTTGCGAGATCAGGCCGGTAGGTCAGAAACCATTCCATGTGGTCCTTGAACCCGGGCACCTTGTCCAGCAGTTCCGGATCCAATACTTCCACCGCAAACAGAGGGATCAGCCCCACCATGGAACGAACTTTGAGCGGAATCGTCTGACCGCTCGAAAGGTTGAGTACGTCGTAATAAAAACTGTCCTCCTCGTTCCACAGGCCCAGGCCCTTGCCACCCATGTCCGTCATGGCACCGGCGATGTAAAGAAAGTGCTCGAAGAACTTGGTCGCCATATCGTCGTAGGCACGATCGTGCTGGGCCAGTTCGAGAGCGATCCGCATCAGGTTCAACGTATACATCGCCATCCAGCTCGTTCCGTCCGACTGGCTCAGATAGGCGCCATTGGGAAGCGCCTGATCGCGATTGAAGATTCCGATGTTGTCAAGGCCGAGGAAGCCCCCCTGAAACAGATCGCGGCCGTGCAGATCTTTTCGGTTGACCCACCAGGTAAAGTTCAACAACAGCTTTTGGAAGACTTTCTCCAGGAAGACAAGGTCCCCCGGATCGTCCGGATTCCGTTTCCGCCGATGCTTTCTGTCAATCTCGAAGACACGCACGGACGCCCATGCATGCACCGGGGGATTGGCGTCTGAAAAGTTCCACTCATACGCCGGCAGTTGGCCGTTCGGGTGGAGATTCCAGACGTGCAGCAGTTCTACCAATTGGGCCTTGGCAAACTCCGGATCGATCAACGAGAGCGTGACGGCATGGAAGGCCAGATCCCAAGAAGCAAACCAGGGATACTCCCACTTATCAGGCATGGAGAAAATTGTCCCGCAGTCGACGTGGGACCATCTGGAGTTGCGGCCCGTTTGCCGCTGGGCGGGTGGCGGCGGCGCGTTCGGATCACCCGACAACCATCGCCGGACATCGTACTCGTAATATTGCTTGCTCCAGATCATGCCGGCGAAGGCCTGCCGTTGTACGAGGCGGGCATCCTCATCGTCAATCCCCTTTTGAATCTCGGCATAAAACCTATCGCACTCCTGAATGCGGGCACTCACGATCTGGTCAAAGCCGTCAAAGGGCATTGCATTTTCTATATGCGAAAGCCGCAGGCGAAAACGTTTCGACCGTCCAGCTTCTATTCTCGCAGTGAGATGCGCGCAAGCCTTCGTCCCACGCAGCAATGGGTTTACGGCTGCGTGGTTTCCGTGCACCAGGTATTCGTGAAATGCGTCTTTGTAAAATCCCTGGGGTGGGCTTCCGTAGAGCCGCGCTGCATTTGTGTCGTTTTCGCAGAAGAGCAGACCGGCATGGTCCTCTGCATAGAGAAAGTAGCTGCCAAGCTCGTGATGTTCCGCCTCCAGGACCGAACCCTTGGCGCGGATTTCCGGCTTGATGACGACGGAACCCCACGACCAGCAATTACGAAACCACAGTTGCGGCAGTACGTGCAGCTCAGCCAGCTCGGGACCACGATTATGGACAGTGATCTGCACCAATATGTCATTGGGGGCGGCCTTGAAATACTCGACGAAGACGTCCCAATAGCGATTGCCGTCCAGCAATCCCGTATCGATCAGCTCGAACTCGTTGTCATGCAGACCGCGGTTGTGATTCTCGTTCACGAGCTGCTCGTAGGGATAGGCCGCCTGCGGGTATTTATAGAGCATCTTGAGATAGGAGTGGTCGGGGGCAGCGTCGAGGTAAAAGTAATATTCCTTGACGTCTTCACCATGGTTGCCCTCGCCGTTGGTCAGGCCAAACAGGCGCTCTTTCAGGATCGGATCTTTTCCGTTCCATAAAGCGAGGGCGAAGCACAGGCGCTGCTCCTCATCGCTGATGCCTGCCAAGCCATCTTCTCCCCAGCGGTAGGCGCGGCTTCGGGCATGGTCATGAGGAAAGTAGTTCCAGGCGTCGCCGTCAGCGGAGTAGTCTTCGCGGACGGTTCCCCACTGTCGCTCGCTGAGATAAGGACCCCAAAACGAATTTGTGGGGCTTGGTGGTGTATCTTGCGTCTCCATTTTCTCCGTATTCCGCAGGTCTCCGATTGTACCGGGCAGCCGCTTTCTGGCAATGAAAAGTGTCGTTTCGTTTGATTTCTGCGGATTCAGGGCTGTTTACCGGTCCTTGATGTTGGGCCGGGTCGGGTTCGGGCTCCTACTGAACAAATTCTTTGGGGATCAGCAAACAGCAGGTCCCTCCGCTAGGCTGCGCTTCGGTTGATTGGATGACAATTCTGTTGCTGCTTGTTGATTGCTCCCTTGACTTGCCCGCTAGCGGGCAAGTCAGGTGCTCAGTAGGATGGTGTTCGCGAAAGCTGCGGCTAGAGGTGAGCTAAACCCCGTTGCAGGGCCACAACGACCGCCTGAGTACGGTCGGTTACGTTCAGCCGCATCAGGATGACACTCACATGCGATTTAACCGTGGCTTCCTTGATGGATAGTTCGTCGGCAATTTCGCGATTGCTTTTCCCGCGCACCAACAGGGCAAGCACCTCCCTTTCCCGGGTGCTCAACTCGCCGTCAGGCAAGCGTGAGGCCAGGGCACGGGTAACCGGCGGGGGCAGGAAATTCCGCCCGGCATAGACCTTGCGCAGGGCCTCCACCAGAACTTCGTGAGGCATACCCTTGATGAGATATCCCATAGCCCCAGCTTCCAGCGCTTGATGGATATCTTCGTCGCCTTCATAGGTGGTAAGCACAATGAAGCGCGCCTGGGGAGCGTTCCGGCGCACTGCACGAATGACTTCGACCCCGCTCTTGTCGGGAAGGCGCAGATCCATGAGAGTAATGTCCGGGCGAAGATCCCAAAACAGGCTGACAGCCTCCTCAGCATTTCCGGCCTGACCGGCGACTACCATGTTCGGCTGCGACTGGATGATGGCCGCAATGCCAAAGCGCATGATGGGATGATCGTCGCAGATCAGGATCCTGATTTTTGGAGACTCGTTCATAGCCGCATGCCGTCCTCGGCCAGCGGGGACTGCAAATGCATACGACGAATGCTGAAGGAGACGGTCGTTCCGCGTTCGCGGACGCTCACGATGTTGAGTTGCCCACCCATCCGCTCCACACGCTCGCGCATGCCTTCGATTCCGTAGTGTTGCCCGCCGTCAGCTCTGCGGGCATTGGCGTCGAAACCACAACCATCATCGGAAACGCTGCTGTCTAGCTCCTCCTTCGTGTACACGAGATTGATCTGAATCGAGCGAGGCCGCCCGTGCAAAGCCGCATTGTAGACAGCCTCTCGTATTACCATCAGTAACTCGCGAGCCAGGGGACCCCTTACACTGAAAGGCCGCCCTTCTTCGGTGCAATGCACGGCGATGCCGAATTCCTCGCTGGTGCGAGCAGCAATGGCAGCCGCCGAAGCGCCCAGGTCCGATACCGAGTCCTCTTTGTGGCGGAGGTTCCACACCGCCTGGCGCGCTTCGTCAATGGTGGAGCGCACCTGCATGCGCGCATGATCAAGAAGATTCTCCTGCAAAGCGAGATTCTCGCGGCGCAAGCTGGAGATGGCTTCCAGCAAGGCCGAGATGCTGGTGCAACCCTGGATTACGGTGTCGTGCATCTCGCGCGCCAGGCGGTTCCGTTCCTCAAGAACAGCCTTGAAGCGAAGCCTGAGGGAACGGATCCGCGACTGATAAATTGCGAAAATCAGCAGTGCCGCCGTCAGCAGGCAAAGCGTAACGAACCACCAGGTCGCGTAAAAATAGGGTCTCTTTTCCAGCTCAAAGGAAGCCTCCGACACCGCCGCGGGATTGCTTACTTCGAAAGCCTCTACACGAAACTGGTATTTGCCTGAGGGAAGGTTGGTATAGGTGGCGACACGGCTCGTTCCCGCGTAGGTCCAATCCGGATCGAAGTTCTCGAGGCGGTAGCGGAAACGAACATTCTCCTGAGAGCGCAACAGCAGAGGCGCGAAATTGATCTCCAGGCGCGACAACGATGCTGGAAAAACGGCAGATGGCAAGACCGGCATGTCGCGGCCATCCGCATTGATCCCGGTTAACAGCACTCGGGGTAATGCGACGCGTGGGCGTGGCTGAGGCAACACGCGCACCGCACCGCGGCTGCTCGCAAACCAGATCGCGCCATCTATCGCCACACATCCGGCGGGCTGGCGCCCTCCGTACATCTGGGCGGGAATGGAGTCGTAAGGAAGGTCATAAACATTCACTCGCAGCCGCCCGTCGCCATTTTGCTCCGCTGTGGGCGGCGCGAATGAGGAGATGCTTGAGGGTCCGCTCACCCATATCAAGCCTCGCTGGTCGGCAAGAAGCTGGTAGATGCTGTCACTGGCCAATCCCTGAGCCGTGGTGTAGGTCGTCATCTTTCCGTCGAGATAGCGAACGAGCCCATGATTCCGCGTTCCAAACCACAGAGCCCCGTCGTTGTCTTCGACGATAGACCAGACTTTCTCTTCCCCGAGTGCCGCAGTGACAGCATCGTGTACAAAGACGCCTGCGCGCATATGGCTCAGGCCGTGGTCGGTTCCGATCCAAATGTCTCCGTTACTGTCCTCAAGCAGGGCCCGGGTGCTGAAGTAGGCGAGGCCATTCCGCTCCCCATATTGCCGCGAATCCTCTCCGTCGATACGGCTGACCCCTTCATCGGTCGCGACCCAAACCGCGCCATCTCGACTCTGCAAAAACGCACGGATGAAGTTGTTGGTCAACTTTCCAGGAGCCGTGTAGTGAATCACGCCTGCATGGGTAATCCGGTAAACGCCGCTGCCGTCGGTCCCGATCCAGAGGTCCCCAGTCCGGTCGCGGAATACATTGCGAACTGGAACATCCGGCAAGTTGGGGAATTTATATGGCCGCGCAACTCCATCGCGAATCGCGAAGACGCCGGATGACACGGCCCAGATTGTCCCATTCGGATCCGCGGAGATGGTTCCAACATCCGGGTCGGAATCTCCAGGAAGTGGCAGCACACTGACCGGGGTCTTGCTCAGTCGCACCATCCCCTCCTGGGTGCCGATCCAAACCTGCTGCTCACCGTCCTCAAAGATGCTTAGAACTGTATTACTCGGCAGCAGATCGTTTCTCGTCCAGTGGGTGAAGGTGCCATTGGCATAACGGTACAAACCGTGCCCGATAGTGCCGATCCACAAAGTACCGTCGCTCGTCTGGCGGAGTGCGCGCACCGTGCCTTTGATTTCCCTGACTGGCTGAAACTTCCCCTGCACCAGCCGGTTCAGGCCACCGACCGTTCCCACCCACACGGTGCCATCCTGGGTCTCTACGATCGATTTCACTCGATTCTCACTGTCGATGCCTGGCAGTTGCTTCACAGTGGCGATGCCGTGATCGAACACTAAAAGCGCGGAGCCGCCTACCCATATGCGATGCTCGCGATCCTCGATGATTGAATGCACGGCAAGACTGTCCGTGTAGGGAGAGGTATCGACATGGCGTATTCGGCCCTGGACGACCTGAAAGAGACCGTTATCGGTGCCGATCCAGACTCGGCCCTGGTCGTCCTCGAGCAGACCGCGAACAAACCCGTTGCTTAGTCCGTTGCTCCCGTTATAGGCACGGAAGCGTCCATTGTGAAAATGGAAAGCCCCGCCACCGTCAGTGCCGATCCACAGGCTGGAATCGCGCGTGGAGAGGACGCAAAAGACGCTGTTCTCAGCCAGGGCTGGTGTGGTCGCATGGTCGTATAGCCTGAAACGGGATCCGTCGAACTGCACCAGCCCACCGGTAGTGCCGATCCACAGATAACCGTCGTCGGATTGCTCGATCGCCTGCACCGTGTCCTCAGGGAGGCCATCCTGAATCCGCCAGACGCGACGCATATATTGTTCGCCGGGAGCCGCATCCGCCGGGCTGCGGACGGTAGCTGCGGAGTCGCTCGCATGTCCTGGAGCTACGGACAGAAGAACAACAAGAAGCACCGGCTGTATCCAACCAGCAAGACGCTGGAAGCGCGAAGAAGTTCCGTTATTGCGCGCAAAACCGGACATTACTGATCGCCCTGAACCAGACCGGGGAGGCTTGAGGAAGGAGTGTACCACCCGTGCGCAGCGACTGTGGCTCTCTTTACCTAGCTTGGCCATCGGTAACTTTTTTCTGCAGAGTCATACTTTAGGCGGATTCGCGTGCTGTGTGTGAGTGCCTAGAGTTCTACCCGGCTACAACCCAGATGCGCGGGCGTTTTGTAACTGACCCGAACTATCATCTATCCCCGTGAAATCGACACCCAAAAGGAAAGGGTGCTGCGATCACGGATTCTGAGGAGCCGTGTATGACGCAAGCGAGCGTTTCCCAGGTTTCATTCGCCAGAAAACACCACCTAGCCATATTGATCCCGCTGCTGTGCCTCATATTGTCGCTGGTTCCTTCCGCCAGCGCCCAGGCCATCTTTGGCTCCATCAACGGCGTGGTCACCGATCAAAGCGGCGCTGTTATACCGAATGCTTCGATCACCATCACCGATACAGATAAAGGCACCAGCCGTATTGTCAAGACGTCCGGCAGCGGTGAGTACCTGGTGCACGATCTGATTCCGGACCACTACAAACTCAAAATTGAAGCGCCAGGATTCGCCGCCGAGGAGTCGCCGATCCTCACGGTCTCGGCCGATAGTTCGGCACAGTTGAATTTCCAACTGAAGACGGGGACCGCCTCGCAGACAGTTGAAGTATCCGCCGAGGCGCCCGCGCTCAAGACCGACCGCGCAGACGTCTCCACAACACTCAATACACTGACTGTCGAAGAGACACCGAATCTGATACGCAACACCACGAGCCTGGTCTTACTTGCACCGGCAACCACAGCCTCGACCTTTTCCAACGCCAATGCCGAAGACCCTCAACGCTCGATTCCGATCTCTTCCAACGGTCAATCGCCGTTCTCCGCGGGCTTCATCCTCGATGGAGCAAACGATAAAGATGGGTTCATCGGAGAGATCGTGGTCAATCCGCCGCTTGATTCGATCCAGGAAATGAAGTTCATCAACCAGAATTACGACGCCGAGTTCGGGGCCGCGGTTGCGGGCGTGACGGTGATGCAAACCAAATCCGGGACAAACAATTTCCACGGCTCGGTTTACGATTACCGGCATAGCGACGCCCAGCAGGCACGCGACCCATTCACGCAGTATCCAGGAAACAACCCGGTCGGACCTGATATTCCGAGTACCCTGTCCAATGTTTTCGGTGGCACCATCGGCGGCCCTATCAAGCGGGACAAGCTCTTCTTTTTCGCCGACTATCAGGGAACCCGGCAGAAGGCCGGAAACTCCTTCAAGCTTACGGTTCCTACCGCTGAGGTTCATTCCACCTGTACGGGCACAGGCCCAGGCAACTGCGATTTAAGTGAATATCTTCAGGGTGGCCAGGGACAGGCTTACGATCCGGCGACCGGTGCTTTGAACGCGAATGGCGCGAATACCGGCGCTGGCCGCGTACCTTTCGTCAATAATCAGATTCCCAACTCCCGCTTGTCGCCCGCCGCGATCAATCTGCTGAAGTTGATTGCGGCTCCCAGCCTGCCGGGTGTGCAGAACAATTACGTCGCCAGTGGCTTTGGCGTGTACAACTTCAACCAGGCTGACGCACGCATCGACTACCAGTTGAAAGCCAACCTCCACATCTTTGGCCGGTATGGCTATCTCGGCTCCAATCAAAATTCACCCGCTGCGCTGGGCGCCGTGGGGGGTAATGGATTTGGTGTAGGCGGTTGGGCCGGGAGCGAAACGGGCGGCAATCACAGCCTGGTAACCGGCGGCGACCTTGTTGTCTCGCCCAAGCTGGTAACGGATTTTCGATTCTCTTATTTTCGCTATGCCTTCGTAGAAGCCAAGTATGACGGGACGACTCCACTCATGACCAACCTGGGCTGGGTAGGCCTGAATACCGATGCCCCGGGATCCGGCGGAGCATCGCAAATCGAGATTGGCGACGGCGGCAGCAAAATCGGGGAGATGGCTTACCTCGGCTCCGGCAACAATGGGGCCAACCACTGCAACTGCCCCCTCAATATGACCGAACAGGAGTACGCGTTTGTGAATGACTGGACGCGCGACATCGGCCGCCACTCTGTCAAATTCGGTGCTGAGGTTCGCCGCCTTCAGGAACTGCGGATTCCCAGCGACGTGAATCGCACCGGCCAACTGCAGTTTGCGGACGAACGCACTGCTACCTCCTCTGGCTCTACTCCAGGAGGTTTGGGCATCGCCTCACTTCTTTTTGGAGATGTTTCCCAAATCTCTCGGTACTTCAGCACGTCGACAACTGCCGAGGAACACCAGTACCGTACATTCTTTTATGTACAGGACAATTGGAAATTTTCGCCCAGGTTGACGCTCAACCTGGGACTGCGTTGGGAGATCTATTTCCCCGAAGCGGTGAATGGAAAGGGTATGGGCGGCTTCTATGACCTGAACACGAACACGATTCGCGTGGCAGGTTATGGAAATATCGGGATGAACCTGAACATCCAAAACAATTACAAATTCCTTGCACCACGGGTGGGATTCGCTTATCAGGCGAGGCCTTCGACAGTCATCCGCGGCGGGTATGGCCGCGCCTTCGATCCCGGATTCTTTGGGGACATCTTCGGTCAGTTGGTAACCCAGACCATCCCTGTTTTGCAAAACCAGCAGTTGAACCAACTCGATGGTGAACTCTATGATGCCGCCCGCAACCTCGATGGTAGCGTCTATAACATCGCTACCGGGCCTTCGGCTCCGGTGAACCAATACAACATCCCAGCCAATGGGCAACTTCCATTGCCTCCGGGAATTTCTCCCACTTCCCGCCCGGACCAGATGAGAATTCCGTATGTAGACGGTTGGAACCTCACGCTGCAACAGCAAGTCGGTGCGACAACGAGTTTCAGCCTGGCCTATGTTGGAAATAAATCGACTCACTCGATTCCCAATTCAACCTGGGGCGGCGTGAATTGGAACGATTACACGGTAGTCGGTTTCGCTGAAGGGCTCAGCCAGTGCCAACGCTCCATCTTCTTCGCGAAATGGGGTTACTGTGGCCCAAGCTACATCGGCTATTACGTAAACGAGGCGAATGCTCATTACAACTCACTGCAGGCAACGCTCGAAAAGCGTCTCTCACACGGCCTGCAGTTTGGTTCCAGCTATGTCTGGTCGGCCGCTATCGGCACCGGCTCAGGCACCTACTTCATGATTGATCCTCACGCCGAGTGGGGCCGCTTCGATTTCAATCGTACGAACGATTTCAAGCTCTACGGAAACTATGTCTTGCCCTTCGGGCATGGGCAACAATTTGCTTCCAACCTACCTGGGTGGGCCAATGGGGTCGTAGGCGGTTTAGCGCTGAACGCAAATCTGCACCTGGCGAGTGGGCTTCCCTATAGTCCCAGCTACGGTGAGTGCGGTTCGGACGTAGACAACGGACCGTGCCGGCCGAATCTCGTCCATCAAATTTCGCAAAACGCGGGTTCGCTGAATACCGCGACTCATTCCGCAACCTACCTTGTGCCGGTCGCACCTATGACCACCAATGGGGTAGTCAGCGGTCCGTATTCCCGCCCCCAGGTCGAGCATTTTGGTGATGTTCCTTATAACGGCTTCACGGGTCCAGGGTACTTCTCTACCGATCTCGCCCTCAGCAAGGTCTTCAATCTGTATGAAAGCCTGAGCATGAAGCTCGAGGTGCAGGCACAAAATGCTTTCAATCATCCCAATCTTGCGGTTCCGAGCACGACTTGCGTCGATTGTGCGGGCAATGGCCAGGTCACGGATATTCTCGGGGGCACATTTGGCGGCATGCGGCAACTGCAGTTTGTTGCTCGCTTCTCTTTCTGAGGATGCCCATTCCTCAGGGGGCCGAGCGCCTGCGATGAAAATGAGGATCGGGTAGGCTCGGGTCTAAGTGGCTGGGTGAGAGTTCACGAATTGTCACAGCGGCGGTGCCTCAGGGGCTGAAGCCCAAACCAATTTGACGTATCAGGGCACGACTAAGAGTCGTGCCCTGATACAAAACACGTGTTCAGTGACGGTTACTCTTCGTCTTCAACGCCCTTTACGGGGTGGCGGAGAATTTGCTCCAGGCTCCTGGGAGCAGCGGTGAAGGCTTTGCCGTGGTACTTGTCGATCTCGTATCGGTAACTCATGCGCGGCCCCGGAAAGCCGATCAACTTCCAGCCAACCATCTCGATATTGCCGCCGTGAAGCGGGTCACAAAACATGCCTTCGATGGTGTGGGAGCGCAAGAGCTGGAAGAACCGGCTGTCCTGAATCTTCTCCAGGCGCATGTCCTGCTGGTCGGCCAAAACGCTTGAAAAATCGTCTCCGAGCAATGGGATGCCGGCGCGGTAGGTCTGCTGAGGATTTTCCTTACCCTGGTAGCCGTGTTCAGGGACCGATTCAATCCAGGGTCCCTTAGTGTAACGATATTTGTCTTTTCCGTATGGACCTGCGAGCTGACGGTCAATATAAATGACTACCCCTGCCTCCGTTGCCCCAGGACCGCTTTCGTCACTAGGAAAGATACGTTGTGCGGCGGCCTGGACGGTTTTTGCCTCCTGGGCTGTAAAGAAACGCAGCGGTAGCTTGACGGCATCCTGAGCAACCGCGGGGATTAGCTCACCCACGAGTGAAGACAACAAGAGGCCGCTCAGTGCCTTGGCCGGAACCATTATGAATTCGCGCCGTTTCATATACCTCCTAGCCGACTACGGAAAACCCAGGGGCGAAAGCCCAAACTATTTTCAAGCATGTGCGAACGACTAAAGTCGTGCCCTGATCCAAGATCGGCCCCTCCGCAAGCTGCTAAACAATGAGTCCCGGCCTTTTTAGATAGTGGTCGATCAAACCATCGGCCGCCCGGTGGCTGACGGCCACAATCGTCAGAGTCGGATTCGCGGACGAATTTTGCGGGAAGGAAGAAGATCCCACGACAAAAAGGTTTGGCATCTTCCAATGCTGAAGCCAGGGGTTGACCACGCCTCTTTCGGGTGATGTGCCCATGATGGCTCCGCCCTGGATGTGCGTGGTGATGTATTGCGAAGCATTGTAGTGACGGAAACCTGCGGGGCGATCTATCCGGATCAGCGTGGCGCCGGAAACCTGCGCAATCTCCTCCAGAAGCTCGGTTCCAATGCGCGCGCCAAACGCCATCTGGCGCATTTCATAGTCGGTCCAGTCCAGTGTCATGCGCAAGAGTGGATCGCCCCACTTATCGGTATAAGTAGGATCCAAGTCCATGAAGTTCTGCCGGTAGGCAAAATGCTCTCCGCGCATCTCCACTCCGGGGCCAACCCTGTCCCAATGCTCGATCGCGGCCTTCTTCCAGGCCGAACCCCAATTGCGTGAGACCGTGCCCCGCGGGATTCGGCCAAAGGAGCCGGCGGGAGCTTCGCCAGTTGCGGCGCCGCGCAGGAAAGCTCCACCACGCAGGATTTTCTCCGGTACCTCCTGCTTGAGATCGCCCTCAAAATCCGAGATGCCATACCCGACTGCACCCGATCCCATAAACAGGTTCAGGCGCTCTTTGAACACCAGCATCCCTGCTCCTCCGCTGGTGACCTGATGAGTCAGGTTCTTGCCCAATGTCCCCTTACCTGCCACGGGATCATAGCGTTCTCCGATGCCGGAGAGGAGCAGAAGGCGCACGCTATTTGGGGTCCATGCCGAAAGCACAACTACATCGGCGGGCTGCAGGGTCTCCTCGCCATTTTCGTCCATGTACACCACACCCTCGGCCTTACCGTCGCGATGGACGATCTTCCGCACCCAGCAGTTGTTGCGCAAGACAAAGTTGGCCCTGGTGCTGAGTAGCGGCAGAATCGTATTGCTCGGCTGTGCCTTGGCGCCAATCATGCAGCCATGTCCTGGGCAATAGCCACAAAACGCGCAGCCCGGACGTGATACTTTGTCGGGATTTGTATAGCCCTGACTTAGATTAGCCGCCGGCAGCGGGAACGGATGATAGCCTAACTTGACCGCCGCCTGATGAAAGAATCCCATGGTGTAGGTGGGCGTCAGGGGCGGCGTGGGGTACTCGTGCTGTCGCGGACCCTCGAAGATGTTGCCGCCCTCAATAAGCTTGCCCTGCAAGTTACCAGCCTTGCCGCTGATTCCCATCAACTGTTCAGCGCGCCAATAGTCATTCTCAAACTCGTCGTAGGTGAAGCCCCAATCCTGGATGGTCCACTCCGGCGACAAGCGAGAAGCGCCGAATTTTTCGCGCAAATGCGTGGCCAACACAAAAAAGTCCGGCAGATAACGATCAGAGATCCCTCCCCAATGTTCCGAGGTGCCGCCCGTCCCCGTCCCCGGCGTGAAGGATCCATATTGGCGTATGGGCGCAGCTCGATCTTTGAGGGAGTGGCGATGAGTGATGGTCTGTTCAGCGGGGTTCTGCAAAAGGCCAATGCGACGTGTATTGATTTCGTCCATGCCGCTGGCATATTGAGAAATATTGCGGGCCGGGCCACGCTCCAACATGACTACGTTCAAAGCGGTGCGCGTGACGACTTCTTTTGCCACCACCATGCCGGCCCAACCGCTACCAATGACGACAATATCCGTGGGTTTGAGGCGCTTCAACGGCTATCTCCAGCGAAAGATGCGCAACGAAAATACTAAATGCCACGAGCAGCCAAAGTCAGCAAGATAGATTGATCGATGATGTGCCGGAGCTTCCGCGAGGATCCTGCCCAGCGAAGATATATTCTGGACACCTATGATCCGCCGCTGTAGCGAGCAGGACTTCGAGCCCATCTGGAACATCATCAACGATGGAGCGGAAGCTTACCGGGGAACGATCCCGGAAGATCGCTTTACGACGCCATACATGTCCAAAGAAAAACTGCGCCACGAAATCGCGGACGGCGTCATGTTTTGGGGATATCAGGATGATGCGGCCTTGACAGGGGTGATGGGTCTACAACATGTCGACGATGTCACCCTGATACGGCACGCCTACGTACGCACCGAAAACCAAAAGCAGGGCATAGGGTCGAAGTTACTGTTCCATCTGCGACAGCTCACGAGCGAGCCGGTGCTGATCGGCACATGGGCAGACGCAATTTGGGCCATCCGCTTTTATGAGAGTCACGGCTTTCGCCTGGTGAGCGTCGCGGACAAGAGCAGGCTGCTCGAAAAATATTGGAAGATTCCACAGCGCCAGGTGGAAACGTCGGTGGTATTGGCTGATGCGAACTGGTGGAGGTTAAGGACAGGCTGAGTGTTTTGTGGTTTAGCGATACCTCGGGGCGTCAACGGTCTGCGTGAGAACTCAAGAAATGTGAAAGCGGGAGTGCCTCAGGGGCTGAAGAGTCTGCGTGAGAACTATTTTCAAGCCTTCTATCGGCACGACTTAAAGTCGTGGGCTGATACAAAATCGCGTTCAGGTCGTGCTGCTGCTCAGTGCCTTCCATCATGTTCGGCGTTCCGTTTCCGCGCGAGTATGGCCAGGGAGCTATAGAGCCCGTCGGCATCGAGGTAGCAGCCCTGCAAATGCCGAGCCCCGCTGGAAAAGGCGGTGCGACCATGAAGAATGCGCGTATTGTCGAAAAGCACCAGGTCGCCCGGCTCCAGCCGGCAAACCACCAGGCGATCGGGCTCGCGAACCATCTCGGCAAGCTGGCGGTAGGCCAGATAGTATTTCTTGAGCCTGGGTCCCTTGAACGGCAACGGAGCTATGGAGCGGTCATTGTAGTAAATGGCCCGGAATTCGCCTCGGGCGTCGAGCTCGATCATGGTTCGCTCAGCAGTGAGGTCGGCCACGGCATCCTGAAAACGAAACAAGACCGGCGTCTGGGACAAGGCATTGAAGTTGTCCGAATCGCCGGCGCGAATGCGTTCGGCAATCGCTAAGCCATCGACAAAGATGCTTTCGCCACCCTCGCCGGCAGACGCCAGGCAATGCAGCATCTGGAAACCAGGCACCGGATCGCGGTAAGGGTTGTCGGTGTGTACCGGCAATGCGCGGCTTGTGTAGGCAAGATTGTTGGGTTCCGGAACGCTGCGTACGTCGAAGAGATAGCCATAATTGGTTTCACGCACGAAACCGATGAGATCGGCAACGCGAAGGATCGCCCCATCCTCTACGGGCACGTCGCTCAGAAACGCCAGTCCGTCGCGTCCCACATAGTAGAGCCAATCTTCACGGCTGGCCGGATTCTTGATCCACTCCACGAAATCACAGCGGGCAAAGGCCGTGGCCGGATGGCCCATCCATGGCAGGCGCGCGGGACGGTGACTCATGCGCAGGCTGCGATCAAAAGCACGCAACCACGCGAGATCGAATACGCTGGTCGGGCCGTCCTCCCAACTCAGCGTGAGTTGACCGGGCGGTTGCGCCTCGGCCCCTCGGAGCCGGGGTTCCCTTGGAAAATCCAGCAGGCTAATCAGGCGCTGCCCGGTACGAGGGTCGCGATTGGCAGGGTCGTTGTCGCGGAGCCATATTGCGGGATATACGCTGTAGGCGGAATTCTCCCAAGTAAGCGTGACCTCGACCGGCGTGCATTTCACATGAGTGACGCCGATGTCCGCTACTTTCGCGATCATTGTCCCTCCACTGGACGGAGCAGGCCAATCGCACGCAGGCGGCGATACTGCCGCCTGACAGCGAGGACGGCCGCGACGCTGGTGAGTCTCGCAGCGAGGGCAAGCACTAAGAACATTGTCTGCCATCCGTACGCAACTGCCAAATGCGCCATACCATTGGTAGAGAGAATGCCCGCCGAAGAGTCCATCAACAGGCCGGAAGCAGTCGCACCACGATCTGTCTGGGGGACTAGTAGCTGGAGCCCTAGCTACGACCTGTTAACGACGGATAAATTCACAAGCCTGGCCGTACCGATCGGTGACGGGGCCCTCGACTTGCAGCCCGATCGCTTCCAAGCGGCTCTCCGCTCCCCGGCGAACTCAGGCTCTCCTGGCGTAAAATCATAGGAGAGCTATTCAGCCGGGAGGAAGTGCAATGGCACAACTGATGAGGACCTCAAACCCTGTCTTGAGCGAGAAGGGATTTGAGGGTTTTGGCGTAATGGGAGAGAGAATGACTCTCCAGGGCACGGTCAATAAGACCGGAATCCTTCTCCTTTGCGCGATCGCATCGGCTGCGTGGACATGGCACTTATTTATCCAGTCGCAGTCCGCACTGGCGGTTATGCCCTGGCTGTGGATAGGAACCATCGGCGGGCTCGTCTGCGCCCTGGTCACCGTCTTCAAGAAGGAATGGGCTCCGGTGACAGCACCCGCCTACGCCCTGCTGGAAGGGCTGGCGCTTGGCGCCATCTCGTCTGTTCTCGAGGTACGCTTCCCCGGAATCGCGATCCAGTCAGTGAGCCTGACATTCGGCACATTGCTGGTTCTCTTACTCGCGTATCGCTCCGGGTTGATCCCGGTAACCCAGAACTTCAAGCTGGGAATTGTAGCCGCTACCGGCGCGATCATGCTGTTTTATCTGCTCGAGTTCGTGCTGGGCTTCTTCGGCATTCACTTCACGACGATCAACGGCTCGGGCCCGATCGGCATCGGCATCAGCCTGATTATCGTTGGCATCGCCGCCCTCAACCTGGTGCTCGACTTCGATTTCATCGAGAACGGAGCCAGGATGGGCGCTCCTAAATACATGGAGTGGTACGGCGCGTTTGGCTTGATGGTTACGCTGGTCTGGCTATACCTCGAGATCCTGCGGCTGCTGACGAAACTTCGCGGACGCGACTGATTTAAATTATCCCAGCATCGTTCATTGCGGGCGATGGAAACAGGGATTTAGAGTGTGCGTGAGAACTCAAGAACTGCGAAAGCGGCAGTGCCTCAGAGGCTAAAGCCCAAGCTATTTTAAGCACTTGCGGCACGACTAAAGTCGTGCCCTGATACAAACCAGGGTTCTCACGCAGACTCTAAAGCCCGACTCTTGGCGGGCTCTTGCGGCACGACTAAAGTTGTGCCCTGATACGAACGACAAACCGTTCCTTCATGTCTGGCCCTAAGTGCGATCGAGATTGGTGTAGATATCGGCGATGTTTACGTTGACGCCGTTTTGTAGCGGCGACAGCTTTGCGTAAGGGGAGTGGCCCTCCCTGCTCATTCGCGCCAGGTATTTCTCGTAGCCGTTCGAATGCAGCGATCGGAGTGAAGCGACAGTAATCAGTTGTTGCATCTCGGCCACCGTGCGGCCGGCCTTCTTACCTTCTTCTACCCGTCCTGTCAGTTCTTCAATGTAGTTACGCATATTCGTCATCACAACGCGGCCAGTTTGCAAGGCAGCGTGGCCGGGGATGATTTTGTCGAAGTCAGCGCTGCCCACGGAGTCGATCGTGCGCGGCCAGACGCGCGGAAAACCGTCAGCAATAAACGGAAGCTGGCCGTGAATCGCATCCCCGGTGGCCATGGTTCGTTCTTGCGGGCAGTAGACGAAAACATCTCCAGCGGTGTGAGCGTGCCCATGAAACTCGAGGTGCAGTTCATAAGCCGGGTCCTGTAGCACATAGGATTTGTCGAATGTGATCGTCGGCAATTCCAGGACGTAATTTTTCAGCTCCGCCTGGTAGGCCTGCAGTTGGGCTATCTGCTCGGCGCAAAAATTCTTTTCGCCCGCTGAAGTGGCGTGCGCTGCCTGATCGCGTAGCGCATCAATCTGCCTGGGAACGCCGTCGACCGAAGCCTTCATCCTGGCGACCGCGAGGTCGGCCATCAGTTGTTTGGTCATCGAACTGGCGATGAAGTCCACCTTCTCACCTGTTAAGCGGTACGCGTGATTTCCCTGGGTATGGTCCCAATGGAAATGGGTGTTGATGACGTAGCGCACCGGCTTAGGGGTAACTTCCCGCTTGATCTGCGCAATCAGCGAAGCGGCCGCGGATGGCTTGGAATGTGCGTCGACCACCACAACGTCCTTGGAGCGGACGAAAATGCCGGCGTTGCAATTCTCCATTGCCTGCGGACGCGCGCGGGCGAAATAAATTCCATTCGCGACCTTCTCGATATTGAACAGCTCGGAATTGGAGCCAGGAGGGGCGGCCCGCGCCCAGGCGGCGCGATGCCAGGCCATCTCCAGAATCGATGCGCCCGCCAAAGTGCTCATCATCGATTGCCACAGGAAATCGCGGCGCGAGACACGGGAATGATGCGAATGCGAGTGTGTGTGGCCGTGCATGTTTTCCCTCCTTCGACGGAAGCGAACTGAACCACAATCCTAAACCGGCCGAAAGTCGAAGATTGACAATGCCAGAATCGTTGTGAAAATATCCCGTCCGTTAGTAAGTCGGACATTCGAGGGCCCGCGAAATGGCGGCCAAAAGGAGATCGATTCAATGAAGAGACTAGCGATCTACGCGGGCTGTTTGCTGGCGTCGCTGAGCATTTTTGCCCAGGCACCGCAGACCTTTAAAGGTGAGATCATGGACAGCCAGTGCGCTGCTTTAGGCGGCCACCAGGTAATGGAGCAAAAGGGCGAAAGTCCCAAAGACTGCACCAATCGCTGCGTCAGCATGGGCGGCCGATACACGCTCTTCGACTCCTCCACCAGGACCGCTTACCAGCTTGACGATCCGAAGAAAGCCGCTGCATTTGCAGGCGCCAAGGTTTTAGTTACCGGAACACTGAACCCGACTACTAAGACCATCAAAGTTGCCAGCATCAAGGCCGGATCTTAACTAAGTTCCAGCGAGTTGCTTCACCTGCCAGGCGCCTGCCTGCTGGAGGCGCCTTTCCAATTCCGGTCGCGTGTTTTCGGGCGGATTCAGCACCCCTACCAGAATCTTGCCCTTCCCCGTCTCGGGATCGCTGATCACTCCCTTGAAGTTCGGCAACCTGGCGCCGATGAGCAGCACGGCCAGCGTGGTAAGAATGGCGCCCAACATGGTCAACTCGTAAACGATGATGCCGTTCGTCCACCCCGGCGTTAGCGACATTCCCCCGGTGAAAATAGGGTAGGACTTCTGCGAAAGCGTGGTCAGAAGATAGCCGGTGGCGCCCCCAGCGATGGCGCCGAGAAGCGCCCAGCGATAGGGACTCGAAGTGACGTGCGAATCGGTAAACTCGTAGCCCTCGTGCGGCTCGCCGGAGACAATGATGATCTGTTGAGCATCGAAGCTGAGCTCGGAGCTGGCGACACGCAGCGCGTCGACCGCGCGCTGTGCGCTTTCCGCATCGGAGTAAAGACCATAAAGTGCCTTCATTCCACCACGTCCGTGGGCAGCGGCCCTTCCAGTATCAAACCATGATGCTTGCCTTCGGCAGTGACTACGGGAACGCCGCCATGCGGTTGGAGCCCGACCTTCAGCTCCCAAATGGAGATCATAGGTACGAATTTCGAGAACAGCAGGTAGAGCAGCGCCATCATGCCAAAGCTCGATGCCATCAGCGTGTCTTCTACCCAAGTTGGCCGGTAGGTTCCCCACGAGTAGGGCAGGAACTTGTGTTCCAGCGAGGGCACCACAATCAAAAACCGCTCCAGCCACATACCCACGACTACGGTACAGGAGGCGATCGCCGTTCCGGTGATTGTGCGCAGCCGCCTGATCGCGAGAATCGGCACCGGGATGATGAAGTTACACACCACCATAGTCCAGAACAGCGGGGCAAACTGCTTACGAACCCCATCCCAGAAGACCACCATTTCCGGCGGCGAATTTCCATACCAGGTGGTCAGGCGCTCGGCGAACGTGAAGTAGAACCACAAGAGGCTCATCGTGAGGAGCAGCTTGCCCAGATTCTCGAAATGGATAGGCCGGAGATATGCCTCCAGATGTAGAAACCTGCGAAGGAGGGCCATAGCCAGGATCAGGGCCGCAATGCCGCTGAAAATGGCTCCGGCAACGAAGTAGGGCCCGAAGATGCTGGAATGCCACATGGGCACCGGTGTCATCGCGAAATCCCAGGAGACGATGGTATGCACCGAAACTGCCACCGGAACGATTACAATCGCCATAATATGCATGGCGATTTCCAGCCGCTGCCATTGTCGCGGCGTGCCTTGCCAGCCCAGCGCCAGTATTCCGTAGATTTTTCTTCGCCATCCAGTGGTAACATCGCGCACCGAAGCAAAATCAGGGATGGTCGGCAAATATAAAAAGGTCGTGCTGCCGGTGAGATAAGTGGATATGGCAAAAAAATCCCATGCCAGCGGCGAACGAAAGTTCGGCCAGATCTGGCGTTCGCTGGGATAAGGGATCATCCAAAAAGCCAGCCATGGCCGGCCGATGTGGCAGAGCGGAATGATGGCGCCGATCAACACGGAGAATACAGTGATGGCTTCCGCGCAGCGCGTAACCGGACGCCGCCAGGTAGCGTTGGTGAGCCGCAGAATGGCAGAGATCAGCGTTCCGGCGTGGCTGATACCGATCCAGAAGACAAAGTTGGTTATGTCAAAAGCCCAGAATACGGGGGAGTTGAGTCCCCAAACTCCGATGCCGTTGTACAGCTGATAGCCAAACGCGGCCACGCCCGCCAGCAGCAAGGCCGCCGAAAGAGCGACGGCGACCCAATACTTGCCGCTGCTATGAAAGAGCGGCCGTAGCAGATCCTGCTCGATTTTTTCAGCCGTGGGTTGCATTTTCCCAGGTGCCTCGTTCGAGATAAGTCACGTTGGGCTTCGTACCCAGTTCACCCAACAGCTTAGTACCGCGATTGGAACTGGAGAGCTGCGCAACCTGGCTCGTAGGATCATCCAGGTCGCCGAAGACCAACGCCTTGGAGGGGCAGGATTGCGCACAGGCGGTGGTGAATTCGCCATCCTTCAGTTCGCGTTTCTCCGCTTCCGCCTGAATCTCTGCCGCCTTGATGCGTTGCGTACAGAAGGTGCATTTTTCCATGATGCCCACCGTGCGCACGGAGACATCCGGATTCAGTTGCAAATTGAGCGGCTTATCCCACTGCGGGTTGTAGTAGTTAAAAAAGCGAACGTTGTAGGGGCACGCATTGGCGCAAAATCGGGTGCCGATGCAGCGGTTGTAAACCTGTGCATTCAGTCCCTCGGGTGTGTGATAGCTGGCATAGGTTGGGCACACTGGCTCGCACGGCGCCTCATCACACTGTTGGCAAAGCACTGGCTGAAAGCGGATTTTGGGGTTGGGAAAATCTCCTTCCCAGTAGCGCTCGACCCGAATCCAGTGCTTGGCGCGCCCTCGCGCGGCCTGATCCGCACCGGCAGTGGGAACGTTGTTTTCCGCGTGGCATGCGACCACACACGCCTCGCAGCCCGTGCAACGGTCAAGGTCGACAACCAATCCCCACTTATGCGCCATTCACATGCCTCTCTTCGAGCAATCTGCGGACGTCGTTCTGCTTACTCATCAACGGGGCTCCGGCTCGTGCGGAAAACCGCTCATTCCTCCAGCGAACAACACCAGCTTCGCCTGTTCCGGACCAGCGACACGTGCCAGCTTCACCCGCGTGGAGGCCCAGGCGAGCGCGCCGCTATCGCCAACGCTCCGCGGCTCGAGAATTGAGAGCGGGTTGACGCCGCGCCCACTGGCAAATCGCCCGAAGTTTTCATGCCCCTGTCCGGCCGGCATTGCTACCATGTCGGGCGCAATACCTGGCGAAAGGATCGCCGCCGCTTGCACTTTCGCCTGCGGCGATGCGATCTCCACCAGGTCACCGTGTTTGATTCCCAGCCGATCCGCTGTCTTCGGATTTATCTCAACCCAACTCGACCACATGGCTGATGTAAGTACATCAGGCAACTCCTGAAGCCACGGCAAATTGGCCAGTGAGCCATCGCCGAACGCCTGCGAGGGATAGGGCAAGAAATAGAATGGATAATCGCCGGAGGCTGCCGCGACTTCAGGCGCAGTTATGGGCGCTTGCTTTTCCGGCGCCGCGGGCTGAGCGGGCGCGACGGCCCCCCACCATCCGCCCTGTGCCTGAATTGCGTCCCAGAAATCGTCGTCCGTCTTGGCGTCGATGGAACCACCGTGGGTTCGGAGCGGAACATAGGCAGCGCGCAACATCGCGTCATAGGTGCTCCACGGGAGCGCTTTGGCTACGTCACCACCAAGCTGATGAGCTGCGCCGAGCAAGACATCAGGCATTGGCTTGGTATCATGCAGCGGCAAAACCGCGGGAGGTGCAAGGCTCACCACGGCCCGGGATGAACCCGACTCCGGAACGCTGTCGAGCCAACTCTCGAGCGGTGCGTGATCCGGCAAGATCAGGTCCGCCTGTGCACTCGTCTCATCGATAAAGCTGCCGAAACTGACGATAGTGGGAATCTTCGCCAGCGCATCACGAACCTGCAAACCAGGCGGGGCCGCGAAAACCGGGTTGGCATCGTACAACAGCAGCAATTGTGGCGGGGCGCTCACTAATGCGCGGATGCCCGTATGACTTTCGCCCGCGGGCGATCCAGACGTCTCCACGGGAGGGTCGGGAGTAAAGCTCAGAAGGGGCGCGGATCCATGACCCGTATCGACCAGCGACTCGAGGGCATTCACTGCCAGTGCGGTGAACGCGCCATTTGATTCGGCTAGCGGCGCGCCGCCTACAAGTGCGGCGGCCAATCCGTTCTGCGTCAGCTCATGAGCGAGTCGCTTGATGACGGCTGCGGGCACTCCGGTCTGCTTCTCCACCGCTTCCGGCGTGTAGTCGGGCAGACCTGCGGACCAGCCGGAAATAAGCGCTCCGGCGCGAGAACCGGCACCCTGGGGCGCCAGCTTTTCGCTCAGAATGACGTGGGCAATCCCCAAGGCAAACGCACCTTCGGTTCCAGGCCGGCATGCGATCCACTCATCTGCGTTTGCGCCGGTCTGCGACATCCGCGATTCCACCTGGACAAATTTGGCCCGGCGTCCGGGCCGCCCTTGCCGCATCTCTCCATACCCAATGGATTGTGCCACTGGAGAATTCCAGGCGCCCAGAAAATCGGCGCCGAACGAGATCACATAGTCAGCGCGCGCAAGATCGAACGTGGGCAACCTGGCGTGGCCAAAGCTGAGAAGGTTGGCCTCTCGCAGGACCGCTTCATCGAAGGGTTCATACCAGATCGCGGGCGGGGCACCATAAGCATGCAGGAATCGCTCAATCAACTCATGACGCTGACCGCTCAGCGGACGGCTTAGAAACGCCAGCGAGTTCGCGCCGTTGGCGGATTTCAATGCGGTCAGGTGCGAGAGCAGTTCCTTCTGTGCATCGTCCCAGCTGATTGGCTGAAATTCGCCAGATCCACGTGGACCCGTGCGCTTGATCGGTTGCGTGATGCGATCGGGATTGTAGAGCACCTGTAAACCTGCCTGGCCGCGCGCGCACAGCTTGCCCTGGTTGACTGGGTGCTGGGGATTGCCCTCCAGCTTCTTGGCGAGCCCCATCTTGATCAGACCCTGCTGCCCGCGGCGCACGACTTCGGCTTCGCCCTGCATCACACGCACTTGCAGGCCGCAACCCGCCGAGCAGAGCGTGCAGACGCTGGGCTTCCAGGTGGCAATGCCGGGAATCAACTCTTCTTCGGGCACGAACCGGATGAGCTGTTTCTCCGCACTTCGGCAGCCTCCGAGCGTCGCGAGCGCGCCCGAGAGAGCCGATATCTTGATGAAGTCGCGCCTTTCCATGGTCATCAGTAGTGACAGGTCTCGCAGTCAACCGAGACTTTTTTCTGCGTATGGCAATTGAGGCAAAAGCCCATATTCAGGTTGACTTTCCGTTCCGCCGTGGTCTGCTTAGTCAAGTCGCTGTGGCAAGTAGCGCAGTCCACTCCGGCGCGAATATGCGGCGCGTGATTGAAGCGCACGTGCGCAGAGTCGCTGTAGTTGTAGACCCGAACCCACGGGATCTCTTCCCCGCGCGCTTTGTAGGCGGCAATCTTCTTAATTTCGGGCTTGTCGGTAGCAATCGACTGGTGGCAGCTCATGCACACGTTCACTCCGGGAATGCGCGCTTCCGGCCCCTGGTCCACACCAACATGACAGAAGGTGCAAGGCAGGCCTTTGGCCAGATGAACGGTGTGGGTGTAGGCGATGGGCTGGACCGGATGCTCCGGATGGATATCCAGAAAATCTTTGATTGCCGCATAAGCGTCAGGATGCGCAGGAGTGAAAACTCCCGTAGTCACATAGGACGACTGCGATGACGCATGCAGCCCGGGCGCGGGCAGCACAATTTTCACGAGCGCCCAAGCAAAAGCCCCGGCCGCAATGAGCAACAACCATTTTTGCCAACCCAGAGGGATGCGCATAGAGGGCGAATTTTTCGTGGAATGTTTATGAAAGTGCCGATCCTACACGACCGGATGCGCGATTGTAAATATCGAACGGGAGGGAGGGAATGATTGCTCCACCAGGGCTCAGGAGTCTCATGAAAGAATCGTGATTTTGAGCCTGATCGTTCGAAGTGGTGAGAGGCGTGGCTCGTTCTGTAAGGCTGGTTATTTGCTGACCGAAGGGGCGAAAGCTATGGCCTACCCAGGTCATAGATCACTGGGCTCTCTCGTTTCACGGGTTCCTCCAAAGCTTGCCGTATGACCGCCAAAAGCTCCGAATTGTTGACTGGTTTCTGCAGAAACGCCTTAGCCCCGGCCTGAAGGGCCCGCTGCTGATTCAGCCGGACGTCACGGGCAGAGACCACGATGATGGGGATCGAAGCGAGCGCCGGAACTGCTTTCATCCGTTCCATTACCAGAAAGCCGTCACCGGCAGGCAGGCCCAGATCGAGGATCACGAGATCTGGCTGTGTCTTTCGGGCTTCTGCAATACATGAGATCGCATCAGCCGCAAAGAACGTGTCGTAGTGATTGGCCTTAAGACGTATGTGCATGCTCTTAAGGACATCCGGGTCGTCATCCACAATGAGAATCTTTTTGTTACCCATGCTCGCTATCTCCCCGAATTTCCCAGTAGTCCATTACGGAACTTTCAGCGACAGCCTTTTCATTTGCATGACGCTCCGTCCGTTGCTCTGTCCCTAACACAGAGACCAGGACCGGCAACCTTTCCGGTTACAAACACTGTTGCAGAATCCTTATGCTCTGCCCCCTCGGCGGGCGACAGTGCTTCGCTGTGTTTATCGGCCCAAACTGACGAGTCCGTGAGTCCGCCTTGCTTTCGCCGTGGCAACGGGACGAAATTTCCGGCAAGATGCCTATCGCACATGCCGGGGCGATGGGATACAACATTAGCCAGCGGGATCGCTGTCCGGGAGGCAGTTCCACATAGCAAGCATCCACATTTCAGGTTCCTTGTGCTGTTTGGCCGTATTGCTGTCGTTAGCGGCAACCGCCTGCCAGCCTCCCGCGGCTCCGCGGAGCACGAACGAAACACCTCCAGCGCGCCCTGAATACCGTTCCCAGAGCAGCCCGGAATACGACAGGAACAACGAGGAAACCGGCCGTAGACGTTCTCGGCGTGGGCGCCCGGAAGAACAGGCTACCCCAGGGCAATTCGACTTTTACCTGCTCAATCTTTCCTGGTCTCCGGAGTTCTGCGCTACCCACGGTGACAGCCCGGAATGTGGCCGCAACCTGGGCTTTGTGGTCCACGGGCTATGGCCCCAGAATGACAATGGGGATTATCCCCAGCATTGCAGCGATGCGCCGGGCCCATCGAATCCTCAGGCCGACACCGATGTCATTCCGACGGCCAGCCTCGTAGAACACGAATGGGAGACACACGGCACCTGCTCCGGATTACCCGCCAATGAGTATTTCGCGGCCATTCACAAGGCGTACCAGGCAGTCAGTTTTCCGGCGAACATCGGTTCCGGCAACGATCCGCAGGGCGTACCGCCGGGAGAATTGTTGGCTCGATTTGCCGCGGCCAACCCGGATTACCCGCCGGAAAGTTTCGCTCTCAGTTGCGGCAATAACCGGCTGACAGCGATCGAAATCTGTTTGTCGAAGGACCTGCGACCCGAGCCTTGCCAGGGGGTTCGTTCCTGCCGGGCAAATGTGGTTAAGGTAACGCCGCCCTAGCTTATTGCTGCGGACCTGGAGAATCCGGCTGGGCAGGACTCGAGGACTGCGAGGAGCTTTGGTCCAGCGGTTGCCCCATCTTCCGGGCCAGCTTTTCGGCCTGCTTCCGCCGGTGGTAGCGCACCATGTCGGGCCAGAACTCAATGATTTCACTGCCGATGATGGCCTGGCCAGTAACCGTAAAGCCTCGCTCAAAGGTCTGGCCAACGGTGCGTTCGGGCTCCGGATAGTAGAAATTGGAAATTGCCGCGCCGACCAGGTTACCCAGAACGTTGGCATAGTTTGGTCCCCAGGTGAGGTTATCGCGCCGGCACCACACCGTCCCGCTGGCTGCCCAAAGGAGACGGCTGCCAAAACTGCCGGTGCCCTTCTGAAAATAGCGTGGGTCTTCCTTGAACAAGCTCGCCAGCACGGCGTTTCCAAAGAGGTTGCCGGTAAAGTAATCGGTGTACGCCGCCCCGAACCTCTTGGAATACCCCTCCACACCCTGCCCATACTCAGGAAAACTGTTTTCCGCCTGGTCAATGCCGGCACCCGCTGCGTTCAGCACGAAAGGCCACGGGTCCGTTGCACTTTTGAAAAAGAGCTCGTATTTTTGGCCCGCGCTGAGTGGTAGCGCATCTCTGTTCGCGGTGGTGTTGAAAGTCGCCATCACCGCAAACACGCGCTGATGGAGCTGGCTGTCAAGCTGTTCCTGGGCCTGCTTCCGCCGTTCTTCCTCGGTAGCCGATGAATCCTGATTGGCCGTGCTCTTTGGATCGGATTGCGCGGGCGCCGCAGGAGGTGTGCTATCGGAAGAGGTTTGCGTTGTGGGAGTCGGACTATCCGGCAAATTCACCGGCGTATCTACTGGAGCGGCGCTGGACGGACGGCCAGCCAAAAGTACGGCCATCGCTATGCATACTGCCGCAGACGTTCGAGTTAGAGCCAATCGGTTGACCTCAATCCTGTTGCGTGAACCTATCGCTCAAACCGGCCTACGCGGGATGTCTTTTCTTCAGAGAGATGCTATGTACAACAGCCACCTAAGGTTCGCCAGGTCGCGAACCCGGCCGGCCTTTCCATTTGGGGGGGACCGCAGACCTGAAATCCGCAAGCCTGCCTGAAAACCTGAGGGACCTGGAACGTGCTCGCCTTGAAGCTCTCTTTAAGGCGCAAGTTCTATTCTATGGCAAAATCCGGGTTCGGGTTGGCGGCCGAAAGAAATGCTTATGGGATCAACAGCGAAATTCTGATGCCGGGCGTGGCCGGCCATGAACGGCTATCCTCCCTAAGGGAGAAACTATCGAAATGGCAAAACACGCATTGTACGTACCCCTAAAGGCAAAACCCGGCAAAGAGGCGGAAATTGAGGCGTTCCTCAAGCAAGGAGCTCAGTTGGCTCAGGCAGAGGCTGGAACAGTCACCTGGTATGGCATTAAAGAAGACGACGGCGCGTATGCAGTGTTCGATACCTTCAACGATGAGGCCGGCCGGGATGCACACATGAACGGCGCGATTGCCAAGGCGTTGATGGCCAAAGCAGATGAGCTCTTCTCAAATAAAATCCAGATTCACAAAATTCAAATCATCGCAGACAAGTAAATCCCTAGACCGGGCGCAGTTCCTAAGCGGCCACCAGGGTCAAAACGCGTGGCGGCTTAGGATTTCCCGGGTGAGCGTGAGCACGAGAATCCGCAGGTCAAACCAAACCGACCAGTTTTCGATGTAGGCCAGATCGCATGCCACCCTGCTCTCGATCTGCTCCCGAGTCCTGGTTTCGCCGCGCCAGCCGTTGACCTGAGCCCAACCGGTCATGCCTGGTTTCACCCGATGGCGAAAAGCGTACCTTGCCACAACGTCAGCGTATAGCCGGTCCTCCGCCTTGGTGTTGAGGGGATGCGGCCGCGGACCCACCAGGGACATCTCCCCCTTGAGCACATTCAGTAATTGCGGCAGCTCATCCAGGCTGAGCGCCCTCAGCCATCTGCCGAGACGAGTCACTCTTGCGTCGCCGCGGGTGACCTGCCGCTCGCCTGTCAGGTCCGCCCTCTCATGGCGCATGGAGCGGAATTTGTAACAGATAAAGATTCTATTATTAAAACCGAGCCGCGGTTGCCGGAACAAAATCGGCCCCGGACTGTCCAGGCGGATTGCCATTGCGATGAACGCAAGCAGTGGAGACAGGACCACAAGCAGCAGTGAACCCAGCACTATATCGAAGGCCGACTTCATAACAGCCCGCCAATCCTTGATGGGACGCTCTCCAACGAGCACAACCGGGTTGGAGCCGACAGAAGACATCTGGCTGCTCCGGTAGCGGAACCCAACAAAATCCGTAGTCAGACAGATATCCGCGACCGCGCTGCCTACCTGTTCCAGGATCGTCGATATACGCGAATTCGCCTGTAGCGGAAGAGCAATCACGATAAGATCAACCTGTTCCTGGCGGCTACGCTCCAGAAGATCGCGCACCTGGCCCCGCACTTCCACCCCTTCCTGTACCGCAGGAATACGCGACAGCCGGTCGTCATATAAACCCACCACGGTGTACAAACCGCGCTCGGAGCGTAGACGTTCGATAAACTCCCGGCTGTACTCACCCGTTCCAATCACGGCTACCCGGCGGGCAAGACGCCCCGAATGAGACCATCTCTGCAGCAATCGCCATAAGATCCATCTCCAGGCGAGCAGCACTGTGGTGCTGAGCAGCAGCCAGAGCAAGGGCCATCTGCGAGAAACCAGTCCGTCGTCGCGCATGAGAAAAAGGCACACGATCATGCTGCCCGCGCCACCCAGCAATGGCAGAGGCAAATACCTGACCTGCGTGCCAAGCGAGCAGAGGGCAGACAGCTCATATACGTCCGCGCGGGCCAGCCATCGAGCAGCGACCAGGCTGCCTGCCAGGGTTGCCAGGAGATATCGGCCGCCGGTCTGTGGCGCAGACGCGAACATGATCTTTGTCAACCAGCCACACAACAGCAGGAGAAACACATCGCTGGCCTGAACGCTACGAGTAATGACCGAGGCCGACAGCCTATGCCGGTCGCCACGGGATCCCCGCCGCGCGGGTGACCTCCGGTCCGTCAGGGGTGCGTTCTGCGAAATGAAAAGAGAACCAGCGTTCATCGAGCACAAGCCCCAATCCGGTAACGGGAACGTCGCTGCTGAGTGGCTGCCTTGACGATCTCTGTTGCCGAATCATTCGCGGTAACAGAAACGTATCTTTTTGACGCCTCACAAGGTGCTGCAAAACTCAAAACCGTCAAGGGAACTACCTCAGGGGCTTCTAAAGCCCCAACCATTTCCAAGAATTTACGGCACGACTAAAAGTCGTGCCCTGATTACAAAGAATCGTTTTTCCGCCACCAGCTAATGTGCCAGGAAGTGGAGTTTCCAGAAGGCCATCGCCGCAACGACCGCCCCTGCCTCAAAAATGATTGCCCAAACGATGCCGCGAGCGCATCCGAGCTTGTCCTCCGATTGCAATGCTTCCCAATCCACGGAACAAACAGCCCTGTCGCAGGAGGAACCCAGGAACTCGTCTGTTTGAAACTGATCAATCACGACTGCATTCTGGCTCGTCATGGTATGCGCCTCGTTTCTTAGCCACTACATCGGCCGTTTCCCTGTTGCCGCCGTAGCACTTTGGCCTCACCCAAGCTCCCCCGTAGGGGTACGGGAGCGTAATCGTGGCAGGTATAAACCAAAGATTTAGGGGTGAGGAAATTCTGAGCCGGATCGATCAGTTTGCCGGCTAAATCCAGTTCTTGCGCAGCAGCCAGAATTTGATGAGTTGGGTGAGACCCATGTAAGCGAGGAGAGTCGCAAGCAGAATCGGCCAATACAGGCCGGGCAATTTGGTAAATCCGAGTGCGGAGGCAATCGGGGAGTAGGGCAGATAAGCACCAACCGCCATGATGGCGATGGATGTCAACAGGAGCGACGGGCTGGCCCAACTCTGGATGAAGGGAATCTTGTTCGTACGGATGACATGAATGATCAAAGTCTGCGTCATCAACGATTCGACAAACCACCCGGTCTGAAACAACGAGGCGCGTGACGGATCCCAGCAATAGAAGACCCACAGCATTACAAAAAAGGTCGTGTAATCAAAAATCGAACTAATGGGTCCAATGAAGAAGATGAATCGCCGTATCTCATCGATCTTCCAAGGCCGGGGCTTCGCCACCTGCTCCGGGTCTACGTCGTCAGTAGGAATCGGAACCTGGGAAAAGTCATAGAGCAGGTTGTTGGTCAGCACCTGGATCGGAGCCATGGGCAGGAACGGAAGAAAGGCGCTGGCTCCTAACACGCTGAACATGTTGCCAAAGTTAGAGCTCGCGCCCATGCGGATGTACTTGATGATGTTGGCGAATACCTTTCGCCCTTCGGTGACGCCACCTTCCAGGACCATGAGATCCTTTTCCAACAGAATCAGATCTGCCGATTCTTTGGCAATATCTGTGGCGGTATCGACGGATATACCGACATCCGCAGCCCGCAATGCGGGAGCGTCGTTGATCCCGTCGCCCATGAACCCGACCACGTGGCCTCTGTTTCTAAGGATCCCAATTACCCGCTGTTTATGCGCAGGCGAAAGGCGCGCAAAGAGCGTTGCCTTCTCCGCGGCTTCCCCAAGTTCCACATCCGTCATCTTCTCTACATCTGCGCCCAATAGCATGGGGTCGGGAGAAAGCCCTACGTCCTTGCATACTTTGCGGCTGATGAGCTGGTTGTCTCCGGTCAGGATCTTGACTACGACTCCGTGCCGGCGGAGCGCCTCCAGAGCCGATGCAGCGCTCTGCTTCGGAGGATCAAGAAACGCAACGTAACCTCGGAGGACCAATTGGTGTTCGTCCTCTTTGATGCAGATGCGTTTACCATCCAGGGCTTTTGTCGCCACAGCGAGTACGCGGAAACCCTCGTTACTCAGGCTCTCGTACTCCGCTTTCAGACCGACGATCAGTGGCGGGTCCATCGCGGACAACTTCCCATTCAGCTCAAACTGCGTACAGCGATGAAATACTTCTTCCGGAGCTCCTTTCGTCAGCAGGATCGCTTTGCCTTCAGGATCCTCCACCAGCACGGACATCATGCGGCGGGTGAAGTCGAACGGAATCTCGTCCAGCTTTTTGTATTTCTCGATCAGCTTCTGATCGTGGAAGTCGCTGCTATCCAGAATGGCCCGGTCCAGCAAATTCTTGAGGCCCGTTTGAAAATAGCTGATCAGGTACCCATCAAGAAGAACATCGTCCGACTCTTCTCCTTCGACGTTACAGTGCCGCTGCAGAATGACACGGTCCTCGGTGAGCGTCCCGGTCTTATCCGTGCACAGCACATCCATGCCTCCGAAGTTCTGGATGGAATTGATGCGCTTGACGATGACTTTTCTGCGGCTCATCGCGATTGCCCCCTTGGACAGGCATACGGAGACAATCATGGGCAGCATCTCCGGCGTGAGACCTACTGCTACAGCCAGCGCAAAGAAGAAGGCGGCCTTCCAGTCGTGCTTGGTGAGACCGTTAATAACGAAAACCAGGGGGACCATCACGCACATCAGGCGGATCATGAACCAAGTGAAGCGATTCAGACCCTGATCAAAGCTGGTCAGAGCTCGTTCCCCGACAATCGATTCGGCCATGCCCCCGAAGTAGGTCTTCAGTCCCGTGGTCACCACAACCGCGGTTGCGGTTCCGCTTTCCACGCTCGTACCCATAAAGCAGATGTTCTTCAGCTCTGTGGGTGTAGCTGGGGTTCCTGATTCCGGATCGTGGAATTTCTCTACCGGCAGCGATTCACCCGTCAGGCTCCCTTGGATGATGAACAGGTCTTTGGAGCTGAGTAGGCGCACATCGGCCGGAATCATGTCTCCGGCCGACAATTGGATGATGTCTCCGGGCACTAAATCGCGCAGAGGCTCTTCCTGCGCCTTGTTGTCGCGAATCGCAGTGGCCGTAACGTGAATCATGGCCTTCAGCCTGGCTGCGGCCTTGTCGGCGCGAGCCTCCTGCACGAAACGCAGGCATACGCCAAGTGCAACCATCAGGGCCATGACCGTGCCCGCGCGAGCGTCCCCTGTAGCAAACGAGATGGCGGAGAGAATTGCCAGTAGCACGACCAACGGATTGCGCATGATCTTCAGCAAGCGAACGGGCCAGCCCCGCGTCTTTTCCTGCGCTATTTCATTCGGTCCTACTTGCTCCGCCCGCGCTTCCGCTTCCGCCTGCGTCAGGCCAGACAGGCGTGTTTGCAAATCTTGAAGCACTTCTTCGCCGCTTCTCCGTGCGGCGTTCAGCACTGCCGGTGAAACGTGAATGCTCTTCCCCTTGGTGCTCTTCGCCGAGCCGGGCGGGTGCGAGGCTGCGCCGTCGGTACCAGGCGACAGATCCGGGCTCTGAACATTCGGTGTTGTCATGTCTTGGGAACGCTACCCTACGCACCCAGATTACCGCTGTGACGTCGAGCACAGGTGATCATGCGGTGAAACTCAATGCCACTCGCACGAGGCCCGTTTCAACAGGCCACGATCCCGGATTACAAACCATTGACATAGTGATGACAGGGGACTGACAAGCAATTCTGGCTGGATTGTTACGTTGGGGATGCAAGACGTTATTCCGATATGCAACCACCTTTCAACAAGACAACCAGGACGACGAAGTATGGACGGTTGCATCTCGTCTGCTGCCTGGCCAGCTTATCGCTCCTGCTGTCAGTTCGCTTCGCGGCGGGTCAGGATGTACCCATCATTTCCGGTGCGCTCGGGTTCCTCGACAGTACGAATACGGGTGTCAACTTCTTTCAACCAGTCGCTGCTCCCGTCGTCGTTGCTCCTTTGGGTAAGCATTTTTTGGCGGAGTCCCGCTTCGATTTGCGCGGAGTCTTTTCCCCCAAAAACGGCACCAGCGGACCCTACGAAGGCAGCTTTGTGGGAACCACTCAATATCTGCAGCTCGACTACTTTGCATCGGACAAACTGACTATCACTGCAGGCCGATTCCTCACCCCGTTCGGCACTTACAACGAGCGGCTCAGCGCCATCTGGATCCAGAAGTTCCAGGATGCCCCGCTCATCTTTCCGATTGGCACGCGTACTACCGGATCCAGCAATGGAGGCATGATACGAGGAGTATTGCTGGCCAAGCCGGCCTTCCACCTCGACTACATCGGCTACTTCTCCGCCTCAAGCAACGCTGCTCAATTCCAGGCAGGACGCGCAGCAGGTTATCGTTTCGATCTGTATTTTCCCGGCAAGCGAGTCGAGGTCGGAAATTCCTACGGACGATTCCTCCAGGGAACGCACAACAATTCGACCGGCGCCCACTTCTGGTGGCAACCGTGGCGGTTTCCTTTGGAGGTCCGGTCGGAATATGCTCACGGAGCACATGCCCAGGGCTATTGGATAGAGAACGCCTATCGCGTCTCTCAATGGGGAGGCGCAGACAGCATCATAGGCCGCCTGGAGCCTGTATTTCGGTTGCAACAGACTTTCCGCAACAGTCCGGGTCCCGGCGATGGCCTACCGGCGGCCAATACAACACAGGTTGACTTCGGGCTCGATTACCACCTGCCCCATGAAGTACGCCTCAACGGCAGTTACTCACGCAAGCTCTCAACAGCCGGTAACGGGAATATCTGGGATGTATCGCTCACCTACCGTTTTCTGTTTCCCATGTGGCGAGGTCACCAATGAATCAGCGCCGCTCAATCTGGAAATACCTGCCTCTGCCTGTGGGGGTATTGCTTCTCGGCAGTTGGCTGACGTGGGCCCAGGCAACACACTCGCAGCAGAACACGACAGCGCCAGACTCGTCCTCGGCACAGCCTCCGGCTCAAACTGCAGCCAGCCGCGGGGAACGCGCTTTTCGGGAGAACTGCGGCCGCTGCCACAATCCACCCGAGCAACTTTCACCACGAATCACCGGCACCGTGCTGCGTCACATGCGCGTGCGAGCTTTGCTCAGCCCGCAGGACGAGCGCGACATCCTCAAGTACCTGGCTCCCTGACTTTTTAACCCAGAAGAGAAACATTGCATGAAGCTCAATTGGACTCTCCGTATTTCGCTCCTCGCGCTGTTCGTCATCTCTTGTGCATGGCGGCTGTCGCGTGCCCAGGACCCACCGCGCCGTATCGAAATTGTCGCCAAACGCTTCCAGTTCACGCCTGGCGAGATCACCCTCAAAAAGGGCCAACCCGTAGTCCTGGTGCTCACGAGTCAGGACGTGGAGCACGGCCTAAAACTCGAAGCATTCAACCAGGTCGTGAAATCCAAGAAGGGCCAGAGCAGCCAGGTTGAGTTCACCCCGACGGAGGTGGGCACATTTGTTGCTCAATGCGCGGTCTTCTGTGGATCAGGTCATGGCGGTATGAAGCTGACCATCCACGTTACGGAGTGAGGCATGTTGCGGACGCCGAACTTTTGCTTGCTTGGCTTGTCTTGCTTGCTCTGCGGTTGCAAGGTGAGCCCGCCAAGCCCCCTGGAGCGAAACGTCGTGGTCGCCGCCGAGCATGAAATTACCGTGGGCAATCGTTCGCAAAAAAACCCGCTGCCCTTAACTCATCAGACGCTGGCGGCGGGCAAAGAAGCTTTCGGGCACTATTGCGTTGTTTGCCACGGCCTGGACGGGCAGCTCACCGGCGTTCCGTTTGCCGATCGGATGTCCCCGCCCGTCCCGTCCTTAACCTCGCGGCAGGTGCAGGACTACACCGACGGGCAACTGAAATGGATCATCGATAACGGGCTGGCGCCGTCTGGCATGCCTGCCTCGAAGGGGACGCTCAGCGACGAGGAGATCTGGTCCATCGTCCACTTCATTCGTCATTTACCGCCTGCAGGCAGCCTTGGCGAACCAGATGTATACAGTCACTGATTTTTTACCGGAGTTGGTCATGAAATGGCGTAGTCGCGCAAGCAGGAAGGCGGTCGAAACAATCGTTGCTACTTTCTGCACCTCAGTTCAGGAATCCTCTCGCCGTCTCTCGTCTTTGAGCGCCGGGGATTGGCAAAAATCCTGGCTCTGGATCGATGCCAGCGGGATGGCGCTTTATTTCCTCGAAAGGATTGTCTCTTTGCATCTGGAAACATCGCTGCCTACGGCAACGGTGCGACGTCTGAAGGCAAACCTCGCCGACAACCGCGACCGCAGTAGCTCCATGTTTACTGAGTTCATTGCGCTGAACCATTCTTTTCAAGCTGCCGGCCTGGTGTACGCAAATCTCAAGGGCTTCACGCTCTATCCTGACTATTGCCCAAGACCCGAACTGCGGTGCCAGTTTGATTTCGATTTCCTGGTCGATGGTAATCAACTGCACCTGTGCCAGGAAATCCTGGAAGGCCTGGGCTACGAGCTTTGGGCAATCACCCCGGATGTCTGGGAATTCAAAGCCGGCGCATCTCAGCTGACCCACATCAGCGATCACTACAAACCGGGACCCCAGCGCTCTGTCGAACTCCACTTCGCATCGTCCCAGGCGGAGCCCTACTTACCGTTTCGCGATCCTCGTCTTCAAAGGTGCGTCGATCACTCGTGGGCCGGAGCTACCTTCCCTGCGCTTAGCCCCGCCGACCAGTTCATCGCCCAGTCGCTGCATATTTACAAGCACGTATGCAGTGCCTGCACGCGCCTTTCCTGGCTCCTCGAGTATCAGCACTGTATCGCAGCTCATTTCCATGATCACAACCTATGGAACGAGGTGCGAGAACAAGCCTGGAAGCAGCGCAACGCGCCTGTCGCCATCGGCTTAGCTACGCTGCTTGCCTCCCAGATCTTCGGCGCTGAAGTCCCTCCGGAATTGGGCGAATGGATCGAACGCTTACCGGCTTCGGTCCGGCTGTGGGCCAACGAGTACGGCAGGGAGTCAATGCTGGCTGACTTTCCGGGCACCAAACTCTACCTGTTGCTGCAGGAGCAGTTGAAGGGCGGCGATGACGCGTGGAAGCACGCGAGACGCCGCAGCTTGCTGCCGGTGCATCGGGCGCCCCGGATTGTGAGTGTCCCGGCACACGACAGTGCATGGAACCGGATCTGCAGCGAGTTTCACCAGGCACGATTCTTGCTGTTTCGCTTGCGCTTTCACGTGGTCGAAGGCGCGCGCTACTTCGTGGAGTCTTCGCGCTGGAGGCGCAGGCTCGCCACTCTGCACGAGTTCAAACCCGACCTGGCCGCTGATTGAGGAACACATGAGGACCCGTTTTACAACCCGGTTCACCCGCCTCTCGCTACGGGGCGTGACTCTGCTCGCGCTGTGCGGTTCCGTTCTGGCCCAGCAGGCGGCGCCCCCGGCTACAGCACCCATATCCGCCGCAGCCGGCGCGGGCGCTTCGGACTCAGATCTAACAAGCAATTCAGCTACATCACCGCTCAGTGACCACACGTCGCTGACCGCGGGACAAATCATTTCCATCCTGCAGCAGAAGCCCGACATTGTCGTGGAACTCAAATCGCTGGTGGCTGACCAACTGCAACAGCAGGGTGTGCCCGCCCAGGCCGATTCCATCACCGATGAGATGCTTCTGAGCCAGATCACGACGAACGCTGCCTTGCGTGCAAATATAACGATCTGGCTGCGCACGCGGGGTTACGTTTCCGAAGCCGATATGGACCGCTTGCTCGCCCAGGCAGCCGCCGAAGGAGAGACTGACCAGGCTCTGTCTTCATCACAGTTACTAAAAGCCCCGGTTGATGGGCTTAGCCTCTCGAATGACGGGCGTGCAGCCGCCAGTCCCCTTACGGCTGCAGGCCAATCATCGATGCTCGAGAGCGGAGCCTCGCTCGCGCGTGCCAAACAATTGAATCCGGCAGCCGATCGCACGGCGGCAAAGCCCGCAAATAACACACAAAGCGTTACCGACGAACCGCAATCTCTCCACGTGACTGCTCCCTACAATCTGCAATCCCTGCGAGATTTGTATACGCAGATCCCTCCGGATAGCACCAGGCTCAAACGCTTTGGTTCCGAGGTCTTTACCCGCCACGATGATATCGCAGGGGGTAGTCTTGGCAACCGCACGATGCCGGTCGATCTGCCCATCGGTCCCGACTATGTGCTGGGGACTGGCGACAGCCTGACCATCAACCTTTGGGGAGGCATTTCCCAAAGCTTCGCCCGCGTGATCGACCGTGAGGGGAAGATTGCCTTACCTGAAGCAGGTTCCCTGGTCGTGGCCGGGCTCTCGCTGCAGCAAGCTCGATCCGACATCGAAGGCGCTCTTAAGCAGCAATATCACAATGCCCAGGTAGACGTGACGATCGGCCGGCTACGCACCGTACGGGTGTATGTTGTTGGCGATGTGCAGCGCCCCGGAGCCTATGATGTCAGCTCCCTATCCACGCCGCTGAACGCCCTCTATGAAGCCGGCGGCCCTACCAGCGTGGGCTCGCTGCGGATCATCCGCCACTATCGCGGACAACGGCTGATACGAGAAGTCGATCTCTACGATTTCCTGCTCCACGGCCTGCGCGTGGATGACGAACGCCTGGAGGCCGGCGATACGCTGTTGGTGCCGCCCACCGGGCCTCAGGTTGCCATCTTTGGCATGGTGAAGCGGCCTGCCATCTACGAGCTCAAGGGTAACTCCACCCTCAAGGACGCCCTCAACGACGCCGGTGGAGTTACCGTCGCCGCGGCGCTCGACCACATCACGATCGAGCGTATCGATGCCAACAAGGAACGCGAGACCGTAACCCTCGATTCGTCCCCTAATCCGCGAGCTGCGCTGGAAAAGATAGCATCCTTTGCCGTGAAAGATGGGGACCGCATCCACGTCGCGCCGATCCTGCCCTACAGCGAACGGGCTATCTATGTAGAAGGTCACGTTGTTCGTCCGGGCAAATTTCCGTATCGCGATGGGATGCAACTCAGCGACGTGATCCATTCCTATCAGGATCTGCTGCCCGAGCCGGCGGAGAAGGGTGAGATCGTGCGCCTGGTGGCCCCCGATTTTCACCCGGAAACCATTCAGTTCGACTTGGCCGACGCGCTCATCGGCAACATGAACCCAACGCTCCAGCCGTTCGACACCATTCGTGTCCTTGGGCGCTACGAGGTTGATGCTCCGAAAGTGATGATCCGCGGCGAGGTCCTGCGTCCCGGTAACTATGCCCTTTCCCAAGATATGACGCCGATGAAACTCGTGAACATGGCGGGCGGCTTCAAACGCGATGCTTTGCTTACCAGCGCAGATCTGGCCAGCTACACCGTCGAGGGGGGCGAAAAAGTTGTCAGCCAGCGAGCGTCGATCCAGATCGGCCAGGAGAATTTCGACAAGGTCCGTCTCAAACCAGGAGACATTCTCACCATCCACCAACTGTCAGGATGGAACGACATCGGCGCATCCGTCACGCTCGACGGCGAGGTGACTTACCCCGGCAGTTATGGAATCGAACAAGGCGAGCGTCTCAGCTCCGTACTCCGCCGAGCCGGCGGTTTGCGAGACACAGCTTATGCGATGGGCGCCGTTCTGATCCGTACGCAAGTGCGCGAGTTGGAAGAGAAAACCAGGCTCGAGCTGATTCACCAGATTGAAACCACGTCTGCCTCCGCGCGCCTTGCACCGAACCTGAGCGGCCAGGATCAAACAGCGTTGCTGCAGGCTGCGACACAACAGCAGGCCGAGGTGCTCCAGCGCCTGAAGAGCCAGCCTGCCAGTGGGCGCCTTGTCATCCACATCAGCGCCGACATCAATAGCTGGGCCAACACTCCGGCAGACATCGAAATGCATAGTGGCGACGTGCTGACCATCCCCAAACGCCCCGGCTTCGTGCTAGTCAGCGGGCAAGTCTATAACGCTTCCGCCCTTACCTATGTTCCTGGCAAGGATGCGAGTTGGTATCTCCGCCGTGCCGGTGGAACCAACGATGTAGCCAATCGCAAAGAGATCTTCGTCATTCGCGCCAACGGCACGGTTGTTGGAAGACGCTCCGGAGAATGGTATGGCACGGACGTTCTCGGAACGCGCCTTGATCCGGGGGACGTCATCGTTGTTCCGCAGAGGATCATCGGCGGCTCTCTGTTCTGGAGGAATCTGCTCACTGTCGCCCAGATCTCTTCTTCCATCGCGATTACCGCCGCGGTCGCGGGGGTCATATAGGTTCGGCCATGCGTACGCTCGCCATGCTGGTCTTCGCTGCTCTCATGCTTCGGCATAGTTACGCGCAGACGCACCTTCATTTGCCGAAGGAAGGATCGGGAGACTGCGACGCCTCCAACATGGCATCTACTTATGTCCCTATCGAAAGCTGGATCTATCCTGCGATCGAAAAACTGGCTCTCTCCGGTTACATTCAGACTGCGTTTGCAGGCTTGCGCCCGTGGACGCGAGCAGAGAGCGCTCGCCTGATCGCAGAAGCGCAGGAACACCAGACAGATCTCGACTCCCATGAAGAAGCTTCCGAACAAGCGAATCGCCTCATAAGAGATCTCTCACGGGAGTTCGCTGTTGAACTTCGACAACGCGACGGCGAATGCTATCCGCAGGCGGCGATCGACTCGATCGACTACCGCAGCACCGCGATTGCAGGCACGCCGATTAGCGACGGCTATCATTTCGCGCAAACACTCACGAATGATTATGGCCGGCCCTACGGCGAGGGCAGCAATCTCTATACCGGCCTTTCTGCGCGCGCGTCTTCGGGTCCTTTCGCCGCTTACCTCCACGCCGAGTTGCAACAGACAGCGCCGGGACCCGCCACGCCTTCGTCCGCAGACGCGGCGATCGCGGCTGCTGATTTTACTCCCTCTGCACAGGCGGGTCCCGTGTCCGGCTTTACCCGCGGCCGGGTGCTGGAAGGGTATGGCTCGTACACCTTTCACAACAATCAATTCTCCTTCGGCAACCAGGCGCTCTGGTGGGGCCCAGGGAAGGGAGGCCCGCTGCTATTCAGCAACAACGCGGAGCCGATCACCATGCTTCGCTACGATCGTGTATCCCCCATCGAGTTACCTGGTTTTGGCCGGTGGCTTGGGCCTATTCGTATGCAGTTCTTCGTGGGCCGTCTTTCCGGACAGCAATTCGTGCATGTGGGGAGCCAGACCCTGGGGCAGGCAGGGGTTAATCTCGGCAACCAGCCGTTTATCAACGGTCAAAACTTTTCCTTCAAGCCCAGACCTGACCTGGAATTCAGTCTCTCCCGGACTACGATCTTCGCCGGCGCCGGAGCCGGGTTCACCACAGCCAGCTTTCTGCGCAGTTTGTTCTCTACCAGCAACCCCGCCCCCGGAAAGACTGACCCGGGCGATCGCCGGGTCGACGTTGACGTCCAATTCACCGTTCCAAAGCTCCACGATTTGTTGAAGGTTTATGTGGATACCTTCACCGACGACGAGCTCTTTCCCCTTGCCTACCCCACCCACAGCGCGTGGTCGCCAGGATTTTATGTTGTTCGCTTGCCGCATCTTCCACACGTGGATTTTCGCGGCGAAGGGTATCTAACCCCCCACCGCACCTTTCCCGGGTTCTATTACTTCAATGTCCATTACCTCAGCGGCTATACCAACCAGCGGCAGCTCCTCGGGAGCTGGGTCGGGCGCGAGTCCAACGGATATCAGTTATGGACCAACTGGTGGTTCTCTTCGCGAAGCACGCTGCAATTCAGTACCCGGCGTCAGACCGCGAACTCGGAATTTCTCCGCGGCGGTGATCTCCGCGATATCAATGTCACGGCTGATCTTGCCTTGAGCCCTCACTGGCAACTGGATGCCTCTGTGCAACAGGAACAGTGGCGATTCCCGCTCCTTTCCGCCGTCACGCACCAGAATGTAACCACCACGATCCAGCTCTCCTTTCACCCCAAAGCAGGAGATTCCGATGGCTACCGCTGAGATCATGACCACCAAAGCGCAACCCATGGCGAATTGGCTTAGGAATGCCAATTTGCTTTGGGACCATCGCCGCACTCTGATCAGGGTAGGCGTGTGGGCTCTCATCGTAAGTGGCGCCATCGCGTTTCTCATACCGAAGCGCTACGACTCCACAGCCCGGCTTATGCCCCCGGAGCAACCCTCTTCGGGAGCTGCCATGCTTGCGGCGATCGCGGGTCATTCATTGGGAGGCCTGGCGGGGTTCGGCAATCTTGCCGGCCTGTTGGGATCAAGAACCTCGAGTGCGCTATTCATCGATCTTCTTCGCAGCCGCACGATCAGTGACCATCTGATCGACCGCTTCCACCTGCAGCACGTCTATAAAAAGCGCTATCACATCGACACCGTCAAATACCTCGCCCACCACACAACGGTGACGGATGACAAGAAGAGCGGTGTCATCACCCTCACCTACAGTGATACCGACCCGAGGCGTGCGCAGGCAATTGCGCAGGCTTATCTCGAGGAGCTGAATAACATCGTCACTCGCGCGAATACTTCTTCGGCGCGGCGTGAACGTGAGTTCATTGAGAAACGCCTGGTGAAGGTACAAGCGGACCTGCAGAGTGCCGAAAAAGCCCTGGGCCAGTTTTCAAGCAATAACGTCACCCTTGATGTCAAGGAACAAACCCACGCCATGGTGGACGCGGCCGCGAGGCTGCAGGGCGAACTCATTCTCGCCCAATCTGAGCTCGATTCGCTGCAGCAGATCTATGGCGAGGAGAATGTGCGCGTGCGGGCGGCTCGTGCGCGGATCGGTGTGCTAAAGAGCCAGCTGGCCAAGATGAGCGGCAGCGCCTCTCCCGAGGATTCCACCTCGGGTGGGGACAACACCGAACTGTATCCCTCGCTGCGACAGCTTCCGCGTCTCGCGGTTCCCTACGCCGATCTTTACCGCCGCGTTCGCATTCAGGAGACCGTCTTCGAGCTTCTGTCACAGCAATATGAAATGGCGCGGATCGAAGAGGCAAAGGATACACCTGTCGTGGCCGTGATTGACCAGCCGCTGATCGCGGAGAAGAAGTCCTTCCCGCCGCGCTTGCTCTTGATGCTTCTTCTCACCACGTTCTGCGTAGGAGCGACGTCTTTCTACATTGTTCTTCGCTATCAATGGGAACAGGTAAACCCGGGGGACCCTCGGAAGATTCTGGCCCAGGAGATAAGCGGCACTGTACGAGAAGAGTTGAAGCTTCGCCTTCAGCGAAGGTTGCGTGGCAAATGAGAGTCCACCTTTCCAACGCGGCCTATGGAGTGCTCGACTACGCAGCCTATCCCGTAGCCATGCTGGTCTCCGCTCCCACGTTGCTGAAGCACCTGGGGGTTGCCCAGTATGGCATCTGGATCGTGACCACAGCAGCGGTTAACACCGGCGCCATCATCGCCTCCGGATTTGGCGACGCCAATATCCAATACATCGCGAGCGCCAGAAGCGAAGGGGACGCGAATCTTCTGCGGCGCGCCGTGCGCACCATGCTCGGGATCAATCTTCTTCTTGGCGCCGCGCTCGCTCTGATCTCCTGGCAGCTCGTGCCCTTTGCCGTCGGCCGCCTGGTATCCGCCGAAACCGGCCTACGGGCGGAGTGCCTGCTGGGTCTGCGCATTGCCTGCGTTCTCATGCTGGTGCGGGCGATTGAGAGTGTTTGCATCAGCACCCAGAGAGCCTTCGAACGCTACGGACCCGCAATCCGCATCAGCCTCTTCGCCCGCATAACAAGCGTAGCTGTGGCTGTGCTACTGAGCATCAAGGGCCTTGGCGTAGGCGGCATCATGGTGGCAACCGGGCTCCTGATGGTCGCCGGGACGGCAACCCAGCTGATCCAGCTCCGCCAATACCTGGGGCATCTCTCTCTTTGGCCCGCGTTCGACCGTCATGCCACATCCACGCTGTTCGGCTTCGGAGCTTTTAGCTGGCTGCTCGCTGTCTCCAGCGTCGTGTTTACCCAGGCCGACCGGCTGCTGCTGGGCGTGTCGCTGGGGGCGAGTACAGTAACCGCCTACGCCCTGGTCGTACAGATGGCGCAACCAATCTACGGCATCGCCTCCTCCGGGTTGCATTTTCTATTTCCCTATCTTGCCGGCCGTAATGCAGTCTCACACCCGGCTGCCCTGGTCAGCCCGATTTGTCTGGCTTTCACTGTCAACGCCGTTATCGTCGCCGTGCCGACCGGGATACTGCTTCTCTTCGGCCCTGTTCTCCTTCATGCCTGGGTTGGCCAAGAGGTCGCTCAAAGCGCTACAGGCATACTGGCTCCAGTTGCGCTGAGTTTTGCTCTCCTGGGCCTCAGTGTCACCGCTTATTACTCATTGCTTGCGCTGGGCCGCGTCCGGCTGGTCACTGCGCTCAATCTTGTGGGCGGCCTCACCATGCTTCTACTCATGGCCTGGCTGCTCCCGCTGTGGGGCGTTCATGGAATCGCAATGGCACGGCTATCCTACGGCGCCATCGCTCTGTTCATGTACGGCCCGCTCGCCCGTGTGCTGGGGGGCACACGGGCGAAACTTTTGTCTGCTTCAGGCAGCTGCCCGGTCTGCGAGGACGTATGAGCGCCTGGGCCGCGATAGCCGGAGTCCGAAGGACCTCGCAGCCAATAAGCCTCATGGCCGCGGCCGTGGGGTTTTACTTTGCGTCGCGCTATTCGATCGAATATCTGTTTTTCCAATCAGATCCTCGTGCTGGCGGCGCATTCGGCGTGGGGTTAAATCTGTGGTGTATTGCAATCGTCGCTTTTTTTTCTCTCGGGCCGGCCTCAAATACTATACGGTCGACAGTACGCGTCCCAGCCTTCCGCTCCATCGCCGCATTTCTTCTCATCGCCTTGCTTAGTCTGACATGGAGCGTGACGGCTTCCGTAACCGTAGCATTTGCTTATTGGTGCGGGGTAGCCGCCGACCTCGCAATGGTGGTTCTGCTGATCCGGTGCGGCCCGCTCGAAAAAATGTCTTTCTCCCTGATGAAGGGTTACGTATGGGGCGCCGCCTTTATCGCGGTGTTGACCTGGCTGTCGCCCACCATGCAGGATTTGCGCCCGGGCAACGACGACTTCTTCAGCCCCAATGCGCTCGCGCTCATCTTTGCCTTTGGTGTGTTCTTCGCACACTATCTCAGCCGCACCGATCGCATCTGGAATTTCGCCGCGATCACTCTCGCCATCACGCTGTTACGCACTCTGAGCAAGACCACCATTGTTGCCTTTGCCGCAGGAGAAGCGCTCATGCTCCTGCGCGACCCCGCGGTGAGCGGCCGCAAGCTGCTGGCGATCCTGGTCATCTCCTGCCTGGTGGTCGCCGCATTCTCGGGGCTGATCGTGGCATACTTCGACGTCTACACCACCACCGGCAATGAGGCTGAAACGCTTACCGGCCGCGTGGGCATTTGGGACTACACCCTCGAAGCGTCGCTGGAGCAGCCCTGGCTTGGGCACGGTTTTCACTCTTTTCGAAATGTCGTGCCCGCCTTCGGCCCCTTTGAGCCCTGGCATGCGCACAACGAATTGCTGCAGCTCTTTTATTCCTACGGTGTGGTGGGAATCCTGCTCTACTTCGCGGTTTACGGCAGTTTGTACCTGCAACTGCGGCGTCTTCCCCGGTCTTCGGACAAGGCGATCTTTTCCGGACTGCTGCTGTTCATAGCGATTCGTGGTCTCGGTGACACTGATCGATTCGAATTGACCCTGCCGTTCTGGTGCGTTTTCCTCGTGAGCTCGCTGCTCCAAGTTTCTCCTTCCCCCTCACTCAACCTGGTTGCGTTGAGCGCGCCGCAAAAGGACGGCCAATCATGAATATCGTCATCGCCGTTGCCGGGTCTTCCGGGCATCTTTCGGGCGTCACCCGTCATGCCACCAACCTGGCTCGCTGCCTGCTCACCCGCACCGGTGTGACCGCAGTCCACGTGATCGCTGCCCGGGGCCAGTGGCAGTCCCTGGACTCGGCTTTGCCCCATAACGACTCACGTCTTCAACTGCACGAGATGTCCGTGAGCCGTGACCCTCTACGGCGTAATCTCTGGTACTACTATCAGCTGCCAGCGATAGCCCGCCGCCTCCATGCAGACATCGTTCACTTTGCTTATCCCGCGCCTGTAAACAGACCTGCGCTTCCCTGTCCCGCGGTGGTTACACTTCACGACCTCTATCCGTATGACATTCCCTCCAACTTCGGGTTTCCCAAGGTTTTGTTCAACCGCTTTATTCTGCAGCAATGCCTGCATGCAGCAGACAAGATCGCGTGCGTCTCCGAAACCACTTTTCGGCGCCTTTCCTTTTACGCTCCGCGGGTCGCGGCTGACCGGGCTGTCACGATCTACAACTGCGTCGACCCCGGACCACCCAGTTCCGAAACCAGTCCGATCCCGGCCTGGTTTGGGCAACCGTTTCTTCTGTGTGTGGCCCAGCACCGGCGCAACAAAAACATCGTTCTTGCGCTGCGCGTCTTTCAACGTCTGTTGGTCGAAAGAGCAATCAACCCCGCAGCTCTGCTGGTCATCATCGGGATCGAAGGCCCGGAAACGGAGAACCTTCGTCGAGCCGTTGTAGATCTTCACCTCGAACGGCACGTAGTGTTTCTTCGCGGTATTTCCGATGCCGAGCTCGAGTGGTGCTACCAGCACTGCGAGCTGCTTTTGGCGCCTTCCCTCATCGAGGGCTTCGGCCTGCCTATCGTGGAAGCCATGTTCCACCACTGCCGCATCGTTTGCTCCGATATCCCTGCATTCCGCGAAGTGGGTGGTTCCTATTGTCACTATGTGCCCCTGGAACCAACTCCGGAAGACGCCTTCGTAGAAGCGATTCGCGAGGCGCTCACAACTTTGCGGTTTCGTACACCAACCGTCGATCGCTACGCGAGCGACCGCATCGCCAAAGCCTATTTTCAGCTTTACACCGAGCTGCGTCACGGCAGTATTGACATGGTTGAAAACTACGGCCTGGCCTGCAATCTGGAAAGGAGCGGATCATGAGCGAAGATTCCCCCACCCTGGCCTCCGACCAAAAGCGGCTTCTCCTTGAGCATTTGCTGCAGGATCCGCGGCGCCCATGGTTGCATTACCTTGACGGCCGCCAGGCGCTGCGCATGGGCATCCTTCTCCATCTGGGCAGACTACGTCCCACAGGCAAGAGCGAGCAACGTGTATAGGCGTGTCATCGAGGGCTTTGTCTTCATCCTGCTAGGCGTCTATCTGCTGGGATATACGCTCCCTGGCGCCTGGAAGACACTCAATACGGATTTTCCGAATTACTATCTCGCCGCAAGGCTTACCCGCGAAAGCGTCGACCCCTCGCGGGCATACGAGTGGATTTGGCTGCAGCGGGAAAAGGACCATCGCAACATCGATCAGCGGATCGTCGGGCTTGTGCCCATCACGCCTTTTTCTACTTTGGCCATGTGGCCTTTGACCAAGTTGCCGCCGCTGGAGGCAAAGCATGCCTGGCTTCTATTGAATCTCGCCCTTCTCCTGCCGATCGCCTGGCTCCTGCGAGCTGTCAGTGGTCTGTCGCTGTTGCAGATCGGTTGTCTCCTCGGCCTCTCCTTGCCCCTGCACCGTAATCTTCTCTATGGCCAGTACTACATCCTCCTGCTCGGTATTCTCACCGGCGCTTGTTGGGCAGCGCAGCGCCAACGGAATTATCTTGCCGGATCGCTCGTCGGCATCGGAGCGGCCGTCAAAGTCTTCCCAATTGTTCTCACCCTTCACTTCCTGCGAAGAAAGAATTGGCAGGCGCTTCTTGCCTGCCTGCTTACCGGCCTGGTTTGCCTGCTCATCTCGACCTCTGTCTTTGGCTGGAGCCTGCACCGCACATACTTGCTTCAAGTACTGCCCTGGACACTGCACGGCGACGCGCTCGATCCATACAATCTGGCCAGCTCATCGCTCTCCACATTGCTTCACCGGCTCTTTATTTATGAGCCCCAGTGGAATCCTCACCCAGCTATCAATGCTCCCTGGCTTTTTGCCATTCTCCATCCAACGCTTCAGTTGGCGATCCTGGTTCCGGCGGTGCTCTGGATCGAGACCGGTCCTTGGTCACCGGCCCGTACAGCGCTCGAGTGGTCGGCACTTTTGCTGGCTACATTAACACTCACCCCACTCCCAGCCTCCTACCACTTCACCGTCCTCGTTCTCCCCGTGGCCGTACTTTGCGGCCGCCTCCTGCAGGAGCGCAGCAGATTCCTGCTTGCAACGGTGATTGTGCTCTATCTCGCAGTTGGCTATCCAGGATGGAACAGCGCGTCTGTGGATGGTTGGGGTGCACTCCTCCATGTAAAGCGCCTCTACTGGCTCGTCCTGTTGACCCTAACTACCTTTCATCTCCTAATGCGAAGCCGTACGGCTGTGCAATACAAACTATGGTGGCTCACCGGCGGGGGGTTGGTCCTGTCGCTGAGTATCGCCGCCGGACTCCACCACCAGCATGGCCTGTTTGACGACTACGCTTATCGCCTTCCAATGCCCGCGCAGGTGCTTCTCGCCTCAGAACCCGTTCCACTGGAAAGCGGCATTCAGTCCATCGCTCTCGCGCCCACCGGGTATCAGCTCGCTCCTATGGACGGCGCCGCATTTCAGATCCGCGATGGCGACACTGAAAAGGATGAGTTGTCATTGGCGGCCTCCGGGGAAGAGCTCTGGACCGAGTCTGTTGGGCTTCATTCGCTACTCGAGCCAGTCTCGGGTTCCTTTGCAACCATTTCTGATGCTGAGTCGCCCGCCATAGTCAGCCGGGGAAGCCAGCTCGCCTTCCTGCGCCAGATTGGGGGAAGGAAACAGCTGTTCGTCCGTGACCTGATTCATCCCGGCATACTGGATCGGCAAGTTACAACCGTTGCATCGCCCTGGAACCTGGAAGAGATCGCCTCATCGCCGAGCGGGACCATCATCGTTGCTGCTACACAAGACCAGGGAAAATCCCGGCTGTACATCGTCAAAGGAGTCGATCAGTTAGAGCCGATCGCCGCCGGCGAAGCGCGCTATCCTGCCGTTTCTCCAGATGGCCGCTGGCTCGCTTTCAGCAGTTTTCACTCCGGCTTCTGGAATCTGTCTCTGCAGGATCTGACCACCGGTGCGATGCGCCGTCTCACGGCCGTTCCTTGCGATCAGACAGAACCTGCATGGCTCTCTGACTCCAGGACGCTTCTTTACAGCAGCGATTGCGGCCGGGCGTTTGGTTTTGCTGCCATATGCAGGCGCCGCTTCCTGCCGTGAAGACAAATCAGGACAAATCATGACGAAATGCCGACAACTCACTGACAACCCGGCGCCGGTTTGTGCATAGACTCGACGTTGTCAGCGATGGGCTACTTATGGAACCTCTTCGTTCAACTCTTTTGCGCAACTTGTTACCGTTGCGCAAATGGCGAGCGTCGAATCCGCAAAGAAAATCTTTTGACAGACTGAGAGATGAAGGCGATCGGCGTGCTTCCAGTTCAGTTAACCCTTTGCGCCGCAGCTTAAGCCATGGACAAATTGATAAATTTCCCCGCACCGCGGCAATTTCGCAATTACCAGTCGCTGCTTCGCGAACTGGAACCAGTGCCGCTGGCCGACGACTTACTGGAAAATGCGCCATTTGAAACCCCGGCTCAGCAGACCCCGCCCGGCGATCCGATTCTCTGCAGCATCGAACTGCCGTTGCGAAGGGTTTTTTATCCGCTTGGCTTCGCATTTGAGATTGTCACCAATAGCCAGTCTGTCCTGAATGCCGCTGCCGAAAGTTGGCATCACACGAAACAGCTTGACAGCAGGCCAGCCCTACAGCTGCGCCTCTGCATTACGGATCACGCGGTTGACTCGTGCCCTGCCACACCCGTCGTCCGTGGCCAGCAGCATCTGCTGTCCATCGTCGCCGATGCAGACAATCAGGCCATTTGTGACCTGGAGGCCGGTTATGCCTTCGGCTGGCTCACTCTCGATGCGCTGGGCTATACGGCCTACCTCCGCTATCACTTCCTGGAAGCCATTGCCCTCATTCTGATTGCGTCCTCGCGTGCGACTCCGATCCATGGCGCCTGCGTCAGCCGCTTCGGGCACGGCATGCTGTTATGCGGGCCATCGGGCGCGGGCAAGTCTACCCTTGCCTACGCCTGCGCGCGCAGTGGCTGGACTTTTATCTCAGACGACTCCAGCTACCTGAGGCACGACCGCGATGGTCTTGGCGTTGTAGGCAACTCGCACCAGGTTCGTTTTCGCCCATCCGCAAAAGAACTGTTTCCCGAGATTCGGGGACGGAACATCACTCCGCGTGCGGAAGGCAAGCCATCCATCGAGGTACCCACCGCCGAGCTACCGGGAATCATCGCAGCTGATGAGGCAGAAGTTCATAGCATCCTTCTTCTGAACCGGTGGCCATGCGCTCGCGCCGAACTGCTGCCGCTTCCTGCTGCCGCTGCGCAAGATTACTTCCAACAGTCCCTGCAACTCCCGGGCAAGGTTCGGGAGCAGCAAGTTCGAGCCCTAAAGCGTCTTTCCAGCGCCGCGGTCTACGAACTGCGCTATCAGGATCTGCAGCATGCAGTGCATTGCCTCGATCTCCTGGCCAAGCCAAAAGGTCCATCCTCGTGACCCTGCTGACTGTGCTGCCTCGGCCGTATACTGGTCTTCGCCTAGCTTTCACCCTGCTGCTCCGCCGCTATCTGCAGGGGAAGATGTCACTTCTTTGTCATTTCGACATTTCGTTCAACCATGAGGCGGGCTTCCTGAGGGACACTATAGTGAGCGCCTTTCGGCGGATGGGCACCTCCTCCGGCCCCGGCTCAGTTGTATGCGAACCTTGAACGATCAACGAACAGGGAAAGTGAAATGAGTTTGATTTTGGTCATTGAAGACGATCCACGAATCCAGCGGGCGCTGCAGCGGCAGTTCACCGCCGAAGGATACGAAGTGCATATCGAAGGGGAAGGCCCCGCCGGCCTTGCAGCATGCAAGAGCCTCCGTCCGGTCACGGTTGTGCTGGATTTGATGTTGCCCGGCCTCTCCGGCCGAGTCGTATGCAAAGAGATCAAGTCATGGTGTGCTGACATTCCCGTCATCGTGTTGAGTGCCGTCTCGGAAGTGGCGGATAAGGTTCTCCTGCTGGAAACCGGAGCCGACGACTACATGACCAAACCCTTCAGTCCCCGCGAACTTCTCGCCCGGGTTCAGGCCGCCATCCGCCGCACGCAAAAGAAGGCGAAGGATCTGCCCGCCGGTTTCGGGGAAGTCACCGTCGACTTTCTGAAGATGGAGATCCACCGCTCGGGAAACCTGGTGCCCTTGACCGCCCATGAGTTCAAGTTGCTACGCTACTTCCTCGACAACCCCGGCCGAGCCATTGCCCGGGAAGAGTTGCTCAGTGATGTATGGGGTATGAGCTTTCACCTCACTACGCGCACGGTCGACAACCAGATTCTGAAGCTTCGCCAAAAGCTCGAAGCTGACCCAGCCAACCCGGTTCACTTCCGCACCGTTCATGGAATCGGATACAAATTCGTGCCGCAGGTATAAATTCCGCGTCGTGGAGTGATCGCTGATTCATGAACCGATGGCGCATGCGGGCCACATTGATGGTTTCTCTCCTGGCGGTTTCGCTGGGACTCACCGCCACGTGCCTTTTCATCATCCGGGTCACAATCCAGCAGGAAATTAGCGAAAGCCTGCAGGCTGATCTCGATCACACGTTCAGCACTTTTCGCAACCTGGCAAATCAGAGCAATCGCATGCTGGGCCGCGAAGCCGCCCTGCTGGCCGACCTGCCCAGCCTGAAAGCTCTCATGTCCACCCAGGATGCGCAGACCATTCAGGATGGCAGCCAGGAGTTCTGGAACATCAGCGGGAGTGATTTCTTCGCCCTCACCACCACCAACGGGTCTCTCCTTACTTACTCCAATCGTGGCCCAAAGCTCGACAATGCCGCGGTCACAGGAGGCTTGCAGGCATGCATGACGGAGGCGGAAGGCGCCTGCATGGTCGCCTTCGGCAAGAGCCTGTATGAGCTCTCCATCCAACCGCTTTATTTTGGACCGCCGGAGAACGGCTCTTACCTGGGCTACGTGGTCATCGGCTATGCCATCGACCGCCAGGTCGCCGCAGAAGTCAGTGAGGCCGCTGCGGCCGACGTCACTTTTCTTGTCAACGGTGAAGTGGCAGCCACCACGCTTCCCCCCGCCCGGCTGAATGATCTGCGCATGAAAACCGGGTCGCTCGACAGTGCGAGTGAAGCCTACCGCAAGATGGAGCTCGGCGGCGAAGCCTATCTAGCAGCCACGGCCACACTTCCCGCAGCCGCACAGGCAAACGTTCAAATCGTGGTGCTCAAGTCCTATGACCGGGCGAGCGAATATCTACGACGCGTCAATCGCTGGGTGCTGGCACTGGGGGTTGCCACATTGCTCATCGGCGTCTTCCTGGCGGTCTCTATCTCGCGCACGGTCACTCGGCCGCTGGAGACCCTGGTCGCCGGTACGAGAGCCCTGGGCCAGGGCGATTATGATTACCAGCTCAGCGTGGAGGGCGCAGCGGAAGTCCGTGAGCTTGCATTGGCCTTCGACAGAATGCGCGGCGAACTGAAGCGCACGCACCGCGAGCTGCTGGAGTCGGATCGACTGGCCACCATCGGTAGAATGGCCAGCTCCGTCTCTCACGACCTTCGCCATCATCTGTCCGCCATCTACGCCAACGCAGAATTCATGAGCCTGCCGCAGGCTGGTGCCGAGGAACGTGCCGAATTACATCTCGAGATCCAGGAAGCTGTGCAAAGCATGACCGACCTCATCGAATCACTGCTCCTGTTCAGCCAGACGGGGCAGATGCTCAACCTGCGCCGTGAGCCACTGGAAGCTGTGATCGAGCGCACGATACAAACCGTGCGGCAACACCCGGAGTGCCGCGAGGTCCGGATATCCCTGAAAGCTTCGGGGCCTGTCTATGCCTGGATCGACGCCAAAAAGCTGTCGCGCGCGATTTACAACCTGCTATTGAACGCTTGCCAGGCCGCCAAAAAAGGGCCCGGGACCCCAGAGGTGGCCCTCAGCCTGAGCGAAGACGACAGCAAAATTGAGATCAGTATTTGCGACTCCGGACCGGGGGTCGCCGAATCCATCAAAGAGACGCTTTTTCAGCCTTTCGTGAGCGCGGGCAAGGAAAACGGAACAGGTCTGGGACTCACCCTCGCCCAACACGTTGCCCAGGAGCACGGCGGCGAGGTGCGCCTGGAGAAGTCCGTGCCGGGAGAAACCATCTTCTCTATCCTGCTCTACAAGCAGGCACTAGAGACGTTCGGGCATAGTCAAGCAGAGTCGGCCAAAGTCAAAACCCTCCATGCTTGATCAGCAAAGTTCGCACGTGTCTTGAAAACCAGCCTGGAAAAGGAGCTGCAATGAGACGATCATCAGGTCAGCTAACCGCCGGCGCGACTCGTCGATGCTTAGTCGCCGCCTTGGCCTTCTCTCTGTCTTATTCGTCTGCTCCTGCCTTCGCTGACGATTCCGCCTCTACCGACCAGCAGCGAATGGTAGCCATCGAAAGCAAGCTGGATGAACTGAATGCTGCTTTGGTTCAGACGGAGAAAATGCTGGAAAACTCTCGCGCTGAAATCCAGAGCCTCCACTCCCAGCTCGATGCTCTCCGCGCCCAGGACACCGCCAACTCCCTCAACCACGCGGCCGCTGATTTGCAGAATCCCGACCCGAGTCAGACGCATCCCGGCAACCTCGAGTCAATCCGAGAGCAACAGGATGCGATGCAGGCCGAAATCAAGCAACACGAGCAAACCAAGGTCGAAACCGCTTCCAAGTATCCTTTGCGCGTGAGCGGGCTCATTCTGTTCAACGCGTTTTCGAATGCCGGTGTCGTCGACGACGCCGAGCTCCCTACGATCGCGCTGCCACGCTTTCCCGGCGCATCGCACGGCAGCAGTGGCGCGACTCTGCACCAGACGCTTCTTAACCTTGACGCGACGGGGCCCAGACTGGCCGGTGCGCGCAGCTTTGCAGAAATAAGCCTCGACTTCTTTGGCGGCGTTTCCGCAAATAGTTACGGTTACAGTAGTTCGGGAGGCCTGGTGCGCATGCGTCAGACCTGGGCCAGCCTCGATTGGTACCGCACCACCGCGCAGGCTGGTTACACCATCCCTCTCATTTCTCCGCTATCGCCGACCTCGTACGCAACGGTTGCCCAGCCGGGTCTGTCCGGCTCCGGCAATTTGTGGACGTGGTCGCCGCAATTCCAGGTTGAGCATCGCTTTCCGCTCACAGAAGGGCGCAGAATCGGCCTGGAGGGCGGCTTCATTGACCCGCCAACCTCCGATTACACTTCCACTCAGCTAGATAATCCTGTGGAAGCGTCCCGGCATCCCGGATACGAGGGTCGCCTCTCCTATCGGTCCGACGGATCATGGAAAGGCATCGACCGGCCTTTCGTGCTCGGCATCGGCGGTTACTCTGCGCATCAGTCTTATACCAACACTCCGCAGATCCATGCCTGGGCGGCGACAGCGGATTGGCAGATTCCCCTTTACAAGTGGTTTGGGCTTACAGGCGAAGCCTACCGCGGCCGCGCACTGGGAGGACTAGGAGGCGGCGCCTACAGAGACGCCTTCACTGGTACCGATTCCACCACGGGCCTCACTCGAACCACCGGCATCGCAACCGCGGGGGGCTGGAGTCAGCTCAACTTCACCCTGAGCTCAACCTTTCAGGCCAATGCGGCCTTCGGTCTGGACGATGCCTTCACCAGTAACTTTGACGGTTTTAATTTGCCGACAGACTCCGACAGCGTGCTCTATACCCGCAATCAATCCGTTGTGGCCAATGTGATCTACCGGCCGAAGACCTATCTCATCTTCTCGCCTGAATATCGCCATATACAGACTTGGCCTTACTCAGGCTCTGCCAGCATCGCAAATATCTTCACCTTGACGGCGGGGTATGAATTCTAGGTTACGGCGAGCCGCATTTCGCCTGGTGGTCATATTCTCCAGCTTCGCTTTCACCACGAACGTCCTGGCCGACGCCGTGAATGTTACCGCGCGTGTGAAGGTGACCAGGAGTCGTGGGGCCGGCCGGTCTTCGCATTCTTCAGGAGACGTTGTCATCTGGCTTACGCCGAGCCACGGCGCCGAGAATCCCCAGCCCGCGCACACGCCGCAGAACTACACGCTTATCCAAAAAAATAAGCAGTTTATTCCTCATATCCTGGTTGTACCCACCGGCAGCAGCGTGGACTTCCCCAATCTCGATCCCTTCTATCACAACGTTTTTTCCCTCTTTAATGGCAAGCGCTTTGACCTCGGTCTCTACGAGGCGCATACGCATCGAGCGGTGCGGTTTGATCGCGACGGGGTCTCCTATATTTTCTGCAATATCCACCCCGAGATGGGAGCGGTGGTCATCGCACTGAGCACACCTTATTTCGCCGTCTCCAAGCCGGACGGCAGCCTCACAATTTCCAATGTGCCTCCGGGAAGCTACCGGCTCAATGTGTGGGCTGAAAATGTAGCCGTTGAAAAGCTGAATGCGCTAAGCCGTATGGTGGATATCTCGTCGTCCAACTCCGACCTCGGCGCATTTGAGCTGCAGGCCAGCGGCGACATCATGACGCATCACGAGAACAAATTCGGCGAGAGTTACACACCGGAACCGAAAGATAAGTATTAGCAGGGTGCTGAAAAACCTCAGAGCGCTGCTTCCAGCGTCCTCGCGCTCCACTCTGTTGCTGTACCAATCAAGGAAGCATGATGCGGTAAAGATTGCGATGCGCCGTGGTCTTCACATAGGCGAAATGGGAGAGATCCGCGCCCAATACAATGCTTTGCCGATTGACCGATTGCGCCCCGGGCACCACATCCGGTTTGGCTCCAGGTTCGATCCCTCCTGGAGGCAATTGGGGCAGGCTCTCGCCGGGCCCAACCGGAATCGCCAGATTTCGTCCGGGACTGGTCTGAGTCGCCGCTTCCACCGTTACAAGAAGATATTTCCCCGCCGATGACCATGTCGCAATGCAATAGCTTGCGCAGAGCCTGCGAATCGAGCCTCTCTCGAGAGATATGAGAACGTTCATCGGCACCATATGGCCGGTGCCGTCCGGGTGAGACACCGCGGCCGTCAACCACTTCCTGCCGGGGGAAATGCTCTGAACGTCAACCAGAGAATCCTGAATGACTTTCTTCCGGCCACTGCCATCCGGGTTCATCTGCATCAGGTAGTTCACACTACCCTCGGCGCGTTGAAAAATGATCTGCCCATGAGAGCCAAAATGAGGAGACATCTCACCCGGCGCTCCAATCTGCCGTGGCGCCGAGCTGCGATCCGTGGAAGCAATCCACATTTCAGGTTTTCCGTCGCGCCCCCTGGTGGAATAGGCCACCTGGCTGCCATCCGGTGATACGTCATACGTAAACATCGAGATCCCCGGAAAAACCGCTTCGCTCTTCCCGGAATCGATGCTCATCCGCCACAGCTCGGGGCCTGGATGCATTGACGCGCGGTGCAGCAGGTAATACAAAGATTTGCCGTCCGAGCTGAATAAGGGAGGCGCGAAGTCCTGGACGATTTCCCCTTCTGAAGACAAGGACCGTTCGCCCTGGCCATCGTGAATCCAGATGGCGCTTTGCCGCGCTCCAATCGAGGTAATGAGCGAGCCCTGTGGTTCAACCGCCAGGCCCTCCTCTTCCTCCGGGCCTGAAGTGATTTGCTCCGGTACCCCATCGGCATAGCGTTGGCGCCAAAGGTGGCTTTGCCCATCCACGGATGCGATGAAATACATCCATGAACCATCAGGAGACCATCCCGCAGCGGTACATGCTCCTCGTGGCCCGACCGGTTTGGCGGGCAATGGGCCGGCCACAGAAATCAGCTTGCACATACTCCACTTTCCCTCTCCGTCCATCTCCACCACCAGTGCGGACTGGCGGTTCGGAGAAGCGTAGGAGTAATGCGCCATCCCCCGCTCGTGCTCCGGATAATACAGTTCGCGCAAGTGATCCCCGGTAACGGATTCCGTCACCACCCCCAGATGAAGACCGGAGCGGATTCTGGAAAAAAGAAGCTGATGCGGATCAAGCCAGGTTAGTCCTGCGGCATTGTCCAAAAGGAGACGCGGGTCACTACCCAGTACAGACACGGTGTACGTCGCAAAGGAAGGTGTTTTCATCACCGTGTAAGCGATTTGCGAACCATCGGGTGAAAAGGCGAGATTGTATTTAAGCCGCCCATCATTGGTTAATTGCCGCGCCTCCCCATCCGGCAGCATCTTCACATAGATCTGATCGGCCGACATAAAAGGGCTATCCCCCCGAATGAAGGCAAGCATATGGCCGTCAGGCGAAATGGCGGGAGCGATCGCGGAGTCGGTGAAATCCGTAAGCTGTGTGTACTTGAGCACATCGGGGTGATGGCGCACAAGAAGACGAAACGCCAGTATGCCGCACAATATGCATACCGCGAGTGCCAGCCACGGAACTGTGCGTTTGCCGCCCCGGGAAGTCGCAGGCTCCAAGTCTGTTGGAGGCGCCGCCCGCGGCAATTCGGCGGGCAGATTCGGGCTCGCTATCCAGCTTCCGGTTCTCACCGGGGCAATGAAGCGATAGCCGATGCGCGGCACGGTCTCGATGAAGCGCGGGGAAGCTGCCGAGTCGCCCAACGCATCTCGAAGTTTCTGAACAGACTTGTTAAGACCGTGATCAAAGTCGACGAAGACGTCGGACGGCCATAGCCTTTGTCGAAGCTCGTCGCGGGTGACCACTTCGCCTGGGCGTTCCAGCAGCATGGCCAATAACTGCACAGGCTGCTGCGGAAGTCTGATTCGGCTTCCGTTCTTGCTCAGCTGCCCGGCCTTGAGGTCAAGCTCAAAAAGCCCAAACCGGACTACATTTTCGGCAGGCGAAACAGGCACCCACGCCCCCCCTAAATCACGGCCACCTGAGTCTAGCACCTGGCCAACCGGATAACTCAGATTTCCCTTCCCGGAAGCTCCATTGCGCGGTTCCTTTTTACAACTGGAAGTGCCCACGTTCTGATGCGTGATTGCCATCACTGCGCCCTTCCCCGGCGGCCCCTAGGCTGGGCTGAGGCGTCAGAAAATCGCGACGGAGGCACTCATGGAGGCAAACAGCCGAAGAATTGTGATCATCGGCGGCGGAATCGCCGGACTTTGTACTGCCGTGTATGCACAAAGGCACGGTTACCAGGCTGAAGTGCTCGAAATGCACGATTCCGCGGGAGGGCTAGCCACCAGTTGGCACCGCCACGGTTACATCTTTGAAACCTGCTTGCATTGGCTCCTGGGGTCTAATCCGGAGAGTCCGTTCCACGCGCAATGGAAAGAGATCTTTGATATCGACCGGCTTAAATTCGTCCATCGCGAGGAATTCGTTCGCCTGGAGCGGGAAAATGGCCAGTACTTGAGGATTTATACCGACCTGGGTCTATTGGAAAAAGAGTTCCTCAGGCGGGCTCCCAAAGAAAAGAAAGAGATTCAGGACTTCATCCTCGCGGTACGGCGGCTCTCTACCTTCGCACTGCCCGACCCGGCGAAAGGCTGGATCGGAAACTGGCAGGCGATGCTGAAGGATCTGCCGCAATTACCGCTCTTTCATCGATTGTCGAAAATGACCAGCGCGCAATATGGAGAGCGGTTTGAGGATTCGATGCTGCGCGCCTTTTTCCAAGATGGCGACTCGGCGAAGATGTCGGCTCTGGCTCTATTTTTCTCGCTCGCATGGATGCACAATCGCGACGCCGACTATCCGGTCGGCGGGGCTCAGGCGGTGATTCGCCTCATCGTTCAGAACTTAACCAGCCTCGGCGGCAAGCTACGTTGCGGGGCAAAGGTCGTAAAAATTGTTGTCGAAGACGATATTGCTGTAGGAGTGCAGTTGAGTACCGGTGAGCTGGTTCGCGGTGATTGGATAGTCTCTGCGGCAGATGGGCACGAGACGATCTACGGCATGCTCGAAGGCCGCTATGGAGACCACAAGATCAATGACATTTACCGTAACCTCGAGACTTTCAGTTCGTACGCGCAGGTTTCTTTTGGTATTGCGCGCGACCTCTCCAACGAGCCTGGCTTTCTCATCCGCATTCTGGACGAGCCGTTCGCCGTAGACCCCGATAGTTCCTTATCTCAGCTTTCCTTCCGAATCTTCAACTTCGATCCGACCTTTGCACCCGCAGGAAAGACTGCAGTGACTTGCTTTCTGCCGACCCGCAACTTTGAGTATTGGACTCATCTGCAGCAGGAGGACAATGCCAGATATCAGCAGGAAAAACAACGCCTCGCCAAGAATACCCTCACCATCCTTGAAAAAAGAATACCCGGGGTCTCTCAAGCGGTAGAAGTGGTCGACGTCTCTACTCCAGCTTCCGTCATTCGATATACGGGAAACTGGAAGGGCAGCATGGAAGGATGGCTTTTGACGCCGGAGACCGGCTATCACGCTCTGCCTGGAACACTACCGGGATTGTCCCGATTTCACATGGTTGGGCAATGGGTTATGCCGGGTGGTGGCTTGCCATCGGGCCTGATGACAGCAAGAGTGGCGATTAGCGAAATTTGTAAACACGATCAAGTTAGCCTGACGGTCGCATCCTAGAATCCGGAGCTGACGCGCCGTTGGCGCGCCCTGTGGGATGTTAGCCGCGTGGCTACGCCGCGCGCCTTCCCAGCTTTTCGGCCTGCCGCAGCCATCGCTCCCGGGTTCGTTTGCAGGGAACCGCGGATTTTAAATGAGAACGCAGCTACTCTTCGCTGGTGAACTCTCTTCCGGTCGATGCGAATGGCGCAACGTCAATACCGGGCACCTTGCCTCCGCGATGACGTTATACACAGTATTGTCACCGTACACAGGCCAAAACGAGGAGTCGGAATTTGCTCCCATGATGATAAGGTCGGCTTCTAACTTTTCCGCGGTAGCAAGGATCTTGCCCACGATATCCCCTTCTTCCACCATGGTGGTCGCAGTAGTCCAAAGAGGAGCCTCATCCGGAATCAGGCGGCCCAGTTCGAAGTTGGTCCATTGCATCAAACGCTCTTCCGCATACTCACTTTGCGCCTCTGCCGGTAACACGTGAAGCAGAGTAATCTCAGCCCGGTAGAACTGCCCCATCTTCACCGCAAGTTGCGCCGTTTCCTGGTATCCGGAGGTAAGGGAAACCGGATGCAAAATCCGGTGGGGTTCTCCATGGGCATATAAACGGGCATGTGGACCTACCGTCAGAACAGGCACACTTACCGTCTTGAGAATCTCGTGGGCTGTCGAACCAAGGAAAAACTTCTTCACATTGCGACGCCCATGAGTGCCCAGAATCACCCGCCCCGCCCGGACCTCGCGAATAAGCTCCTGGATTTTGATGTGCGCCTGACCGTGGCGAATGGTGGTAAAGCAGTTAATACCTGCGGAGCGTATCTTTCCCGCCGCCACAGACAACTTCTCTCCTGCTTCCTGCAATGTTCTTTGAGAATGGGTCGCCGAAGTGTCCGCAATCAGGGCAACTGCTTCATCCAGTGACCCCGATAGCTTATCCGGAATGATGTGGGCTATTGTGAGAGAAGACTCGCAGGTCCAGCACTGCGCAATGGCGTGTGGAATCAGGTAATCCAGGTCGGCCAGATCGCTTGCCAGGATAATATGATCTGGAGCCGTGAATGCACGATTACCGCTGTCGTCTTTGATCTGAGGTGTCGTAGCTTGTTGCGCTTTCATCGCATTTCACCCTTCTCCAGTTGCGCTTTGGCGTTTGCCCCATCTAATCGCACCGCAGCGTCATGACCGGGCACTCCGCTTCGGCGAGAACCCTCGCAACCGTCCCACGCGCGAGATGCGTATCGATCTGCGTAGCCGCATGCGCTCCCATAACAATCAAATCTGCCTGGTTTTCTTTAGCAAAGGTCACGATGTTATTCCCCGGCGCCCTACTCGAAAGCCGCATTCGTAACCACGATCTCTTGCCCAGATCCTCTGGAATATAGCGATGGAAAGCTTCCTCGAAATTTGACCAATCCATCTCTTCCTCAGGGCTTTTCTTGACGTGGAAGAGTGCCAGCTCTGCCTCATGCACGGCGGCCAGCTTATACGCAAAAGCGACCATCTCCGCCGACCGCGGCTCGAGCGTAGTGGCGCAGACAACATTGCGGATGCTCCAGGGCTTCTTGCCGAGCTCGGGCGACAGCGGGCCAACGGAGAGAACCGGGCACTGCACGCGCCTTATGAGCGCTTCCGTTTCGGAGCCCGCAAACAGGCGTCCCAGCCCGCGTCTTCCATGCGTGCCCAGCACGATCAGGTCTGCCTTATTATCGACGGCCGCCGCCAAGAGCTGTTCCTGGACCTGCCCCGTAAGGCAAACCGTGCGCGCGCGGAAACCCCGCCTTCGCATGGACCTTCCAAGTTGTTCGAGCTGCTCTCGACCCACAGCCTGGAGCTCTGCGTCATCGACCCATGCGCCGTCGGGTGATGAAATCAAATCCGCCGGCACATCAACATGTACCAGCATCAGTTCGGAGTTGAAAGCCCGAGCTATTGCTTCGGCATATTCGAGCGTCACCGTGGTCACATCGGAGAAATCGATAGGCACCACGATCTGGTCGAAGACATGCTCAAAAGCGACTGCGATTGGATTCGCGGATTTCATCGTTCCCTCCGGACTTGCATCGTCCTTTGGACACGCTAAATCGCCCATCCCGGAAGTGCTGTGACCTGCGTCACGGTCCGATCATGCCCGTTTCATGCTGCTCTAAGGCCGATTCTCTCTCACTTGTGCGGGCGTCGGCATCAGGGAGATGTTCCAGCCCCCACCCAGTGCTTCAACAAGCTGCACGCTGGCAATTAACTGCTGCGTTTGAAAATTCACGTAGGTCTGCTGGTAGGTAAGCAGGCTCACTTGAGCCACCAGAACATTGAGAAACGGATCAAGCCCTGCGGTGTTCCTGGTCGTTGCCTGGCTGAGATAACGCTTCGCCGACTGGACGGCCGCATCCTGCTGCTTGAGATCCTCGGCGAGAATCCGCAGTGCCGCGAGATTATCCTCGACCTGTTGAAACGAGGTAAGTACGGTCTGCCGATAATTAGCTGCGCTCGCATCACGAAGTGAAATAGCCTGCCGAACTCCCGCCCTTCTCGCTCCTGCATCAAAGATGGTTTCGGCAGCCGATGGACCAGCCGTCCAGAAACGGCTCGGCCAGGTAAACCAGTCCGTAAAAGCAAGACTTTCGATGCCGCCCGTTGCGCTCAGTGTGATGTTCGGAAAATAGGCCGCTTTGGCAACCCCTATTTGCGCGTTGGCAGCAGCCACCGCTCTCTCAGCAGAAGCAATATCAGGCCGGCGTTCCAGCAGATCGGCTGGCAGCCCGGGTGGAATCGCAGGTAAGCGGGGCTCCTGATCTGCCGCCTTAACAAATAGGGCAGCAGGCGCCTCACCTATTTGAATGGCTATTGCGTGCTCATACTGAGCTCGTGAAATGCCGAGGTTTGTGTCTTGTGCTTGGGCGGCCTCAAGCTGCGATTCGGCGGCTGCGACCGCCTCATCCGTTTCCAGACCACTTTTGCGAAGATCGCGAACCAGATCGAGGTACTTCTGCCACGCGATCACCGTCGCATCCAGAACACGCTTCTGCTGTTCCACGCCACGCATCTGGAAGTAGTCGGCGGCCAGATTTGCATGTGCCAGCAGCCGGACATTTTCCAGGTCGGCAGCGCTGGCCTGAGCGGCGTAAGCACTGGCCGCAACAGTGTTTCTGATCCGGCCCCAAAAATCCGGCTCCCAAGAGGCTGTTATCGGAAATAAATATTCGGTGTAAGTGAGCCCATTTGCTTGCGAATACGGGCTCGCTGCGATGCGCGAATTCGCGATGGAAGGAGACGTCGTCACAGTGGGAAAGTATTGCGCGCGTGTCTGCCGAACCACTGCCCGTGCCGCCAGGTAATCGGCTTTCGCAGCAGCAATGCTCTGATTGCGGGCATCAACCTGTTCCTCCAGGGTGTTTAGCTGAGGGTCGTCAAACATCTCCCACCATCGCCCGCGAATGGCTCCATCATTCGGCTTTGCACGCTTCCAAACATCGGCTGGAACCGCTTCTTTGTACTCGGGAGCCAAAGGAACCATTACCCTTTGATATTTCGGCGCCAGGTTGCAGCCGGCCACCATCAGCAACAGGCTTGCCACCAGTATTGTTAACGGCCCGCGGGCCCATCGCAGAGTTGAAACGAGGATCATCGTTTCTCCTCGTCCTGTTTGCCGATAAAGACATCAACCAGTTCTCCCGGATACAGGTTGACGTTCTTTGGCTTTTCAAATCGAAAGATGATGGGCAGCACGCGCACATCCACGCGCTCCTGCCGCTGGTCAGAAAGCTCGATCTTAGGTGAGACGAAGGGCTGGATTCGATCGAAGGTTAACGGGAGATGGATATCCGTACCCCGGATCGTCATTTGCGCCTTGATTTGGGCCGGCAGAGGAAGACGTGTCACCAGGATCTCGTCCACGTAGCAGCGAACATTCAGATGAGCATCGTTGTTTCCAAGAACCAGGACCGGATCTGATCCCTGCGTATAGGAGTCGTACGCACCCTGAGGTGAGACATAGGCGCCCTTGACAGAATTAATCGACAGCACAATCCCATCCTGGGAAGCTCGCAGCGTGTACTTCGCCAGGAGCGCCTCGGATGCAGCATAGGCTTTCTCGAGTGCAAGATATTGTTTTTCCTGGTTGTGAATGTCGTAGATCCAGGCACCTGCCTTCGTCAGATCGTATTGCCGCTTGGCTACCGCAAGGTTGGTTTGCGCGACCCCTTCGGCATTGACAGCGCTATCAAGCGCATCCTTGCTGATCGATCCGGGGTCGAGCGCGTAGGCCGCCTGTTGCTTTTCTCTCTCATCCTTCGCGGTCTTGAGGCTTGCCTGCGCGGCCTGCACCTGGGCAAAGTTCACATCCAGAGTCTCCTTGCGGGGCTGGGCCCTCAATTCCTGGAGCATGGCGTATGCCGCCTCAGCTTGGGACTTCTGCTGCAACGCTGTAGCGCTTTGGATCGAAGGATCAATCTGTAGCAGTGGTTCCCCTTTGCGTACCGTTTGTCCCTCGCTGACCAGGATCTCCTTCACTGTTCCGGCAACTTCCGGATATACATTGATGTTTTGACCGCTCGATTGCACACTCTCCACCATGCCCTCCGCATAGATGCCGGTGGGATAAGGATTCGAAGCCGGATTGAAGACAGGGGGCTGCGCCGCGTGACTCACCGTCGAAAAATACGCAGCCCAGCATCCCCCTACTATTCCGAGAAAGGAAAGAGCAAAAAGCAGTTTATTTTTCATCGGACCCGTCCACCTTGTTTGTGAGCTTGCCATCCTCCATGCGCAAGATTCGGGTGGCGAATTCGTAAATTCTGCTGTCGTGCGTGACAATCAGAATGCAGCGGCCCTGGTTGAGGAAATGCTCTTTCACAAAGCCGACGATGTTACGCCCCGTTTCGCCGTCCAGCGAAGCCGTCGGCTCGTCCATGATGAGTACGTCAGGTTGGCTGATCATGGCGCGCGCGATAGCGACCCGCTGTTGCTCGCCGCCACTGAGCTTCACCGGCGCAATATCGGCACGATTTTTTAAGCCTACGATCTCCAGGTATTTCACCGCCTCCTCCACAGCCTTGTCCCAATCGGTGCGCCGCAGAATCAGGGGAATGGCAACATTTTCCGCGGTCGTAAGCCGCGGGAACAGATGGTAGTCCTGAAACACAAATCCAATTTTGTCTAGCCTGAACCTGGCCAGGTCATCCGCGGATAACTGCCACAAGCTGGTTTGTTCGCAGAGAACAGTGCCCTCATTAGGCCGGAGAATGCCCGACAGCACGCTAAGCAGCGTTGTCTTACCGCTCCCGGAAGGCCCGACGATATACACCATCTCGCCGAAATAGGTCTCGAGACAGACATTCTTCAACGCTTGCGTCCTGGCCTCTCCTTCCCCGAACCACTTGTTCACACCATCGGCTTTGATCGCGACGCCAGCCATCTTATCCCCTGAAAATGTCGAACGGTTCAATGCGCAGGACCTTGCGTACTCCTATGTAGCTGGAGATGCCGGCGATAACGATAACCATCACAAGTGCGGTTACGATATTCGGATAAGTGACGATTGCTGCGTAGTCCGGCAGGCGCGCCTTGGCCAAGGTAATCACCAGCGCACAAAAACCGATGCCAAGACCAAAGCCGGTGAGAGCTGTAAATGCCGCCTGGAACATGATCATCGCTACCAGCTCGCGGCTCTTCGCG